>NZ_LJPW01000156.1 GCF_001400735.1 Pseudomonas caricapapayae
ACTCCCCGGCCCTGCTGGCGGGTGGCGTAGATTACCATGGTGCCGTTGGGCGCAACAGTAGGCGACTCATCAAGGTTGCTATCTGTGAGGATTTTTACGCTACCGCGGGCCAAATCCTGCACTGCTACCTTGAAATTAGTGAAGCCGTCCTGCCGGTGAATCATTACCAGCGTCTTTTCATCGGCTGACAATTTTGGGTTGGCATTGTAGTTACCCACGAACGTTACACGTTCGGCACCGCCGCCATTAATGTTTGTCTTGTAGATCTGTGGCTTGCCGCCACGGTCCGACGTGAAGTATAGCGTAGACCCGTCCTTACCGAAGAAAGGTTCAGTATCAATCGAAGAATCGTTGGTGACGCGACTCAATTGACGCGAGGCCAGATTGATTACATAGATTTCCGGGTTACCGTCCTTGGACAGAACGAATGCCAGCTTGCTGCCATCCGGCGACCAGGCAGGTGCACCGTTCAGGCCTTCGAAGTTGGTGATCTGCTCGCGGCGACCGGTATCGATATGCTGAACGAAAATGCGTGGACGCTTCTGTTCGAACGAGACATAGGCAATGCGCTTACCGTCCGGGGCAAAGCGCGGCGACAGGATTGGCTCACGGGATTGCAACAGGGTTACCGCGCGAGCACCGTCGTAATCCGAGCGCTGCAGGGTGTAACGCGTGTTGTTCTCCGAGAAGCGTTCGGCCGTCACGTAGAGCATACGGGTCGAAAACGCACCCTTGATACCGGTGAGCTTCTCAAACGACTGGTCGGCGATGTAATGCGCCATGTCGCGCAGTTGATCGTTGGTACCCGACACGTTACCGGTCAGAACCTGCTGCTCGGTGGCCACGTTGAACAGCGCGTACTGAATCTGCAGACGCCCTCCGGCAGGCGTAATGTTGCCGACCATGACGTACTGTGCACCCAGCGCCTTCCAGTCACGGAAAATGACTTCGCTGGCCTGGGTCGGCAAGCTGATCATGTTCTGCTTGGGAATCGGCGCGTAATAGCCGGAGTTGCGCAGATCGTTGCTCACGATTTCTGCCATGTCTTCAGGTAGCACGTTACCGCCCTGCCAACCGAATGGCACAACGGCAATCGGTGCTGCGCGGTCACTGCCGCTGGTGACCAGAATGTTCTTTTCTTCTGCCGACACCATTGCGGATGCGAAACAGAGAACGACCAGCAGTCCTCGAAAAAGGTTGATCACAAGGCTAGATCTCCAGGTGTGAATGTCATCTTGAATGAACGATAGGGAGCGAAGTCAGCCGGCTTCAGACCCTGCATTTCTGTCAAACGTCCAATGTTCTTCACCGCAGCAACCGCAGAGCTGTCGAACGGCCCGTCACCACTGGATTTGGCAATCGATACGGAAGCAATCGTACCGTCCGGCAACATCCCGATCTGCAACGTTACCGACATGTTGTTACGTGCCGATGGTGGACGACTCCAGCCTTCGGAAGCCCTGACACGAATCAGGTCATCGAAACTGCCAGCCGTTTCATCGCCCCGCTCGTCAGCCAGAGCCTGTTGCCGTTCCGGTTTATCGGACAGCAAATCGGCCAGTGCTTGCGCCTTCTTGTCTTCGGCGGATTTGCGAGCTGCTTCCTGCGCCTTCTTGGCGGAATCTGCAGCGGCTTTTTTCTTCGCGTCCTCGGCAGCCTTTTTCTTGGCGTCTTCTGCGGCCTTTTTCTTGGCCTCATCAGCCGCCTGTTTCTTGGCTTCCTCGGCAGCAGCTTTCTTGGCGTCTTCTTCGGCTTTTTTCTTCGCCTCGTCTTCAGCCTTCTTCTTGGCTATATCAGCCAGCTGCTTCTCCTCGAGCTTTTTGGCGTCGGCCACCTTCTTCGCTTCATCGGCTTTCTTGGCATCGTCAGCCTTTTTGGCCTCTTCTGCTTTTTGTTCGGCCTTTTTGGCTTCATCGGCAGCTTTTTGCTCTTCGGCTTTTTGAGCCGACTCTTCTTTCTTTTGTTCCGCAGCTTTTACAGCTTCCTGTTTAAGCTGCTCGATCTTCTTCTGCTCCAGCTGCTCGACTTCAGTCTGTCGCGCAGCAGTTTTCTTCGCCTCACCGGCAATCTTCTGGTTGGTCTGGGTAGTGGCCTGGCTCTTGGACTTGAGCTGATAGAGCGTTGCCTGAACGATAGGCTTGGCTTCGGGCAGATCCGGAGTCATGGCAAAGCTGACAAACAGCATGCCGAAAATCAGAATATGCAATGCCACGGCCCAGACACTGGGCCAGAAGTAGCTCTCCGAGGCGGACGGCTCTCGAATCGGCTGCATCAGGGTGCCTCGGTAATCAAGCCAACATTCCCGACCCCAGCCTTCTGCAGCCCGCCCATCGTGCCCATGACCGAGCCGTAATCAACGGTCTTGTCACCACGAATGAACACCTGTGTCTGCTTGCCTGCATCACGACCGGCAGCGACGATCTTGGTCACTGCGGCAGTCAGCTGCGGCAGGGTCATTGCCTTGTCCATCTGCTTGTCGGTATCGACTTCGCTACCAAGGTTCCAGTAATAGGTCTTGTCAGCCTTGATCGAAATGGTCAGGACCTGATTGTTGTTGTCTTGCGGCAAAGCCTCGCTGGAGACCTTGGGCAAGTCGACTTTCACGCCCTGGTTGATCATGGGAGCCGTCACCATGAAAATGACGAGCAACACCAGCATCACGTCGATGTAGGGCACTACGTTCATTTCGGCGACCGGCTTGCGTTTTCTGCGACGATCTCGAGCGATTAAAGCCATGGGGAATTACCTGCTCACTCTTCGCTGGTGTGCACTTTACGGTGCAGGATGGCCTGGAACTCGTCAGCGAACGTGTAGTAACGGCTGATCAAGGTCTCACTGCGCGCGGCGAAACGGTTATAGGCAATAACGGCCGGAATGGCTGCGAACAGGCCGATCGCCGTTGCAATCAGCGCCTCGGCAATACCCGGTGCAACGGTGGCCAGCGTTGCCTGCTGGGCAGTCGCCAGACCGCGGAAGGAGTTCATGATCCCCCAGACCGTACCGAACAGGCCGACATACGGGCTGGTAGATCCCACGGTCGCCAGATACGGCAAACCTGCTTCGAGCTTTTCTTCCTCGCGGGAAATAGCTACCCGCATGGCGCGCGCCACACCTTCCATGACCGCATCAGGATCGACACCGGACTGCTGACGCAGACGGGAAAATTCCTTGAAACCGGCACGAAAGATCTGTTCGACGCCCGAGTCGGGATCGGGATTGCTACCCGCCTGCCGGTACAGCTTGGACAGGTCGATACCCGACCAGAAACGCTCTTCAAAGCTGTCCAGTGCGCGCCGACCTGCGCGCAGCATATTGCTGCGCTGAAAAATCACGATCCACGAAGTGACCGAAGCAGCCACCAGAATCAGCATTACCAACTGAACAACAATGCTGGCATTGCTGACCAAACTCCACATGGAGGAATGGTCGACGACGTTAGCTTCCACGCTTTATCTCCTGCTCTGAATGTATGCCCGCGCCGCTCTGGTCGGCAAGGGCCGCTCGCAGAGCTTCGGGAATGGCCCGGGGTTTAAAACTATCGGCGCGTACACACGCCACCAGGAACTGCCCTTCACAGAGCAGCGTTGCATCCGACGCCCGCCTGATCTGCTGTTGATAGCGCAGGCTGACACGGTTCAATTCGATTACTGCTGCACTGACGAGCAGCTCGTCATCCAGCCGTGCAGGCTTGTGATAACGCGCCTCACTGGAGTGCACGACAAATAAAAGGTTTTCCTGCGCCATTCCGGATTGGGCAAAGCCCAATTCCCGTAGTTGCTCGGTACGAGCCCGCTCCATGAATTTCAGATAATTGACGTAGTAGACGATGCCGCCGGCATCGGTGTCCTCGTAATAAACGCGACAGCGATGTGCGAACGACTGAACCCCGTTTTGCGCGCGCATACTCTAGAGCTTACTCCTCAGGTTGCCAATCGGATCAGGCAACTGTTTTTCAACGTTTTGCCACTTATTACCGGTATCGGCGGCGGGACTGGCAATGTGACCACGCCGACCGCAAATAAATTGCAAACCATTGCTATAAATCCACAGGCTCGTCACCGAAATCGTCCGGCACCGGTATCTCCCCCATCCTCGAAGGGACATTCAACCCGAAATGCAGATACGCATGGCGGGTAACCACACGCCCGCGAGGCGTGCGCATGATATAGCCTTGCTGGATCAAATAGGGCTCAAGCACGTCTTCGATTGTATGACGCTCCTCACTGATGGCCGCCGCAAGGCTGTCGACACCTACCGGACCACCGTCGAACTTCTCGATCATGGTCAGCAGCAGACGCCGGTCCTGATGATCGAAGCCGTGCTCATCGACGTCCAGCAGGTTGAGGGCCTTGTCAGCGGTCTGCCGGGTGATCTGCCCATTACCACGCACCTCGGCGAAATCCCTTACCCGACGCAACAGACGGTTGGCGATACGCGGTGTACCACGGGCGCGTCTGGCGATCTCGAAAGCACCTTGCGGCTCGATGACCAGCCCCAGAATGCCCGCAGAGCGCGACACGATCGTGGATAGATCGGCGATATTATAAAACTCGAGCCGCTGAACAATGCCGAAACGGTCGCGCAGCGGATTGGTCAGCATGCCCGCGCGAGTGGTCGCACCCACCAGTGTAAACGGCGGCAGATCAAGCTTGATCGAACGCGCAGCCGGGCCTTCGCCGATCATGATGTCGAGCTGGAAGTCTTCCATGGCCGGATACAGCACTTCTTCGACAATCGGTGACAGACGATGAATCTCATCGATGAACAGCACATCGTTGGGTTCAAGGTTGGTGAGAATTGCCGCCAGATCACCCGGGCGTTCAAGCACCGGGCCGGAGGTGCTCTTGATCGACACGCCCATTTCCTGAGCGATGATATTGGCAAGCGTGGTCTTGCCCAGACCGGGCGGGCCAAAGATCAATGTGTGATCCAGCGCCTCATTACGACCGCGGGCAGCCTGGATAAACAACTCCATCTGCTCGCGGACTGTCGGCTGGCCGATGTAATCGGCAAGGCTCAGCGGCCGAATTGCACGGTCCATCTGTTCATCACGATCACGGCCGCCAGCGGCGGTTATCAGGCGGTCGGCGTCTATCACTTAACCCATCCCCTTCAACGCGCGGCGAATCAGGTCCGCACTGCTCAAATCTTTTTCCTTGATCGCGGAGACAGCCTTGCTTGCCTCCTGAGGTTTGTAGCCCAGCGAAATCAGTGCACTGACCGCATCGGACTCAGCCGACGCCACAGGCTCGGCCTGATTCGGGCCATTGGAAACCAGTGTAAAAGTGCCTGGCAACGACTCCCAGGCCTTGAAACGATCCTTGAGCTCGACCAGCAGGCGTTCGGCAGTTTTCTTGCCCACGCCCGGAATTCGCGTCAGCGCCGACGTGTCCTGCGCCTGGACACAACGCACCAACTCATCGACCTCCAGACCTGACATCAACGCCAGCGCCAGCTTGGGGCCCACCCCGTTCAGTCGGATCAACTCACGAAACAGCTCGCGCTCGCGCTTTTCGTAGAAGCCATAGAGCAGATGCGCGTCCTCGCGGACCACTAGGTGGGTGTGCAATGTCACCGTCTCGCCGACATGCGGCAGCCGATAAAGTGTCGTCATCGGCACTTCCAGCTCGTAGCCTACACCATTGACATCCAGCACCAGATGCGGAGGCTGTTTTTCGGCAAGAGAGCCGCGTAAACGTCCAATCACGTTTCAGATCCTTTCGTGTTGCCTGTCGCTCGCGCGAAGAAATTGAACACAATCATCGTAAAACCGTACGTACTCATGATGCAGTCACAGGCGCAACCGACCGCCGCGGCTCCGCGCAGTGCCCAACCCGTGGGGGATCAGGCTGGAACGTGTGTGCGCATGGCACAGCGCAATGGCCAGGGCATCAGAGGCATCTATCTGCGGTTTCTGGGTCAGCTTGAGCAGGTGCATGACCATCATCATCACTTGCTCTTTATTGGCACCGCCGGTCCCGGCAACGGCCTGCTTGACCTGAGTTGCAGTGTACTCGGCAATTTCCAGCGCCTCTTCGGCACCCGCAACGATGGCCGCGCCCCTGGCCTGCCCCAGTTTCAGCGCAGAATCGGCGTTACGCGCCATGAAGACCTTTTCGATGCCCATCGTCACGGGCCCGTAGGTCTTTATGACCTCCCGCACACCGCGATAAACGATCTGCAAACGCTCGTGCAATTCGCCGCTGCCGGTACGGATGCACCCGGAAGCGACGTAGACACAACCGCGACCGGTGTCACGTACCACGCCATAGCCGGTAATTCGCGAACCGGGATCGATACCAAGAATAAGAGTCATAACGCCTGCAGCTTGAGGAGGTAACGCAAAGCAATAGGTGCAGCATAAAGGCAGAAGCCGGAGGCCGATAGCTGCGTGATGCTCACAGCGTCGCTCCCCCGGCTTCTGACTCGGTGTTACCTGTCGGCGATCAGCCCAACTGCTCCATGACTTCGTCCGGGATTTCCGCATTTGAATAAACGTTCTGCACGTCATCCAGATCCTCAAGCATGTCGATCAGCTTGAGTACCTTTTCAGCGGTTTCCAGATCAAGCACCGCACTGGTGGTCGGCAACATGACGATTTCCGCATCGGCAGCCTTGAAACCTGCCGCCTCAAGTGCGTTACGCACAGCGTAGAAGCCGGAGAACGACGTAAAGACATCGATCGAACCGTCTTCGTTGGTCACGACATCATCGGCATCCGCGTCCATGGCAGCTTCGATCAGGGAATCCTCATCGACGCCAGTTGCAAAGGAAATCTGGCCCTTGCGATCAAACAGGTAGGCAACAGAGCCGTCGGTGCCCAGGTTGCCGCCGCATTTGGTGAACGCATGGCGCACAGCCGCGGCGGTACGATTACGGTTGTCGGTCATGGTTTCGACCATGATCGCCACGCCGCCCGGGCCGTAGCCCTCGTAACCCAGCTCCTCGACATCGTCACCGTCGGATGCCCCCACGCCCCGCGCGACTGCGCGATCAATGGTGTCACGGGTCATGTTTGCACCAAGCGCCTTGTCCAGCGCCAGACGCAGACGCGGGTTGGAACCTGGATCGCCGCCGCCCTGACGCGCAGCTACGGTCAGTTCACGAATCCACTTGGTGAAAATCTTGCCTTTCTTGGCATCCTGACGCTCTTTGCGGTGCTTGATGTTCGCCCACTTAGAATGACCTGCCATTTTTCGCTCCAGATTCTTTTTGAAACACCTTCACCTTTCGCCCTGAACAATCGGGCAAAAAGCTTCACTCAATAAGGGCAGAAGCAGGGCGTATCGAAATACGCCCTGCCCGGCATCACTCGGCCTTTGGCTGCTCGCGCAGACGGATGTGCAGCTCTCGCAACGCCTTGGCATCGACAACGCCAGGCGCCTGGGTCATGACATCGGCAGCGCTCTGGGTTTTCGGGAAAGCGATTACTTCACGGATCGACTGCGCTCCGGTCATCAGCATGACCAGACGGTCAAGGCCGAACGCCAGACCACCGTGCGGCGGTGCACCGTACTTCAGAGCATCGAGCAGGAAGCCGAATTTTTCCTGCTGCTCGTCTTCGGCGATGCCCAGCAGACGGAAGACCGCCTGTTGCATTTCCTTGCGGTGAATACGAATCGAACCACCGCCCAGCTCGGTACCGTTGAGCACCATATCGTAGGCACGGGACAGCGCCGTTGCCGGGTTGGCTTCCAGCTCTTCAGGCGTGCACTTGGGTGCCGTGAAGGGGTGATGCAGTGCGGTGAAGCTGCCGTCGTCGTTTTCTTCGAACATCGGGAAATCAACGACCCACATCGGAGCCCATTCGCAGGTATGCAGCTTGAGGTCGTTGCCGATCTTGATACGCAGCGCGCCAAGCGCTTCGCTGACGATCTTGAACTTGTCCGCACCAAAGAAAACGATATCGCCATCGACCGCACCCACACGATCGAGGATGACATTCAGGTTGTCTTCCGGGATGAACTTGACGATCGGCGATTGCAAGCCTTCCGGCCCTTTCGCACGCTCATTGACCTTGATGTAGGCCAGGCCTTTGGCACCGTAGATACTGACGAACCTGGTGTAGTCGTCGATCTGGCTGCGCGCCATGCTGGCAGCGCCCGGTACACGCAGTGCGGCAACGCGCCCCTTGGGATCGTTGGCCGGGCCGCTGAACACTTTGAATTCAACGCCGGTGAGCTGATCGGCAACGTCCACCAGTTCCAGCGGGTTGCGCAGGTCTGGCTTGTCGGAGCCGTAGCGACGCATGGCCTCTTCGAAGGTCATGTGCGGGAAGTCACCGAACTCCAGGTCCAGAACTTCCTTGAACAGTTGGCGAACCATCTTCTCGGTCA
Organism: Pseudomonas caricapapayae; assembly: GCF_001400735.1. GTDB lineage: Bacteria > Pseudomonadota > Gammaproteobacteria > Pseudomonadales > Pseudomonadaceae > Aquipseudomonas > Aquipseudomonas caricapapayae. Next base: position 8,337 of record NZ_LJPW01000156.1, read on the forward strand.
GACCGATGATGTCCTCTTCATTGAGGAAACTGGTCTCGATGTCGATCTGAGTGAATTCCGGCTGGCGGTCGGCACGCAGGTCTTCGTCGCGGAAGCACTTGGCGATCTGGTAGTAACGGTCGAAGCCAGCCACCATCAGCAGTTGCTTGAACAACTGAGGCGATTGCGGCAGGGCGAAGAAGCTGCCCGGGTGTGTACGGCTTGGAACCAGATAGTCACGAGCACCTTCTGGCGTCGCGCGGGTCAGGATCGGCGTCTCGACATCGAGGAAGCCGTTGTCATCCAGATAGCGACGGATGCTGGTAGTGATGCGCGAACGCAGACGCAGCTTCTCGGCCATTTCCGGACGACGCAGATCGATGAAGCGATAACGCAGACGGGTTTCCTCGCCTACATCGGAGTATTCATTCAGAGGGAACGGCGGAGTCTCGGACTCGTTCAGCACTTCGAGCTCGTAACCCAGCACCTCGATGGCGCCGGACGCCATGTTCGCGTTCACGGCACCCGCCGGACGAGCACGAACCTTGCCCACTACCTTGACCACGTACTCGCTGCGCACGCGGTCAGCGGCGGCGAAACTGTCGGCACGATCGGGGTCGAACACGACTTGAGCCATGCCTTCACGGTCGCGAATATCGAGGAAGATAACGCCTCCGTGGTCACGACGACGGTGGACCCATCCGCAAAGGGTGATTTCCTGGCCTTCCAGACTCTCGTTCAGTTGGCCGCAATAATGGCTGCGCATCATGATGGTGTTTTCACTTCTCGTAATTCGAATTCGGTGGCGCTTTCGCTCCTGGCTTGCGCTCAGTGGTACAAGGCACCGGCACAAGGCTGAATAAAGCCAGCCCTGGCCCACGCAGAGTCACGCCCGCTAGCAAGACGGAGGATTATATAGAGTTAATTGGCACCGTGCAGCCGAACGAACCCGTCACGCCCGGATAAGTTCATGACTCGCCTGCGCAGCCGAGCTGCTCACTCGCGCCGCGCCGGGAAACGCAGGCACGCCGAAGCGGGCCTGCAGGAATGAGGATGAAGGCCATTCTAGACGCGGGAATTTTCCAGGCGATCGCCCTTCAACAGATGCGCAACACACACAACACGAATCAGACCACTGAAATTCTTTACACCCCCGTAGCGTAAGTGAACCTCCCGATCAATGTAGGACAATACCGCATTAACAGAGCACTCATTGGAAGTTGCGATACCTGAAAGAATGTTCCAGTACACGTTCTCCAGACGCAGACAAGTGGCCAGACCATTGAGCCGAACGGATTTGGAGTGAGGCTGTGCCAGCGTCATATTGAAATCCTCGACAAAAGGGTCGTGGCGTATTTCCACCTCCCGATGCAACAACTTAAGCTCTCGCTCAACACCGCGTAACATCATAACTGTCACCTTCGAATCATCGAATTTTAAACACCGAAAGAAATATTCAAAAACAAATAAATGTCCCGATGTATAAAACAGGATTCGAGATCTTATATCCAGCAGGCCCTATACCCCTTAATTGTAGGATACGGCCACAGCCATCAGCGGAATATCGTTTAACCCTGAAGGGACAATGAGAAAGAGCACGAGGAACTGCCGGGCAGCGTGCAGCGCGGCAGGCAATGGCTAAACCTTGAGAGGCCCGAGAGCCGTGACGACCGGGACGATACAGAAAAGGTATAACGAGTAAACAGTCGAGAAGCAGGCGAGCGGCACCGAAGGCCGCTCGCCACGGGTCGTTACTTCGACTCGAGCATCGAACGCAACATCCAGGCAGTTTTCTCATGAACCTGCATACGCTGCGTCAGCAGATCAGCTGTCGGCTCATCGCTCACTTTATCCAGAAGAGGAAAGATACTACGAGCAGTACGGACAACAGCCTCTTGACCCTGAACCAGACTTTTGATCATATCTTCAGCGCCTGGCACGCCTTCTTCTTCCTTGATGGAAGACAGCCGAGCATATGTCGAATAAGTACCGGGTGCCGGAAAGCCTAGTGCACGGATACGTTCGGCGATGGAGTCGACCGCCAGTGCCAGTTCGTTGTACTGTTCTTCAAACATCAAGTGCAGCGTGCGAAACATCGGCCCGCTGACATTCCAGTGAAAGTTGTGAGTCTTGAGGTAAAGCACATAAGTATCCGACAGCAAATGCGACAGACCGTCCACGATCGATTTGCGATCCTCTTCACTGATACCGATATCGATTGCCATGTTTCATGCCCTTTTAGTGAGGATTGAAAAGCAGTAAAGACCACTACTCTATCAAGAGAACCCGACCGGCGCAGCTTTCCGTTGTAGCGATGCAGCGTGCAGGCAGTGATTCACGAGAAAACCGCAACGTTGCACCCCATCGCCGCAGCAGCGCATTCGTACACACCCCGGAGAATCACCGATAAAGCCTGCCTGGATGCTCTGTTTCGGGCCCCGTGGGCATATTGAACGGCGATGCAAGGCCAGAGCCGGGCAGGCCCGACGGGCGTCAGCGATTGCTGATTTGAGTAGGATCAGGCTTTGCTGTTAAATACACCGCGTGCCGCCGACGATTTGCCTTTCAGCGTTGGCGCATAGGCTGGCCCAGCGCTCGTGCATCACGCCTCATCTTGTTCAGAAGCGTACCGGGCGTTACCCGCTATTTCTTGTAATCCTTCTTGCATGTGAGCTTTTTAAAATGTTGAAAATCGTCCACCTGGTAACGGGAGCCGCAGCGCTGTTGCTCTCTTTCATACCCAGCCTGCGTAGTGAAGCAGCATCTCTCTACCTGCAAAATCCTGATGCGATCTGCCTCGCCTTCCTCGGGCTGCTTAACCTGATACTCGCTCCGGTAATTCCTTACTGGAATCGAGGCCCACGTCACAATCTGCAAAATCTGGTCAGCGCCCTGCTTGTCATTGCAGTAATCGTGCAAACGCTGACCTTGCTTGTTCCTCTGCCTGGCATCGCAGGTCAACCCGCCATTCTGGTGAGCCTGGTCATTGCCATCGTCGCTGTCGCCCTGCACCTGGGCGTCAGCTTTTACAGGTCTTACACACCCTCGTCCGCACCTCAAAACCACGACATGGGAAATCGTGATACTGGCACCGTAAAATGGTTCAACACCTCCAAGGGCTTTGGTTTTATCTCTCGGGATTCCGGCGACGATATTTTTGTGCATTTTCGTGCCATTCGCGGTGAGGGTCATCGTGTGCTGGTAGAGGGTCAACGCGTCGAGTTTTCTGTGATGAACCGCGACAAAGGCCTGCAGGCCGAAGACGTCATTGCAGCGCTGCCGCGCCGCTGATTGTCTCAAGCAACAAAAAACCGCGACTTCCAACGAAAGTCGCGGTTTTTTTATGGCCGCAGATCAGTAGTGAGGTGGCGGCGCATCTTCCTCGAAGGTCTCGAACTGGCTGCCCATTTCCTCCTGACGCTGGAGCATCGCCGCCATCTGCAGTTGCAGATGATCCAACTCGCGCCGCTGCTGTACCAGCACGTCATTGAGCGCCTGGATCGTATCGTCCTGAAAGGCCATACGGCTTTCCAGTTCCATGACTCGCTCTTCAAGGCTCATGATTGGTCCTCCTCAAATCGAAAATCATTCGTCAACACAGACTTGAGCTGCCGACAGATTGCCGAAAACTGCTCGCCGGTATAAGCACTGGCAGCATGCTTGCCCCACACGGGCGCAGGCCAGGCAGCATCGTCACGTTTGCGCACGATCACGTGCATATGCAGCTGGCTGACCACATTGCCCAAAGCGGCAATGTTGATTTTATCCGCATCGAACACCTCTTTCAGCACTTTGGCCAAGGTGCTGGTCTCTTGCCATAACTGCGACTGATCTGCAGCGCTCAACTGAAACACTTCAGAGATATCAGCCCGGCGCGGCACCAGAATGAACCACGGATAGTGACTGTCATTGGAGAGCAGCAACCGGCACAGCGGAAAGTCGCCGATGGCCAAGGTGTCTTGTTGAAGACGAGAATCCAGAACGAACACGATAAAAACTCCTGACTGCCAGGTGAATGCACCTGCCCTGTCGGTAGCAGGGTGCTGCGAAACCGGCAGGATACTAGGGTTCGCGTGACGCATCACCTGCACACACGCATGCGCACCAGAATGAGCCCGGCAGGATACTGATCGCACCGATTTGACGCCCGGAAAAGTCGCCAACGGGACAGGATGAGCTCATCCGTCGGGAGGCCGCCTGAGAATGGTGTGCTTCAGGTACATGAAAATGAAACAACCGCGGCCTCACCATGACCACCAGAAAGAGCAACGCTCCAGGTTCAGGCGAACCGTGCACGCACTGCACCAAAAACACACACTGCTGTTGCGACAGCAACACAACGAATTCGTTTTCTACTCAAATGATGATGATCCGGGTAACGTTTTTGTCGGACAATCCCGCATTCACACATGAAAGGTAAAAACTATAGGCATTTTCATAAAATCAAAATATCTATATAAAACAGATAGATAAATCAAAAAAGCGATGCTGATTCTGATTTTTCACAAATTTTTTTCATTTTCAGAAACTTTGTGCACGCTTGTTGCTTTATGACCCATATGATCACGCCACCTCTGGCGGAAAACAGGGGTGACAGAATCAAGGGAAACACGGCTGGCGACCTTGGGGGATGTCTTGAACAGACTCGATAATCATCGATTCTGATCAAGCACAGAATGCCACTACGGACTGATCTGGCACTGCGTCGTAAAGATTCTGAAAGGATAACGCTGTAGCTATAGCAACCAAAGTCAGCGTGATATAGATTCCGCCGACAAAAATAGAAAGAGCCGCCCAGATAAAAAAACAGGTGGGACGGCAGAAAATCTTCTAAAAACCAAAGGAGCAATCACGATGAGAGTGATGAAGTGGAGCGCAATCGCACTGGCCGTTACTGCAGCCAGCGCCCAAATGGCAACCGCGGCACCTTTCGTCAGCGATCAGGCTGATGCCAAGGGCTTCGTTGAAGGCAGCACGCTTGACCTGAAGTTGCGCAATTACTATTACAACCGTGACAAGAAAGCAGGCGCTGATGACGATCGCGACTGGACCCAGGGTATCTGGGCCAACTTCAGCACCGGCTACACCCAAGGCACCATCGGTGTCGGCGTCGAGGCATTCGCCTACGCTGGCGTGAAACTGTGGGGCCCGGACAAGTACTCGGGTTCAGGCAACCTGGTGACTGATTCGGCCGGTAACAACGAAAACACTCAGGCCAAAGCTGGCGGCGCGGTCAAATTCCGCGTATCGAAAACCGAACTGAAAGTGGGCGACATGCAGCCGACCAGTCCGGTCTTCGCAGTAGGCGGCTCCCGCCTGTTACCGCAGACTGCAAGCGGTATCAGCCTGCAGAGCAGTGAGCTCAAGGGTCTGGACGTTGAAGCAGGTCACTTCTACTCCGGCACCAGCCAGGACGACACAAGCCATAGCGGCAGCATCTTTGCAAACTACGCCGGTGTTCGTGCGAACAGCGCTGACTTTGCTGGCGGCAAATATGCCATTACCGACAGCCTGGGCGTTGCATTCTATGCAGCCAAGCTGGAAGACATCTGGGATCAGTACTACGGTAACGTGAACTACGCCCTTCCACTGGGCGGCGATCAGTCTCTGGCATTCGATGCGAACATTTATCGCACCGTTGACGAAGGCAGCGCCAAAGCTGGCTCGATCAGCAACACCGCGTTCTCCGGTTCCGCAGCCTACTCGTTCCTTGCTGCTCATACCGTGACCCTGGCGTTCCAGAAAATCAACGGTGACACTCCGTTCGACTACATCGGTATTGGCGATAACAACCGCGGTGGCGACTCGATCTTCCTGAACAACTCGATCCAGTACTCCGACTTCAACGGTCCGGGTGAAAAATCCTGGCAGGCTCGCTACGACCTGAACATGACGCCATATGGCGTTCCTGGTCTGAGCTTCATGACCCGCTACATCAAGGGTACTGATATCGACGGCACCAAGACACCGGCTGGCAGCGCTTACGCCGGTCTGTACGGTGCTGACGGCGAGCACCACGAAACCAACCTTGAAGCCAAATACGTAGTACAAACCGGTCCGGCCAAGGATCTCTCCTTCCGTGCCCGTCAAGCTTGGCACCGCGCCAACGCCGATCAGGGCGAAGGCGACGTCAACGAGTTCCGCCTGATTGTCGATTACCCGATCTCGATCCTGTAATCACCGCTCAGCACTCGTTAAGAAGAAGCCCGGCTCATGCCGGGCTTTTTCGTTGCGCCCAGAAAGCGCCGTGCCATCCTCTGCAAGCCTGCCCCGCCCTGTACGCGACCGGAACACCGCCGTACAATGCCAGGTCAAATCCAGTCTCAGCAACCGACAACGGCCAACCATGCGCACCAGTCAATTTTTGCTCGCCACACAGAAAGAAACCCCTTCCGATGCGGTCGTGGTCAGCCATCAGCTGATGCTGCGTGCCGGCATGATCCGCAAACTGGCATCCGGCCTCTATACCTGGCTGCCCATGGGCCTGCGCGTACTGCGCAAGGTCGAAGCCATTGTCCGTGAAGAAATGGACGCCGCCGGCGCACTCGAGATTCTGATGCCCGGCATTCAGCCCGCAGAGCTGTGGCAAGAGTCAGGCCGCTGGGAACAATACGGCCCGGAGCTGATGCGCCTGGTTGATCGCCACAACCGTGAGTTCTGCCTGGGCCCTACCCACGAAGAAGTCATTACCGATCTGGCACGCAATGAGCTCAACAGCTATAAACAGCTGCCAATCAACATGTACCAGATCCAGACCAAATTCCGTGACGAAATCCGTCCACGCTTCGGCCTCATGCGTGGGCGCGAGTTTGTCATGAAAGACGCCTATTCGTTCCACGCTGATCACGCATCGCTGCAGATCACCTACGACCGCATGCATCTGGCGTACAGCAACATCTTTAGCCGCCTCGGCCTGAAGTTTCGCCCGGTCGAAGCTGACAACGGCTCGATTGGCGGCGCAGGCTCGCACGAGTTCCACGTGCTGGCCGAATCCGGCGAAGACGATATCGTGTTCAGCGATGGCTCCGATTACGCAGCCAACATCGAAAAAGCCGAAGCGGTGCCTCGCGAGAAGACTCGTCCGGCCGCTACAGAAGAATTGCGCCTGATCGATACGCCAAACGCCAAGACCATTGCCCAACTGGTCGAAGGCTTCGGCTTGCCGATCGAGAAGACCGTCAAGACGCTGGTGGTCCATGCTGCCGAAGAAGGCAAGCTGATTGCACTGATCATCCGTGGCGATCATGAGCTCAACGAAATCAAGGCCAGCCAGCAGGAACAGGTCGCCAGCCCACTGGTGATGGCGTCCGAAACCGAACTGCGTGATGCCATCGGTGCAGGCGCAGGCTCACTGGGCCCTCTGAATCTGCCGCTGCCCTGCATCATCGACCGCTCTGTCGAGCTGATGAGCGACTTCAGCGTCGGTGCCAACATCGATGACAAGCACTATTTCGGCGTCAATTGGGAACGCGACCTGCCGGTTCCGACCGTCGCCGACCTGCGTAATGTGGTGGCCGGCGATCCAAGCCCGGACGGCAAAGGCACGCTGGAAATCAAGCGCGGCATCGAAGTCGGCCACATCTTCCAGCTGGGCACCAAGTACAGCGAAGCGATGAAATGCCAGGTACTGGGTGAGAACGGCAAGCCGGTCAATCTGGCGATGGGCTGCTACGGAATCGGCGTTTCCCGCGTGGTTGCGGCCGCCATCGAACAGAACAGCGACGAAAACGGCATTATCTGGAACGACACTCTGGCGCCTTTCCAGATCGCCCTGATCCCGCTGCGCTACGAGACAGACGCGGTTCGTGAAGCGACCGACAAACTCTACGCCGAGCTGACTGCCGCCGGCTTTGAAGTCCTGCTCGATGACCGCGACAAGAAAACCAGCCCCGGCATCAAGTTCGCTGACATGGAGCTGATCGGTATCCCGCATCGTATCGTAGTCAGTGACCGCGGCCTGGCCGAAGGTAATCTGGAATACAAGAGCCGTACCGAGTCGCAACCGCAACCCATTGCGGTCGCGGATGTGCTGTCGTTCATCCAGGGCAAAGTGAACCGCTGAGTAAAAGGCGCACCTGTTTTGTTTACGGGTGCGCCGCTCGTCACTTGCCCAATCCGCATCAGAGATCTCATGCTCAAACGAAGCACCTTAAGCCTAGGCAGCGCCGTTCTGTGCGGCTCTTTTCTTGTCGGCGGCTGCGCCAACCAGCTATCACAACGCAGCGAGCACGAAGAGCGTGTGGAACGCAAACTGCTTGAACACACGCTGCAAGTCGATATTGGCGAACCCAAAACGCTGGAGTTACCACAACGTCGCGTGCGGATTCACGAGCACAAGTCGTTCGAGGTCACTGATTTTGAAGTCACCCGCCACTATGATCGCTATACCCCCTACCAGCCCTGGCGGGAAATCTACGAGATTCCGCTCGGTGCGGTCGCTGTTGTCGCAGGCGTCGGAGCGAACGTGGTCAACGTGATTGCGCTGGGCCATTTGCCGGACAGCATGACCCGCGACTGGATTCACTACGGTGTAGCAGGTCTGAATCCCTTCATGAATGCCCCGTCCCACGGTCGGGCCCAGCACAATCTGGCGAGCATTGACGAAGTCCAGAAAGACAAGCGGATCGAGAACTCCACGCTACCGTGGAATGAACGCCCGGTGATGGTCAAGGCTGGCAACGAAACCCACGAAATGAGCACCGATCGCAACGGCATTCTGCGCCTGAACCTGCTGGACAGTCCGTTTGCCGAACAGGACCTGAGCCGTATCACACGCATTTATATCAACGTTGAGGACGATCAGGACAGTGCTCACGCCAATGCCAGTTTGCCGATCAGCCATTCCTTGCGCGGCAAGCTGCTCGAAGCCCATGCCCTGATCTACGACGATCTGGAAGATGACGAAGTCAGCCAGTGGGTGCATCGAGTCAAACGCCTTTCCGACCTTGGACTGGAAGAAGAAGCCAGCGAACTTGAACAGAGCCTGATCGAGCTGACACGAAACGATCCGCAGTTGCAGGGTGAGTTTCTCAAATCACTTGCCAGAGATGCTGGCCGTCTGGTCGCCGTTCCCGCCCAGAGCCAGTAATACAGACGGCTGCGGGATGTGCTCGCAGCCGGCCATTATCGCGAGAACAACTCCAATTGCTCGTGGGCTGCACGCAGATCGTGCAGGCGCACACCTATGCCCAGCAGGCGAACCGGCTTGCCGCCACGGGCAAACGCCTGGGCCAGCAACTGCTCGTAACTGCCCAGATCCCTTCCAGCGCCGGATTGCTCAAGCGTCGTCTGAGTGAAGTCGTGGAACTTCACTTTGACGAACGGCTTGCCGGGCCGGTACTGCCCTTCCATTCTCGCCATCCGGTTACCCAGGGTGTCCAGCAGCGCGGGCAGCTTCTCCAGACAGGCAGCCAGATCGGGCAGATCCGTGTCGTACGTATTTTCAACACTGACCGACTGACGCCGACTGTCATTTTGCACGGGACGGTCATCCACTCCGTGCGCCAGGCTCCAGAGGCGCTCACCAAAGCTGCCAAATTCGCGGACCAGCGCCAGCTTGTTCCGGCTTCGCAAGTCAGCACAGTCGATAATACCGAGTCGGCCCAACTTGTCTGCGGTCACTTTGCCGACGCCGTGGAGCTTGGTGACAGGCAGCGAGGCGACGAAATCCTCGACCTGATCCGGAGTGATCACGAACAGCCCGTTGGGCTTTTTCCAGTCGCTGGCGATCTTGGCCAAGAACTTGTTGGGGGCTACGCCCGCCGAAACCGTGATGTGCAATTGATTCGACACCCGGCGACGGATGTCCTGGGCAATGCGCGTGGCGCTTCCGGAAAAGTGCCCGGCATCCGATACGTCCAGGAACGCCTCATCCAGAGACAAAGGCTCTATGAGGTCGGTGTAATCCCGGAAGATCGTATGAATTTCCCGCGATGCTTCTTTATAAGCCTCCATACGCGGCTTGACGATGGTCAGGTCTGGACAGAGCTTGAGCGCATGACGCGATGACATGGCCGAGCGCACCCCGTACGCACGCGCCTCATAATTACAGGTCGCGATGACCCCGCGGCGCTCCGCAGAGCCGCCCACCGCCAGCGGTTTGCCAGCGAGGTCGGGCTCGTCACGCATTTCAATGGCTGCATAAAAGCAGTCGCAGTCGATGTGGATGATTTTGCGCTGCGTCATGACCTGATGGGATTTTGCAATCAATGGCCCAGCAGTATCTCATTGGTATCGACAAGTAACATCCAATGATGCGCCAGACCTCCCTGAAATACTGGCAAAAGCCTTCCGGCCCATGTACGAAACAGCTGCAGCCCACGTCATGCAAGCGCCAAAGCCGAGCAGACGCGCCAGCGGCGTCGCTAAGCATTTGAAGAAAAAGCACTTTTTTAAAACTAACCATTGACACCCCGCCATCTCTCTGTAGAATGCCGCCACACAGACGCGGGATGGAGCAGTCTGGTAGCTCGTCGGGCTCATAACCCGAAGGTCGTCGGTTCAAATCCGGCTCCCGCAACCAAACATCAAGAAAGGCCACTCGAAAGAGTGGCCTTTTTTGTGCGTACCTGAAAAGTGCTTTGCTCAAGCACTGAACCAACCGCTATGCACGTGCTGAGCACTTCAATGCCTCACGTGACGATAACCCCCATCTTCACCAACGCTTCTGAAGACGCTGCACGGCGCAGAGCCATGCCCCAGAACGTCATGAGCGACACTCTCACGTGGCGGCGTGAGGAACGAGGGGCATCAGATGCGCTTATCGCATGCATGCGCTCTGAAGCGTGTGCATCGAGCACAATCTGCTACTCATTTGCCTGCTTTGCGGATTAAGGGTTGACACTTCGTCGTTCGGCTGTAGAATGCCGCCACACAGACGCGGGATGGAGCAGTCTGGTAGCTCGTCGGGCTCATAACCCGAAGGTCGTCGGTTCAAATCCGGCTCCCGCAACCAAACATCAAGAAAGGCTACTCGAAAGAGTGGCCTTTTTTGTTTCCGATGAAAAAACATATCGGGCGATGGCTAACTGTCTGACAAAAAAAGACTATTTCCCAAGCCGTTTGAAACCCTATCATCGCATCTGTAACGTAATGCTTTCATTTACGACAGTTTTTGCGTGCGCTGCCGATAGGTGTTACTAAGCTGAATCACGACTGAACCGCAGCTGAACAGCATCACCCGGCTCGATTCGCTATTCGCTCGTTAGACGTTGACGCGCTAACATCCTGAAATATTTTCTGCGTAGGGATTGGTAACTTGGCTGCATACCTCCATCCTGTCGCGCACGATCCAAGGAGTGATTGATGCGCGACAACATGTCCGATTCCAATGAAACAGTTGATGCAGAACAACCCGGCTGCCTGCCGCGCCAGAACTGGCGGGAACTGCTAAGCAAATACCGGCAGCCTATCGGGCTGGCGGTCATGCTGCTGTTGTTCAGCCTGGCCCTTATTGCCTGCCGCCACATGCTGGTCGAGATGGACTGGTATGCGCTGCACGACTCACTGTTCGCAGTGCCCCTGCCCGCTCTGGGCGGCGCGTTGCTCGCAGCAATAGTCGGTTATGTCATTTTGATGGGCTATGAACTGTCCGCCAGCCGCTACGCCAATGTCGATCTGCCCACCAGAACGCTGATCCTCGGCGGCTTCACCTCATTTGCCATCGGCAATGCGGTCGGCCTGTCGATGCTGTCTGGCGGTTCGGTCCGTTACCGCCTGTACTCGCGCTATGGGGTGGGGGCAATCGAAATCGCCCGCATGACCGTGTTCGCCAGTCTTTCGCTGGGCTGTGCGTTGCCGCCGCTGGCGGCACTGGCCACGCTGAGCAACCTGTCCGGCGCGTCACTGGCACTCAAACTTCCGGTCGACGTGCTGGCCGTCGTTGCCACAGCGGTGCTGCTCGGCAGCGTGCTGCTGGCGATCTTTGTATACCGCCGCCGCCTGCCGGAACAGGATATTCCGCACAATATTCTGGTTCGCCTCGGTCGCCGCACCTTGCGCCTTCCAGACTTGAAGCTGACGCTGATCCAGCTGGTCATCACCGCGCTGGACGTCGCGGCAGCAGCGATGGTGCTTTATCTATTGCTGCCGCACGCGCCACCGCTGGGTGCATTCATTCTGATTTACCTGCTGGCGCTTGCCGCTGGCGTACTCAGCCATGTTCCTGGCGGCGTTGGCGTATTCGAGGCCATTCTGCTTGCAGCCTTTGCCAACGAGCTGGGCGCTGCCCCGCTCGCGGCCGCGCTCCTGCTGTACCGCCTGATCTATGTGGTACTGCCGCTGTTGCTGGCCTGCCTGACGCTGCTGTTTACCGAAGCCCAGCGCCTGCTGCCGACACGGCAAGCCATGCGTGTCGCCTCGGGGCTGGCGGCACCGATTCTGGCTCTACTGGTTTTCTTGTCGGGGGTGGTGCTGCTCTTCTCTGGTGCCACCCCTGAAATCGATACCCGACTGGAAAACGTCGGTTTCATGATTCCCCATCGGCTGATCGACGCGTCGCACTTCGGGGCCAGCCTGGTGGGTGTCCTGTGCCTGTTGCTCGCCCAGGGCTTACGGCGTCGGCTGTCGGCTGCGTGGATGCTGACCTCCATTCTGCTGCTGGTGGGCGCAGTGCTGTCGATGCTCAAAGGTTTCGACTGGGAAGAAGCCAGCATGCTGTTGCTGACTGCATGCCTGCTGCTGACATTCCGCCGTTCGTTCTATCGCCCCAGTCGACTGCTGGAGCTGCCATTCTCGCCGCTCTACCTGATTGCCAGCATTTGTGTTGTCGGTGCCTCGATCTGGCTTCTGCTGTTTGCTTATCAGGACGTGCCCTACAGCCACCAGTTGTGGTGGCAGTTCACCCTCGATGCAGACGCTCCACGCGGCCTGCGTTCGGCACTGGGCAGCGCGGTGCTGCTGGTGGTGGTTTCGCTGACCTGGCTGCTGCGTACCGCCCGACCGGTGATCAAGCTGCCCGATGCGGCTGATCTGGACAAGGCTGCCGAGATCCTCAAGGCATCCAGCCAGCCCGATGGCGGGTTGGTGCTGACCGGCGACAAGGCGATCCTGTTTCACCCGGCCGGCAATGCGTTTCTGATGTACTCGCATCGTGGACGCAGTCTGGTAGCGCTTTATGACCCGATTGGCCCGACCCAGCAGCGTGCCGAGCTCATCTGGCAGTTCCGCGATCTGTGCGACGTGCACCACGCCCGCCCGGTTTTCTACCAGGTACGTGCGGAAAACCTGCCGTTCTACATGGATATCGGCCTCACGGCTATCAAGCTGGGCGAGGAAGCACGCGTTGATCTGCGACGCTTCGACATCGATGCCAAAGGCAAGGAAATGAAAGACCTGCGTTACACCTGGAACCGAGGTGGCCGCGATGGGCTTTCGCTGGAAATCTACGAGCCTGGCCAAGCGCCCATCGACGAGCTGAAAGTGATTTCCGATGCCTGGCTGACCGGCAAGAACGTCCGCGAAAAAGGCTTCTCGCTAGGCCGCTTCAGCCCTGAATACCTGAAGTATTTCCGTATTGCCATCGTGCACTTTCAGGGCAAACCTGTCGCGTTTTCCAACTTGCTGGAAACCACCAGCCCGGAACTGGCCAGCCTGGACCTGATGCGTTCTCACCCGGATGCGCCCAAGCTGACCATGGAATTCATGATGGTCGGCCTGATTCTGCACTACAAGGCCCAGGGCTACGCGCGATTCAGCCTGGGGATGGTGCCCTTGTCGGGCTTGCAGCCAAGACGTGGCGCACCGATTACCCAGCGCCTGGGTTCGATGATCTTCCGTCGCGGCGAACAGCTGTACAACTTCCAGGGGCTGCGCCGCTTCAAGGACAAGTTCCAGCCCGACTGGGAACCTCGTTATATGGCCGTGCCTGCCGGACTCGATCCGCTCGTGGCGCTGGCTGACACCGCTGCCCTGATTGCGGGCGGCCTGACTGGATTGGTGAAACGCTGATGATTCGACGCTCCTGGCGCCTTTTGCTCGCAGCTCTGGTAATTGTTCTTTTAGTCGTAGCGCTGGGAATATGGATCTGGAACCGCCCCGCCCCGCCCGCCTCACTGGAACATGTGAACCTCGACGGTAGCGCCCCACTGACCAGCGTGACCCCGGCCACACGCATCAAGACCCGAATTGCGCTGGCCGTCACCGCCGAAGAAATGCTCACCGACAAGCAGTTGCTGGCGATCAGCAAGGACGCATCGGCACGCATCATTCAGGTCGTGCTGCCCAAGGACGACTGCGTGCTGCAACAGAAAACCTTTCAGGACGCTCTGGCGAAGCTCGACGGCCCCGCACAGGTCGTCGGCGGCATAGGCCCTGGCGCGACACTGGCCTGGCGCTGGCTGGCCGGACAGACCGATGACAAGGCACAGGCCATTTCCGTAGGGTTTGCGCTTGAACACGTGTCGAACCCGCCACCTGTTCTGGAAGAGGACGAGAAACCGCCGCAGATCTGTGACGTGCCACTGCCACAAAAAGCCCCGCACGGGCACTGGCTGGCCGCCTGGAACGACGCGCCGGATGATCCGAGTGCCGCGTTCGTGCGCGATCAAACCAATGCGGACACCAGCATCAGCGACTACGACATCCCGTTGCCTCAGGTGCTCAATACGGAATTGCGTCACCTGCTGCTCGGCGAGAACGACAGCGGTGGCCTGGGTATCCCGGTCGTCGAAGTACCGGCCAGCCAGCCTTCCGATACCGTAACGTTGTTCATGTCCGGTGACGGCGGCTGGCGCGATCTGGACAAGGTCGTGGCGGGCGACATGGCCAAGATGGGCTACCCGGTGGTGGGCATCGACGTGTTGCGTTACTACTGGGAGCACAAGACGCCGGAACAGACCGCTGTCGACCTGACCGACCTGATGAACCACTACCGTCAGAAATGGGGCACCAAACGCTTCATCCTGGCGGGCTACTCGTTTGGCGCAGACGTCATGCCGGCGATCTACAATCGCCTGGCTGCGGACGATCAGAATCGGGTAGACGCGATCATTCTGCTGGCGTTCGCGCGCACCGGCAGTTTCGAGATTCACGTCGACGGCTGGCTCGGTAACGCAGGCAAGGAAGCCACGACCGGACAGGAAATGGCCAGACTGCCTGCCGCGAAGGTGTTCTGTGTCTACGGTGTCGAAGAGAAGAAAGACAGCGGTTGCACCGACACCACAGCAGTCGGCGAAGCTGTTCAGTTGCCAGGGGGTCACCACTTCGATGAGGACTATCCGGCATTGGCCAAACGCCTGATCGACGCCATCAACAAGCGTCAAGGCAAGGCTACCGCGCAGTAAGCATCGTCTGCAGACACAAAAAATCCCGGCACCGTGAGGTCGCCGGGATTTTTTTGTCGACGCTGCCGGAGCCACCGGCGAACCTTACATCTCCACTTGCGTACCCAGTTCGATCACCCGGTTGAACGGCAGCTTGAAGAAGCGCAGATTGCCATTGGCATTCTTGAGCATGAAAGCGAACAACGCCTCACGCCAGCGCGCCATGCCGTCCATCTTCGACGGGATGACCGTTTCGCGGCTGAGGAAATAGGTGGTACGCATCGGACTGAAATCCAGCTCCGGTAGATGACACAAGGCCAGTGCAGCAGGCACATCGGGCTCGTCGATAAAGCCGAAGTGCAGGATCACCCGATAAAAACCTTCGCCATAGGACTCCACCTCAAAGCGCTGAGCGGCAGGTACACGTGGCGAGTCTTCATACACCACCGTCAGCAGAACTACTTGCTCGTGCAGTACCTGGTTATGCAGCATGTTGTGCAGCAGCGCATGGGGGACAGCATCCGATCGTGCCGTCAGGAACACCGCAGTGCCCTGCACGCGATGCGGCGGCTGAACGCGAATACTGCCGATGAAGATCGGCAATGGCAGCCCGCCCTCGTCAATCCGCTCGGCCAGCAATTGTTTGCCACGCTTCCAGGTGGTCATGAGGATAAACAGCACCGCACCCGCCAGCACCGGAAATGCCCCGCCCTGGAAAATCTTCGGTACGTTGGCAGCGAAGAACAGGCCGTCGACCAGCAGCAGACAGATCAACAGCGGTACGGCCAGCAATGGCGGCCACTTCCAGAGCATCAGCATGACTGTCGACACCAGAATCGTGGTGCAGAGCATGGTGCCAGTCACTGCCACGCCGTAAGCAGAAGCCAAGGCACCAGATGATTCAAAACCGATGACCAGCATGATGACACCTGCCATCAGCGCCCAGTTGACAGCACCAATGTAGATCTGGCCCTGCGCATCGCTTGAAGTGTGCTGAATGTGCATGCGCGGGATGTAGCCCAACTGGATAGCCTGCAGCGTCATCGAGAACGCGCCGGAAATCACTGCTTGCGACGCAATGATGGTCGCCATGGTCGACAGGCCGATCAGGGGCAGAAGCGCCCAGCCTGGTGCCAACAGGTAGAACGGGTTGCGAACCGTTTCAGGATTGCCCAACACCAGCGCACCCTGACCGAAATAGTTGAGCAGCAGCGCGGGCAGCACAAGGATGAACCACGCGCGTGAAATGGGCTTGCGGCCAAAATGCCCCATGTCGGCATACAGCGCCTCAGCCCCCGTCAGGGCCAGCACCACAGCGCCCAGAATGGCGACGCCAATGCCCGGATGGATGATGAAGAAGTTCACCCCCCAGGCCGGATTGACCGCTTTCAGCACTTCGGGCGACTGCATGATGCCGTAAATGCCCAGCGCGCCCAATACCAGAAACCAGGTCACCATCACAGGCCCGAACAGCACCCCGATCCGCGCAGTGCCGTGGCGCTGAATCAGAAACAGCCCCACCAGCACAATCAGCGCCATGGGCACGATCCAGTGATCCAGGCCATCGAAAGCCAGTTCCAGACCTTCCATCGCGGAAAGGACCGAGACCGCCGGGGTAATCATGCTGTCGCCGTAAAACAGCGCAGCACCGAACAGCCCGAACACCACCATCATCATTTGCAGTCGGGGATGTTTGGCCGATGCACGTCGTGCCAGTGCCATCAGCGCCATGATGCCGCCCTCGCCCTGATTGTCGGCACGCAGAACAAACGCCATGTACTTGAAAGAAACCACCCAGATCAGTGACCAGAAGATCAGTGAAAGCACCCCGAGGATCGCGTCATGTGTGACTTCCACGCCGTAACCGCCCTGAAACACTTCCTTGAGGGTGTACAACGGGCTGGTGCCAATGTCGCCGTAAACCACACCCACTGCCGCGATCAGCAACCCGATGGGCCTGGCAGTGCTTCCGGCCTCCGCATGACTGTTTGTTTGACTCATCCACTACTCCCGACAACCAGACATGAGGTTCAACACTGAGAACATCACAAGGCGTAACAATTCAGATTCAGCCAGACATTGACATGCCTCGGCGCGATGGCGCGAAGCATAACGCAGCACTCGGCGTAATTCTTGATGAAACGCAGATGACGAGAGTGATCAGGTCCACATGCCCAGCGTTCGAAGCCGTTTTCACTGCACTATTTCTGATTGAACGACGCAAATACCGGCCGGTCATTAATTAAGCCTGCAGCCTCAAGGGTCTTCAAGAACCGCATCGACGCCCGGGCACCCTGAATCCTCTAACCGAGATGCTCTGATGACCACACAGAATCTGACTGTCCAGCCGTTACGCTTTCAGCCCTCATTCGAAGTCGTCCCCGACGATGAAGCGCAGACCAGCAAAGAGCTGGTAGAAGCGATGCACTCCATTCTTGAAACTACTTTCCAGGACACCGGGCACGCCATCCGCAGTGTGCATGCCAAGGCTCATGGGCTACTGCACGGGCAGATTCAGGTTTATGGCGACCTGCCCGAGCCGCTGGCTCAAGGCGCTTTTGAGAAACCCGTCAACCTGCCGGTCGTCATGCGGTTCTCGACCAATCCGGGGGATATTCTTGACGACAAGGTATCTACACCTCGAGGCCTGGCGATCAAACTCGTGGGTGTCGAAGGCGCACGGCTACCGGGCAGCGCCGGTGCATCGACCCAGGATTTTGTCATGCAGAACGCCAAGGCCTTCACCGCCAAGGACCCCAAGGCTTTTTTAAAGACCCTGAAGTTACTGGCCAAAACGACCGACAAGGCACCGGGCATGAAGAAAGCACTGTCCGCAGTGCTTCGTGGCATCGAGTCGGTCATCGAGTCTGCAGGGGGCGAAAGCGGCACACTGAGAAGTCTTGGCGGGCACCCGATGACCCATATTCTGGGCGAAACCTTCAACACCGTCGTACCTTTTCTATATGGGCCTTACTACGCAAAACTGAGCGTGGTCCCCATTTCTGCGGAACTGGTTGCACTGACCGGCAAGGCTGTGGATCTGAACGATAATCCGGACGGCCTGCGTGAAGCGGTCAAAGCGTTCTTCCTTGAAAACGACGCCAGTTGGGAGGTGCGCGTCCAATTGGCTACGGATCTGGAAAAAATGCCGATAGAGGACGCTTCGGCGATCTGGCCGGAAGACCTGAGCCCGTATGTCGCCGTCGCTCGAATCGATGTGCCCCGCCAGTCGTCGTGGTCCGAGCAAAGCATCCAGGAAGTCGATGAAGCCATGTCATTCAGCCCTTGGCACGGTCTTGAGGCGCATCGCCCTCTGGGTGGAGTCATGCGAGTACGCAAGCCTGCCTATGAGCACTCGGCGGGGTTTCGCAGTCAGCACAATGGGTGCCCGATCCACGAGCCGAAGGGCTGATCGACTACGGAGGTAGTTCAGGCCCGCAAACGCGGGCCTGAATGGACTGATCCAGTCATACGGCCGGCCAGAACCACGCAGTAAATACTGCCATCACCCTCGCCGACTCCGCTCACTTTCCTGAATACGCTGTATATAGCTGCCCCCTGTCAGTCGGGATTTGATCGACTCGGTCAGGTCTGCCCCCTCTCGCGTCTCACGTACGTCGTAATTCTTATCCAAACGCTGGTCATCCCGGCCACTCACCGCTAGAATTGCGCACTTTTTGATCAGAGGCGCAGCAAGCGCCCAGTCAGCGCCTGCGCTTTGCGTTCGGGTGCCCTTCACGCCGAGGTTTGCCATGTCCACCGTCACCACGCCGTCCGCCCCCAAGGTTGGATTCGTTTCACTGGGTTGCCCGAAGGCACTCGTTGACTCCGAACGCATCCTGACCCAGCTGCGCATGGAAGGTTACGAAGTCGTCGCGACTTACGAGGACGCTGACGTGGTCGTGGTCAATACCTGCGGCTTCATCGATACGGCCAAGGCCGAGTCGCTGGAAGTGATCGGCGAGGCAATCAAGGAAAACGGCAAGGTCATCGTCACCGGCTGCATGGGCGTCGATGCGAATGTCATTCGCGATGTGCACCCCAGCGTGCTCTCGGTAACCGGCCCGCAGCAGTACGAGCAAGTGGTCAATGCGGTACACGATGTCGTGCCGCCCCGCCAGGATCACAATCCGCTGATCGATCTGGTGCCGCCGCAAGGCGTCAAGCTGACCCCGCGCCACTACGCGTATCTGAAAATTTCCGAAGGCTGCAACCATAGCTGCAGCTTCTGCATCATCCCGTCGATGCGCGGCAAGCTGGTCAGCCGTCCGGTTGGAGATGTGCTGGACGAGGCCAAGCGCCTGGTCAAATCCGGCGTGAAGGAACTGCTGGTCATTTCTCAGGACACCAGTGCCTATGGTGTCGACGTCAAATACCGCACCGGCTTCTGGGACGGCCAGCCGGTCAGGACCCGCATGACCGAACTGTGTCAGGCGCTGGGCTCGATGGGCGTCTGGGTTCGCTTGCACTACGTTTACCCCTACCCGCATGTCGACGAACTGATCCCGCTGATGGCCGCTGGCAAGATCCTGCCGTACCTGGACATCCCGTTCCAGCACGCCAGCCCGAAAATCCTCAAGCTGATGAAGCGGCCAGCCTTCGAAGACAAGACACTGGCACGTATCAAGAACTGGCGCGAGCAGTGTCCTGATCTGATCATCCGCTCGACATTCATCGTCGGCTTTCCCGGTGAAACCGAAGAAGACTTCCAGTATTTGCTGGACTGGCTGACCGAAGCCCAGCTGGACCGTGTTGGCTGCTTCCAGTATTCGCCGGTTGAAGGCGCTCCGGCCAACCTGCTGGACGCCGCCATCGTTGCGGACGACGTCAAGCAAGACCGCTGGGATCGCTTCATGGCCCATCAACAGGCAATCAGCGCCGCGCGCCTGCAGATGAAGATCGGCAAGGAAATCGAAGTGCTGATCGATGAAGTCGATGATCGCGGGGCTGTAGGCCGCTGCTTCTTCGATGCACCGGAAATCGACGGTAATGTGTTTATCGGCCTGGAAGATGGCAGCACCGTTCAGCCCGGCGACAAGATCATGTGCCGCGTTACCGACGCCGATGAATACGACCTGTGGGCTGAGGCGCTGTAAATACGGGCCATTGTCGCAAACGAAAGCCCTGCCCTTGAACCGGCAGGGCTTTTTCGTCTCCGGCCGTTGTCTATGCAGGACTGGCCGAAAGGAGTACGCGAGATGCCGCTATATACCCCGGACACTGACGATTACCCGGAAATGACCGAGGTATGGGAGCGCTCGGTGCGCGCCACCCATGACTTTTTACCGGACGCCTACATCATTAGGCTCAAGGGGCTGCTGACGCAGTATCTGGACAGCGTCACCCTGTTCTGTACCCAGGACGAGCAGTTCAATATCACCGGCTTCGCGGGCGTCAACCGAAACAGGCTGGATATACTGTTCATCGACCCCGATCATCGCGGCAAGAAGCTGGGTACGCAGTTGCTGACCCACGCAATCGAACACTTCGATATTCATGAACTGGACGTCAATGAACAGAACACACAGGCTCTGGGGTTCTACCTCAGGCATGGTTTCGAGGTGGTCGGCCGTTCTGAAGTCGATGGCCTTGGCCAGCCCTATCCCATGCTCAGAATGCGCCTGATCGGCCGTAACTGACGTCGATTGCAGTGCAAATGCAATGTTGCCGCGATTAACCAGCGTCGGGCGGTTACAATGGCACCTTTCTAATCAGCAAACGGCTTTTCTTCATGACAGACCCCATTCGCCTTTCCAAACGCCTTATCGAGCTGGTCGGCTGCTCCCGCCGGGAGGCCGAACTGTTTATCGAAGGTGGCTGGGTCACTGTGGATGGCGTGGTTATCGAAGAGCCGCACTTCAAGGTCAGCACCCAGAAAATCGAACTGAGCCCTGACGCCAAGGCTGACGCGCCGGAGCCCGTCACGATCATTCTGCACAAACCCGCCTCGGCAAGCGCCGAAAGCGCCCTGCAGATGATCACGCCGGGCACTCTCTCGGTAGAGCACAGCTACAGCAAGCGCCCACTCAAAGGCCATTTCATGCGCCTTGAGGCCATTTCAAGCCTGCAAGCCAATGCCAGTGGCCTGATGGTATTCAGCCAGGACTGGAAAATCCTCCGCAAACTTACTGACGACCGCAGCAAGATCGAGCAGGAGTACGTGGTGGAAATTTCCGGCGAAATGGTCGCTCACGGCCTGAACCGGCTGAACCACGGCCTGACCTATAAGGGCAAGGAGCTGCCGGCGGTAAAAGCCAGCTGGCAGAACGAGAACCGTCTGCGCTTCGCAATGAAAAATCCTCAGCCCGGTATCATCGCCCTGCTGTGCGAAGCCGTTGGCCTGAAAGTCGTGGCCATGCGCCGTATCCGCATCGGCGGCGTGTCCATGGGTAAATTGCCCGAAGGCCAGTGGCGCTACATGACGACCAAGGAAAAGTTTTAATCATCGCGGCACCCACCTTATCAACGCGCGCGTGACCACCGTCATGCGCTGCCATACGCTTATCAGGAAACACGCCCCATGATGAACAACGACGTACTGCGCAGCGTGCGCTACATGCTCGATATCAGCGACAGCAAGATCGTCGAAATCACCGCCCTGACCGGTTTTGAAGTATCAAAAAGCGACGTCATTGCGTTCATGAAGAAAGAGGAAGAAGAAGGCTACCTGGATTGCAGCGATGAAATCATGGCGCACTTCCTTGATGGCCTGGTCTACTTCAAGCGTGGCAAGGATGAAAGCCGCCCGCCGCAGCCGATCGATTTGCCAATCACCAATAATATTGTCCTGAAAAAACTGCGCGTGGCGTTCGAACTGAAAGAAGACGACATGCACGCCATCCTCAAATCGGTGGACTTCCCGGTCTCCAAGCCCGAGCTGAGCGCGCTGTTCCGCAAGGTCGGCCACACCAACTACCGTGCCTGTGGCGATCAGCTGCTGCGCAATTTCCTCAAGGGTCTGACCTTGCGCGTGCGTGGGTAAGCGGCCGACCCCATGAGTTACAACGTCTCTCCTGTCGGCTTTGTGCGCTCCTGCTTCAAGGAGAAATTCGCCATCCCGCGTCAGCCGCACCTGGCTCCGGCAGCACGTGGAGTGCTGGAACTGGTGGCACCTTTTGATCAAGGTGAGGCTGTTCAGGGGCTCGAACAGGTCAGTCATGTCTGGCTATTGTTCCTGTTCCATCTCGCGCTGGAAGATACGCCGCGCCTGAAGGTGCGCCCTCCACGCCTGGGCGGCAACCAGTCAATGGGGGTGTTTGCCACACGCGCAACGCACCGCCCGAACGGCATCGGCCAGTCGGTGGTCAAGCTGGACAAAGTCGAAGCAGGTCGACTGTGGCTGTCCGGCATCGACTTGCTGGATGGCACTCCGGTACTGGACATCAAGCCTTACGTGCCCTACGCCGATGCCATCGCCGAGGCAACCAACCCTATAGCCAGTGCTGCGCCAACACTGATACCGGTGCAATGGCAGGACAGCGCCTTGCTACAGGCCCGCGATCACGCGCTACGCCTGAATGAACCGGTGGTCGAACTGATCGAGCAATGCCTGGCGCAAGACCCGCGCCCGGCCTATCAGCGACCCACGCCGGAGCGCCGCTACGGTGCTCAGCTGTGGGATCTGGACGTGCGTTGGCACTACCCGCAGCCTGGGGTGATTTGCGTGCTTGAAGTTCAGCTCGTCTGAAATCATTCCAGTGACAAATCTCGCGCATGAAAAACCCGCCTGATCCCTTCAAGGACGAGGCGGGTCTTGTGAGGCTGACTTACTTTTCGACGAACGCACGCTCGATCAGGTAGTCGCCTGGCTCGCGCATGCGTGGCGAAACGGTTAGGCCAAAGCTGTTGAGCACTTCGCTGGTCTCGTCGAGCATGCTCGGGCTGCCGCACAACATGGCGCGGTCGTCCTGCGGGTTGATCGGCGGCAGGCCGATGTCGCTGAACAGCTTGCCACTGCGCATCAGGTCGGTCAGGCGGCCTTCGTTCTCGAACGGCTCACGCGTAACGGTCGGGTAATAAATCAGCTTGTCACGCAGCGCCTCGCCGAAGAACTCGTTTTGCGGCAGGTGCTCGGTGATGAATTCGCGGTAGGCGACTTCGTTCACGTAGCGTACGCCGTGGCACAGGATGACTTTCTCGAAACGCTCATAGGTTTCAGGATCCTGGATGACACTCATGAACGGCGCAAGGCCTGTACCGGTGCTCAGCAGATAGAGATGCTTGCCCGGCTTGAGGTCGTCCAGCACCAGTGTGCCTGTAGGCTTCTTGCTGATGATGATTTCATCGCCTTCCTTGAGGTGCTGCAACTGCGAAGTCAGCGGGCCATCCGGCACCTTGATGCTGAAGAATTCCAGATGTTCTTCCCAGTTCGGGCTGGCAATCGAGTAGGCACGCATGAGCGGACGACCGTTTGGCTGCTGCAGACCGATCATCACGAACTGACCGTTCTCGAAACGCAAACCAGGATCGCGGGTGCACTTGAAACTGAAGAGGGTGTCGTTCCAATGGTGGACGCTGAGGACACGCTCGTGGTTCATGTTGCTCATGTACGTGAGGACTCCTGAAAAAATAGTGCGCGCAGAAGCACTGCGCTATTGCGCGACATTCTAGTGGCAGACACAATATCTGTTAAATGAATTATCAAGATATAGGTTATCGGTTATATAGATATGCGATTTACTCTCCGCCAGCTTCAGGTTTTCGTCGCGGTCGCGCGACAGGAAAGCGTCTCCAAGGCAGCCGTGCTGCTTTCGCTTTCGCAGTCCGCTGCCAGCACCTCCATCACCGAACTGGAGCGCCAGTCGAGCTGCCAGCTGTTTGATCGTGCCGGCAAGCGGCTCAGCCTCAACGCCACAGGCAGGCAATTGCTGCCGCAAGCCGTTGCGCTGCTGGATCAGGCCAAGGAAATCGAAGACTTGCTCAACGGCAAATCAGGCTTCGGCTCGCTGGCGGTCGGGGCGACGCTGACGATTGGCAATTATCTGGCAACCCTGCTGATCGGCGGGTACATGCAGCGCCATCCGGAAAGCCAGGTCAAGCTTCACGTCCAGAACACCGCGCATATCGTGCAACAGGTTGCTCACTACGAGATAGATCTGGGCCTGATCGAAGGCGATTGCGGCCACCCGGACATCGAAGTTCAGTCCTGGGTCGAGGATGAACTGGTGGTGTTCTGCGCCCCCCAGCATCCACTCGCCAGACGCGCCCATGTAACCCTGGAAGAACTGACCCATGAAGCCTGGATCCTGCGGGAACAGGGCTCGGGCACGCGTTTGACGTTCGATCAAGCCATGCGCCATCATCGTAACGGGCTGAATGTCCGGCTGGAGCTGGAGCACACCGAAGCCATCAAGCGAGCGGTGGAGTCAGGATTGGGCATTGGCTGTATTTCCAGACTGGCACTGCGCGATTCGTTTCGTCGCGGCAATCTTGTGGAACTGGCCACGCCGGAGCTGGATCTGGCGCGTCAGTTCTATTTCATCTGGCATAAACAGAAATATCAGACTTCGGCCATGCGCGAATTTCTCGAACTGTGCCGCGCGTTCACTGCCGGAGTGAAGCGCAGCGACGAGATCGTACTGCCGAGCCTGTACTGAAAAGCCCTAACCCAACAGAACGATGCCCCACACCAGAGCAATGATGCTCAGCGCAATGAGCTGGGCAGCGCTGCCCATGTCCTTGGCGTTCTTGGACAACGGATGCAGGTCCAGAGAGATTCGGTCAATGGCGGCCTCTACCGCAGAGTTGAGCAACTCGACAATCAAGGCCAGCAGACAGACCGCAACCAGCAAGGCATGCTCCGCCTTGCTGACGTGCAGGAAAAACGACAGCGGGATCAATACCACATTGAGCAGTACCAATTGGCGGAAAGCCGCTTCGCCTTTGAAGGCAGCTGACAGACCGTCAAGGGAATAGCCTGCGGCATTGAGGATACGTTTCAGACCGGTTTGGCCTTTGAAGGGCGACATAGAGAGGCTGCTGTGTAAAAAAGATGAGGAAAGCTAAGGCACCAAAGGTCAAAAAAGCGTGAATGCTTGCAACCTGAAAGCCGTTAGCTGGACGAGATGGACTCGAGCTGCTGCAACAACAAAGCAGCCTGAGTGCGCGTGCGCACGCCAAGCTTGCGGAAGATGGCCGTGACATGCGCTTTGATAGTGGCTTCGGAGACGCTGAGTTCTGAGGCAATCTGCTTGTTCAGCAAACCCTCGCAGACCATGGTCAACACTCGAAATTGCTGCGGCGTGAGACTGGCAAGGCCAGCGCTTGCAGCTTTCGCCTCATCGGAGACACTGACCACTTCATTGACCTGCGGCGGCCACCAGACATCGCCATCGAGCACGGTGCGTACCGCCTGCTGAATGACTTCGAGCGAACTGGATTTGGGAATGAACCCGCTGGCACCAAACTCTCTGGAACGCACGACGATCGACGCCTCTTCCTGCGCCGAGACCATCACCACCGGTATCTGTGGGTACTGCCCGCGTAACAGGACCAGCCCGGAGAAGCCATAGGCTCCCGGCATGTTCAGGTCCAGCAGCACCAGATCCCAATCCGCCTTGTCTCCCAGACGAGACTCGAGCTGGGCAATGCTTTCTGCCTCGACCAGCCGCGCTTCAGGCCCCAGACCAATGCTCAGCGCCTGATGCAGCGCGCTGCGAAACAGGGGATGATCATCAGCGATCAGGATGTCGTAGGTCATGTAGTGATCCTGTTTTTATAGTGGATGGCCGACAGAATCAGCCACCCGGCAAGACTGGCGAACGGGCATCACGGCACCCCGCAAAGAGCACCAGTGCCACGCCAGACAAGATGAATCGGCTTCCAGGCGGCGCCAAGCATGCCCAGCAAGACCATGACGGTCAAGCGCGAAGCGCCGATACCCGGGAACATAGGTGGCAATCAGCCCAAACCGGATAGATCAGCAGCATTTCGCTATCGAAAAGCCCTCAAATGAAAGCCTTCAAATGAGTATGCGCTGCATCGTCGGGATCAATCGGCTTCAGGTACTTGGCACCCAGATAATGGGCGCTGAATACGTCCAGGTAAGCATCCAGCACGCCACTGGCAGTGATGTCCCCGGCCAGTTCCAGACAAAGGGCAGCCACTTCCGCGGTGCAGAAGTGATCATCGCGCCTGGATCGACGCAAACGGTAACGCGAGATCTGCTCAGGTTCCAGACTCAATACCGGAAACCTCTCCAGATACGGACTTTTGCGGAACATCTTGCGCGCCTCGGTCCAGGTGGCATCCAGCAGAATAAACAGCGGGCGCTTGCCATCCGCATGCGACACGCGCGTCACTACGCGCTCTTCGGCGACGAACTCACCGGGAAAGACGATATAGGGCTGCCACTGCGGATCGTCCAGCAAAGCGAGCAACTGCTCGTCGACCTCGATCCGCGACCAGCCAAAGGCGTGAGTGTCCTTGATGACATCGGCAATCAGCCAACCGGTATTGGTCGGTTTCAAGGGCTCGGTGTCATACATCAGCAGGCACATACCCGACTTGGCAGTAACAGCAGGTCGCCATGCGCACAGGCAATAACTGGAGATGACCCGACAATCCGGGCAGCGCGGCGCACGGGAGCCGCGAGCGATAAAGGGCCTGGTGCTACGGGCCAGACGCTCGTCGCGCAGGCGGGATACGGCATGGCTCATTACAGGACACGCCTGCGGGAGGAAGACATCGACACCACAAAGACTCGGCAGGATTAAAGTGCGCGCAGTTTATCAGAGCACCGGCCCTTCAACGCGCTTTCGCTCAAGCAGCTGCTGCCGCTTCAGCACGGCCAGGCTGAAACGGCAAAGCCCCTAGGCCCGATGAAGGCTCCTGCTCTATACTGCTGCGCCATTGCAGCCCGCGCTATTGGCGGACTGACCGGAACGCACTTTGAAGTCGCTGGTCCAACGGCCAGCCACTTAATCAGGAGAGTTTGATGCTGCGCCTTATCGTACCCACCCTTACGCTTTTGCTCGTTGCTCCGCTGTGCGCCCAGGCGGCATCGAAACAGGAGTTCGAACTCAGCAAGATGCTGGAAAAAGTCGCTAAGGAAAGCAGTGTCGGCACGCCAAGAGCGATCAACGAAGACATCCTGGACCAGGGTTATACCGTCAGCGGCAACGAACTGATCAATCACCTGAGCGTACGCGAAGGCCAGGCGCAGCAAATGCGGGCCAACCCGGATGTGATGCGCAACCAGCTGGGTAATAGCGTTTGCCACAATAATGGTTTTCGCCAGTTGATGACCAAGGGTGCCGTACTCAAGTATCAGTTCACCGAGTACAAGACCAACCGACCGGTTGCCACCCAGACTTTTCAGGCCTCTGATTGCACTGTTAAGCCAAAGAAATAAGCGCCCCGAACACTTCCCCCCTTCCCGCGCGCCTGCCTCCCAGGCGCGTCAGCTCGATGCAGCTCAAGACATCCTGCAATCAATCCTCACTGCAAATGCACTGGGAATGGGTAGCCTTTCTCCGCAAACCGGGACATCATCGATTCAACACGCCCCAACGGGCCATTGATTCTGCAGGAGGATAAATCCCGAATGCCGTATGTACCTGACGATCTTCTATCCCGACACTTTCAAAGCAACGGGCTCGACCTGACCAGCAAAGTTGAAGAACACATCAACGTTGTCGCGCCGGACAGTAGAAACCTGCCGCTGTACCGCGACATGATTCTCACTGTGCTACGCATGGCGCAGGACGACCGGAATCGTTGGGACGTCAAAATAACACTGCAAACCCTGCGCGAACTGGACAAAGCCTTCCGCGTGCTCGAACGCTTCAAGGGCCGCCGCAAAGTCACCGTATTCGGCTCCGCACGCACACCCGTCGAACACCCTCTCTACGCACAGGCCAGAGAGCTGGGCGAAAAACTGGCCCAGTCAGACATGATGGTCATTACTGGCGCTGGAGGCGGCATCATGGCGGCAGCTCATGCAGGTGCAGGTCTGAAACACAGCCTGGGGTTCAACATTACCCTGCCGTTCGAACAGCACGCGAATCCGACGGTAGAGGGCACGGAAAATCTGCTGCCGTTCCATTTCTTTTTCACGCGCAAGCTGTTTTTCGTCAAGGAGGCCGATGCGCTGGTGCTGTGCCCGGGCGGATTCGGAACCCTGGATGAAGCGCTGGAAGTGCTGACGCTGATACAGACTGGCAAAAGCCCGCTGGTGCCCGTCGTGTTGCTGGATACGCCTGGCGGCAGTTTCTGGCAAGGTGCGCTGGACTTCATCAGGAACCAGTTGCAGGACAATCACTACATTCTGCCAGCCGACATGAAACTGATGAGACTGGTCTACAGCGCCGACGAGGCTGTTGAAGAGATCAACCGGTTTTATGGCAACTTCCACTCCAGCCGCTGGCTGAAGAACAAGTTTGTGATCCGCATGCGCCACGCGCTCAGCGAACAGGCCCTGGAACACATGCAGGAGGCTTTCGCCGATCTGTGCGTCAATGAAAACTTTCATCAGCACGGTTATCAGGGCGAAGAGCACGATGAAGCGCAATTCAGTCACCTGACGCGACTTGCATTTACGTTCACAGGACGTAATCAGGGCAGACTTCGTGAGCTGGTGGACTACATCAATCAGCAGCAGAACTGGGAGGAAGTTTCAGCGACAAGAGAGGCTGCGCAGGGCAACGCGCTACCGAAAGCTCGCTGATACGTCAGTCATCCCCGCCACGGCCGCTTAACATGCGGCCGATCATGTCTAGCGGATAGCCGCGATAACTCAAGAATCTTCCTTGTCTTGCCCGCTCACGCGCATCGGCAGGCAGAACGCCAGCAAACTTTCGCTGCCAGAGTTCGTGAAGCTTCTCCTGCCAGTCCACACCGCATTCCCTCAGCGCCAGCTCAATGTCGGCACGCTGCAAACCACGCTGACTCAGTTCTTCCCGAATACGAACAGGGCCATAGCCCGAGCGCGCCCGATAGGAAACGAAGCTTTCAAGGTAACGGGATTCGGAGAGCAAGCCCTCCTCGACCAGTCGGTCAAGGGCGGCATCGATAAGCTCTGGAGGAGCGCCGCGCTGACGCAGTTTACGCGTCAGCTCGACCCGACCGTGCTCGCGACGTGCGAGCAGGTCCATTGCGGTGCGCCTTACGGCGACGGGTGTATCAAGTACGACAGGCATGGCTATCAGATATCGGCATCTGCTTCGGCCACATCATCGGCAACAACTGCTTCACGAGAACCGACTGCTTTGGTGTCGACACCCGGGGTCAGCAGCTTGTCGCGGATCTGCTTTTCAAGCGCCTTGCAGATTTCCGGATTGTCCGCCAGGAACTTGGCCGAGTTGGCCTTACCCTGGCCGATCTTGCTGCCTTGGTAGCTGTACCAGGCACCGGACTTCTCGACGAAACCATGCAGCACGGCCAGATCAACGATTTCGCCGTTCAGGTAGATGCCCTTGCCATAAAGAATCTGGAACTCGGCCTGACGGAACGGCGGAGCCACCTTGTTCTTGACGACCTTGACGCGGGTTTCGCTGCCGACCACCTCGTCGCCTTCTTTAACAGCACCGGTACGGCGGATGTCCAGACGTACCGAAGCGTAGAACTTCAGCGCGTTACCACCGGTGGTGGTTTCCGGGCTACCGAACATCACGCCGATCTTCATGCGGATCTGGTTGATGAAGATAACCAGACAGTTGGCATTCTTGATGTTACCGGTAATCTTGCGCAACGCCTGGGACATCAGACGCGCCTGCAGACCCACGTGCATGTCGCCCATTTCGCCTTCGATCTCTGCCTTCGGCACCAGCGCAGCAACGGAGTCGACAACGATGACGTCGATGGCATTGGAGCGCACCAGCATGTCGGTGATTTCCAGTGCCTGCTCACCGGTGTCCGGTTGCGAAACCAGCAGGTCGTCGACGTTGACGCCCAGCTTACCGGCGTATTCCGGATCAAGTGCGTGTTCGGCGTCGACAAACGCACAGGTAGCCCCCATTTTCTGGGCCTGCGCGATGACCGACAGGGTCAGCGTCGTTTTACCGGAAGATTCCGGACCGTAGATTTCTACGATTCGGCCTTTCGGCAGGCCGCCGATGCCAAGTGCAATATCCAGCCCCAGCGAACCGGTCGAGATGGCAGGAATGGCCTGGCGATCATGGTCACCCATGCGCATCACGGCACCTTTACCGAACTGACGCTCGATCTGACCCAAGGCCGCAGCCAAGGCTTTCTTCTTGTTGTCGTCCATTGAAGTCCTCACGTAATCAAATTCAATTAGGGCCTTGATGGCCACAACACCTGTATAAGTAGACAGTATTATTCCACAGCGGTGAGCGCGCGCCTACCCCTGTTTTGGCATTTCTCCACGAGCAAGCTGTATGAGCCCTTGCAGAGCGGCTTCGACTGCCTTTCGACGGACCTGATCCCGGTCGCCATCAAACTGGTGACGCCGCGCAACCAGTGCATCATCCTTGCCCCAGCACAGCCATACAGTACCGACCGGCTTGTCCGGCGAACCGCCGCCGGGGCCTGCGACACCGCTGACCGCGACGGCAAAACGCGCACCACTTTCACGCTGCGCGCCCCGCACCATGGCCTCGACGACCGGCTGACTGACCGCCCCGACCTGCGCGAACAAGGCTTCGGGCACGCCTAATTGTCGGGTCTTCTGGGCATTCGAATAAGTCACATAACCCGCTTCAAACCATGCCGAGCTGCCGGCGATGCGTGTAATTGCTTCGGCTATCGCGCCTCCCGTGCAGGATTCGGCGGTGGTCACTTGAGCATTGATAGCGTCGAGGAGCCTGCCAAGCGTATCGGCAAGCCCGGTTATCTCGTCCACGGTGTCTTCGTTCATGCTGGAAGCCTGTAAAAGTCATTGCAGAGGCAGTGCATACACCGCTCAGCGGCTTTGCACGTGCCGATTTGTTCAGTCATTTTTCCTGCGACCAGGCTTTTTGACCGTTTCTACCGTCGTTTCTCTCGGCCTTTTTCTGGCTTCTTCCAAAGGGATGAAGCGCCCGTTGACAGAGTCTCTTGCCCGTTTGTTTTTCATATAAAAGTCCTTTTTTATACAATGCCGCCCGATGATCGGGTGGCAGCGATGAAAGTCTATACGGCAAATCGACGTTCATGGCGGCCGGGAAACGCCCGGTCACCAATAAGCAGTGCCACGCTGCAACTGCACCGCCTGGTCGAGCATGATAACCTTGCGGCCATCGCACATACCGGCAGACGCCCCTTGGTTCAGGGACGGATCACCCGTCATGCCCCAAGGTTGCCTCACCCATCTCAAGAACTTGCCTAAGCCACTGATGAACAAAGCAATTTCCGACCTCTCCTCACATACGCCCATGATGCAGCAGTACTGGAAGCTCAAAAACCAGCACCTGGATCAATTGATGTTCTATCGCATGGGCGATTTCTACGAGATCTTCTACGAAGACGCGAAGAAAGCCGCCAAGCTGCTGGACATCACCCTGACCGCACGCGGCCAGTCGGCAGGTCAGAGCATTCCCATGTGCGGTATTCCTTACCACGCCGCCGAGGGCTATCTGGCCAAGCTGGTGAAACTGGGCGAATCGGTCGTGATCTGCGAGCAGATCGGCGACCCGGCCACGAGCAAGGGGCCGGTGGATCGTCAGGTGGTGCGGATTATCACGCCAGGGACCATCAGCGATGAGGCCTTGCTGGATGAGCGCAGAGACAATCTGATCGCTGCCGTGCTGGGTGATGAGCGCCTGTTCGGCCTCGCCGTACTGGATATCACCAGCGGCAACTTCAGTGTGCTGGAGATCAAGGGCTGGGAGAATCTGCTGGCCGAGCTCGAACGCATCAACCCGGTCGAGCTGTTGATTCCAGACGACTGGCCGCAAGGTCTGCCTGCTGAAAAGCGCCGTGGTGCGCGACGTCGTGCACCGTGGGATTTCGAGCGGGATTCGGCCCATAAAAGTCTGTGTCAGCAGTTTTCGACCCAGGATCTGAAAGGTTTCGGCTGCGAAAGCCTGACCCTGGCCATCGGTGCCGCAGGCTGCCTGCTCAGTTACGCAAAGGAAACCCAGCGTACCGCCCTGCCTCACTTGCGCAGCCTGCGTCACGAGCGTCTCGACGATACTGTAATCCTCGATGCTGCCAGTCGGCGCAATCTGGAGCTGGACACCAATCTTTCCGGTGGCCGCGACAATACCCTGCAATCCGTCATGGACCGCTGCCAGACCGCAATGGGGACGCGTCTGCTGACTCGCTGGCTGAACCGACCGCTGCGCGATCTGACGATTCTTCAGGCACGCCAGACGTCCATTACCTGCTTCCTGGAGCGCTATCGCTTCGAAAACCTGCAACCGCAGCTCAAGGAAATCGGTGACATCGAGCGGATTCTGGCGCGTATCGGCCTGCGCAATGCCCGTCCACGGGACCTCGCTCGTCTGCGCGATGCCCTGAGTGCATTGCCTGAACTGCAACAGGCGATGACCGACCTGGACGCACCGCACCTGCAACAGCTTGCGCTGACTGCCAGTACCTATCCGGAACTGGCCGATCTGCTGCAGCGCGCGATCATCGACAATCCGCCCGCCGTGATTCGCGACGGTGGCGTTCTCAAGACCGGCTACGACGCTGAGCTGGATGATCTGCAATCGCTGAGTGAAAACGCCGGTCAGTTCCTGATCGATCTGGAAGCTCGCGAAAAGGCCCGCACCGGCCTCGCCAACCTTAAAGTCGGCTACAACCGCGTGCATGGCTACTTCATCGAGCTGCCAAGCAAGCAGGCTGAGCAGGCACCGGCCGATTACATACGTCGCCAGACTCTCAAGGGAGCCGAGCGCTTTATCACACCCGAGCTCAAGGAGTTCGAAGACAAGGCGCTTTCGGCGAAAAGCCGCGCTCTGGCACGCGAGAAGATGCTCTACGAAGCGCTGCTTGAGGACCTGATCGGACATCTTGCGCCACTTCAGGATACGGCAGCGGCGCTGGCTGAGCTGGACGTGCTGAGCAACCTCGCAGAGCGCGCGCTGAATCTGGACCTCAATTGCCCTCGGTTTGTCGCCGAACCCTGCATGCGCATCGAGCAAGGCCGGCATCCGGTCGTCGAGCAAGTGCTGAGCACACCGTTCGTTGCCAACGACCTGGCGCTGGACGACAGTACGCGCATGCTGGTCATCACCGGCCCGAACATGGGCGGTAAATCGACCTATATGCGTCAGACGGCGCTGATCGTGCTATTGGCTCACATCGGCAGCTTCGTGCCTGCCGCCAGTTGTGAACTGTCGCTGGTCGACCGGATCTTCACCCGTATCGGCTCCAGCGACGATCTGGCGGGCGGCCGCTCGACATTCATGGTTGAAATGAGCGAAACCGCAAACATCCTGCACAACGCCACCGATAGAAGCCTGGTGTTGATGGACGAGGTCGGACGCGGTACCAGTACCTTCGACGGCCTTTCGCTGGCTTGGGCTGCAGCTGAATGCCTCGCACAATTGCGGGCTTACACACTGTTCGCAACGCACTATTTCGAACTGACGGTTTTGCCGGAAAGCGAACCCTTGGTGACCAATGTGCACCTGAATGCCACTGAACATAACGAGCGAATCGTGTTCCTGCACCGCGTACTGCCAGGGCCGGCGAGCCAGAGCTACGGCCTGGCTGTGGCACAGCTTGCGGGCGTTCCGGGGAAAGTAATCACTCGCGCCAAGGAGCACTTGCAGCGTCTGGAAACCACCAGCCTGCCGCACGAGCAGCCGAAGGCCAAACCCGGCAAACCTGCGGTGCCGCAGCAGAGCGATATGTTCGCAAGCCTGCCTCACCCGGTGCTCGACGAACTGTCGAAGGTCAAAGTCGATGATCTGACACCGCGACAGGCACTGGATTTGCTATACACATTGCAAACTCGCCTGTGACGCGAAGCGTTACATGCTGTTAGAATCCCGCGCGGTTTGGGACGCTCTCGGCTTTTAGCCTGGCCGGGGCGTTTTTCGAGCCGCGTGAAAATGCAGCGAACCTAAGGCAGGTAGCAGGCGACGCAGTTCCACTGCTTCAAGGCTGCCCACCAAAAGCACGTATTTTCATAGGGCCGGGAAACCTCCCGAACCTGGCAACCCT
This sequence comes from Pseudomonas caricapapayae, assembly GCF_001400735.1. Taxonomy (GTDB): domain Bacteria; phylum Pseudomonadota; class Gammaproteobacteria; order Pseudomonadales; family Pseudomonadaceae; genus Aquipseudomonas; species Aquipseudomonas caricapapayae. Next base: position 42,632 of record NZ_LJPW01000156.1, read on the forward strand.
GTCTGGAAGGGCTCTGCCGCAGCAGCCGCCTGAGGAGAAAATTAGAAATGACCTTCGTCGTCACCGACAACTGCATCAAGTGCAAGTACACCGACTGCGTAGAAGTCTGTCCGGTGGACTGCTTTTACGAAGGCCCGAATTTCCTGGTGATCCACCCGGACGAGTGCATCGACTGCGCACTCTGCGAGCCTGAATGCCCTGCCGTGGCCATTTACTCGGAAGACGAGATCCCTGCCGGCATGGAAAACTTCATCGAGCTCAACGCCGAGCTTGCCGAGGTCTGGCCCAATATCACCGAAAAGAAAGACGCGATGCCGGATGCGGCAGAGTGGGATGGCAAACCCGGCAAGATCGCTGATCTGGAACGCTAGATTCCATACAGACAAAAAGGCCCTCAACGGGGCCTTTTTTGTTGAACGCGGTTTTTTCGCAGGCAAAAAAAAGGGGCGGTATGACCCGCCCACATTTTATCCCTGATCCCTGTATTCCCTTGTCATCATCCTGATGAATCGCATCCCGCGATGTCCTTGACCGTCATCCTTGATGGCCTGTGCCTGTCCGTTGGCACAGCTTCGATATTAGAGATTTAGCCCTGCAGAGCAACACCTGAAACGCTCCAGGATATTTCCATCGTGTTGATCGATAAAAACATAATCCCTTCTAAAACAGGTTCTTACCGACCAGAAAAGCCTGGTCTGGCGACAAGCCTCACGTATCTTGCCTGAATGACTTACAGCAAGTGTGCGCAATGACTTACAGGCTTTGAAAGCCGAAAGCCTGAGCGCGCGCACCGGACACCGGTATTGAGATGACGAAAGCCATATAAAAAGGCCGATATATGCACACGGTGCTTATATCGGCCCTGGATTGACGCCAAGAGGGGGATTACTGGAAGAGAGACTCGCTGGACAGACCATTCTTTTCAAGGATCTCACGCAGGCGCTTGAGTCCTTCTACCTGGATCTGCCTTACACGCTCACGTGTCAGACCGATCTCGAGCCCCACATCCTCAAGCGTGCTGCTTTCATGCCCGCGCAGGCCGAAGCGGCGGATGACAACCTCACGCTGCTTCTCGGTCAGTTCAGACAACCATTGATCGATGCTCTGAGAAAGGTCATCGTCCTGCAGCAGTTCGCAGGGGTCTGTCGGCCGGTCGTCAGTCAGCGTATCCAGCAGGGTCTTGTCCGAATCAGGCCCCAGCGAAACATCTACCGAAGAAACACGCTCGTTCAGGCCGAGCATGCGTTTGACCTCACCTACCGGTTTTTCCAGAAGGTTGGCGATCTCTTCAGGAGAGGGTTCGTGGTCCAGCTTCTGAGTCAGCTCTCGGGCCGCGCGCAGATAGACGTTCAGTTCCTTGACGACATGAATCGGTAGCCGGATAGTCCGGGTCTGATTCATGATCGCGCGCTCGATGGTCTGACGAATCCACCAGGTGGCGTAGGTAGAAAAACGAAAGCCGCGTTCCGGGTCGAATTTCTCGACCGCCCGAATCAACCCCAGGTTGCCCTCCTCGATCAGATCAAGCAATGAAAGCCCACGATTGACGTAGCGCCTGGCGATTTTTACGACCAGACGCAGATTGCTTTCAATCATGCGTTTGCGCCCGGCCGGATCTCCACGTTGCGACAGACGCGCAAAGTGAACTTCTTCTTCCGGGGACAGTAGAGGAGAAAAACCGATTTCATTGAGATACAGCTGGGTAGCATCAAGCGCCCGCGTGTAATCAATGTACTTGTGTTGTTTGAGCGATGTTGAATGCTTGGCCTTGGTGCGTCCCGAGGCAGCGGGTTGCTGCTTCTCGTTTGACGCTTCCTTCAGGACAATGCCGGCTTCCATAAGGAGCACTTCATCATCGATGTCAAACTCCGGCGCTTCGTTGCCAAGAGCCATTGTTTTAGTCCTTTGGTGAGTTCGACCTCAAGCTCCAGCGTCGCCTGGTTTCATGGCAACACTTGAGCCTGTTCCTATTACGCCAGGAACAGGCTGGCAACTATCAACGACGTGGCAAAAATCCCAATGGATCTACAGGTTTCCCTTGGCGGCGAATCTCAAAATGCAGTTTCACCCGGTCAGTTCCTGTTGACCCCATTTCGGCAATCGTCTGCCCTGCCTTGACCTGCTGCCCTTCCCGTACCAAAAGCCTGCGGTTATGACCGTAGGCACTGACGTAGGTATCGCTGTGTTTGATGATGATCAATTCGCCGTAGCCCCGTAATCCACTTCCGGCGTAAACAACTGAACCATCAGACGCTGCCAAAACAGGCTGTCCCAAATCACCAGCGATATCAATTCCTTTATTCAAACTACCGTTTGAGGAAAATTTTCCTATCAGAATGCCACTGGAAGGCCAGGTCCAACCCGTCGGAGACTTGCCGGCCGGGCCTGTTGCGGTGGTTGCAGAGGGAGGTATCACTACAGGCACAACCGCAACGGGCTTGGAAATAACCGTTGTCTTGACGGACCCTGAACTGCTGGTACTGGTTGATGTAGACGTCACCGGGCGTCCTGTACCCGAGGTCGACGCTACGTCCTGCGTTGAAGAGGAGCGCCCGTCAAAGCGAATTGTCTGACCTGGCTTGATGGTAAACGGCTCGGGAATCTGATTGCGGGCTGCGAGCGCTTTCCAGTCCCAGCCGTAACGAAACGCAATAGAAAAAAGCGTGTCACCGCGCCTGACCACGTATTGTCCGGTAGTCACCGTCGGACGCTGGGCCACCGCGTTGCCGTTGCGATCGACGACACGAACGCCGCCTGAAGGCGTGCTGGAGCAGCCGACCAAAAGGACACTGAGAGCAATGCCAATCACCAGACGCTGATAACTTCTTGAAGACCTGAGCTGCTGAATGACTGTGAGACTCACCCGCCACTCCCTTTACTGGTGACTGAATTCAAAAAAGATGCCTATTGTGCCGTAATAGCGACGGGCAGCCAGTGATTAACCGCTGAAAAAACGTTGTTATGTATCAATCAGCTAAATGAAATGATGCCATCAGGCCATTCAACATTCCGGGCCGCGCGCTGTAGACCGATGACTGACGCCAGAATTCACTGTTTACTGCAGACAATCTTCAAGCGATCGGTCCATTGAGCAGCGGCACGAAGCGCACAGCCCCCAATACATGACGGGAAAAACCGTTTTCTTCGCGGATAATCAGCATCAATTGCTGAACCTCACCCGAGCCTACCGGTATCACCAGCCGGCCCCCCGGCGCCAGTTGATCAAGCAGCGCCTGCGGCACGTCGGTTGCCACAGCCGTGACGATGATGCCGTTATAGGGCGCAAGAGCCGGCCAGCCCTCCCAGCCGTCACCCCAGCGGAAAACCACATTGCGCAAATTGAGCTCGACCAGGCGCTCTTTGGCGCGATCCTGAAGCACTTTGATGCGTTCCACCGAAAACACGCGCTCCACCAGCTGCGCCAGCACCGCAGTCTGATAGCCGGAACCCGTGCCGATCTCCATGACCTTGTCCAGCGGCCCCGCTGCCAGCAGCAGCTCGCTCATCCGCGCAACCATATAAGGCTGGGAAATCGTCTGGTTGTGGCCGATGGGCAAGGCTGTGTCTTCATAGGCGCGATGCGCCAGTGCTTCATCGACAAACAGGTGCCGAGGCGTCTTGCGGATGACGTCCAGTACCCGTTGATTGGAAATGCCCTCTTCGCAAAGGCGCTGAATCAGACGTTCGCGGGTGCGTTGCGAGGTCATCCCGATCCCGCGACGCAATAGATCATCCTGCTCGCGCGACATCAACGAAGTCCCTCCAGCCAGGTATTCAGACTGCTGAATCCATTCTGATACGTTCGATCCAGCTGCAACGGCGTAATCGATACATAGCCTTGTACGACCGCATGGAAATCGGTGCCGGCACCGCCGTCTTCGACATCCCCGGCAGCGGCGATCCAGTAGCCGGCACGACCACGCGGATCGACGACTTTGACCGGTGCGGCAGCACGGGCACGGTGCCCCAATCGGGTCAGTTGAATGCCGCGGATATGCTCAAGCGGCAGATTCGGAATATTCACGTTCAGTACCGTGCGGGGTGGCAGATCGAGTTGCTCATGAGCCTCGACCAGCAAGCGCGCGTAATGCGCCGCCGTCGCCAGATTATCCGGCTGACGTGACAAAAACGAAAAGGCAAACGACGGACGCTGCAAAAAGCGCCCTTCAAGGGCTGCAGCGACCGTTCCGGAATACAGTACGTCGTCCCCAAGATTGGCACCCAGGTTGATACCTGAAACCACCATATCCGGTGCACGCTCCAATAGCCCATGAATCCCCAGATGTACGCAGTCGGTCGGCGTACCATTGAGACTGATGAAGCCGTTGGCCAGTGTATGCGGGTGCAAGGGCCGGTCAAGTGTCAGGGAACTGCTGGCACCGCTTTTGTCCTGATCAGGGGCGATTACCACGCACTCGGCATAGTCCGCCAGCGCTGCATGCAGCGCGACAAGACCGGGCGCGTTCACCCCGTCATCATTTGATATCAGAATACGCATGAGCTGTCCGTCTGCCCAACCGGCACCAGATCAACGAGTTCGCGAACCAAAACAGTGGCGAAGCATCCGGGCGGAAGGACGAATTCCAGTTGCAGAATGTCAGACTCGGGATAATGCCACGTCAGCCGCCCAATGGGCAGTCGCAGGATGCGACGTTCGTGCTCCATGCCCGCTCTGACCAGCCAGTCACGCAATGCAGCCTCATCATTGGCGATGGCATTTTCCAGCGCTGCCGTCGCGCCTCCAGCTGGCGAAAGGCCTTCGCCCCATTGTGGCCCGGTAGGGTGCAGATCAAGAATCGCCAGACGAGGATCGCTGCACTCGTCGATACCCGCTGGAAAAAAACTGCGGCTGTCAGTGAAAGCCAGCAAATCTCCGACTTGAGCCTTGTGCCAGCTGCCATCGGCAACACGAGCGGCCAGCACTCGATTGAACAGGTAGCTGCGCGCCGTGGACAAGAGCCGCGAGCGCACTGCGCGCTGCTCGGGCAGCGCTTTACGGGCTGCGTAATCACGTGCTTCGCCGAGGTTTCCACCCTGATAGCCGAAACGCTGGGTACCGAAGTAATTGGGGATGCCCTGTCGGGCGATGGTTTCGAGGCGCTCGTTCAACGCGTCCCTGTCGGCATCCAGTTGGGTCAGCCGCAGTGTGAAGCCATTGGCTGCGTGGGCACCGCGTTGCAGCTTACGCTTGTGTCGGCTGCTCTTGAGAATCTGCAGGGTGTCGTCCTGGGCAGCCGACAGATCGGGGTCGGCCTTGCCTGGCAGCTGGATGCTGAACCACTGGCGGGTCAACGCCTGACGGTCCTTGAGACCGGCATAGCTGACCGTACGCAACTGAACGCCTGCCGCTCGGGCCAGCCGGCGTGCAGCTTCCTCGGTATTCAGGCCGCGCTTTTCGACCCACAGCCACAAGTGCTCGCCATCGCCTGAAAGCGGAATGTCCAGCACCTCGTCGACCTGAAAATCTTCGGCAGTCGCCTTGAGGACTGCACGGCCCAATGCGTCGCCGCAGGCCCGAGGCCCAAGCAGTTCAAGCTCATTCATGCGCGCAACAACAACGCAACGGCATGCACCGCGATGCCTTCTTCACGGCCGGTAAAACCGAGTTTTTCCGTTGTCGTCGCTTTAACGTTCACCTGGTCAGGTTCAACCTGCAGATCCTCCGCAATCAAGGCACGCATCGCATCGATGTGCGGTGCCATTTTCGGTGCCTGAGCGACAATGGTGGCGTCGACATTACCGACCTTCCAGCCTTTGCCGTGGATCTGCTTGAGGACATGACGCAGCAGCACGCGGCTGTCGGCACCTTTGAATTGCGGGTCTGTATCGGGAAATTGCTTGCCGATATCGCCCAGCGCCGCAGCTCCCAGAAGCGCATCGCTCAGGGCATGCAGCAGGACATCGCCATCGGAATGGGCCAGCAGCCCGAACCCGTGTGCAATCCGCACGCCGCCCAAGGTAATGAAGTCGCCTTCGGCGAAACGGTGCACATCATAGCCATGGCCAATACGCATAAAAAAACGCCCTGAAAAAAGTCAGGGCGTGATTCTACCTGCTTTGGCGCGCGTTAGCTGTTCAAGGCTTCAGCGTGATGCCTGAGATGGTCTTCGATGAAGCTGGCGATGAAGAAATAGCTATGGTCGTAACCTGGCTGCATCCGCAGAGTCAGCGGATAGTCCGCCGCCTTGGCGGCCTGAACCAGTGCTTCGGGCTTGAGCTGGTTGACCAGAAAATCGTCACGATCCCCTTGATCAACCAATGTCGGCAGTTTTTCAGCAGCCTGCGCAATCAGCACACTGGCATCCCATTCGCGCCAACGTGAGCGATCTTCGCCCAGGTAACGGGAAAACGCCTTTTGCCCCCACGGGCAGTCGATTGGGTTGCTGATGGGCGAGAACGCCGACACCGACCTGTAGCGACCGGGGTTGCGCAATGCGCAGACCAGCGCACCGTGACCGCCCATCGAATGCCCACTGATACTGCGCGCCTGGGACGCCGGGAAGTGGCCTTCGATCAAGGCTGGCAACTCCTTGACCACGTAATCATGCATTTGGTAATGCCGTGCATACGGCTGTTCGGTGGCATTGAGGTAGAAGCCCGCCCCTTGACCGAAGTCCCAGGCACCGTCTGGGTCATCAGCCACATCGGCACCGCGCGGACTGGTGTCAGGTGCCACGACGATGATACCCAGCTCGGCGGCAAGTCGTTGCGCCGCGGCTTTCTGCATGAAGTTTTCGTCGGTGCAGGTCAGACCCGACAACCAGTACAGCACCGGCAGCTTGCCGCCCTGCTCTGCCTGGGGCGGCAGGTAGACGGCAAACACCATGTCGCAACCCAGCACCTGAGAATGATGCTTGTAACGCTTGTGCCAGCCGCCGAAGCTTTTCTGGCAGGAAATATTTTCCAAAGGCATGTCGTTTCCTCAAGCTACACGCTTCGAGCTTCAAGCGGGTGGCAGCTGTTCTTGCCGCTTGAAGCCAGGAGCCTGCAGCTGCTATTCAAAAATGAATGACGGTGCGGATGCTTTTGCCTTCGTGCATCAGGTCGAACGCTTTGTTGATGTCTTCCAGGCCCATGGTGTGGGTAATGAACGTATCCAGCGGGATTTCGCCGGTCTGCGCCATGTCGACGTAGCTGGGCAGTTCGGTGCGGCCACGCACGCCGCCGAATGCGGAACCGCGCCAGACGCGTCCGGTCACCAGCTGGAAAGGACGGGTGGAAATCTCCTGACCGGCTCCGGCCACGCCGATGATGACCGACTCGCCCCAGCCCTTGTGGCAGGATTCAAGCGCTGCACGCATCAGTTGCACATTGCCGATGCACTCAAACGAGAAGTCCACGCCGCCATCGGTCATGTCGACGATGACTTCCTGAATCGGGCGGTCGAAATCCTTCGGGTTGACGCAATCGGTCGCGCCCAGCTGTCTGGCGATCTCGAACTTGGCCGGGTTGATGTCGATGGCGATGATTCGGGCCGCCTTTGCTTTGACCGCGCCGATCACGGCAGACAGACCAATGCCGCCCAGACCGAAGATCGCCACAGTATCGCCCGGCTTGACCTTGGCAGTATTGAGCACTGCGCCGATACCGGTAGTTACGCCGCAGCCCAGCAGGCAGACTTTTTCCAGCGGTGCCTGCTTGTCGATCTTGGCCACCGAGATTTCAGGCAGCACGGTGTATTCAGAAAACGTCGACGTACCCATGTAGTGGAAAATCGGCTCGCCCTTGTAGGAAAAGCGCGTTGTCCCATCGGGCATAAGCCCCTTGCCCTGGGTTGCACGAATCGACTGGCACAGGTTGGTCTTGCCCGAGCGGCAGAACTTGCACTGGCGGCATTCCGGAGTGTAAAGCGGAATGACGTGATCACCGACGACCACCGAAGTCACGCCTTCGCCCACTGCTTCGACAATCGCGCCGCCTTCGTGGCCGAGGATCGACGGGAAAATACCTTCGGGGTCAGCACCGGAAAGTGTGTAGGCATCGGTATGGCAGACGCCGGAGGCCACTACTCTGAGCAGCACTTCTCCGGCCTTGGGCATGGCGACATCGACTTCAACGATCTCCAATGGCTTTTTGGCTTCAAAAGCGACAGCAGCGCGCGACTTGATCATCAATCTTCTCCGACGGGTAAAAACAAGGTTTGCAGTGTAGTACAGTGCCAATTGGCGAGTAATACGGCTAAAAGCAAAACATTAATGCTGTACAGGGATAATCGATGTACACCAATCGCTGGGAAGGTCTGGACGAATTCGTTGCAGTCGCTGAATGTGGTCAGTTCACTGCGGCGGCGCAGCGGCTTGGCGTGTCTTCATCTCATGTCAGCCGGCAGATCGTGCGCCTTGAGGAACGCCTGCAAACCCGTTTGCTGTATCGCAGTACGCGCAAGGTCACGCTGACCGAGGCCGGCCAGACATTTTTGCATCACTGCCAGCGCCTGCAGGACGGCCGGGAAGAGGCCTTGCGCGCCGTGGGCGATCTGGCCAGCGAGCCGAAAGGGCTGTTACGCATGACCTGCGCTGTGGCTTATGGCGAGCGCTTCATCACACCGTTGGTCACGCGTTTCATGGATGTCTACCCGCACCTGCGGGTAGACATCGAACTCAGCAATGACACGCTCGATCTGGTTCATGAAGGCATGGATCTGGCCATTCGCCTGGGCCGGTTGCAAGACTCGCGCCTGGTCGCAACCCGCCTCGCACCTCGGCAAATGTACCTGTGCGCCGCGCCCTCCTATATCGAGCGCTACGGACGACCGCACAGCCTGTCGGAATTGAACCGCCATAACTGCCTGGTCGGGGGCAGCGATACCTGGCAACTGCAGCAGAACGGGCGTGAGTTTTCACAGCGTGTGCAAGGTAACTGGCGTTGCAACAGCGGCCAGGCAGTGCTCGACGCCGCGCTGCACGGCGTTGGCCTGTGTCAGTTGCCGGACTATTACGTGCAGAAACACCTCAACGACGGAACGCTGGTTTCGTTGCTGGAGGCGCATCAACCGCCCAATACGGCCGTCTGGGCGCTCTATCCGCAGCAAAGGCACCTGTCACCCAAGGTGCGCAAGCTGGTGGACTATCTGAAAGAAGGGCTGGCGATGCGCGATGAGTACCGTCAGTAGCCTAGCGGCCAAACTCGGTGCGGCGCTGGCGCAACCACTCCAGGTCCTCGGGGCGAGTGACCTTGATGTTATCGGAACGCCCCTCGATCAAGCGTGGCGACTGCCCTGCCCACTCGATGGCTGATGCCTCATCGGTGATGCTGACATTGGATACCAGGCTGTCAGCCAGCGCGCGATGCAACGCACCAAGACGAAACATCTGCGGCGTGAATGCTTGCCAGATCAGGCTACGGTCTACCGTCTCAAGCACCCGACCATTGCTGTCGGCCCGCTTGAGAGTATCCCGAGCGGGTACGGCCAGCAGGCCACCGACAGGGTCGTCAGCCAGCTCGCCAAGCAGATTATCCAGATCGCTACGCGCCAGATTCGGACGCGCAGCGTCATGAACCAGCACCCAGTCATTGTCACTGGCACCCTGTGCATGCAAATGCAGAAGCGCGTTAAGCACCGAGCCTGAGCGCTCGCTGCCACCGTCCACGCGCTGAATGCGGGTATCGTGCGCACAGGGCAACGCCGCCCAGTACGGGTCATCCACAGCCAGACTGATCACCAGGCCCTTGAGCCGCGGATGATCGAGAAAGCAAAGCAGGCTGTGTTCGAGAATTGTCAGGCCGCCCAGTTGCAGGTACTGCTTGGGACGGTCGGCTGCCATGCGAGCACCGATGCCCGCCGCAGGTATCACTGCCCAGAAGGCAGGAAGAATGTCTTTCATTGCACCAACTTGATTATTGCGCGAGCTGGTAAAGGGTTTCGCCGTCCTTGACCATACCCAGTTCGTGTCGGGCACGCTCTTCGACGGTTTCAAGACCTTTTTTCAATTCCATGACCTCGGCATCAAGCACGCGGTTGCGCTCCAGCAACACCTGATTTTCAGCATGCTGGTCGGCAATCTGCTGAGTCAGGCTGGCCACTTGCGCAAGGCTTCCGTTACCGACCCATAGGCGGTACTGCAAGCCAGCCAGCAACAGAAGCAGGACGAGGAACAACCAGTTAGGACTGCGCATTGAAATATCGGGCACCCAGTAAAAAAGACAGCAGAGCCAACGTAAACAACAAATGACTGAGGGCATTGAGCCTGACATAAGCCAGGCTCAATCACTCCAGATTACCGCGGAGCGTCAGCATCGGAGCTGCACAGGCGAGTCAGCGAACTCGACGCCATGCAGCGCTCTGCGTCTTTTTACCATCTATGGCTTAGCCGCGAAACTCGGCACGCCCACGATACACAGCCTTGGAACCCAATTGCTCTTCGATGCGCAGCAGTTGGTTGTACTTGGAAACGCGATCGGAGCGGCACAGCGAACCGGTTTTGATCTGACCGGCAGACGTGCCCACAGCCAGGTCGGCAATGGTCGAGTCCTCGGTTTCGCCGGAACGGTGAGAGATGATCGCAGTGTAACCGGCAGCTTTGGCCATCTGAATGGCTTCCAGCGTTTCGGTCAGGGAGCCGATTTGATTGAACTTGATCAGAATCGAGTTGGCGATCTTCTTGTCGATGCCTTCTTTCAGGATCTTGGTGTTGGTCACGAACAGGTCGTCACCGACCAGCTGGACTTTCTCGCCGATCTTGTCGGTGAGAACTTTCCAGCCATCCCAATCGGACTCGTCCAGACCGTCTTCAATGGAAATGATCGGGTGCTTGCGCGTCAGCTCGGCAAGGTATTCGGCAAACTCGGCGGAGCTGTACTCGCCCTCTTCGCTGAGTTTGTACTTGCCATTCTTGTAGAACTCGCTCGCCGCGCAGTCCAGCGCCAGGGTCACGTCGGTGCCCAGCGTGTAACCCGCATTGGCGACGGCTTCGGCAATAGCGTCAAGTGCTTCTTTGTTGGACGCCAGGTTAGGCGCGAAACCGCCTTCGTCGCCGACAGCGGTGTTCAGGCCACGCGCCTTGAGCACGGCCTTGAGGTGATGGAAAATTTCGGTGCCCCAGCGCAGGCCTTCAGCGAAGGTCTTGGCGCCGACAGGCTGGATCATGAATTCCTGGATGTCGATGTTGTTGTCGGCATGCTCGCCACCGTTGATGATGTTCATCATCGGAACCGGCATGGAATACACGCCCGGTGTGCCATTGAGGTTGGCGATATGCGCGTACAGCGGCAGGTCCTGATCCTGTGCCGCCGCCTTGGCAGCTGCCAGGGAGACCGCGAGGATTGCGTTTGCGCCCAGACTTGCCTTGTTCTCGGTACCGTCCAGCTCGATCATCGCGTGATCCAGCGCCTTCTGGTCAACCGGGTCCTTGCCCAGAAGCAGATCACGGATGGGGCCATTGATGTTGGCTACAGCCTTCAGAACGCCCTTGCCCATGTAACGGCTCTTGTCGCCATCACGCAGCTCCAGCGCTTCGCGCGAGCCGGTTGAAGCACCGGACGGCGCGCAGGCGCTGCCGATGATGCCGTTATCGAGGAGCACATCTGCTTCCACGGTGGGATTGCCACGGGAGTCGAGAACTTCACGACCTTTGATGTCGACGATTTTTGCCATTGTTGTAAACACTCCAAGATTGACGAAAACGACGCAGCTGGGAAAACAATGCTCGCAGTCAGACGCAGAAAAAGGCAGGTCCGAATGCGACAACCCCGTCACGAATGACGGGGAACGGCACTTTACCGGAGAACCCTGTTCAAGCGGTCTCTACGATCGGAAAACTTTTGACAAGTTCATCCAGTGACTTGAGCTGAGCCAGGAACGGCTCCAGCTTGTCCAGACGCAAGGCACACGGGCCGTCGCATTTGGCGTTGTCGGGGTCCGGATGCGCCTCAAGGAACAGACCGGCCAGATTCTGGCTGATACCGGCTTTGGCCAGATCAAGAACCTGGGCACGACGACCACCGGCAGAATCGGAACGACCGCCCGGCATTTGCAGGGCGTGGGTCACGTCGAACAATATCGGGTACTCGAACTGCTTCATGATGCCGAAGCCGAGCATGTCCACGACCAGGTTGTTGTAACCGAAGCTGGAACCGCGCTCGCAGAGGATCAACTGATCATTACCCGCCTCTTCGCACTTGGTCAGGATGTGTTTCATCTCCTGAGGTGCGAGGAACTGGGCTTTCTTGATGTTGATGACTGCGCCGGTCTTCGCCATCGCAACGACCAGGTCGGTCTGACGCGACAGAAAGGCCGGCAACTGGATGATGTCGCAGACTTCGGCGACCACGGCAGCCTGATGAGGCTCGTGGACATCCGTGATCAGCGGCACATTGAAGGTGCGTTTGATCTCTTCGAAAATACGCATGCCCTCTTCAAGGCCTGGACCACGGTAGGAATTTACCGAAGAGCGGTTGGCTTTGTCGAAGCTGGCCTTGAACACATAAGGGATACCGAGCTTTTCGGTAACCCTCACGTATTCTTCGCAGACCTGCATGGCCATATCCCGGGATTCAAGCACGTTCATGCCGCCGAACAGCACCATTGGCTTGTCGTTGGCGATCTCGATCGAACCTACACGGATGGTTTTCTGAGCCATGTCTGAAGTCCCTGTCAGGAGTTTTTCTGATGTTGTGCCAGTGCCGCCTTGACGAAACCGCTGAACAGCGGGTGACCGTCACGGGGCGTAGAAGTGAACTCGGGGTGGAACTGGCAGGCCACGAACCATGGATGATCCGGCGCTTCGACCACTTCAACCAACGCACCGTCACCGGAGCGACCGGAAATCTTCAGGCCAGCCTCGATCAGTTGCGGCAACAGGTTGTTGTTCACCTCGTAACGATGACGATGGCGCTCGACAATCACATCCTTGCTGTAGCAATCGTGCACCAGCGAGCCGGCTTCAAGCTGGCACTCCTGCGCGCCCAGACGCATGGTGCCGCCCAGATCGGAGCTTTCGGTACGGGTTTCGACTGCGCCAGTGGCATCTTCCCACTCGGTGATCAGACCCACTACGGCGTGTGCGCTGGTACGGTCGAATTCGGTGGAGTTGGCGTCTTTCCAGCCCAGCACGTTACGAGCGAACTCGATGACGGCGACCTGCATGCCCAGGCAGATGCCCAGGTAGGGAACCTTGTTCTCGCGAGCGAACTGAACGGCAGTGATCTTGCCTTCGACGCCACGCAGACCGAAGCCGCCCGGAACCAGGATCGCATCCACGCCTTCAAGCAGGCCGGTGCCCTGGTTTTCGATATCTTCAGAGTCGATGTAACGCAGGTTGACCTTGGTGCGATTGGTGATACCGGCGTGGCTCATGGCTTCGATCAACGACTTGTAGGCGTCGAGCAGTTCCATGTACTTGCCGACCATCGCGATGGTCACTTCGTGCTCCGGGTTGAGCTTGGCGTCGACGACCTTGTCCCATTCGGACAGGTCGGCACCGCCACACTGGAGACCGAAACGCTCGACCACGAAATCGTCCAGACCCTGCGAGTGCAGAATGCCCGGGATCTTGTAGATGGTGTCTGCGTCTTCCAGGGCGATAACCGCACGCTCTTCGACGTTGGTGAACTGAGCGATCTTGCGGCGCGAGGAGACGTCGATCGGATGGTCGGAACGGCAGACCAGCACATCAGGCTGCAGGCCGATGGAGCGCAGTTCCTTTACCGAATGCTGAGTCGGCTTGGTCTTGGTCTCGCCAGCGGTGGCGATGTACGGCACCAGCGTCAGGTGCATCAGCATCGCGCGGCGTGCGCCGACTTCGAAACGCAACTGGCGGATGGCTTCAAGGAAGGGTTGCGACTCGATGTCACCCACCGTACCGCCGATCTCGACCAGCGCCACGTCGGCATCGCCTGCACCCTTGATGATGCGGCGCTTGATTTCGTCGGTAATGTGCGGGATGACCTGAATGGTCGCCCCCAGATAATCACCACGGCGCTCTTTGCGCAGGACGTGTTCGTACACACGGCCGGTGGTGAAGTTGTTGTTCTGGGTCATGGTGGTGCGGATGAACCGCTCGTAGTGACCAAGGTCCAGGTCGGTCTCGGCGCCGTCGTGAGTGACGAACACTTCACCGTGCTGGAACGGGCTCATGGTGCCTGGGTCCACGTTGATGTAGGGATCCAGTTTGAGCATGGTGACCTTGAGTCCCCGCGCCTCCAGGATGGCCGCCAATGAAGCCGAGGCAATGCCTTTCCCCAATGAAGAAACAACACCGCCCGTGACGAAGATGTAGCGCGTCATGAAAAACCCTAGAAGTCTGCGTTAAAGCGGTCAGAGCCGCCGGGGATAGCGAAGGAAGGCCGAAGCCCCCGATTACCGACAAAATTCACGGTGCACTCCCGAAACTGCTGCGTTGAAACCGACCGGCCGAAGCCAGTGTGGTGTGCGCTACATTTTTAAGAATTACCCAGTAAATACTGGTTGGTAACCGGCAACTTGCGTTGTTTCAAAAGAACCAACAGAAGTTGTATCAAGAAGGGAGCGTAGTCTACCTGAAAGGGCCTTTCAGCTCAAACTTTGGTCGCCGGTCGGCGCAACCCAGCGCAAACGCCAGTTTTCATTGGGCGAACCGTCCAGTCCAGGCAGGTTGGCGACGGCCAATAGAACGTTATCGAGGTACAGCAGCGGCAATCTGCCGCGCAGAAACACCGGCACTGCCTGTTCGTTGAGCAGGCGTTTGAGATCGCGATTGCCACGTCCGCTGAGGTACATCGTTTCACCGCCCTGCCGGTAGCGGATTTGCAGGCAGCCCGACGGTGCCTGACCTTCGATGAGCACCCGACCGTTACCCGGCAGGTGCAGCGACACTTGAGGGTCGAACCAGTCTGTTACGTCATCACAGACCGTCCCCCAGCCAGCGGGCACCCACCAGATGCAGTCCTGCGCTCTGTGCAGTTCGCCATCGGCAAGCCGCCACAGTGGACGGGCGTCATGCGTCGCATCGCGCAATGCTTCCCAGCCGGCCCAGTGATCGGTGTCCGGCATCCGCGTCAGGGGCGCAAGCCAGTGGCGCAGAGCATTGCGCTGACGTGCTGCGGACAGTCCGGTCAGCGGCCCCAGGCCCAGCACCGGCAAGTCCAACCAGACAAATGGCGTGGAGACCTGGGCACTGACCAGATCCTGCACCGCAAGCTCGTCCAGCAGTTGCTGTGCTTCACCGAGATGACCTGCCGTCCGCGCCAGACTGGCAGCCGCCTGTGGCCATCTGGAGGTCAACAGTGGCAGCACCTCACTGCGCAGAAAGTTGCGCGAGAACTGCTGATTACTGTTACTGGGATCCTCAACCCACTTCAGGCCGTGCTGATGCGCGTAGCCTTCAAGCTCGGTACGAGACATTGTCAGCAACGGTCGCACCAGATGCCCACGTCCCAGAATTCGCTGCTCGGGCATGGCAGCCAGACCGCGCGCACCTGCGCCTCGCAGCAAACGGAACAACAGGGTCTCGGCCTGATCATCGCGATGCTGCCCGGTCAGCAGGACCTCTCCATCCTCCAACCGCTCGCTGAACGCGAGGTAGCGCGCCTGCCGGGCAGCCTGCTCGACACTCGGGCCGGGCTCGACCTGAACACGAACAGACTCAAATGCCACCCCAAGCGTCTTGCAAACCTGCTGACAATGCTCTGGCCAGGCATCGGCAACGGGCTGCAGACCGTGGTGCACATGGACTGCGTAGAGCGCAGGCAGGGTTTCGCGGCTGGCGAGTTCAGCCAGAAGATGCAAAAGCACGGTCGAGTCGAGGCCGCCGGAGAAACCGATATACCAGGCAGGCGCATCGCGCCATGGGGCCAAGACCTGAAGAAGCCTGGCAGAAAGGTCATGACCGGTGTGTGAGGGGGTGGTCACGGCTGTTTTTCACCGACCTGGCGAGTTCGCACACTGACGGCTTCAGTGATCAAACCAGCCTTTTCGCGAACAGGTTCGCTCCCAGGTCCTTCGGGCGGAAGCCCGCAGGACGTGGAAACAATCGGGGCAGCGAAGCTTAAAGACCGTAGCTCATCAGACGGTCATAGCGACGAGCCAGCAGCGCTTCGTTATCGAGTTCCTTGAGCATCGCCAACTGGCTGCTCAGCTCTTCACGGATCAGAGCGGCGGCGGCAACCGGGTCGCGATGCGCACCGCCCAGCGGCTCAGCGATGACCTTATCGACGATGCCCAGGCCTTTCAGGCGATCGGCAGTGATGCCCATAGCCTCGGCAGCATCAGGTGCCTTCTCGGCGGTTTTCCACAGAATCGACGCGCAGCCTTCTGGAGAAATCACCGCGTACGTCGAGTATTGCAGCATGTTCAACTGGTCGCAGACGCCAATGGCCAGTGCGCCGCCGGAGCCACCCTCACCAATAACAGTGGCGATGATCGGGGTTTTGAGACGAGCCATTACGCGCAGGTTCCAGGCAATCGCTTCGCTCTGGTTGCGCTCTTCCGCGTCGATACCCGGATAGGCACCTGGCGTGTCGATGAAGGTCAGGATCGGCATCTTGAAGCGCTCGGCCATTTCCATCAGACGGCAGGCCTTGCGATAACCCTCCGGGCGCGGCATGCCGAAGTTGCGGCGAACCTTCTCGCGCACTTCACGACCTTTCTGGTGACCGATAACCATGACTGGCTGGCCGTCAAGACGGGCAATGCCGCCGACGATTGCCGCGTCATCGGAGAAGTGGCGATCACCGTGCAGCTCATCGAACTCGGTAAAGATGTTTTCGATGTAGTCCAGCGTGTAGGGACGACGCGGATGGCGTGCCATGCGCGCGATCTGCCAACTGGTCAGGTTGCCAAAGATGCTTTCGGTAAGCGTCTTGCTCTTGTCTTGCAGCCGGGAGATCTCGTCGCCGATGTTCAGCGAGTTGTCGTTACCCACCAAGCGCAGTTCTTCGATTTTGGCCTGCAAGTCAGCGATAGGCTGTTCGAAATCAAGAAAATTCGGGTTCATAGGCATCCGTCTTGGGTCGACGGCCAAGAGGCCGGCCGGTTGATCCGTCTGCGCCTTTCCTGTTCGGAACAGGCGCGGTCAGGTCGAAATTAAAATTCAGGGTTGAGCGCAAGTCGAGCCTGCGGCGTTCAACGATACTGGAGAAAGACGTTCTCACGTCCGAACTGGTCACGCAGAGCTTGAATCAAGCTGTCTGCAGGATCAATCCGCCATGCTTCTCCCAATTGCAGCAAGGCACGGGCATCCTGCCCCGTGTAGTCCACCGTGATCGGGCAGGCACCGCGATGGCGCTTGCACAGATCACCCAGCCAGCGTAGCCGGTCGCCCTTGAGCGCTTCGGCGCGCACCGTCACGCGCAGGCTCTCGGCCAGGTTGGTACGGGCGTCCTCGATGCTCATGACGCGCTTGGCGCGCAATCGCAGCCCTCCGGAGAAGTCGTCATTACTGACTTCGCCCTCGACCACTACCATAGCATCGGTCTGCAGCAGCGACTGAGCCGAATGAAATGCTTCGGCAAACAGAGACGCTTCGATGCGTGCAGAGCGGTCGTCCAGGGTAATGAACCCCATCTTGTCGCCCTTCTTGTTCTTCATCACGCGCAAGGCGATTATCAGCCCGGCCACCGTCTGGGTGTCTCTGGCGGGCTTGAGGTCGATGATCCGCTGACGAGCGAAACGACGAATCTCGCCTTCGTACTCGTCGATAGGGTGACCGGTCAGATAGAGGCCAAGGGTTTCCTTTTCACCGCGCAGACGATCCTTCAGACTCAGCTCGCGGGTCTTGCGATGATTGGCGTAGACATCGGCATCCGCTTCGACGAACAGGCCGCCAAACAGATCGGCGTGCCCACTGTCGTGACTGCGCGCGGTTTGCTCTGCCGCCTGAATGGCCTCCTCCAGTGCCGCAAGCAGTACCGACCGGTTACGGTCGATATTGGCCTGATAGGCCTTGGGCTCCAGCTCGAAATAAGGTCCGAGACGATCCAGTGCGCCACTACGAATCAGGCCATCCAGCGTACGCTTGTTGACCCGCTTGAGATCGACGCGGGCGCAGAAATCGAACAGATCCTTGAACGGCCCGTTCTGACGCGCATCGGTAATCGCCTCGACCGGGCCCTCGCCCACCCCTTTGATGGCACCCAGCCCATAAAGAATCCGGCCGTCATCGCTTACCGTGAACTTGAACTCCGATGTGTTCACGTCCGGCGCATCGAGGCGCAGCTTCATCGTGCGCACTTCTTCGATCAAGGTCACGACCTTGTCGGTGTTGTGCATGTCCGCCGACAACACGGCGGCCATGAACGGCGCCGGGTAGTGGGTCTTCAACCAGGCAGTCTGGTACGACACCAGGCCGTAGGCCGCCGAGTGGGACTTGTTGAAGCCGTACCCGGCAAATTTCTCCACCAGGTCGAAAATGTTACCCGCCAGGTCAGGCTCGATATTGTTGGTCTTGCAACCCTCAATGAAACCGCCGCGCTGCTTGGCCATTTCCTCGGGCTTCTTCTTGCCCATCGCACGACGCAGCATGTCCGCACCGCCGAGGGTGTAACCGGCCATGACCTGGGCAATCTGCATCACCTGTTCCTGATACAGAATGATCCCGTAGGTCGGTGCCAGTACCGGCTTCAGGCCTTCATACTGGTAATCGACGTGCGGGTAGGACAGTTCTGCACGACCGTGCTTACGGTTGATGAAGTCGTCCACCATGCCCGATTGCAGAGGGCCGGGACGGAACAGCGCCACCAGTGCGATCAAGTCTTCCAGGCAGTCGGGCTTGAGCTTTTTGATCAGCTCCTTCATGCCGCGCGACTCGAGCTGGAACACCGCCGTGGTTTCGGCGCGCTGCAACAACTGATAGGTCGGCATGTCATCGAGCGGGATGAACGCAATGTCCAGCGGCGCTTCGTTGACCTTGGCACGGTCGCGGTTGATGGTCTTGAGCGCCCAGTCGATGATGGTCAGAGTGCGCAGACCGAGGAAGTCGAACTTCACCAGCCCCGCCGCCTCGACATCGTCCTTGTCGAACTGGGTCACCAGACCGTCACCGGCTTCGTCGCAATAGATCGGTGCAAAGTCCGTCAGCTTGGTCGGAGCAATAACCACACCACCGGCGTGCTTGCCCACGTTACGCACAATGCCTTCAAGCTTGAGCGCCATCTCCCAGATTTCTGCGGCTTCCTCATCAACCTTGAGGAAGTCGCGAAGAATTTCTTCCTGCTCATAGGCCTTTTCGAGGGTCATGCCGACTTCGAACGGGATCATCTTCGATAGGCGATCAGCCAGCCCGTAAGACTTGCCCTGCACCCGCGCCACGTCACGCACCACCGCCTTGGCCGCCATGGAACCGAACGTGATGATCTGGCTGACCGCATTGCGACCGTATTTCTCGGCCACGTATTCGATCACCCGATCACGGCCGTCCATACAGAAGTCGACGTCGAAGTCGGGCATGGAGACCCGCTCCGGGTTCAGGAAACGTTCGAACAGCAGGTCGTACTCCAGCGGATCGAGGTCGGTGATCTTCTGCACGTAGGCGACCAGCGAGCCGGCACCCGAACCTCGCCCCGGACCTACTGGCACGCCGTTGCTCTTGGCCCACTGGATAAAATCCATAACGATCAGGAAGTAACCGGGAAAGCCCATCTGGATGATGATATCCAGCTCGAAATTCAGTCGGTCGACATACACCTGCCGCCTGGCTTCGTAATCCTCCGTCGTGTCTTTGGGCAAGAGGACGGCGAGACGCTCTTCGAGGCCATCGAACGAGACCTTGCGGAAATACTCATCGATGGTCATGCCATCGGGAATCGGGAAGTTGGGCAGGAAGTGAGTGCCCAGCTTGACGTCGATGTTACAGCGCTTGGCAATTTCGACGGTGTTTTCCAGGGCTTCGGGCAGGTCGCTGAACAGCTCGGCCATTTCTTCCGGGCTTTTCAGGTACTGCTGGTCGCTGTAGTTGTGCGAGCGACGCGGATCGTCCAGTGCCCGGCCTTCGCCGATGCACACACGGGTCTCGTGGGCTTCGAAATCGGTCTGCTTGATGAAACGCACGTCATTGGTCGCTACCAGCGGCGCACCGTGACGCTCGGCCAGGGCAACAGCGGCATGCAGGTGTTCTTCGTCATTATTGCGATTGGTGCGCTGCACCTCGAGGTAGAAACGGTCGGGAAATACCGCCATCCATTCGCGCAGCAGCTCGTCCGCCTCGCCGGGATTGCCACCGAGCAGTGCCATGCCGATTTCGCCTTCCTTGGCCGCGGAAAGCGCAATGACGCCTTCACTGGCCTGTGCGACCCATTGGCGCTGGATGACGATCTGCCCGTTGCGCTGGCCCTCGATGAAGCCACGGGAAATCAGCTCGGTCAGGTTTCGGTAGCCCTGAGCATTCATGGCCAACAGGCTGATACGACTGAGCGCGGCGTCCTCATCCCTGCCCGCCAGCCACAGGTCGACACCACAAATCGGCTTGATACCGGAGCCTTGGGCAGCCTTGTAGAACTTGACCAGCGAACACATGTTGTTCTGGTCGGTTACCGCCACGGCAGGCATGTTCATGCCGGTCAGCGCCTTGATCAACGGTTTGACCCGGACCAGACCGTCAACCAGGGAGTATTCGGTGTGCAGGCGTAGATGAACGAAAGAAGCCGGCATGGTGATCCTATAAAACGCGAAAATACAAAAAACGAAGGGCGGGATTGTAACGGGCCCGGGATGAAACGTCAGTCCTGCAATAAGCCGACCGGAAACGGCATCGCGCCGCCGATCATTATCGATGAACGCGCCTCATGGGCCGCACGCACTGGCGCAAAGGAGCGTCGATGAATGGGCGTAGGTCCGAGTCGGGCCAATGCCTCCAGGTGCACCGGCGTAGGATAACCCTTGTGCCCGCCGATGCCATAACCCGGATAGATGCGTTCAAATGCCGCCATTTCCCGATCCCGGCTCACTTTGGCGAGAATCGATGCGGCTGCGATGGCTGGCACTTTGGAGTCACCCTTTACTACCGGAGCCGAGGGTACGGACAGCTGAGGGCAGCGGTTGCCGTCGATCAGGGCAAGCTTCGGCGTGATGCTCAGCCCTTCAACGGCGCGCTTCATGGCCAGCATCGTGGCGTGCAGGATATTCAACCGATCGATTTCTTCAACTTCAGCCCGGGCGATAAACCAGCACAGGGCCTTTTCCTGAATTTCGACGTACAGCTTCTCGCGCCTGGCTTCGGTCAGTTTTTTCGAATCGTTGAGCCCGAGAATAGGCCGGGCAGGGTCGAGAATGACAGCCGCCGTTACAACCGCGCCGCACAGTGGACCGCGGCCCACTTCATCAACACCCGCTACCAGATCCTCGACGAGGGTGAAATCCAGACCTGACTGCATGATGGGCGACCTCACAACGAAGGCGACTGGCCAAGCAGGCTCAACACCGCATCGGCGGCCTGATTGGACGCATCGCGACGCAGCGTACGGTGAATGGCATCGAAACCAGCGGTTTGCGCACCGCCGTCTTCGATCAGTGGCAACAGCGTCCGGGCCAGCGCTTCGGGGGTGGCATCATCCTGCAGCAACTCTGGCACCAGTAGGCGCTGGGCCAGCAGATTAGGCAGCGACACGTAAGGGCTTTTGACCATTCGTTTGAGTATCCAGAAGGTCAGCGGTGCCAGACGATAGGCGACCACCATCGGTCGTTTGTAAAGCAGGGCTTCCAGAGTGGCGGTACCGGAGGCGATGAGTACCGCATCGCAAGCTGCCAGCGCGACATGTGACTGTCCGTCGAGCAGCGTGACCGGCAAATTGCGGTCTTGCAACAGTTGCTCTACCTGAACCCGTCGCTGCGGGCTGGCGCAAGGCAGTACGAAGCGCAAACCAGGGCGCTGCGCGAGCAAAAGCTCGGCAGCATCGAAAAACAACCCGCCCAGACGCCCTACTTCGCCGCCCCGGCTACCCGGCATCAGGGCGACGACAGGCGCTTCCAGGGCGAGGCCCAGCTCTGCACGCGCAGAGGCACGATCGGATTCCAGAGGGATGGTGTCCGCCAACGGATGACCGACAAAACGCACCGGCACGCCCTTCTCTTCATAGAATCGGGCTTCGAACGGCAACAAGGTCAGCATCAGATCACAGCCTTCACGAATCTTCAGCACACGCTTCTGACGCCAGGCCCAGACTGAAGGGCTGACATAGTGCACGGTCTTGATTCCGGCGCGGCGCAGTTGCAGTTCGATGTTAAGCGTGAAATCGGGGGCATCGATACCGATGAAGACGTCCGGCTTTTCATCGATCAGGGTCTGGACCAGCAACTTGCGTCGCGCCAGCAACTCACGCAACCGACCGAGAACCTCGACCAGTCCCATTACCGACAAGCGCTCCATCGGAAAATAAGACTGCATGCCTTCAGCTTCCATCAGCGGGCCACCTACGCCGATGAAGCGCACATCGGGGTGGCGTAACTTGAGGGCCCGCATCAGACCGGATCCGAGGATATCGCCGGATGCTTCACCAGCGACCAGGGCAATACATAATGGCTTGGTCATGATTAGCGAATGATGCCGCGAGTCGACGTCTGGATGGACTGCAGGAATACGGCTACTTCCGGGAACCGAGCCGCTGGCTCGGCCAGATCGGACAGTGCCTGGGCGATGGTCAGCCCCTGACGATAAACCGTCTTGTAGGCTCTGCGCAGCGCATGAATGGCTTCTTCGGAGAAGCCGCGACGGCGCATGCCTTCGAAGTTCATGCTGCGCGCTTCGGCCGGGTTGCCGAAGACCGTCACGAACGCTGGGACATCCTTGCCGATCGCCGTACCCATGCCGGAGAAGCTGTGAGCACCGATGTGGCAGAACTGATGCACAAGAGTGAAGCCGGACAGGATAGCCCAGTCATCGACATGAACATGACCCGCCAGCGCGGTGTTGTTGACCAGAATCACGTGGTTGCCGATCACGCTGTCATGCCCGATATGAGCGTAGGCCATGATCAGGTTGTGGTCGCCCAGCGTGGTTTCGGCACGGTCCTGAACCGTCCCGCGATGAATGGTCACCCCTTCCCGGATCACGTTGTGATCGCCGATGACAAGGCGGGTTTCCTCGCCCTTGTATTTCAGATCAGGCGTGTCTTCACCTACCGACGAGAACTGGTAGATGCGATTGTGCTTGCCGATCCTGGTTGGCCCCTTGAGGACAACATGGGGACCGACGACTGTACCCTCGCCAATTTCCACACCGGCTCCGACGATCGACCAGGGGCCGACCTCAACGTTGTCGGCCAGAATGGCCGTCGGATCGATGATTGCGCGAGGGTCAATCAAACTCATAGTTTACGTTCCGCACAGATGATCTCGGCAGAGCACACTGCCTTGCCATCAACTGTAGCCTTGCATTCGAACTTCCAGATCTGACGCTTGCAGCTCAGGAACTTCGCTTCAAGAACCAGCTGGTCGCCCGGCAGAACAGGGTGACGGAAGCGCAGCTTGTCCGAACCCACGAAATAATAAAGTGTACCGTCGGATGGTTTCGCATCAAGCATCTTGAACGCAAGAATACCCGCAGCCTGCGCCATCGCTTCGATGATCAGGACGCCCGGCATGATGGGATGCTCGGGGAAATGACCGTTGAAAAAAGGCTCGTTGACGCTGACATTCTTGTAGGCGCGAATGTTCTTGTTCTCGACATCCAGCTCGGTCACACGATCCACCAGCAGGAACGGGTAACGGTGAGGCAGGTATTCGCGAATTTCTTTGATGTCCATCATTTCGAGGGGAAGCCTGTAGTAAAGATTAGGGGTGCGTCGCGACTGCGCAACACCCCTCTACATCAAGGAGGCAGTTTATCGACTGTGCACGCTTGATATTAAAAAGGTATCAGCCATCAGATGAGCGATTATCGGAGCAGGTCACCGTCTCGACAGCCTTTTCGAGCTTTTGCAGACGCCGCGCCATGTCATCGATCTTGCGCAGACGAGCTGCGCTCTTGCGCCACTCGGCGGCTGGCTGCATGGCCGTACCCGACGAGTAGGAACCCGGCTCGGTAATGGAATGCGTCACCATCGTCATGCCGGTGATGAAAACGCCATCGCAAATTTCGATATGCCCCACCAGACCGACACCGCCAGCCAGCATGCAGTGCTTGCCTATCTTGGTGCTTCCGGAAATGCCGACACACGCAGCCATTGCCGTGTGATCGCCAATCTGTACGTTGTGGGCGATCTGGATCTGGTTATCCAGCTTCACACCGTTGCCAATTCGCGTATCAGCCAGCGCACCACGATCAATCGCCGTATTGACGCCGATCTCGACATCATCACCCAGGGTGACGCCGCCGATCTGGGCAATCTTCTGCCAGACACCCTTTTCATTGGCAAAGCCAAAGCCTTCACCGCCCAGTACCGCACCCGACTGAATGACCACGCGCTTGCCAATACGAACATCGTGATAGAGCGTCACACGTGGTGCCAGCCAGCCACCTTCACCGATTTCACAACGAGCGCCGATGAAGCAATGCGCACCAATGGTGACATTGGCCGCAATACGGGCACCGCTCTCGATAACGACGAAAGCGCCAATACTGGCGGCAGGATCGACCAGAGCATCGTCGGCAATCACCGCTGTAGGGTGAACGCCGGCCACGCTCTTGGGCTTAGGGTCGAAAAAGTGCGAAATGCGCGCATAGGCCAGGTAAGGATCCGGGACCAACAGCGCGTCGCCGGTGTAGCTGTCGGCGTCTGCGGGCTTGAGCAACACGGCAGCAGCCTGGGCATCTACCAGAAATTTACGGTACCCGGACTTTGCCAGAAAACTGATCTGACCAGGGCCGGCCTCTTGCAAAGTGGCCAGCCCGGTAAT
Organism: Pseudomonas caricapapayae; assembly: GCF_001400735.1. Lineage (GTDB taxonomy): Bacteria > Pseudomonadota > Gammaproteobacteria > Pseudomonadales > Pseudomonadaceae > Aquipseudomonas > Aquipseudomonas caricapapayae. Next base: position 67,374 of record NZ_LJPW01000156.1, read on the forward strand.
GTCCTTGTCCTTGTCGCCACGAAGCGTGGCGCCAAGGAACTCGGCCAGCTGGCCGAGCTTGATGGTTATGCTCATGGTTACTTCAGCTGATTCATGCGCTCGATGACCTGGCGAGTAACGTCATATTGAGGCTTGACGTCAATCACTGCACCGCGCTCGAAAACCAGGTCAAAGCCGCCTTTCTTGATGACTTCTTCAACAGCCTGGTCCAGCTTAGGCTTGAGCTGCTTGAGCATTTCGCGGTCAGCAACGGCTTTGGATTCGTTCAGTTCTTTGGACTGGAACTGGAAGTCACGCGCTTTTTGCTTGAATTCAAGCTCAAGACGCTCCCGCTCAGGCTGAGCCATTTTGTCACCGCCACTCACCAGACGATCCTGAATACCCTTGGCGCTGCTTTCCAGACTTTTCAGTTTGGTCAGTTGCGGGCCGAATTTCTTCTCGGCATCGACAGCGTATTTCTTGGCAGCGTCAGATTCCAGCAAGGCCATCTGATAGTTCAGTACCGCGATTTTCATGTCGGCGAATGCAGGGCTTGCGACCAGTACGGTTGCCAGCATTACCAATTGAGTCAACTTACGCACAATACAACTCCTACAAAATTCGTTGCGTTATCAAAGATCAGACGCTTAGAACGTCTGACCCAGGGAGAATTGGAAGACCTGCGTTTCGGCTTCGTCGTCCGGCTTCTTGATCGGCATCGCCAGGGCGAAGCTCAGCGGGCCGAGCGCGGTGATCCAGGTGACGCCGATACCCACAGAGCTGGCCATGCCGGAAAGGTCGATGTTGTTGCATTCGACTTTCTTGTCACTGGCTGTCTTCCTGCTGGAATCGCAATTGGTGTCAAATACGTTGCCGACATCCCAGAACACGGAGGTGCGCAGGGAACGCTGATCCTTGACGAATGGCAGCGGGAACATGACTTCTACGCCACCCTGAACCAGGGCGTTACCGCCAAATGGCAGTGGATCCTGATCCGGGTCAGCCAATGTGCCCGGCTTGGAACCATTACTCGGCGTACTGCGCGGGCCGAGCGTACTGTCCTTGAAGCCACGTACCGAGTTGAAACCACCCGCATAGTAGTTCTCGTAGAACGGCAGACCCGAAGTCGAACCGTACCCGTCGCCGTAACCCAGCTCGGTGTGCAGACGCAGGGTGTAGTTGTCGGTGATCGGGTGGAAGTACTGAGCACGGTAATCCAGCTTGAAGAACGACAGGTCGCTGCCAGGCAAGGTGGATTCGAACACCAGGCTTTGCGAATGACCACGGGTCGCCAGTACGCCTTTGTTCAGAGTCGATTCAGACCAGCCAACCGACCCCTTGAAGTTCAGGTACTTGTCGCCTTCTTTCTCGACGAAGTCGAAAATCTCGTCAACGGTATATTTGCCGGTCTTGATCTCGTCCTGCTGCACGGTCAGGCCGTACGTCAGGCGCGAGGTCTCGCTGATCGGGTAGCCAAGGTTGATACCGGCACCCAGACTATCAACCGCATAGCTTGCAACATCGACGTCGAGGTCGTCGTAGTTGGTGGTGCGATAGAACGCGCTGTAACCCAGGCTGACACCGTCCGGCGTGTAGTACGGATCGACATAGCTGAAGTTGTAACGGCTCTGGTATTCACTGCGGGTCAGGCCGATGCTGACCTTGTTACCCGTACCCAGGAAGTTGTTCTGGCTGATCGAACCACCGAGGATCAGACCGGCGCTTTGCGCAAAACCCACGCTGGCGGTGATCGAACCGGACGCCTGCTCTTCAACGGCGTAGTTCACATCGACCTGATCGTCGGTGCCTGGAACAGGTGGCGTTTCGACGTTGACTTCCTTGAAGAAGCCCAGACGGTCCAGACGGGTTTTCGACTGGTCGATCAGGTAGGTCGATGCCCAGCCGCCTTCCATCTGACGCATTTCGCGACGCAGCACTTCGTCTTCCGACTTGGTGTTGCCGCGGTAGTTGATGCGGTTGACGTAAGCACGCTTGCCGGGATCAACCACGAAGGTGATATCGACAGTGTGGTCTTCGTTGTTCGGGGTCGGCACGCCGTTGACGTTGGCGAAGGTATAGCCTTCGTTACCCAGACGACGGGTGATCAACTCGGAGGTCGTGGTCATGACCTTGCGCGAGAAGACTTGCCCTGGCTGCACCAGCAGCAAGGATTTGACCTGATCTTCAGGCACCTTCAGGTCGCCGCTCAGTTTCACCGATTTGACGCTGTACTTCTCGCCTTCGTTGATGTTGACCGTGATGTAGACGTTCTTCTTGTCAGGCGTGATCGAGACCTGAGTCGAGGCGATATCCATATTGATATAGCCGCGATCGAGGTAGTACGAACGCAGACGCTCAAGGTCACCCGACAGCTTTTCACGGGCATATTTGTCGTCATTCTTGAAGAACGACAGCCAGTTGCTGGTCTTGAGCTCGAACAGGTCGGTCAGGTCTTCATCGGAAAAGACCGTATTGCCGACCACGTTGATGTGTTGAATGGAGGCTACAGTGCCTTCATTGATGTTGATTTTCAGCCCTACGCGGTTGCGCGGCTGTGGAACGACCTCGGCATCAACCTCGGCAGAGTAACGGCCCTGGGCAACGTATTGGCGTTGCAGCTCGTTACGCACACCTTCGAGGGTTGCACGCTGGAAAATTTCACCCTCGGCCAGACCGGACTGTTTCAGCCCTTTCATCAGGTCTTCGGTGGAAATGGCCTTGTTGCCCTCGATTTCGATACTTGCGACCGAAGGGCGTTCGACGACGTTGATGACGAGTACGTTGCCATCGCGACCCAGCTGGATATCTTGAAAGAAACCGGTTTTGAACAGCGAACGGGTAGCATCGACCAAACGACCATCGTCCGCCTGCTCGCCCACGTTCAGCGGCAGCGCACCAAAGACACTGCCAGCGGAAACCCGCTGCAGGCCATTGACACGAATATCGGAGATGGTGAAGGACTCGGCGTGAACTTCAGCGATCATCAGTGCGGAAAGAACCGCAGTTAGCAGCAGACGTTTCATGAAGTCCTTTCTTATTCCAACTGGCAATAAACAAACTGCCGCAAAATGCGGCAGATTCGCAACTCGGCAAAGCTTTACAGTCGGCCCAGATCGTTGACCAGCGCGAGCAACATTACGCCCACTACCAGACTGATACCGATCTGCGCCCCCCAACCTTGAACCTTTTCCGAAAGGGGACGACCACGCGCCCACTCGATCAGATAAAACAGCAAATGCCCCCCGTCCAGGACGGGAATGGGCAGCAGATTCAGAACGCCCAGGCTGATACTCAGATAAGCGAGGAAGTTCAGAAAATCTCCGATGCCCGACTGGGCCGAAGCGCCCGCCACTTTAGCAATGGTTATCGGTCCACTCAAGTTTTTTACCGAGAGCTCGCCGAACAACATTTTCTTCAGCGAGTCCAGGGTCAGTACGCTCATGTTCCAGGTACGCTTTATACCCTCGCCCATCGCGGCGAAAGGACCATAGCTGACCTCACGCAGCATTTCCGGTGGCCAGTCGACAGCTTTTACACCGGCGCCCAGGTAACCTGCGGCTGCTTTGCCTTCACCTTTGGCGGCGAGCGTTACCGGCATGTCCATTTGCACGCCATCACGCTCAACGCGCATCGATACTTTCGCGTCGGGACGCTCGCGCACCCGGTCGACAACCTGCTGCCATTCATTGAGCGGCTGACCGTCCATCGAAATCAGGCGGTCGCCGGTTTTAAGCCCGGCACCGTGGGCCGGACCTTTTGGATCGATCTCCGCCAGCACCGGCAACAAGGCCGGACGCCACGGACGAATACCCAGCGACTTGATAGGATCAGGCTCTTCAGCGCCCCTGAGCCAGTCGCTCAGTACCAGCTCATGAGGCGTGTCGACAGAAGCCCCTTGGTCCCTGACTTTCAGCGCGATAGTACCGCTTTCGCCCAGACGGCGGACCAGTTGCAGGTTGACCCCGGCCCAACCCGATGTCGGTTCGCCATCGACTTCGACGATTTCCTGCCCGGCAGCCAGACCGGCCTGCTGTGCGATGCTCCCGGACTCGACCGCGCCGATAACCGGGCGCACCTGCTCGCTGCCCATCATCGCCAGCACCCAGAAAAATGCGATGGCCAGCAGGAAATTGGCGGTAGGGCCCGCGATTACGATCGCGATCCGCTGCCCGACTGTCTTGCGATTGAACGATTGATCGGCCAACTCCGGCGGGACATTGCCTTCACGCTCGTCGAGCATTTTTACATAGCCGCCCAAGGGAATCGCAGCGACGACGTACTCCGTACCGTGACGATCACTCCAGCGCAGAAGCGGCGTGCCGAAGCCTACCGAAAAACGCAGCACCTTGACCCCACACCGACGGGCCACCCAGAAGTGGCCGAATTCGTGGAAGGTCACCAGCACGCCCAGTGCAATCAGGGTGCCGAGAATCATGTATAAAGCGCTCATCAGCCTTCTCCGGGTACCGACTGGTCGGCCAGTGTGTTAATCATCACAGGCTTCCAAGCCCGCCACGCACCACATCGACCCGTTCCTTCATATCCTGACGGGCCGTCAGATCGCTATCGCCCACTTCTTTCAAGCCATTGGCCTGCCAGCAAACGCGCTTTCGCATCTGCAGCAAAAACCGCATCGAGCCCTTCGACCGCAGTCACAGGCTCATGATTCAGAACCTCCTCGATCATACCGGCGATTTCCAGATAACGGATACGCCCATCAAGGAATGCAGCAACGGCTACTTCGTTGGCAGCGTTAAGCATGGCAGGCGCGCTGCCCCCGGCCTCCGCCGCCTGACGCGCCAGCCGCAGACAAGGAAAACGCTCCTCGTCCGGCTTTTGAAAATCCAGCTGTCCAATACGAAACAGATCGAGTGGCGCAACGCCAGAGTCTACACGTGCAGGCCAGGCCAGGGCATTGGCGATAGGCGTACGCATGTCTGGATTGCCCAACTGAGCCAGCACCGAGCCATCGACGTAATCGACCAATGAATGGATCACGCTCTGAGGGTGGATCACCACCTCGACCTGATCCGGGCGCGCGTCGAACAGCCAGCAGGCTTCGATCAACTCGAGCCCCTTGTTCATCATGGTCGCCGAATCAACGGAGATCTTGCGGCCCATCGACCAGACCGGATGGGCACAAGCCTGCTCAGGCGTCACATTCTGCAACTGCTCCAGTGGCGTTTCGCGAAACGGCCCACCCGAGGCTGTCAGCATTATCCGCCTGACGCCGACAGCGCCGAGCCCGCGAGCGAAGTCGCCAGGCAGACACTGGAAAATCGCATTGTGTTCACTGTCGATGGGCAACAGCACTGCACCACTCTGCCGAACAGCCTGCATGAACAGGGCGCCGGACATGACCAGCGCCTCCTTGTTGGCCAGCAACACCTTCTTGCCTGCCTCTACTGCAGCCAGAGTAGGACGCAGACCTGCCGCACCGACAATAGCCGCCATCACTGCATCGACCCGAGGGTGCGCCGCCACTTCGCACAGACCGCCCTCGCCTGCCAGAACCCGGGTATCGAGTCCGGCCACAGCGAGGTCGTCCTGCAACTTGCGGGCGACAGCCTGATCGGGAACCACGGCGTATTGCGGTGTATGCCGGATGCACAGGGCCAGCAATTCATCCAGGCGACTGAAGCCGGTCAGCGCGAACACTTGATAAAGCGCAGGATGGCGTGCAACGACATCCAGAGTGCTCAGGCCGATAGAGCCGGTTGCACCCAGAATGGTGATTTGCTGGGGACCACTCACATGACACCCCAGTCAGCAGCCCAGAGCAGAACGGCGAATACCGGAATGGCTGCCGTAAGGCTGTCGATACGGTCCAGCACTCCGCCGTGCCCAGGCAGCAGATTGCTGCTGTCCTTGACGCCGGACTGGCGCTTGAACATGCTTTCAGTCAGGTCGCCAATCACCGAAATGAACACGATCACTGCGGCACCCAGAAGCCCTGCGATGAACTGAACAACGGTCCAGTCGCGGGAAACGCCCACGGCTGCCGTAATACCCAGACTGACCGCCAGACCACCGTATACCCCTTCCCAGCTCTTGCCAGGACTCACCTTCGGAGCCAGCTTGCGTTTGCCGAAAGCCTTTCCGGAGAAGTAGGCGCCAATGTCGGCAGCCCAGACCAGCACCATTACCGACAAGATAAGCCAGTTACCCAATGGCCACTGCTTGATCAGCACCAACCCCTGCCAGGCAGGCAGCAAGATCAGAAGGCCGATCACCAGCTTGCAGGCGGCGCTTGCCCAATGGCTGCTGGAGTCTGGATAGGTAAGAACCAGAAAGGTCGCTACGCTCCACCAGATAACTGCCGCAACAAGCACCCAGGGCTCAAGCCCCGGCAGCAGATACATGAGAAACAGCAGCACTGCGACCACGGCCGCATAGCCGATGCGCATCGACTGCGCGGCAAACCCTGCAAGCCGCGCCCACTCCCAGGCACCCAGCACAACCACCACCCCGATAAACAGGGCGAAGTACATACCGGTCAGCAGGAAAAACCCACACAGGGCGATCGGCAAAAGAATGAGTGCCGTGATGATCCGTTGTTTCAGCATTAAGCCCGGGCTCCAGCTTCTACCTGTTCGCTGGTTTTACCGAAGCGACGTTGGCGAGAAGCGAAATCTGCCAGCGCGGCGCGCATGGCATCGTGTTTGAAGTCCGGCCAGAACAGGTCGGAGAAGTACAGCTCGGCATACGCCAGCTGCCAGAGCAGGAAATTACTGATGCGGTGCTCGCCTCCCGTGCGGATGCACAGGTCAGGCAGCGGCAGATCACCCGTTGCCAGGCAGGTCTGCAGTAGATCAGGGGTAATGTCTTCCGGTTGCAAGTGCCCCGCCTGAACCTCGCGCGCCAGCCGTTGGGCGGCCTGCGCGATGTCCCACTGCCCACCGTAGTTGGCAGCGATCTGCAGCACAAACCGACTGTTGCCGGACGTGCGCACTTCCGCCTCACGCATTGCGGCCTGAAGCTCAGGATGAAAACGCGAGCGATCGCCAATGATCCGCAGGCTGATGTCGTTCTCGTTCAGGCGTTTGGTTTCACGGCGCAGCGCCGTGAAAAACAACTCCATCAGTGCACCGACCTCTTCGGCCGGTCGCTGCCAGTTTTCACTGGAGAACGCGAACAGTGTCAGCACCTCGACCTTGGCTTCGGCACACACTTCGATCACGGCCCGCACGGCGTCGACACCCGCCTTATGGCCAGCAACGCCCGGTAGCAGACGCTTCTTGGCCCAGCGATTATTACCATCCATGATAATCGCAACATGGCGCGGTACCGATGACGGCACGGCCGGTTTTATCTTTTCCATGAAAGCGTCCGAAACCTTAAACAGCCATCAGATCAGCTTCTTTCTGCTTGACCGCAACTTCGATTTCCGCAACGAACTTGTCGGTCAGCTTTTGCACGTCGTCAGCTGCGCGACGCTCTTCGTCTTCGCTGATTTCCTTTTCCTTGACCAGGTCTTTCAACTGGCCAAGCGCGTCACGACGGATGTTGCGCACCGCCACACGAGCGTCTTCAGCAGCATCGCGCGCCTGCTTGGTGAAGCCCTTGCGGGTTTCCTCGGTCAGTGCCGGCATGGAGATCAACAGCAGCTCACCCAGGTTGGTGGGGTTGAAGCCCAGCCCGGAGCTCTGGATGGCCTTGTCGACAGCCGCGAGCATATTGCGCTCGAACGCCACGACCTGAAGGGTGCGCGAGTCTTTGACGGTCACGTTGGCGACCTGGCTCAGCGGGGTATCGGCACCGTAGTAAGGGACCATGACACCACCCAGAATGCTTGGGTGCGCTTTGCCGGTACGGATTCGGGTAAACGCATGCGTCAGCGACTCCAGACTCTTCTGCATACGGGTCTGAGCATCTTTCTTGATTTCGTTGATCATTGTTGGGCTTCCTCGATCAGGGTTCCTTCAGCGCCACCATGGACGATATTCAGAAGGGCACCCGGCTTGTTCATGTTAAAGACGCGCAATGGCATCTTGTGGTCGCGACACAGGCAGATTGCGGTCAGATCCATTACACCCAGCTTGCGATCCAGCACCTCATCGTAAGTCAGATGATCGAACTTCTCGGCATTTGGGTCCTTGAAAGGATCTGCGGTGTACACGCCGTCCACCTTGGTCGCCTTGAGCACCACATCGGCGTCGATCTCGATCGCGCGCAGGCAGGCAGCCGAATCAGTCGTAAAGAACGGATTACCCGTACCCGCAGCAAAGATCACCACCTCTTTGGCGCTGAGATGGCGCATGGCCTTGCGACGGTCATAATGGTCGGTCACGCCCAGCATGGAAATGGCCGACATCACGATGGCCGTGATATTAGCGCGCTCCAGCGCATCGCGCATTGCCAGGGCGTTCATCACAGTGGCCAGCATGCCCATGTGGTCGCCTGTCACCCGATCCATGCCCGCAGCACTCAAGGCCGCGCCACGGAACAGATTACCGCCGCCGATCACCAGCCCGACATGAACGCCGATACCGACCAGTTGACCGACTTCCAGCGCCATGCGGTCCAGCACTTTGGGGTCAATGCCGAACTCTTCCGAGCCCATGAGGGCTTCACCGCTGAGCTTGAGTAGAATGCGTTTATAGCGAGCCTGATAACCACTGCCCTGCTGAGCCATTGCGAATCTCTCCTGCGGCGTTTTCTGAAAAAAATCTGTGCGGGCTATCTCAAGCCTGCGAATACTTTAGCTTGACGCTTGGCACGCGTCGGGAGAATGCAGCCTTGTGAGCACAATCTCCAAGGAAAATTTCCTTTCCCCTTTCGACAAAGAGGCCGCACGCGCAAGCGGGCAGCCTCTTTGGGGCGACAGTTGAAAAACCGTCTTACTGCTTGGCGGCAGCCAGCTGTGCAGCTACTTCGTCAGCGAAGTTATCAACTGGCTTCTCGATGCCTTCGCCTACCTTGAAGTAGGTGAAGGAAACGATTTCAGCGCCGGCTTTCTTGGCCAGATCACCGACCTTGACTTCCGGGTTCTTGACGAACGCCTGCTCAACAAGGCTGGCTTCAGCCAGGAACTTGGTGATACGGCCGCCAACCATTTTCTCAACGATTTCAGCTGGCTTGCCTTTGATCTTGTCTTCGTTCAATTGCAGGAAGACGTTCTTCTCGCGCTCGATCGCTTCGGCAGAAACTTCCGAAGGGAACAGGAACTCGGGGTTGCTTGCTGCCACGTGCATGGCGATGTCTTTAGCCAGCTCGACATTGCCACCCTTGAGGGTAACAACCACACCGATCTTGTTGCCGTGCAGGTAAGTACCCACAACGTCACCCTCGATGCGCTTCAGGCGGCGGATGTTGACGTTTTCGCCAACCTTGCCGACCAGTACCAGACGCGCAGCTTCCTGAGCTTCGATCAGCGGAGCGACATCAGTCAGCTTGTCAGCAAAGGCTTTTTCAACGCTTTCAGAGACAAAGTTCTTGAAATCGTCCTGCAGGGCCAGGAAGTCGGTCTGCGAGTTGACTTCGATGATGACAGCAGCCTTGCCGTCGTCCTTGATAGCGATTGCGCCTTCAGCAGCAACGTTGCCTGCTTTCTTGGCGGCCTTGATTGCGCCGGAAGCACGCATATCGTCGATTGCTTTTTCGATGTCGCCGCCAGCCTTGGTCAAGGCCTTTTTGCAATCCATCATGCCTTCGCCGGTACGCTCGCGCAGTTCTTTGACCAACGCTGCAGTAATCTCTGCCATTTCAAAATCCTCTTGGATAGGTCTTCAACCATTCCACCCGGCTCGCCGGGCGTGCAATTCTTGAAAAATCAGGGTGGCAGCAACACATGACAGCAAGGTCATGGCTACAGACCGACAAATCATTTCCTAGGTGGCAAAAAGGGGGCTAAGCCCCCTTTTCGCGTACTGAGTAAACGCCAGGCGTTTTTACTCAGCCTTCTACAGCGGCTGCAGCTGGAGCTTCTTCGACGAATACGTCGGTGCCGCCAGCAATATTGTTACGACCACGGATAACAGCATCAGCCATCGAACCCATATACAGCTGGATGGCGCGGATTGCGTCATCGTTGCCCGGGATGATGTAGTCAACGCCCTCAGGGCTGCTGTTGGTATCGACAACGCCGATGACCGGGATACCCAGCTTGTTGGCTTCGGTGATCGCGATGCGCTCGTGATCAACGTCGATAACGAACAGTGCGTCTGGCAGACCGCCCATGTCCTTGATACCACCCAGGCTGCGATCCAGTTTTTCCAGATCACGGGTGCGCATCAGGGCTTCTTTCTTGGTCAGCTTGGCGAAAGTACCGTCTTCGGACTGTACTTCCAGCTCGCGCAGACGCTTGATCGACTGACGGATGGTCTTGAAGTTGGTCAGCATGCCGCCCAACCAGCGATGGTCGACGTACGGCGAACCGCAACGTGCTGCTTCTTCAGCAACGATCTTGCCAGCGGAACGCTTGGTGCCGACGAACAGAATCTTGTTTTTGCCCGACGCCAGGCGCTCAACGAAAGTCAGTGCTTCGTTGAACATTGGCAGGGTTTTTTCAAGGTTGATGATGTGAATCTTGTTACGCGCGCCGAAAATGTACTTACCCATTTTCGGGTTCCAGTAACGGGTTTGGTGACCGAAGTGCACACCGGCCTTCAGCATATCGCGCATATTGACTTGGGACATGATAGTTCCTTGATAAGTCGGGTTAGGCCTCCACGTATCCCAATGACCAACCAGTGGCATCTGCCAAAGGCACCCAGGTCATCGTGTCGACACGTGTGTGGGTTTGTGCTTCAAGGACGGACCTTGGAAAGCGGCGCATTTTATATCACAAAAGGGAAGAGAACGGAACTCCCATCAAGTTCTTGTTTTGCGGTGCTTTTAGCGCCACATCGATTACCTATAGAAGGAAGCGATGATTACCCGGCATCGACGGTCTGATAGAATTGCACCTTTGTGCACCAACCGCGTGCCTGCCACGTCGAGAGATTCTGTATGACCATCACCCTCAAAACCCCGGAAGACATCGAAAAGATGCGCATCGCCGGTCGTCTGGCCGCCGATGTTCTGGAAATGATAGCGCCTCACGTCAAGCCTGGCGTGACCACTGAAGAGCTGGATCGCCTCTGCCACGATTACATCGTCAACGAGCAACAGGCGATTCCTGCCCCGCTGAACTACAAGGGCTTCCCGAAATCGATCTGCACCTCGATCAATCAGGTGGTCTGTCACGGCATCCCGAGCGACAAGAAACTGAAGAACGGCGACTCGCTCAACATCGACGTCACCGTCATAAAGGATGGGTACCACGGCGACACCAGCAGGATGTTCCATGTCGGCACCGTTCCGGTATGGGCCGAGCGCCTGTCGAAGGTGACCCAGGAGTGCCTGTACAAAGCCATCGAAATCGTCAGACCCGGCACCCGCCTGGGCGACATCGGTGCAGTCATTCAGAAGCATGCGGAAAAGAACGGTTTCTCGGTGGTCCGGGAGTTCTGCGGTCACGGCATCGGCAAGGTGTTTCATGAAGAGCCGCAGGTCATGCACTTCGGCGAAGCCGGAACCGGTATCGAACTCAAGGAAGGCATGACCTTCACTATCGAGCCGATGATCAACCAGGGACGCCCCGAAACCAAGATCCTTGGTGATGGCTGGACGGCGATCACCAAGGACCGCAAGCTCTCGGCACAATGGGAGCACACGCTGCTGGTCACCGCCGACGGTTACGAAATCTTCACTTTACGCAGTGACGACACTATTGCACAAAAGGCTCCCTGACCGGAGCCTGCCCGAACACCCGATACATCACTTGCACAGCCCGACGTGAGGAATACTGCTCCATGCCGCAGGTAGATCCAGACTTGTTCGATCGTGGCCAGTTCCAGGCCGAACTGGCCTTGAAAGCCAGCCCCATCGCTGCGTTCAAGAAGGCTATCCGCAAGGCGAGAGACGTCCTTGATGATCGCTTCAGGTCGGGACGCGACATTCGTCGACTGATCGAAGACCGGGCGTGGTTTGTAGATAACATTCTGCAGCAAGCCTGGGACCAGTTCGAATGGAGTGAAGACGCCGATATAGCACTGTTGGCAGTGGGCGGCTACGGGCGTGGCGAGCTGCACCCGTACTCGGACATCGATCTGCTGATCCTGCTGGACAGTGATGACCACGAAGTCTTCCGCGAACCCATCGAGCGGTTTCTGACGCTGCTTTGGGATATCGGCCTGGAGGTCGGGCAGAGCGTGCGCTCCGTCAATGAGTGTGCACAGGAAGGCCGGGCCGACCTGACGGTGATCACCAACCTGATGGAGAGCCGCACCATTGCCGGCCCCGAGCACCTGCGCCAACGCATGCTGGAAGTCACCAGCACACGCCATATGTGGCCGAGCAAGGAGTTCTTCCTCGCAAAACACGCCGAACAGAAAAAGCGCCACCACAAGTACAACGATACCGAATATAACCTGGAGCCCAACGTCAAGGGCTCGCCCGGCGGCCTGCGCGACATCCAGACCATTCTCTGGGTTGCGAGACGCCAGTACGGCACGCTGAATCTGCACGCTCTGGCGGGTGAGGGCTTTCTGCTGGGCAGCGAAAACGCCCTGCTGGCCTCCTCCCAGGAGTTTTTGTGGAAAGTGCGCTACGCGCTGCACATGCTGGCCGGACGATCCGAGGACCGGCTTCTGTTCGATTATCAGGTTCGCATCGCCGGATTGCTGGGCTATGAAGACAATGATGCCAAGCTCGCCATAGAACGCTTCATGCAGAAGTACTACCGGGTGGTCATGAGCATCGCCGAACTCAGCGATCTGATCATCCAGCATTTCGAAGAAGTGATTCTTTCCGACGACAGCGGTACACCACAGCCGATCAATTCACGCTTCCAGCTGCACGACGGCTATATAGAAGCCACCCACCCGAATGTTTTCAAGCGCACCCCGTTTGCCATGCTCGAGATTTTCGTGCTCATGGCCCAGCATCCCGAGATAAAGGGTGTGCGCGCCGACACCATTCGCCTGCTGCGCGAACATCGGCACCTGATCAACGATGACTTCCGCAACGACATTCGCAATACCAGCCTGTTTATCGAGCTGTTCAAGTGCGAGATCGGCATCCATCGCAACCTGCGGCGGATGAACCGTTACGGCATTCTCGGGCTGTACCTGCCGGAGTTCGGCCATATTGTCGGGCAGATGCAGCATGACCTGTTCCACATCTATACCGTCGATGCGCACACGCTGAATCTGATCAAGCACCTGCGCAAGCTGCAATACACCGAAGTGTCGGAAAAATTTCCGCTGGCAAGCAAAATCATGGCGCGCCTGCCGAAGCCGGAGTTGATCTACCTGGCCGGGCTGTATCACGACATCGGCAAGGGCCGTGGCGGCGATCATTCGGAGCTCGGCGCAATAGACGCACAGGCGTTCGGCACACGCCATCATCTGCCTGCCTGGGACAACCGCCTCATTGTCTGGCTGGTGAGCAACCATCTGGTGATGTCGACCACCGCACAGCGCAAGGATCTTTCCGACCCGCAGGCCATTCATGATTTTGCTCAGTTCGTCGGTGACGAAGTGCACTTGGACTATCTGTATGTGCTGACCGTCGCCGACATCAACGCGACCAACCCGACGCTCTGGAACTCATGGCGGGCCAGCCTGCTGCGCCAGTTGTACACCGAGACCAAGCGCGCCTTGCGTCGCGGCCTGGAGAACCCGGTTGATCGCGAGGAGCAGATACGTCGCACCCAGACCGCAGCGCTGGACATTCTGGTCCGCAACGGCACCGACCCTGATGACGTAGAGCAACTCTGGTCGGCGCTGGGCGACGATTATTTCCTGCGGCATACCGCTGGAGACGTGGCGTGGCACAGCGATGCGATTCTGCAGCAGCCAGCCGACGGCGGCCCGCTGGTCCTGATCAAGGAAACTACCCAGCGTGAATTCGAGGGCGGTACGCAGATATTCATTTACGCTCCGGACCAGCATGATTTCTTCGCGGTGACCGTGGCGGCAATGGATCAGCTGAACCTGAACATTCATGACGCACGCATTATTACGTCCAGCAGCAAATTCACACTCGACACCTACATCGTCCTCGACAACGAGGGCGGCTCGATCGGCAACAATCCGGAACGCATTCAGGAAATCCGCGATGGCCTGAGCGACGCCCTGCGCAACCCGGATGATTACCCGACAATCATCAAACGCCGCGTGCCACGCCAACTCAAGCACTTTGCTTTCGCACCGCAAGTCACCATCCACAACGATGCCCAGCGCCCGGTGACCGTGCTGGAACTCCTCGCCCCTGATCGCCCCGGCCTGCTGGCGCGCATCGGCAAGATTTTCCTGGAGTTCGACCTGTCACTGCAGAACGCGAAGATTGCTACCCTGGGCGAACGCGTGGAAGACGTGTTCTTCATCACCGACGCTAACAATCATCCACTGTCCGACCCACAGTTGTGCAGCCAGTTGCAGGACGCAATCGTCAAGCAACTGAGCGTCAACTCAGAGCCCGGAAGCGATTTGCGGATCAGCATATGAAGGCTCGGCCAAACGAATCGACTCAACGCAGCCCATTGAGGAACACGCTCCATGAATAACGCCATGCAACTGCTTCAGCCCTACCCCTTCGAGAAGCTGCGCGCCTTGCTGGCCGGGGTAACCCCCAACCCGGAAAAGCGCCCTGTGGCATTGTCGATTGGCGAACCGAAGCACCGCTCGCCCGATTTCGTCGCCAGAGCGCTGGCAGACAACCTTGATCAGATGGCGGTTTATCCGACCACACTGGGTATCCCGGCGCTGCGCGAGGCCATCGCCGGCTGGTGCAGCCGTCGATTCGACGTACCGCAGGGCTGGATTGATCCGGCGCGCAATGTACTGCCGGTCAATGGCACGCGCGAGGCGCTGTTCGCATTCACTCAGACGGTGGTCAGTCGCAGCGATGACGGCCTGGTAATCAGCCCGAACCCGTTTTATCAGATCTACGAAGGCGCAGCGTTCCTGGCGGGAGCTCAGCCGCACTATCTGCCGTGCCTGAGCGATAACGGTTTCAATCCCGATTTCGATGCAGTCAGCCCGGACATCTGGAAGCGCTGCCAAATCCTCTTCCTGTGCTCGCCGGGCAACCCGACCGGGGCACTGATACCGGTTGAAACACTGAAAAAACTCATTACCCTGGCCGACGAACATGACTTTGTCATCGCTGCGGACGAGTGCTATAGCGAGCTGTACTTCGACGAACAGACCCCGCCGCCAGGCCTGCTCAGCGCCTGTGTGGAACTGGGTCGCCAGGATTTCAAGCGCTGCGTGGTATTCCATAGCCTGTCCAAGCGCTCCAATCTGCCTGGTCTGCGCTCAGGTTTCGTGGCAGGTGACGCGGAAATTCTCAAGGCCTTCCTGCTGTATCGCACCTATCACGGCTGCGCCATGCCGGTCCAGACTCAACTGGCCAGCATCGCTGCCTGGAATGACGAGGAGCACGTACGTGCCAACCGTGACCTGTATCGTGAAAAGTTCGACGCTGTACTCGACATTCTCGCGCCAGTGCTCGACGTTCAACGCCCGGACGGTGGTTTTTACCTGTGGCCGAATGTCGGCACCGATGACGCTGCATTTTGCCGCAATCTGTTCATCGATCAGCATGTAACTGCAGTACCGGGCTCGTATCTGTCCCGCGAGGTCGATGGCGTCAACCCGGGTGCCGGCCGTATTCGCCTGGCGCTTGTGGCACCACTGGCCGAGTGCATCGAAGCCGCCGAACGTATTCGCGCATTCGTGAGCAAATAAGGCGACGCCCCGGCAGAATGCCCCCGTTGCATGCAGTATGCGGCGGGGTAATTAATTACCACCTGCCCTCCCTTGCCGCACCTTACCTTCAACCTTCATTTTTCACGCTTCCTGACAGGAGGCGAACCACCATGAAGGTCACTCCCATGCCTGCACCCACCAGCACCCAAAGCGTCAAGCTGCCTGCATCCTGTGCAATGCGCAGCGCAACTGATTATCAGGCCTCGTATGACGCCGCAATTCGCGAAAACCCTGCCAACGCGGCAATCACTCCCACCTACGAATCAGAAACGGGCTATGGCGTCGAGGCACCAGAACACCAGGCGCGCCTCCTGGTCTCGTTCACCCGTTACTGGGCACGAGGGCGAACCCTGAAGATTCTTTTTCAGAAGAACCCTCCAGCCATCCTTACAGCGCCCATTGTCGAAGCGGCAAAAAAATGGCTGCCTCACGTAAACCTCAAATTCGAGTTCGTGACGGACGGGGCAAGCGATATCCGAATCGGCTTCAACAAGCATTTGAACTGGAGCGCCATCGGGACCGACAGCCTACTGAACGGGCAGAATGAGCCCACCATGGAGTTCAACATCATGGAGCTCTATACCGCGGACCTGAAACCGCTGCCTGAATTGACGCGCATTGTGCTCCATGAGTTCGGACACGCGCTGGGGGCGGTTCACGAACATCAGCATCCCCAGGCCAACATCCCCTGGAACGAACCGCTTATGCGCTCCCTGCTTGCGCAGACCGGATTGAGTGATGACGAGATCAATGCCAATTTTTTCGACAGGTACGAGGCCGCCGACTTCCATTATTCAGCTTACGACCGTGACTCCGTCATGCATCTGGATGTCCCCAACGGCCTGACACTCGGCGACTTCGAGATCATCAACATCGGCAAGACGCTCAGCCCAAAGGACATCGAAGCGATGAGCGCCATCTACCCGGACCGCGAAAACTCGAAATTTGAAGCGCCCTGACAAGACGTTGCATGAGGATCTGCCGATTTTCAGGCAGTGAATGAGAGCGATGCCTGCGGGGCACGGGGTAGCCCAGCCACCCCCGTCAGTAACCGTCTGCGCTCCCGCGATTCATCCGCTTTGCCCGCGCAGCGCGATGATTTTGCAGCAATGACGGTTACTGCCGGGTTCGCAATTTTTCCGCCACCCACCCGACCGCCCAGCTCACCGGGTCATGAGACTGCATGGGCAGCAACGGTTTTCCTTCGCGGGCGGCCAGCCTGCCTTGTGTCTCGGCCTCACCATGAATCCAGAGTGTACTCTGCTTGAATCCCTCGGCACGCTGACGTTCCCTGTAATAACGCTGCCGGACAAGCGCTTCTTGACGCTTCTTCTCTTGTTCAGACATAACGCACCCAGACTTTAAATGGAAACCAATAATTGCCCGCCACGGCCAGCCACTCAAGCGTGAGAGGGTGAAGTTTTCTTAATGGTGGTTAGCGTTATTATCTAGTTTTTGTTCAGTCTTTGTACCAACGCTGTCACAACACTGAATGGCCTGACGTGGCATAATGACCGGCTGGATTGCAAGGAGAGAACGTGGGGAGTATCGAGCATAATCAGCCGCCCCGCCCGAAAACAATGACTTACACTCTATTTGGCATCAAAGCCTGCGATACCATGAAAAAGGCCCGTACCTGGCTCGACGATAACGCCGTGAGCTACGAATTTCATGACTACAAGACACAGGGCATCGACCATGAGCACCTGAAGCAATGGTGTGATGAACACGGATGGCAGGTAGTGCTGAATCGCGCAGGCACTACTTTTCGCAAGCTCGACGACGGACAAAAGGCCGATCTCGACCAGGCGAAAGCCATAGAACTGATGCTCGCGCAACCGTCCATGATCAAGCGCCCGGTGCTTGATCTGGGCAATAAAACCCTGATCGGCTTCAAGCCCGACCTGTATGCAGCGGCTTTACAGTAAGCCCGTGCGCTACTGAAAGCCCCTCGATAAAGCCAAGAGGTATTTACATGTCTACTACCCTGTTCAGCCTGGCCTTCGGCGTCGGCACTCAAAATCGCCAAGGCTCATGGCTTGAAGTATTTTACGCTCAGCCCCTGATCAATCCTTCTGCAGAACTGATCGCTGCCATCGCGCCTGTCCTGGGTTACACAAGCGGCAACCAGGCAATCACATTCAATGTGGATCTGGCGTACAAGCTGGCCGAAGCGGTCAAGTCCGTGGACACTACCCAGGCCGCACTGCTGACCCGTCTGGCTGAAAGCCAGAAGCCGCTGGTCGCGACCCTGCTGGCTGAAGACGCCACACTGACGTCGACCCCTGAGGCTTATCTCAAGCTGCACCTGTTGTCGCATCGACTGGTCAAGCCGCACGGCCTGAACCTGGCAGGTATCTTCCCGCTACTGCCGAACGTAGCCTGGACCAGCCAGGGCGCAGTCGACCTGACCGAACTGGCCGAACGCCAGCTCGAAGCTCGCCTCAAGGGCGAGCTGCTGGAAGTGTTCTCGGTCGACAAATTCCCGAAAATGACCGACTACGTCGTGCCGAGCGGCGTTCGTATCGCTGACAGCGCCCGCGTGCGCCTGGGTGCTTACATCGGTGAAGGCACTACGGTGATGCACGAGGGCTTCGTCAACTTCAATGGCGGCACCGAAGGTCCGGGCATGATCGAAGGCCGCGTTTCTGCAGGTGTATTCGTCGGCAAGGGCTCGGACCTGGGCGGCGGCTGCTCGACAATGGGTACATTGTCCGGCGGTGGCAACATCATCATCAAGGTCGGTGAAGGCTGCCTGATTGGTGCCAACGCGGGCATCGGCATTCCGCTGGGTGATCGCAACACCGTGGAGTCGGGCCTGTACGTGACCGCAGGTACCAAGGTCGCGCTGCTCGACGAAAACAATGAGCTGGTCAAAATCGTCAAGGCCCGCGACCTGGCCGGCCAGAACGACCTGTTGTTCCGTCGCAACTCGCAGACCGGCGCAGTGGAATGCAAAACCCACAAGTCGGCCATCGAACTGAACGAAGCACTGCACGCTCACAACTGATGCTGTGTGCGGGTTCAAGGCTCCCGACCTTGAACCCGCCTCCACATGCTGGACGAACAATGCCCCTCATTTCTCCCTGGAGTGATGATTTTCCTGCCATCGCCGCTCTGCAACGGCAAGGCCAGACCTATCTGGACAACGCTGCTACCACGCAAAAGCCTCAGGCGCTGATCGATGCCCTGACTCATTACTACGTCAACGGTGCCGCCAATGTGCACCGTGCCCAGCATCTGCCCGGCGCACATGCCACTCAGGCGTTCGAGGCCAGCCGTGGCAAAGCGGCCCGCTGGCTGAATGCGGCCGAGAGTGGACAGATCATCTTCACCCACGGTGCCACGTCGGCGCTCAACCTGCTGGCCTACGGACTGGAACACGGTTTCACTGCGGGCGACGAGATCGCCATCAGTGCATTGGAACACCACGCCAACCTGCTGCCGTGGCAGCAACTGGCTCAGCGTCGCGGTCTTAAACTGGTCATTCTGCCGCTTGATCCTGACGGTGTGATCGACTGTGATGCGGCGGCCAGCCTGATCGGCCCACGCACACGACTGCTAGCGGTCAGCCAGCTCTCCAACGTGCTGGGCACCTGGCAACCGGTTGCCAGGCTTATCGCACTGGCCAAGGCACAAGGCGCGCACACCGTGGTGGACGGCTCACAAGGCGTGGTGCATGGACGCCAGAATGTGCAGGCGCTGGGTTGTGACTTCTATGTATTTTCCAGCCACAAGCTTTATGGCCCGGAAGGACTGGGCGTGCTATACGGACGCAACGAAGCACTGCAGAGCCTGATGCACTGGCAGTTCGGCGGCGAGATGGTGCTGACCGCCGAGTATCAACACGCAAAATTTCGACCGGCACCTCTGGGGTTCGAGGCGGGCACCCCGCCCATCGCCAGCGTGATCGGTCTGGGCGCTACGCTGGCCTACCTGGACAGCCTCGATCCTCAGGCGGTCGCAGAACATGAAGCCAGACTGCACCGTCGCTTGCTTGAGGGTTTGCAACAGCGGGACGGCATTCAGGTCCTGGGCTCGCCGGACCTGGCACTGGTCAGCTTCGTCGTCGAAGGCATTCACAATGCCGACCTTGCCCACCTGCTGACCGAGCAGGGCATTGCCGTGCGAGCCGGTCATCACTGCGCGATGCCGCTGTTCAAGACCCTTGGCCTGCCAGGCGCGATCCGGGTGTCTCTGGCGCTGTACAACGACTCGGACGATCTGCTGCATTTCTTCAGCGCACTGGATCAGGCACTGGAGTTGCTTCGATGAACCTGCCCGCATTGGCGCAAACTGCGCTCGACAATTTCACCCGGCTGCAAGGCTGGGAGCAGCGCGCACGCCTGCTGATGCAATGGGGTGATCAACTTGCCCCACTGAGCGACGGAGAAAGGACCGATGACAATCTGGTGCACGGCTGTGAAAGCAAGGTCTGGCTGACTGGCGAAGTCAGCGACAACGCCTGGCTGTTTCGGGCAGCGAGCGACGCCCGTCTGATTCGCGGTCTGGTGGCGCTGCTGCTGGCGCGTGTCAACGGCCTGTCCGACCGAGAGCTGGCAGCCGTGGATTTACCTGACTGGTTCAATCAGTTGGGCCTCGCCCGCCAACTCTCACCCTCGCGCAGCAATGGCCTGAATGCAGTGCTGCAGAAAATGCGTCAGCTGACTCAAGCCTGATCGGGCGCGGTCACCGCTGGCTTGATCCGCTCTGAAGGGCGTCGCGTGCCTGCAACCAGTTTGTCCACTGCACGCGTGGCCGCCACCATGCCGAACGTCGCAGTCACCATCATCACTGCGCCAAAGCCGCCAGCACAGTCAAGTTTTACACCCTCACCGACGAATTTCTTTTCCAGACAAATGCTCCCATCCGGCTTGGGATAACGCAGCTGTTCGCTGGAAAACACACACGGGACACTGTAGTGGCGGTTCGGCGTGCGTGAAAAACCATAGTCCCGACGCAGGGTCGAGCGAACCTTGGAGGCCAGCGGGTCATTGAAGGTACGGTTGAGGTCGGCTATCTGAATCAGGGTCGGATCGATCTGCCCACCGGCGCCCCCGGTGGTGACCATCTGGATCTTGCGCCGCTTGCACCACGAAATCAGCGCAGCCTTGGCGTTGACGCTGTCGATGCAGTCGATCACGAAGTCCATGTCCGGGGTAATGCACTCGGCCATGGTGTCACGGGTCACGAAATCGGCCACAGCGTGCACGATGCAGTCGGGGTTGATCGCACGAATGCGCTCGGCCATCACCTCGACCTTTGATCGACCGACCGTGCCGTCCAGCGCGTGTAACTGGCGGTTGCTGTTGCTGACACACACGTCGTCCATGTCGAACAATGAAATCTCGCCCACGCCACTGCGCGCCATGGCCTCCGCCGCCCAGGAACCCACGCCGCCGATACCGACCACCGCCACATGAGCCGCGCGCAGGCGCGCCAGCCCCTCAATGCCATACAGACGGGCGATGCCGGCAAAACGTGGATCTTCTGCGCTCATGATCAATACCTCAAAAACCGGCGCGCATTATAGGGTTTTGTCGGAGGTAAGACACCCGGCTTGTTCTCTGACAATGCTCAGCGCAACCCGCCCTGCCCCGTCCACTGTCCGACATATCCACAGCGCACAATAAACGACGGCCCCGGGTCGTCGTTTTGCTTTAAGATATCCGCCTTTTCGCGCCCGAAGTCTTGCTACCGGAGTTCTGTACATGACTGCCCCTACCGACCTGTCGCCCACCCTCCAACTTGCCTGCGATCTGATCCGCCGACCTTCAGTGACGCCGGTCGATGCCGATTGCCAGACGGTGATGATGCAACGCCTGGGCGCTGCCGGCTTCAAGCTGGAGCCGATGCGTATCGAAGACGTCGACAACTTCTGGGCCACACATGGCACAGCAGACGGTCCGGTGCTGTGTTTCGCCGGCCATACCGATGTGGTTCCGACCGGTCCGGTGGAAAACTGGCAGAACGATCCGTTCGATGCCTTGATCGACGAGCAGGGCATGCTCTGCGGACGCGGCGCAGCAGACATGAAAGGCAGCCTGGCGGCCATGCTGGTAGCCGCCGAGCATTTTGTTGCCGATCACCCGGATCACAAGGGTTCGGTGGCGTTCCTGATCACCAGCGACGAAGAAGGCCCCGCGCATCACGGCACCAAAGCGGTCGTCGAACGCCTGGCAGCACGCAAGGAGCGTCTGGACTGGTGCATCGTCGGCGAGCCTTCAAGCACCACACTGGTGGGCGACGTGGTCAAGAACGGCCGTCGCGGTTCGCTGGGGGGCACCCTGACCGTACGTGGCAAACAGGGGCATGTGGCTTACCCGCATCTGGCAAAGAATCCGATTCACCTGGCCGTTCCGGCCCTCGCCGAACTGGCCGCAGAGCACTGGGACCACGGCAACGACTTCTTTCCGCCAACCAGCTTCCAGATCTCCAACCTGAACGCAGGCACGGGCGCGACCAATGTCATTCCAGGCGATCTGGTGGCAGTCTTCAACTTCCGCTTTTCAACCGAATCGACAGTCGAAGGCTTGCAGCAGCGCGTCGCCGCCATCCTCGACAAGCACGAACTGGACTGGCACGTGAACTGGGCGTTGTCGGGCCTGCCGTTCTTGACCGAGCCAGGCGCGTTGCTGGACGCTGTTTCGTCCAGCATCAAAAGCGTCACAGGCCGCGATACCAAAGCCTCTACCAGCGGCGGAACCTCTGATGGTCGTTTTATCGCGACCCTCGGCACGCAAGTGGTCGAGCTGGGGCCGGTCAACGCCACGATCCATCAGGTCAACGAGCGAATTCTGGCCAGTGATCTGGACGTGCTGACCGAAATCTACTACCAGACCCTGGTCAAGTTGCTCGCCTGATGCTGACCTGCCCGATCTGCTCAGCGCCACTCAGCACCGCCGATAACGGCGTAGTCTGCCCGGCCAATCACCGCTTCGACCGTGCACGCCAGGGTTATCTGAACCTGTTGCCGGTGCAGCACAAGAACAGCCGCGACCCGGGCGACAATCAGGCCATGGTCGAAGCACGGCGGGACTTCCTCAACGCCGGGCATTATGCGCCGGTGGCCCGACGGCTGGCTGAACTGGCCGCCGAGCGATCTCCTGCTCACTGGCTGGACATCGGCTGCGGCGAAGGTTATTACACCGCGCAAATAGCCCAATCCTTGCCTCACGCCGACGGCTATGCACTGGACATCTCTCGTGAGGCCGTGAAACGCGCCTGCCGCCGTGCCCCCAGGCTGACCTGGATGGTCGCCAGCATGGCTCGCGTTCCTTTGCCGGATGCCAGCTGTCAGTTTCTGGCCAGTGTGTTCAGCCCGCTGGACTGGCTCGAAGCCAGGCGGCTGCTGACTCCGGGCGGCGGACTGATGCGGGTAGGCCCGACCAGCGAGCACCTTATGGAGCTGCGTCAGCAGCTGTACGATGAGGTCCGCGATTATGCCGACGACAAGCATCTGTCGCTGGTGCCACCCGGCATGCAGTTGCAACACAGCGAAACCCTGCGTTATACGCTGAAGCTGATCGATGGCCAGTCCCGCGCCGACTTGCTGGCCATGACGCCCCACGGCTGGCGAGCCAGCGCCGAACGCCGAACGGCTGTCATCGAGCAAACAGGACCTTTCAAGGTTACCGTTTCCATGCGCTACGATTATTTCGTGCTGCAATAAGCATTCAACAGAGGCACCCATGCGCCAACCCGATATCGAGATTTACCTGAAAGACGAAGACGTCGACCACAAGGCCATTGCCCAGTGGCTGAACGTTGCACTGGGCCCTTGCAGCGACTGGAAGCAGAAAGGCCAGACCTGGAAGTGCACGGCCGGCACTGTCGCCGTGACCTGGCTGCCCAAAGCTGTCGGCAAATGGAACAGCCTGCACCTGGACAGTGACCAGACCCCGTGGGAAGACGACATCGCCTGCGCTCGCGCAGCATTCAAGGCGCTGAATGTCGAAGTGCGCTGTGCACCCGGCACCTGGGTTGAAGAAGAAAGCGATGAAACCGCCGACCGCTGGATACGCGTCAGCGCCGATGGCGAAGAAGAGATCACCTGGCGCACGTCGTAAACCGTTCGCCGTGACGGCATGAATGCATGCCGTCGTCGCTGCGCGCAAAGGTCGCCATTCACTCGTTGTCTCTTCCCCGGAAACACCCGCCACTTTTGCCGATCGCGTCGGGATACGTCACACTGACGCCCATCTCGGGCAGCCGCCCGTCCCTCACTCAGCAGAAGCCGTATGACCCGTTCTCCGTTCCGTCGTCTTGTGTTCGGCACCCTGCGCCGGTTGTTGTATCTCTGGGTTCGCTCGGAAACCATCAATCAGTCATCTTTTACGCTCAACCTGGACCGCAGCCGTCCGGTGTTCTATGCCTTGCAGTCGCCGTCGATCAGTGATCTGGCGGTGATCGACACAGAGTGTCGCAAAGCCGGCCTGCCTCGCCCGGTACTGTCGGTCGCGGTCGGCAACCTGATCGAGCCCGCTGCTTTTTTTTATCTGACCCCCGCACCCGACTGGCTCGGCCGCCAGGACAAACGCGGCGCACCGCCGACCCTTGAGCGCCTGGTCGCAGCCGTCAGCCAGAACCCCGGCGAAGATGCGCAGATCATTCCGGTCAGTGTGTTCTGGGGCCAGTCGCCTGACCGCGAGTCCAGCGCCTGGAAGCTGTTGTTTGCCGACAGCTGGGCCGTGACGGGTCGACTGCGCCGTCTGGTCAGCATTCTGATTCTGGGCCGCAAGACCCGCGTACAGTTTTCCGCCCCCATTCACATGCGCGAACTGGTAGGTGAAAACAAAGGTTACGAGCTGACGCTGCGCATGACCCAGCGGCTTTTGCGCGTGCATTTCCGCAACCTGAAAAGTGCCGTGATCGGCCCGGACGTTTCACACCGGCGCACCGTGGTCAAAGGCTTGCTCGACGAGCCACTGGTCAAGCAGGCGATCATCGAAGAAGCCGAGCGGGAAAAGATCACCCAGGAAAAGGCTCGGGAACGGGCGCTGGGTTACGGCAATGAGATCGCTTCGGACTATACCTACTCCGTCATCCGCTTCATGGAAGTGGTTCTCAGCTGGTTCTGGAACAAGATTTACGACGGTATCAAGGTCAGCCACATCGAAGGCGTTCAGGAAGTCGCGCCGGGCCATGAAGTCATTTATGTGCCTTGCCACCGCAGCCATATCGATTATCTTCTGCTGTCCTACCTGCTGTTTCGCAATGGACTCACGCCGCCGCACATCGCTGCCGGTATCAACCTGAACATGCCGGTCGTCGGTAGCCTGCTGCGCCGTGGCGGGGCATTTTTCATGCGCCGTACGTTCAAGGGCAACCCGCTGTACACAGCGGTGTTCACCGAGTACCTGCATACGCTGTTCATCAAGGGTTTTCCGGTCGAATACTTTGTCGAAGGCGGTCGCTCGCGTACCGGGCGCATGTTGCAACCCAAAACAGGCATGCTGGCCATTACCCTGCGCAGTTTCCTGCGCAATTCGCGAATGCCCATTGTGTTCGTTCCGGTGTACATCGGCTATGAACGTGTCCTGGAAGGCCGTACCTATCTGGGCGAGCTGCGCGGAGCCACCAAGAAGAAAGAATCGATCTTCGACATTTTCAAAGTCATCGGTGCACTGAAGCAGCGTTTTGGCCAGGTTTCGGTGAACTTCGGTGCCCCTATCAAGCTGGCCGAGTTCCTCGATGCCGAACAACCGGACTGGCGCGAGCAGGAACTGACACCGCAATACCGCCCTGAATGGCTGAGCGAAACCACACACCGGCTGGGTGAGCGTGTGGCCCAGCACCTGAATGAAGCAGCTGCCGTCAACCCGATGAATCTGGTCGCCGTGGCGTTGTTGTCGACACAACGGCTGGCGCTGGACGATCAGGCCATGGAACGTGTTCTCGACCTCTACCTGACGCTGCTGCGCGCCGTACCGTACTCTCCGCACACCACGCTGCCGGAAGGCGATGGCCGCTCACTGATCGAGCACGTCAAAGGCATGGATCTGCTCGCCGAACAGAAAGATGCGCTGGGCAAGATTCTGTACCTGAACGAACAGAATGCGGTCTTGATGACGTACTACCGCAACAACGTCTTGCACATCTTCGCCCTGCCCTCACTGCTGGCAAGCTTCTTCCAGAGTTCGTCACGTATGAGCCGCGAACAGATCCTGCGCTACACGCGTGCGCTGTATCCGTTTCTGCAATCGGAACTGTTCATTCGCTGGCCGCTGAACGAGCTGGATGAGGTCGTCGATCAATGGCTGGCTGCGTTCGTGGAGCAAGGCTTGCTGCGCTTCAAAAAGGACGTCTACGTGCGCCCGGAGCCAAGCTCTCGCGAGTTCGTGCTGCTGACCCTGTTGTCGAGGGCTATCGCGCAGACCCTACAGCGCTTCTACATGGCAATTGCCTTGTTGCTCAACAGCGGGCAGAACACACTTAGCCCCGAGCAGCTCGAAGACCTGTGCACGGTCATGGCCCAACGCCTTTCTATCCTGCATGGCCTCAATGCGCCCGAGTTCTTCGACAAGAGCCTGTTCCGGCACTTCATCCAGACGCTTCTGGACCTGGGCGTGCTACGCAAGGACAGTGCCGGCAAGCTGAGCTATCACCCGATGCTGGGCGAACTGGCAGAAGGTGCGGCAAAGCGGGTATTGCCTGCCGAAATCCGCCTGTCGATACGGCAAGTGGCGCTGCACAGCAACGAAGAGGAGCTGGACGCAGGAAGCGACCAAGGGATTACGTAGGGCTTTTCCGTAAGTGGCCAGGGATCTTTAGACCAGGGTTTTATGCTCTCTGGCACCTGCTAGGGTGTGGTCTGTACCAACGACTGGTACTCACACTCAATAAGGAAATTGAAATGTCCAGCGAACCCCTAGTACGCCTTCAGGGCGAAGTGTATTACCTGCCACGTATTGCGTTGCCAACGGGCTGCAAACTGATTGTCACCCTGAGTGACATCAGCCTTGCCGACGTACCGGCCACTGTCATTGATGTCAGCGAAACAGAAATTACCCGCCAGGTGCCATTGCCTTTTGAACTGGGCTACGCAATGGATCGCTACCCCGTTCAGGGCCACACTTACGCCTTGTCGGCACGCATCGAGCGCGATGGCAGCCTTGAATGGATCGACGATACTGTGCACCGGATCGAACTGACCAACCAAGACCAGAGCGGCCTGAAGATAAAGGTCATTCAAGTGAACGGTTGATTGCCCGTCAAAGCAAAGGCTTTCGCCAGCGGCGCATTTCAACGCGTCGCTGACGTTACGAAAACATCATCTTCCTCGACGTGAGCGCGCTGTTTCCTTCGGGTTTTGAGTGAGCACCGCAACTTCCTGATACGCTTGATCGTGTACTGCGAAACAGACCCAGATCAGAAACCACTCTCACAAGGACGCTATCATGCCTCGCTTTTCGTTCACTCTCGCTGGCTTGTGTGCCGGTCTTTTGCTGTCTGCCAACGTGTTCGCCCTGTCGCTGAGCGACCTCTCACAGTCTGACGCCACCGGAGGGCTCAAGGATGCCCTGACACAGGGCGCTCAGGTTGCGGTCAAACAGCTCGGTGTGCCCGGCGGTTTCAGCAAGAATGAAGAGGTGCGTATCGAGCTGCCGGGCAAACTGGGGCAGGTCGCGAAAAAGATGAAGATGCTGGGCATGGGCACTCAGGTGGACCAACTGGAAACAAGCATGAACCAGGCCGCCGAGGCTGCCGTTCCTCAAGCCCAGGCGTTGTTGATAGATGCAGTGAAAAAGATGAGCGTAACTGACGCCAAGGCCATTCTCGGCGGGGGCAAGGACTCCGCTACGCAGTACCTCAACAGCACCAGCCGTGAACAGATTCGCGCCAGATTCCTGCCTATCGTCAAGAAGTCCACGGATCAGGTCGGTCTGGCACAGAAGTACAACGCATTCGCAGGCAAGGCAGCAGCGTTTGGCGCACTGGACAGCAAAAGTGCCAATCTTGAAAGCTACGTGACCGAACAGGCGCTGAACGGCCTGTTTGAAATGATCGCAAAACAGGAAGAGAGCATCCGCGCCAACCCGGCAGCAGCGGCTACCGGCCTGGCGAAGAAGGTATTTGGTGCACTCTGAATACAGTTGCTTCCCCCATGTAACGATGTCCGCCGGCTTTGACATCTGGCCAAAGGCGTCGGGGGTATGGCCTCTACACGTCCTTCTCGTCTGAAGCCGCCTTGGGCTTCAGGGCTTTCTTCGGATAGATGTCGTAGCGGCTGGATTTGCCCTCCAGCGCGTAACCCGGCTTGGGACCGTCGATGCAGGGAGCCTTGCGAGGGCGTTTGACCACCACCCGGTGTGTGGCAAGCGCCAGAGCTGCTTCCAGCAATGCCGGTGCGTCCATGTCATCGCCGACCAGTGGCCGAAACAGGCGCATTTCCTTTTTGACCAGTGCGGTTTTTTCCCGATGCGGAAACATCGGGTCGAGGTAAACGACCTGTGGCGGCTCTTCAGCCCAGCTCCGAATGAGCTCGATGGCATTGCCGGTCAGCAGGCGCATCCTGGCGACGATCGAGCCGACATCGCGATCACCTTGTGCCCGAGCAAGACCGTCCTCCAGCAGAGCAGCAATGATCGGCTGACGCTCGATCAGGCTCACCTCGCAGCCTAGGCTCGCCAGCACGAACGCATCCTTGCCCAGACCTGCCGTGGCATCCAGCACAGCGGGGCGAATACCAGGCTGAATACCGACCGCCTTGGCAATCATCTGCCCGGTGCCTCCCCCAAACAGCCGCCGATGAGCAACTGCACCGTCGACAAAATCGACTCGCACTGCGCCGGGCGCGTCATCGCCCAACTGCTGCAATTGCAAACCGCCATCGGTTGATTGGAGAGCAAAATCAGCTTGCGCATCGTGCAGGGGCAGGCCAAGACGCTCTGCCCACTGTGCCGCCAGTTCCTGTCCGCCAACTGCCAGGGCTTCGACCCGGATACGACTGCCTGCTTGCTGCTCAATCATTACGTCTACACACTCAAAAATTGTTAATGATCGGCAAAATCTGCCGATAACCAAGTATCCGGCATTTTGCCAGACCCAAGGCCAGTACCGATCGCTATGTCAGAGATTGTTCAATCAACCATCGGCTATTTGTCGCACTCAGGCGACTTTAGCGTTCGCAACAGCCGCACACTGGGTGGTGTGACGCAGCTGTGGTCGGATGCCTTTGCCCGGGCGATGGCTGATCAGGTCAGCAAAAGCACGCCAGTCCCGGTGCATCCGGCGGCTGTTGAAGTGGATGTCGAAACAGGCGAACCGGTCGCTGGCGCAAAAACCCTGAGCAAGATCGTCGAGCAGCGGACATGCCCGGTCACCGACACTGAGGTCAAGCCACCCGAGCCGCTGTTCCTGCCGATTGCCGAGTTTGACCTTGATTTGCTGCCACCTCCTGCCGAACCGTTCAGCATGGCCGAGCTGATCGAACAACAGCGCGATCTGGAATTCGAAAGCCACTGGGTACGCCCGACCGTTCTCAACCCTTATAACGACAGCGTCAATCCAGGCCCGGGCCCACAGCCTCGTCCATTGAACCTGCCGATTGCCGAATTCGAATGGGAACTCGCCGACAAGCCCGCCTTGCCCCTGGATGAGCAGACCATCGCAGCCCAACAACGTCAGTTCGACTACGAAAACGGCTGGGCACGCCCGCTGATCCTGCAAAACCTTAGAATGGCCGCATAAACGGCAAGCCTGCGCGTTGAGCCGGATGCTTGAAGCGTGCTGCTGATTTGCCTACCGGCACACCTGCCATCTGCCCATGTCCACGTGAAAATGATCACGATGCGCCGCGTTGTATTCAGGCCCGAGCACTGTGCTGAAATGCTTGCAGGCACCATCGCGCACCAGCCTTAGAAAACGCCCTTTGTCTCCCTCATCGCTCCAGTCCTTGAGCACTCCGATGCGCTGGCCGTCAGCCAGACGAAAGCCTGCCATGTCCAGCGCATTGGCCGTCGCATGCTGGCTGAGCCGACTGTTGGCACGGTTGTAGATGTTACGGCAGGCAAAGCTGCCCAAGTGGTCTATCCGCACTACCCGCTGGCCGAAAACCGCTTGAGCAGCAGGCTGCAAGGTGTGGATATCGAACAGCGCATAAGCCACCGCCAGCGGACAACTGGCGAGGAAGCTGCTGCTTGGCGCAACGTCGCCGCCCTGGATGCGCAAGGTGTTCTCCAAAGGGCAACGAGCAGATGGACCGCTGTCGGCCTGGCGACTGAACCGCAGTCCGGACGTACTCAGCGCCTGATCGCACAGCGCGGTGTCGCTCTGCAATCGTGACAGTTTGTAAGGCGTCAAAAAATTCGGTTCGGCCCGCACATCCAGCGGTGCCCACGGATTCCAGCGTGCAGGTACATCGACCCAGCCTCGCCAGACCGCAAACGCGCCAACCACGCAGAGCATCAGAAACACCAGCAACACGCGCATGCTCAACCCAGGTTCCGAGTAAACCCGGCGAACGGGACAGCCGCTGTGAAAGCATTGGTGTGACAATCAAAACAGCGCGGTCGCGAATCCATCTGCATGCCCTTTAAAAGATGAGGCTTATCGGCCCACACCTGAAAGACCTCAGAGCAAGCCCAACTGTTCCACTTGAGGTCCGCGATCCAGTTCGGACAACGCAGGCAGGCCGGGCAATCGCGCCATCAGTTGCCGGTGAAAACGCATGGCTTGCTCGGCAGCCCTTACGTTGTCAGGGGTGTGCAGGAAGACATAAGGCGTGCGTCCTTCTTCGATCCACACGGCGACTTTTTCTACCCACTGCACCAGAAACCGGTCGTTGGCCTCCAGGTCCGGACCGCCGATGAAGCGGACCTGGGGAAACAGCGTCAACGCTGCCGGACGAGGCGGCACCTTGGGCTTTTTCGATTGGGCGTGCAGCACAGCGGGATCGCTCGACACACAGCTGAACAATGCCCGCGAGTCGAGACAGATGCGCTCGACACCTCGATCCAGCAACACACGATTGAGCATGCGCTCTTCGTCGCCCTTCATGAAAAACGCCATATGGCGTACTTCCACTGCCAAGGGCACGGTGAGCTCATCGAGAAACCCGATCAGCTCGGCGAGACGCTGGGGTGTGAAGCTGGCTGGGAGTTGAAGCCAGAATGGCGCGATCCGGCTGCCCAGCGGTTTGAGCAGGCGGATGAATTCCTCGGCTGCACCTACCTGCTGACGGAGGTCACCGCCATGACTGATGTCCTGATGAAACTTAGCGGTGAAACGAAAATCTTCAGGCATTATTTCTGCCCAGCGCTGCACAGTCGTGGCGGCAGGACGAGCATAGAACGTGGTGTTGCCTTCAACAGCGTTGAAGACCTGGGTATAAAGACTCAGAAAGTCGTTGGGGCGGGCATCTTCGGGGTACAACGACTGTCGCCAGGCGTTTTCACTCCATGACGGGCAACCGAGGTAGTACGGCAGGTCAGACCCAATCAAACGTGAAGATCGAGTCCCGATACTTCAAGGTCCCAATCTACAAAGCTGGCAGTGGTCAGGTAGCTGGCCAGTGCGTGGGCGACACGCGAACTCATAGAGCGCGGGAAAATGATGTCTTGCGGACGCGCAGGAACGTTGGCAGTGCTGCCAATCGGTGAATCACCCGCTTCGCGGCGAGCCTGAGCCGCAGGAGCCGGTAACTCGGCGTCAACTGTGACTTCTTCGAAAGAACCTTCTACGGTCGAAGGCGTTTTCTGCGGCTTTCGCTTGATCGGGTAAGAACGTGATGATGTTCCGTCTATGCGCATCGATTATGTACTCGGCGTCGATAGTGGCAATTTAGCGTTACTGCCTTGTAGTTCGCAAATTGCTTAACGATAACTAGACCACATATATTGCAAATTGTTTTCGCCAAATGAGATTAAAGACCATTCAGACGATAAACGGTAGATGGCAAATTGATATTTTACTGTCATCTACTGAACTATGATTGCCTCGATAACCCTGACACCCAGCCGTTCTTCCGTGCCTGAAGCCCGGATTTAACGCGCTTTGGGTGTGGCGACCTTGTCTCGCAGGTAGACTGGCAGCGCATCGTCTGCCGGCAAGGTTTCGCCGCGGTTCCAGGCAAAGGTCGCCAGCGTCAGCAAATCCTGCGCATGTGGCAGCATGCCTGCATCATGCCCTGCCAGACTGACCGGAATACGCTCGGCATAGCCCCACCCCGTACCGGCACCAAACCATTGCCCGCTGGCTTGCACGGGCAATGTTGCCAGTTCCGGAGCCATGACCGCTTCGTTGCCTGACAGACGCATCTCCCCTGCTGTCTCGCGGTAGCAGCCCCAGTACACCTCATCCATGCGTGCATCAATCGCCGACGCCACCTGGGAAACACCCTGTTCGCGATACGCGCGCTGCGCCAATACGGCAAGGTTGGAGACGGGCAATACCGGCCGATCGAGCGCAAAAGCCAGGCCTTGCACGACGCCGATGGCGATACGCACGCCGGTGAACGCACCAGGACCGCGTCCGAAGGCGATGGCATCCAGTGCCGACATCGCAATGCCCGCCTCGGCCAGCAGATCCTTGATCATGGGCAACAGTCGCTGAGCGTGCAGACGCGGGATCACCTCGTAGTGGCTCAGCACTTTGCCGTCATGCAGCAAAGCAACCGAGCAGGCTTCAGTGGCGGTGTCCAGGGCCAGCAAGGTGGTCATCGGTGTTTCCGTCTTGGTTAAAGTCAAAAAGTGCAGCAGTATAAATGACAAATGGCCCGCAAGCGGGCCATTTATTGATCAGCCTGCATGCCTCAGCTCAAGGCTTGCAGTACTTTTGCCGTGATGTCTTCAACCGAGCCGACGCCCGGAATATGGCTGCACTTGGGCTTGCCATTCTTCGCTTCAAGCTTGCTGTAGAACTCGACCAGCGGCTTGGTCTGGGCGTGGTACACCGACAGGCGATGGCGCACGGTCTCTTCGACATCGTCCTTGCGCTGCAGCAGCGGTTCGCCAGTCACATCATCAATACCTTCGACCTTCGGCGGATTGAAGATGGTGTGGTAGATACGCCCGGAACCTTCGTGAACCCGGCGGCCGGACATGCGCTTGACGATTTCTTCGTCATCAACGGCGATTTCCAGCACATGGTCGATTTCCAGACCGGCTTTCAACAAGGCTTCGGCCTGTGGAATGGTGCGCGGGAAGCCATCGAACAGCACGCCGTTCGCGCAGTCCGGCTCGGCCAGGCGGTCCTTGATCAGGCCGATGATCAGGTCATCGGAAACCAGACCGCCTGCATCCATGACGCTTTTGGCTTTCAGACCCAGTTCAGTACCAGCCTTGACCGCAGCGCGCAGCATGTCGCCTGTCGAAACCTGCGGGATGCCGAACTTTTCAGTGATGAATTTTGCCTGAGTACCTTTACCGGCCCCGGGAGCTCCCAGCAGAATCACGCGCATCGTCATGCTCCTCAAATTTTTTATAGTGAAATCATCGGATTCGCCTCGGGGGCCAATCTAAAAAATGAATCAGGCCAACAGGCCGAAAGGCTGATCAAGATACACAGCAGACCGAGGCCGCACAAGCCGCCGAAAGTCGCAGTCAGCGCAGGCTCACCGGCTTGCGCGCCTTGATTATCGAGTGATGTGACCTGTATCAACGTTCAAGCCAGACCGGCACACACGTCTCGCCCCTGCCGCCGCCGAGCCGAAATGGCGCAGCGACGACATTGCCCGGATCGATCAGCCGGTGTTGCGCAGACCAGCAGCGATCCCCGCCACAGACACCAGCAGCGCCAGTTCCAGAGGACTGTCCAGACTGGCCTCGCGGCTGCGTGAGCGGGACAGCAGCTCCGCCTGGAGCAAATGCAACGGGTCGAGATACGTGTTGCGCAGGCTGATGAATTCCAGCGTTTCAGGGCTGTGAGCCAGCAGTTGCGTCTGCCCGGTAAGCCCCAGAACCACATTGCACGCCTGCGACAATAGGTCGCGTAAATGTGCGCCTAAATGTTGCAGCTCAGCGCTGACCAGACGTTCGTCGTAAAGCCGGGCAATATCGGCATCGGCTTTGGCCAGAACCATTTCCAGCATGTCGATGCGGGTTCTGAAAAACGGCCACTGCTCGCGCATCTGGCCCAGCACCTGACCTTCCCCACGTTCCAGGGCCTTGCTCAATGCAGCCTCCCAGCCCAGCCAGGCGGGCAGCATCAAGCGCGTCTGTGTCCAGGCGAAAATCCATGGGATAGCGCGAAGGCTTTCTACCCCACCCTCGCGGCGCTTGGCGGGGCGACTGCCGAGCGGCAGACGGCCCAGCTCCTGCTCGGGCGTCGCCTGACGGAAATACTCGACGAATTCAGGGTTCTCGCGCACCACCGCACGGTAGGCACTGACTCCGTCGCTCGCCATCTGGTCCATCATCGACCGCCATGCCGGTTGCGGAGGCGGCGGTGGCAACAGCGTGGCTTCCAGCACTGCTGCCAGATAAAGATTGAGGTTCTGTTCGGCGATGTCCGGCAGACCGAATTTGAAACGAATCATTTCACCTTGCTCGGTGGTCCGGAAGCGCCCGGCCACAGAGCCCGGCGGTTGCGACAGAATCGCCGCATGCGCGGGGCCGCCGCCACGACCGACCGTACCGCCACGACCGTGAAACAGCAGCAGTTCGACCTGCTGCTCGCGACAGATTTCCACAAGTCGCTCCTGCGCCCGGTACTGCGCCCAGGCTGCCGCCGTAGTGCCTGCGTCCTTCGCTGAATCGGAATAGCCGATCATGACTTCCTGCGGGCCGTGAAGACGAGAGCGATAACCCGGCAAACCGAGCAACGTCTCGATCACCGGCCCGGCGTTATCCAGGTCGGCCAGGGTCTCGAACAGCGGCACCACACGCATAGGCCGTTGCAGCCCGGACTCTTTGAGCAGCAACTGCACGGCCAGCACGTCGGATGCGGAACCTGCCATCGAGATCACATAAGAGCCCAACGAAGCTGCCGGGGCTGCTGCCACCTCTCTGCAGGTTGCCAGGACTTCAGCCGTATCGGCCGCCGGTTTGAAGTAGGACGGCAGCAACGGTCTGCGGTTATTCAGTTCGCGCAACAGGAAGTCGATACGGGTCTGCTCATCCCATTCCTCGTAGCGCCCCAGCCCAAGGTAATCGGTGATCTCGGTCATCGCCGCACAGTGGCGACTGGAATCCTGACGGACGTCCAGTCGTACCAGAAACAGACCGAACGTGACGGCGCGGCGCAGGCAGTCCAGAAGCGGCCCGTCGGCGATCACGCCCATGCCGCATTCGTGCAGCGACTGGAAGCACAACAGCAGCGGGTCCAGCAGCTCGCGATTGTCTCGCAGCACCGCTTCGGGCGCGGGCAAGGTCTCGCTCAGTGAAGCATTGGCCCAGTTACGCGTGGCACGCAGGCGCTCGCGCAGACGCTTGAGCTCCGCCCGGTAAGGCTCGGCACTGTCGCCGACGCTGGCCCGCAAGGCCGCACTGGCCTGTTGCATCGACAGTTCTGCGGCCAGATTGTCCACGTCACGCAAATACAGGTCAGCCGCCATCCAGCGTGCCAGCAATAGCACTTCACGGGTAACCGCAGCCGTGACATTCGGGTTGCCGTCACGATCCCCGCCCATCCAGGAGGCAAACCGGATCGGCGCTGCTTCCAAAGGCAAATGCAGGCCGGTAGCCGCGTGCAGTGCGTGGTCAGCCTTGCGCAGATAGTTAGGAATGGCGTGCCAGAGGGAATGCTCGATGACCGCAAAGCCCCATTTGGCTTCATCAACCGGTGTGGGCCTGATCCGCCGGATCTCTTCGGTATGCCAGGCTTCGGCGATCAGTCGCTGCAGGCGCGAGGTAATCTGTGCGCGCTCGGCGCTATTGAGGTCGCGATGATCGAGCGCGGCCAACTGCGCAGCGATCGCATCGTACTTCTGAATCAGTGTGCGACGTGCTACTTCGGTCGGGTGCGCCGTCAATACCAGTTCGATTTCCAGCTTGCTCAACTGGCGCGCCAGGGCATCAGGCGTATGGCCTTCCGTTTTCAGGCGATCAAGCAGCTCGGGCAGCACCCGTGATTCGAAAGGCAGGGGCTGTCTATCGTCACGCCGATGCATGAGCTGATATTGCTCGGCAATATTGGCCAGGTTGAGGAACTGATTGAAAGCGCGAGCGACAGGCAGCAGCTCGTCATCACCCAACCCGTCAACGCTTGAGCTAAGTTGCTCGGCACCCTCTGCAGAACCGCGCCTGCCAGCTTTGGCACCCTTGCGAATACGCTCGATCTTGTCGAGAAATTCAGCCCCTCGCTGATCACGAATCGTGTTACCCAACAGTTCACCCAGCAGGTGAACGTCTTCGCGCAGACGCGCATCGATATCGGCCATCGTTCCTCTCCCGGTTTTTGTCTGGGCTCAGTTACGTACCCGCCTGGCAGCACGGGCGCACATGAATTCAAATCCGCATTGCCAACAGTGCACCAAAAGCCTGCAATTCGACAATGCTTCAGCGAAAACCTGCGCGTTGAAAGAGTCATCCATTCTGATTCGAGGGCCATTGATATGACAGCCGACATACTGACAGTTGTCTGAAGGAGGCGAAAAATTCCTGACCGCCCGGTAGATATTTATCTGAACTATTCAAAAACCGCGCAGGTCCGAGCCATTAACCATTACAGGAAAGCCCGTAAGGCAGCAGGCGGTTGTACGACCTCATGCCCGGACTTGATGCAACAACTGTCATGGATAACCACGTTCGGAGTCAGACAATGGAGTTGATCACCATGAACACCTTAACTGCCAAAACCAAGTTCAAAGGCCTGCGCGGTCTCAAGTTGGCTGCGCTGGCGCTCGGTAGCACCTTTATCCTCGCCGGTTGTGCAGGTAACCCGCCATCCGAGCAATATGCAGTTTCGCAATCGGCCGTTAACAGCGCCGTCAGCGCTGGCGGTACCGAGTTCGCAGCGGTGGAAATGAAGTCGGCTCAGGACAAGCTGAAAGAAGCTGATCTGGCCATGCAGGATCACAAGTACGATGAAGCTCGCCGTCTGGCTGAACAAGCCGAGTGGGACGCTCGTGTAGCAGAACGCAAATCTCAGGCCGCCAAAGCTGCCAAGGCTGTGCAGGATGCTCGTCAGGGCGTCAACGAACTCCGTGATGAAGGCTTGCGTCAGGTGCAGTGAACGCCCTGAACACCTTCTGCTTTCATGAATTCGTAACTGATTAAAGGACGACCTTATTATGCGTAAACAATTGATGATCCCTGCTCTGCTGGCCATGAGTGTTGCTCTGGCAGCCTGTGCAACCAAGCCCAACCCTAATCTGGAACAGGCACGCAGCAACTTCACCGCGCTGCAGACCAACCCGGAAGCCACCAAAGTTGCCGCCCTTGA
Source organism: Pseudomonas caricapapayae (assembly GCF_001400735.1). Lineage (GTDB taxonomy): Bacteria > Pseudomonadota > Gammaproteobacteria > Pseudomonadales > Pseudomonadaceae > Aquipseudomonas > Aquipseudomonas caricapapayae. The sequence goes on from NZ_LJPW01000156.1 coordinate 104,435, forward strand.
AACCAAGGACGCCAGCGAATGGCTGGCCAAGGCAGAACAGGCTTTCCGTAACGATGATGACGTCAAGAAAGTCGATCAGCTTTCTTACCTGACCAACCAGCGCGTCGAACTGGCCAAGCAGACCATCGCTCTGCGCACGTCCGAAGCAGCGCTGCAGAACGCTTCCGCCGACCGCGCCAAGGCGCGCCTTGAAGCGCGTGACGCTCAGATCGCTGCACTGAAAAACAGCCTGAACGCCAAGCAGACCGAACGCGGTACGCTGGTGACCTTCGGTGACGTGCTGTTCGACTACAACAAGGCCGATCTCAAGCCGACCGCCCAAGGCGACATCGGCAAGCTGGCTGCTTTCCTTCAGGAAAATCCTGATCGCAAAGTGATCGTCGAAGGCTACACCGATAGCACCGGTTCGGCGTCCTACAATCAGTCGCTGTCTGAGCGTCGCGCCAATTCGGTTCGCATGGCACTGGTGCGCATGGGTGTAGACCCGGCTCGCGTCGTCACCATGGGCTATGGCAAGGAATATCCTGTTGCTGACAACTCCAGCAACTCGGGCCGCGCCATGAACCGTCGTGTGGAAGTCACTATCTCCAACGACAACCAGCCTGTTGCACCACGCTCTTCGATGAAATAATCGACCGGGCTGCTGCACCGAAGCCCCGCCTGCGCATACAGGCGGGGCTTTTTCATGGGCGAAGGTTTTTAACACTGTCTTTATTGCCTGGGGTTTGCTGGCCGAGGCAACGCACGGCCTGCCTGCGGTCATCAATCAATACGCCCGACAGGCCTTTTCGCGACGTATCGAACAGCACCAGTACGCCATCAACACACTGCGCAACCTCAACGGCCGGCGTGGCAGCGACCTTGTAATCCTCGCCGGGCACGGTTTTGAGCAGGGTGAATTCACCGAGCAGCAGCGCATCCTCAGGTTTCGCGAAATGCAGATAGCCATAGAACCACAGACAGCCCACCGTGCCGATGACCGCGCCAACAGCGCTAAAGATCATGCCGTTGAGATTACGGTCGCGGCTCATTGCGCGGGCGGTGTTGCAGGGGTCGGGTAGTTGGGCACTTCCGCGAGGCGGCGCAGGCCGTTGAAGTGCGTCGGGTCGTCCAGATAACGCAGCATGACCTGACGCCAGAGAGGGTCTGCGAACGTCTGCACATGCTCACCCCGAGTCAATTGCAATACCCGCGGTGGAGGCGCGGCCTTGTACAGTTCGATACCGTTGGCGAGCGGCACCAGCGTGTCGTCCATGCTGTGGAAGATCAGCATCGGTGTGCCGGCCAGTCGTGGCAGGCCATTGACGGCGCTGTCGGCCTCCGGGATCAACCAGGACAAGGGCGTTTTCAATGGCCAGGTCAGCCACGATTTGCTCAGCGAGTTTCGCGCGACACTGCGGTATCTGGCCGGCACGCTGTCCAGCACCAGCGCCTTGAGCCGCGAACGCTCTTGCGGGTGTTCGGACAGGTAATGCACGGCCAGCGCCCCACCAATGCTTTGCCCCAGGACCACAAGGGGTTTGCCTTGCACCTGCGGTGCAGTGTTCAACCAGTCGAAAGCGGCCTGAACGTCCTGATAAACCGCTGGCAGGCTCGGCTCGCCCTGCGACTCGCCATAGCCACGGTAATCCAGCATCAACACCTGATAACCCTGCTCGGGCAGCCACCAGACGCCGCCCAGATGCCACGACAGGTTGCCACCGTTGCCGTGCAGATGCAGCACCGTGCCCTTGACCGGCACCCCTTGCCTGGCAGGCAGCCACCAGCCATGCAGGCGCGTGCCATCGGCGGCGGTGAGGTTTACATCCTGATAGTGCAGACGCGCCTTGTCAGGCGTGAACGGAACACCCTGCTCGGGGTAGAACAACATCGAACTGCAACCGGTAAGCGCGAAAAGCAGGGTGAAGAGGCCGAGCAGTTTCAAATGGAGCTTCCTTGTTGTTTTCATCGTCACATCACTCCCGTGCTAACGCTCCGCGCTGACACGAGACGCAGGTGTATGTCGTTCCCACGCTCCGCGTGGTAATGCATTTCGTGACGCTCTACGTCACATTGCAGACATGGTGCGCCATTCAATCCGGCCCGGGATACAGACAGCACCGACGCCCGGGACTGTTTGCGCTCGATACCGCGCAAGGCTGCAAATTTGTGACGCGGAGCGTCACACAACGCATGCCAACGCAGAGCATTGGCACGATAGTCAGTTCGACTTGTGCAGGGCGACGATCGATGCCTACAAAATATTCGAGTAATCCGCTTCGATTCGGTCCAGGCTCAGGTGATTGAGGAAGTTGGAGAAGCACATCCAGGCCGACAAGGCGTTCATGTCGCGGAACTGCTCAGGCAAGTATTTGGGTGCTACCACCAGCCCTTCATCGACCAGTTGCCGCAGGGTTCGCATGTCTTCCAGCGTGGTCTTGCCGCAAAACAGCAGCGGCACCTGTTCGAGCTTGCCCTTGCGCACGGCCAACTGAATGTAGTTGTAGACCATGATGAAGCCTTTCAGATAGGACAGGTCTTTGGTGAACGGCAGGCCGTTAGGCACCGAGCCGCGGAATACGCGGCTGGCATTGCCGTAGCTTTCCGACATGCCAAAACCTTGCTCGCGGTAGAATTCGAACACTTGCAGAAAATCAGCGCCCTGCTCCGCCATGTGGATGGCGCGCGTACGATTGGTCAGCTTGCGCAGACGACTGGGGTAGGAAGCAAAGGCAATGACTTCCATGAGAATGGCCAGGCCTTCCTGAGTCACCGTCGATGACGGCGGACCTTTGGACAGAAACGTACAGATCGGCTGGTTTTGCCCGTTCAGCGTGGTGCCGACGTGCACCAGTCCCTCGTGAACCTCCAGCGCTCGTACGTCCCGCTCGTTGAACATCGCGTCAGTGCGGATCTTGATGTAATCGGCACCGGCAGCCGCGTCGGCGACGATCCCGTCGGACTCGAACACCCTGATGGTTTCCTCGGCCTCACCGAACACACGGTTCAAACGCGATTGCAGAAGCGAAACCGCATCCTTGGCCGTAAGGGTTTTCGCTTCATCCTTCAGGTCACCGCGCCCGGCGATGTTGTTCAGGTAATCCGAAAGCATCAGGCCAAGATCGGCCAGCGTCGGGTCGCCGGCATGAAAAGCATCGGACGCAGCGCCATACAACTCCTGCGAGATCAGCCCGAAGTCGGGCGTGCCGCGCGCTTCAAGCATACGCACCACCATGCGGTATTCACGGCACATGCGACGCATGATCTGACCCACCGGGTTGAACTGCCCCAACTGGCGCGTGACGTCCCGCTCGATGTTCTGAAACTCTTGCTTCAAGGCTACCGAATCGAAGCCCAGCGGACGGTTTTCGTAATACGCACGGTCCACCGCAGGAAGCGCCTTACCCTTGGCGGCCAGAAACTCCTTGCGAACGGTCTCGTCCCATTTAACCGCATCCAGAATGCGAATCGGCGTCTGTGCAACGACGATCCGATCCGATAAAGCACGAATAGTCTGTTGATACTCGTCCACCGGTACTCCTTGGCTGTCTCGCTACTGCTCGATGGCGAAGGAAAGCGCGCCATCGCTGGAAAATATCGACACTGGCAGGATCGTCAAGCCGTCTGAACGACCGATCCAGGGCACGTCGCAAAAAGTATAGTCACCCTCGAACCGGCTGCGGCGTGCCCAGCACCAGGCGCATCTGCCGGGTCAGGATACACAGCATTTCTTCGTCTGCCTGACGCTGTGGCCCATGCAGCAGACCTTGATACTCCATGCGCCGGATAAGCCCCGTCAATACCTGAGCATCCTGATAGGGCTGCAGCGAGCCAATGACCTGGAAAAACTGACAGCTGCCCTGCAACAGAATTTCCTGATGGGCCATTACCAGCGGCGTCAGGCGCGGGTTGATCAGTGCTTCGTGGTAGAACGCCTGTTCAGCGATCAGATAGTCGCGACGGGTCAGCAACTGATGCCGGATATGCTCCATTACCATCCGCGCAATGTCATCGGCCAGCCGAAAACGGTCGGTCGGGCTGCCTGAACTGCGACTCATCATTTCACGCAGAATGACTTCGGTGTTCTGCCACAGCCGTGCCAGGTAGTCGGCACTGCGCTGTACATACTGGGCGAAGGCATCGGTGAGCAGGTCATCGATATCCTTGAAGTAATAGGTCGTTGCTGACAACGGCACGCTGGCTTCGGCGGCCACCGCCCGATGACGCACGGCGCGTACGCCATCGCGCACCACGATGCGCATGGCCGCGTCGAGAATCACCTGCCTGCGTTGTTCACTGCCTTCGCGTGCAGCCTTGCGACCCTGATACTTGACGCTTTTGGCCACCGCGCTCGCTACGCCGGCGGCCCCTTCTCTGGCAATCGTCACGACAGTTTCCTTTTTGGGATCGTCCCGAAAAACACCTAAAAAAAAGCCGCCCATTGAAGGCGGCTGTTTTTCCACTGGTTACGCTTGCGGGCGCATGTGCGGGAACAGGATCACGTCCCGAATCGACGGTGAGTCGGTGAGCAGCATCACCAGCCGGTCGATACCGATCCCCTCACCCGCCGTGGGCGGCATGCCGTACTCTAGCGCGCGAACAAAGTCGGCGTCGTAGTGCATGGCTTCGTCGTCACCGGCGTCCTTGTCGGCCACCTGAGCCTGGAAGCGTTCGGCCTGATCTTCGGCGTCGTTGAGCTCGGAGTAGGCGTTGGCGATTTCGCGACCGCCGATGAACAGCTCGAAACGGTCGGTGACGCTCGGGTTTTCGTCGTTGCGACGGGCCAGCGGAGACACTTCGAACGGGTACTGAGTGATGAAGTGCGGCTGCTCCAGCTTGTGCTCGACCAGTTCTTCGAAAATCATCACCTGCAATTTACCCAGGCCCTCGAAGCCGAGCACCTTGGCCCCGGCCTTCTTGGCGATGGCACGTGCCTTGTCGATGTCCTGCAGGTCAGCAGCGGTCAGATCAGGGTTGTACTTGAGGATGGAGTCGAACACCGACAGACGCACGAACGGCTCGCCGAAGTGGAACACCTTGTCGCCGTAAGGCACGTCGGTGCTGCCCAGGATCAACTGCGCCAGTTCGCGGAACAGTTCCTCGGTGAGGTCCATGTTGTCTTCGTAATCGGCGTAGGCCTGGTAGAACTCGAGCATGGTGAACTCGGGGTTGTGCCGGGTTGAAACACCCTCGTTACGGAAGTTGCGATTGATCTCGAAGACTTTCTCGAAACCGCCGACCACCAGGCGCTTGAGGTACAGCTCCGGCGCGATGCGCAGGAACATTTCCATGTCCAGCGCGTTGTGGTGGGTTTCGAACGGTTTGGCTGCCGCGCCGCCTGGAATGGTCTGCAGCATCGGCGTTTCGACTTCAAGGAAGTCACGCTTCATCAGAAAGCTGCGAATATGAGCAATGACCTGCGAGCGCACGCGGAAGGTCTCGCGCACGTCCTCGTTGACGATCAGATCGACGTACCGCTGGCGATAGCGCTGCTCGGTGTCGGTCAGACCGTGGTGCTTGTCGGGCAGCGGACGCAGCGATTTGGTCAGCAGGCGAACGCGGGTCATCTCGACATACAGGTCGCCCTTGCCGGAGCGCGCCAGGGTGCCTTCGGCAGCAATAATGTCGCCCAGGTCCCAGGTCTTCACCTCGGCCAGGGTTTCTTCGGGCAGGGTCTTGCGGTTGACATACACCTGGATGCGCCCGGTCATGTCCTGAATCACCATGAACGAGCCACGGTTGAGCATGATGCGACCGGCAACCTTGACCGGAATCGCTGCCTCTGCCAGTTCTTCCTTGGTCTTGTCGACGTACTGTTTCTGCAAGTCGTTGCAGTAGCTGTCGCGGCGGAAGTCGTTGGGGAAGGCCTGACCCTTGGCACGGCCTGCAGCAAGCTTTTCCTTGCGCAGGGCGATCAGGGTGTTTTCTTCCTGTTGCAGGGCTTGCGGGTCGAGTTGTTGGTCGCTCATGTCTTTAAATATTCCATCACAGGTTCGCCCTCGTCCTGCGACGAGGGGCTTGAGGTGTCGGCTGACGGTTTACAGCCCTTGCTTGAGGCTCGCGATCAGGTATTCGTCGATATCGCCATCAAGCACCTTGTCGCAGTCGCTGCGTTCGATGTTGGTCCGCAGGTCCTTGATACGCGAGGCGTCCAGTACATAGGAGCGAATCTGATGACCCCAGCCGATATCGGACTTGGTGTCTTCGAGGGCCTGGGACGCTGCGTTGCGCTTCTGCACTTCCTGCTCATACAAACGGGCCCGCAGCATTTTCATGGCGGTGTCCTTGTTCGCATGCTGGGAACGTTCGTTCTGGCAACTGACCACGGTGTTGGTCGGAACGTGGGTGATACGTACCGCCGAATCGGTGGTGTTTACGTGCTGACCACCGGCACCGGAGGAGCGGTAGGTGTCGATGCGCAGGTCCGACGGATTGATGTCGATTTCGATGTTGTCATCGATTTCCGGCGAAACGAACACCGCAGAGAACGAGGTATGGCGACGGTTGCCAGAGTCGAACGGGCTCTTGCGCACCAGACGGTGAACGCCGATCTCGGTACGCAGCCAGCCAAAGGCGTATTCACCCTTGATGTGCACGGTAGCGCCCTTGATACCGGCGACTTCACCGGCGGACAGCTCCATGATAGTGGCGTCGAAACCGCGCTTGTCAGCCCAGCGCAGGTACATGCGCAGCAGGATGTTCGCCCAGTCCTGCGCTTCGGTTCCGCCGGAACCGGCCTGGATGTCCAGGTAGGCGTTGTTGGGGTCCATGTCGCCACTGAACATGCGGCGGAATTCGAGTTTTTCCAGCGATTCGCGCAGGCGCTCGACTTCGGCAGCCACGTCATCGACGGCAGCCTGGTCTTCTTCTTCGGCGGACATCAGCAGCAGGTCTTTGGCATCGGCCAGACCCGAGGACATTTCGTCCAGGGTTTCCACGATCTGCGCCAGCAGGGAGCGCTCGCGCCCCAGTTCCTGGGCGTAGGCCGGGTTGTTCCAGACGTTTGGATCTTCGAGCTCGCGGTTGACTTCGGTCAGACGATCATGTTTGTGATCGTAGTCAAAGATACCCCCGAATGGTTTCGGAGCGCTCGGACAAATCCTTGATGCTGTTTAGGATCGGGTTGATTTCCATGGTGGGCAGCACTCGCAGGCGAAATTTTCAAAGCCGACGAGTATACCCCAGCCCGGGCCGCTAAGGCAGCCCGTCGGGCAGGCGTTCTGCTGCCTATTTTATCGGCAGCAGGACAGCAGGCTGTCGTCAGCCCGCTGCAACCTGATTGCGGCCGTTGTTCTTGGCCTGATAAAGGCCCTTGTCGGCGTCCAGAATCAGCTGACGGCTGTGCATCCCGACCTGCGGCGTCATGGTCGCAACACCAATGCTCACGGTCAGACTGGAACCGGACGTCGGCGCGATGTGCGGGATATTCATGCCCGACACGCTCTGGCGCAGTTTTTCAGCCAGCAGACGCGCCCCGCCCGGAGAAGTATTGGGCAGAACCATGGCGAACTCCTCGCCACCGTAGCGCGCCGGCAAGTCCGACGGGCGACTGCAACTGTTGCGGATGGCTTTCGCAACCTGACGCAGAGCCTCATCGCCCTCGAGATGCCCGAAGTTATCGTTGTAAGCCTTGAAGTAATCGACATCGATCATCAACAGCGACAACTGCGCCTGATCACGCGTTGCCCGTCGCCACTCCAGCTCCAGGTACTCATCGAAATGGCGACGGTTCGACAGCCCGGTCAGGCCGTCGGAGTTCATCAGGCGTTGCAGCACCAGATTGGTGTCGAGCAATTGTTGCTGGCTGACCCGCAGGGCGCGGTAGGCCTCGTCACGCTGCAAGAGCGTCATGTACGAGCGAGAGTGATAACGAATGCGTGCTACCAGCTCGATGTTGTCCGGCAGTTTGACCAGATAGTCATTGGCCCCTGCCGAGAAGGCAGCGCTCTTGATCAGTGGATCTTCCTTGGTCGACAACACGATGATCGGAATATCGCGAGTCAACGGGTTGCTGCGGTATTCGCGAACCAGCGTCAGACCGTCCAGGCCCGGCATCACCAGATCCTGGAGAATCACCGTCGGCTTGATCTGCACCGCCTGGGCAATTGCCTGATGCGGGTCGGCGCAAAAGTGGAAATCGATCGATTCGTGGCCAGCCAGGCCACGCCGGACTGCCTCGCCAATCATGGCCTGATCATCAACCAGAAGCACCATCGCGGTGTTTTCATCCGGGGTCTTGATCTCGTCCGTCTGCAGGTCATGCATGATGTATCTCCTGATCGCCGACCACCGGTGCGGACACCTGAACAGTCATTGAGTGAATACCTCGATCAAGCGAGGTGCAATGGCGGGCAATGGGCGAATCTCCACGGCAGCATCAATGGCTGCAGCAGCCTTGGGCATGCCATACACGGCAGAACTGGCCTGATCCTGAGCGATGGTCAGAAAACCACGCTCACGCATTGCCTTGAGCCCCTGCGCACCGTCGCGCCCCATGCCGGTCAATAGAACGCCGACTGCCTCACCACTCCAATAACGGGTAACGCTCTCGAAAAACACATCGATCGAGGGCCTGTAAACTTCATTCACCGGCTCTGCGGTATACGCCAGCGTACCGTCCTTGAGCAAACGAATATGATGATTGGTCCCGGCCAGCAGCACCACACCGGGTTCTGGCGTTTCGCGTTCTTTTGCCAATCTTACCGGCAGGCCGGAAGCGGAACTCAGCCACTCGGCCATACCGGCAGCGAAAACCTGATCGACGTGTTGCACAAGGACGATGGCTGCCGGAAAACTCACCGGAAGCCCCTTGAGAAGTATCTCCAGCGCCGCCGGTCCACCCGCAGAGGAGCCGATCGCGACCAGCCTGTCGCGCCTTGAAGACTCCGACCTGGGCGCAGCCACCACGCGCTCACGGCCGACACGCTGACCGATCAGCCAGTCGATGTTGAGTATCTTGCGCAACAGGGGTGCCGCCGCCTCTCTGGGGTTGGGGCCGCCGATGGCAGGCGTGTCCACGACATCCAGTGCACCGTGGCCCATCGCTTCGAACACGCGACGCATGTTCTGCTCGCGGTCTACCGTCACAATGACGACAGCGCAGGGGGTTTCGGCCATGATCCGGCGTGTAGCCTCCACGCCATCCATGACCGGCATGATCAGGTCCATCAGGATAAGATCGGGGGTCTGCTCGACGCAACGCTGCACGGCGTCGGCACCATTGGACGCCACCCATATGATCTGGTGCGCAGGCTCGAAAGCCAGCGCACGGCGCAGGGCCTCGATGGCCATGGGCATGTCGTTGACGATGGCAATCTTCATCCTTGCGCGTCTCCTATCAATTCGACAACAGCGTCGAGCAAGGCATCATCATGGAAACTGGCTTTGGCCAGGTAGTAATCAGCACCGGCGTCCAGGCCGCGACGTCGGTCTTCTTCACGATCCTTGTAGGAAACGACCATCACTGGCAACGACTGCAGACGGGTATCTCGGCGCAACAGCGTCACCAGTTCGATACCGTCCATGCGCGGCATGTCGATGTCCGTGATGAGCAGATCAAAGTCCTCGGCACGCAATGCATTCCAGCCATCCATTCCGTCCACGGCAACCGACACTTCGTAGCCACGACTGACCAGCAGCTTGCGTTCCAGCTCACGAACGGTCAAAGAATCATCGACCACCAGCACTCGCTTGCGCGACACAGCGTCGACCTGACGGTTGCGCCGGTCAATACGCTCGAGGCGTCCGGTGTTCAGGAGCTTCTCCACCGAGCGCAACATGTCTTCCACATCAATGATCAACACGACCGACCCGTCATCGAGCAAGGCCCCTGCCGAAACGTCCTGAACTTTGCCCAGACGCGCATCGAGCGGCATCACCACCAGCGTGCGCTCGCCAATGAAGCGTTCGACGGCTACGCCATAAACGGCGTCACGCTCGCGAATAACCACAACCTTGAGCGACTCGCCGGCATTCTGGGCCGGGGGGCGATTCAACAATTGACTGGCCGAAACCAGCCCCACATGACGGTCTTCGTCCCAGAAGTGCTGACGCCCTTCCAGTTGCAAAATATCATCCGGTTGCAAATCGCGCATGCGCTCGATATGAGCCAGAGGAAAGGCATAGGCTTCCCCGCCTACTTCCACCACCAGGCTGCGCACCACTGAAAGCGTCAGCGGCATTTCAATCCTGAAGCGACTGCCCTCGCCAGCCCATTGCTGCAACTCGACACTGCCATGCATCTGGCGAACCATATGCTGCACCGCATCAAGGCCGACACCACGGCCGGATATCTGCGTGACCTTGTCGCGCATGCTGAAACCCGGCAGGAACAGAAAGCTGAGCAGTTCCTCTTCACTCAACTGCGCGGCGGTTTCGGCAGGCGAAAGCTTGCGGTCGACGATGCTCTGGCGCAGACGCTCCAGATCCACACCGCCGCCGTCATCGCTCAGTTCGACCACCAGCAAGCCAGCCTGATGCGAAGCCTGCAAACGAATCAGACCTTCAGGATCCTTGCCGGACGCCACGCGCTTCTCGGGTGATTCGATGCCGTGATCCACAGCATTGCGCAACAGATGGGTCAATGGCGCATCGAGCTTTTCCAGCACATCGCGATCGACCTGGGTCTTCTCCCCTTCGATCTGCAAGCGGACCTGCTTGCCCAGTTCACGTCCCAGGTCGCGAACCATGCGCGCCTGACCGTTCAGCACATCGGCAAAAGGCCGCATACGGCAGGCCAGCGCCGTGTCATACAGCAACTGCGCACGCTGCGCCGACTGCCAGCCGAACTCATCCAGCTCGGCAGTCTGCTGGACCAGCACGTGCTGCGCCTGGGACAACAGGTTGCGCGCATCTTCAAGGGCTTTCTGCACATCGGCCGGAGGGCCTTCTTCGCCAAAGCTGGCACCCAGCACTTCAAGCGCACGGTCGCTGCTGCTTTGCAGACGTTTGAGACGCTGCATACCGGCCAGCAGCGGCTTGAGTCGCTGGGTCTCGACCAGCGATTTGCTGGACATATCCAGCAGGCCGTTCAAACGCTCGGCGGTGACCCGCAGCACACGTTCGCCGCCCTCGGCCACCCGACGCTCACGCAACGGGGTAAACGGCGCTTCAGGTTCCGCAACCGGGATGGCGGCTGGCATGGCCACAGGACGCGACTCTGCTGCGCGCGGCTCAGCGATGGGCTCGATCGCTGTCGCCGGGGCCTCGGCTGAAGACTCAAGCTGCTGCATCGCGCTGGCCAGCAAGGCATCCGACCCCGGGTCCAGCAGCGGCGTACTGAGCGTGCGCGCAGCACCAGCGCCGGATGCCAGAAGTGCATTGAGCCTTTCGACATAACTGTCGATATCGGGCTGACCGACGCTGTTACCGCCGGGTGTGGCAATGCGCATCAACAGATCGGTTCCCGACAGCAGCGCGTCGATATGCTCGGCCTGCAGTAACAGACGCCCTTCCTGAGCGCTGACCAGACAATCTTCCATCACATGCGCGACACTCACCCCGAAATCGACGCCGACAATCCGCGCCGCACCCTTGAGCGAATGCGCTGCACGCATGCAGGCTTCCAATTGATCCGCCTGGGTCGGGTTACGCTCAAGCGCCAACAGACCCGCACTCAGTACCTGGGTCTGCGCGTCGGCTTCCAGTGTGAACAGCTCAAACAGCGAGGCGTCACGCATTTGATCTGGCGTCATGTGAGGCTCCGATGCACCGCCGACAGCAGCTCTTCTTCGTCCAGCCAACGCAGGCTGCGGTCCTTCCATTGCAAAACGCCGCGAGTGAAGCGGGCATTGGCATGGGTGCCGGAGGCAGAAGCGGCTTCAAGTTCACGCTCGTCAATGGCGTGAATGCCGTCAACCTCGTCAACCGGCACTACCACCGGACCACCTTCGGCGGCAATGATCAACATGCGCGGCACCACCCGCGCCGACGGGGTACTCACCGCGTTGCTGTCCAGACCGAGCAGTTCAACCAGCGATATGCACGCTACCAGAGCACCGCGTACATTGGCGACACCCAGCATCGCTCGTGAGCGCTGGTGCGGCAGCGAGTGGATCGTCTGATTGGGGGCGACTTCCGAGAGGCAGCGCGAAGCCAGCCCCAGCCACTCTTCACCGAGACGGAACACCAGAATCGAACGGGTCTTGATGTCGCGCAGCAACACCGAGCCCTGAAACTGTTCATGCGACTCCTGGGCCAGCGCATAGCGGTCCAGCAGTCGGGTAGCCGCAGCGGAATAAACCGCGCAGTTGCGGCAGTGAATATGCTCTTCAAGCAACGGGCAGGAGCGATCGCCGTGAATGCCGATGCGGTTCCAGCAATCATCGATATCCAGAGCCTGGTCATGGGTAAGACTGGAAAAACCGGACAGACCCGTCATCAGTGGTTTCCTTGTTTGTTCGCGCCACGTGCAGCACGGTCCTGCAAGCGTCGGGCCCCGGCACTGTCACCCTGAGCAGCCAGCAGTGCGGCCAGTTGGGCCAGCGATTCGGGATGCTGCGGTTGCAGGTACAACGCCTTGCGATAGAAACCCTGAGCCTGAGCCACGTTGCCTTCCACTTCGCTGAGCAGCCCGAGCCAGTAAAATACCTGTGCGACCGGCTCATGCTGTTGCAGATAGCGTTCACAGGCGGCCCGCGCTTCGGCACTTTTACCCTCATTGGCCAGACCGGCAATCCTGTCCAGAAGTGCTGATACCTCGCCATTGCCAGCCGCAGCGACCGGTTTCACCACAGGCGCAAAGGCTGCAGACGTTCGTATGGCGGGCCGTGGTGGCACAGCTGCCCTGACAGGTGCTTCGACGACTGGACGCGGAGCGGGCGGCGTCGCCGTCGGCATCGGAGCCGCTACGTCGACCGGCGCATGTCGGAAGGCAAATGATTGCGCAATACCGATCGAGCGCATGCCGATACCTGCCAGCAGGTTGCCCTCGGCCGGACCGATGAACAGCAGGCCGTCTTCACGGGTCAATTGCTTGAGGACCTTGAATACATGTTGCTGGGTCTGCCGATCGAAATAGATCACCAGATTGCGGCAAAAGACGATGTCATACGCGACCTGTGCAGCCAGTTTCGGATCGAGCAGGTTGCCCGCCTGAAAACTCACACAGGCGCGAACACTGTCGGCGATTTCAAAGCCGTCGGTAACCGGGTTGAAATAGCGCTCTCGATAGCCGATGTCACTGCCCCGGAAAGAGTTTTTGCCATAGACGCCATGCTCGGCCTTGGCAATCGAGACAGGGCTGATATCGATGGCATCGACTTTGAACTGCCGGGGCTCGACCCCTGCATCGAATAACGCCATGGCTATGGAATAGGGCTCTTCGCCGGTTGAACACGGCAGGCTGAGAATACGCAGCGGGCGGGCGCCGGCAAGGCTGGCGATCCGTTCACGAGCCAGCAGGCCTAATGTGACAAATGATTCCGGGTAACGAAAAAACCAGGTTTCAGGGACGATCACCGCTTCGATCAGCGCCTGCTGCTCTTGAGACGATGACACCAGCAGATGCCAGTAGGCATCGCTGTCGGGGCATTGGGCGGCCGTTGCGCGCTGACGCAAGGCGCGCTCGATGATTGCCTCACCGACGGAGGTCACGTCCAGCCCGATACGCTCCTTGAGGAAGCTGAAGAAACGCGAATCGTCACCCTTCATGGCGCGTCCTCAAGCAGTACGAGGTCGACTGGCGGCACCGGGTACAACAGCTCGCGAACCGGCTCGCTCAACAACTCCTGAACGTGAATCCATTGCAGCAGCCCCTGCTCATCCTCGCGAACCGGCCCCAGGTAAGGCGACAGGCGATTGTCCAGCCCGTATGCCTTGAATTGCGAGACCGGGCAACGCAGCGTTTCGGTGGCCTGCTCCAGAATCAGCCCGAGCAACTGCGCCGGGTGCGCGTCGTCGTGCCGATAATGCACCAGAACCATACGAGTGCTGGTGCGCGAGCGCGCTGACTGACCGGAGTTCAGCGCACTGATATCAATTACCGGCACGATCTCGCCACGGTGGGCAAAGATTCCCGCTACCCAGTGCGGTGCCTGGGCAATGGCCTTGAGCTTCACGCGAGGCAGGATTTCAGCGATCTCGGTCGCATCCAGCGCATAGCGGTCTTCGCCGATGCAAAACAGCAGAAAAAGTTTGCTTGCGGTCAGTGGCGTGCCGTTGCGCCTCGGCGATTGGTCCGTCATTGAATGTTCAGACCTTGAAACGCGAGACGCCGCTGCGAAGCCCGACCGCGACCTGACTCAACTCGTCGATGGCGAAACTGGCCTGGCGCAGGGACTCGACGGTCTGGCTGCTGGCATCCGCCAGTTGCACCAGTGCCTGATTGATCTGTTCGGCGCCCGTAGCCTGGGCCTGCATGCCTTCATTGACCATCAACACGCGGGGTGCCAACGCCTGAACCTGCTGAATGATCTGCGACAATTGCTCTCCGACCTGAGTGACCTCGAACATGCCACGGCGCACTTCTTCGGAAAACTTGTCCATACCCATGACGCCTGCAGAAACTGCCGACTGGATTTCACGCACCATCTGTTCGATGTCATACGTGGCAACGGCAGTCTGGTCGGCGAGGCGGCGTACTTCGGTGGCAACCACGGCGAATCCGCGGCCGTATTCGCCGGCTTTCTCGGCCTCGATGGCCGCATTGAGCGACAGCAGATTGGTCTGGTCGGCCACCTTGACGATGGTGACGACCACCTGGTTGATGTTGCCGGCTTTTTCGTTGAGGATTGCCAGCTTGGCATTGACCAGATTGGCAGCGCCCATTACCTGATGCATGGTGTCTTCCATGCGCGCAAGTCCCTGCTGGCCGGAACCTGCGAGGATCGAGGCCTGATCTGCCGCCGAGGTGACTTCGGTCATGGTTCGAACCAGATCCCGCGAGGTGGCGGCAATTTCCCGCGACGTCGCGCCGATCTCGGTGGTGGTTGCAGCGGTCTCGGTAGCCGTGGCCTGCTGCTGACGAGACGTCGCGGCGATTTCAGTCACCGAAGTGGTCACCTGAACCGAAGAACGCTGGGCCTGCGCAACCAGCGCGGTCAGCTCGGTCATCATGTCGTTGAAGCCGGTTTCGACCGCATTGAACTCGTCCTTGCGGGACAGGTTCAGGCGAGTGCTCAGGTCGCCGGTACGCATGATGTCCAGAATCCGCACGATCAGCTGCATCGGTGCCATGATCGAACGCATCAGCAGCAGACCGCAGGCCGCAGCCGCCAGTACTGCCACCAGCAGCGACAGGATCATGCTGATCTTGGCAGCGAGTACCGCGTTGACGATATTGGCGGTGGCCTGATCAGCCAGTTGCTTGTTGGCAACGATAAGGTCGTTTAGCTGTTTGCGGCCAGTGAGCCATACCGGGTTGACCTCGCCATAGAACTCGGCGCGTGCACCGGCGTAATCGCCACGATCGTACTTGGCGTGAACCTCTGCGAGCATGCGCGAATACACCTCGCGGCGTTTTTCGAACAGCGCAAAGCTGTCGCGGTCCGCGTTATCGAAAATGGACTTCTTGTAGCCGTCCATTTGCGCCTGCAAGTTCTCGTCGAACGCTTGAAACTGATCTTTTTCCTGCTTGGTCATCGCGCGCGCCTCGCCTTCGGCGATCAGCTCCAGCGTGCGGATGTAGCTTTCTCCCCAGGCGCTACGTACCAGCGTGCTGTAGTAGACGCCGGGCAACGCATCGAGACGGACTTCTTCCTCGCTGGACTCGATGGACAAAAGTCGTGAATAAGATACAACGACCATCAGCAGCATGATTGCGATGATGACGGCGAAACTCGCCAGAATCCGTTGGCGCAAGGTCCAGTTCTTCACAGTCAGCCCTCAAGAGTTCAACGACGGCGTCGGGCCGTGTTCAAGAAGCGGACCGACGAGCGGTCCAAGCGGCGTGAGTATAGCCCAGCCGTCACCCGGTACGCGGGGAATGCAAAACCAATCATGGCACTTGTCCATTTACACTCTTTCCCTGCCTGCTTGTCGGCAAGCGCCAGCACTACTTGAGCACACAATATGAAGAACATGCCTTGCGCATAGATAGTTAGCACTTGCAGTGCGGATCACAAACGTAAGCTTTGTTGCCTGTTCACTCATGACAAGGCACTTCAATGCTAGATAAAACGCCGGCGGGCAATACGCCTGCCACTCCACATGTAAACCTTATAGAAGATAAATCGCCTGCATGGCTGCTTGACGCAGAACCGGCAACGCATAAAGCCTTGCGCCGCGCGGCCACACATCCGCTGCAATGGCTGGAGCGCGCGCGCAAGTCCAGCCCGGACGAAGTAGATAAACTGCAGCGGCTTTACACACGTCAGCGCCAGAACGAACAACAGGTTCGCCCGACGCTCGATCGTCTTTCGACGCTGGAAGACTTTGCAAAGCCGCTGTTGACGGCCGCTATCAAGAAACGCTTCGGGCTGGACGTGGACGTCACCGCGACATGGCTGTTTCACGCCCGCCGGGCACGGGTCGACCAGTCGTTCCTTTCTGCGTCCAGAGACCCTGTTATCCAGGCCAACAAAGCGCTGAAGGCCGCCAACCAGAGTCTGCTCAAGGCTGCGCTGCAAAATTTCGAAGCGTGGGAAACAGCGCCTGGTGCGATGGACTCGGAATCGGGTCTCAAGGCTCAGGTGTTTTCTTCGTTTGAAATCATCGGTCAACAGATCAACGGTAAATCCCTGCCGATTTCCCCCAGCGGGTTCGCGGCGATGTGCCGTGACCTGGACCTGGGCGGCCAGTACCAGAGACACCTGGAATCCGTCTTCCGTACACCCTCGTTACCCGAAGAAACTGCGGACGCCGCAGTATCCAGGCTGCGCAGGGACTTTATGCAACTCCAGTCATCGTCCATCCGGCTGCAGTTGCAGATTGCATCGTTGCAGGAACACGTCAGCCCGCCTTTTGCAGGGCGCATTGCTGGATATTCTCGACGGCAAGCAAAACGTCCGACTCGATAACACGCCCGTCAAGTGCAGCCTACTGTGCCTGGGGGATGTCGAACTTGTCGGCCTTCTGGTTATCGGCAAGGACCGGGACAGCGCAACTCAAGCCGAAAAGATTGTCGTCTATATTCCGGATGATCCCGTTGCGCCGCTGAAGGAATACGACTCGGTCGAGGTCTTTATCAACGCGCTGCGTGATCGGATGTTCACTCAGGGGTATCTGGACTTCTTCACGCGTTTCATCCCGGCGCGCCATCGAAGCGCCTTATTCGAAAGGTTGTCTGAACGCCTTTACCCGAACTTCAAGAAAGGGGGGATTTTCGAGCGTCAGTGGCTAGAGCGTGAAGCAGACCGAAACGCACGGCTGGACCTCAGGGAGGTCGCGCTGCAAGGCCCCCTGCTGGACGCTTTGTACGATCGCAAACGTGCAGCCTTGAAGAACGACGCACTGTTTCATGGCGTGCCAACGGCAGCGCAAGATCAGAAAACCTCCGACGAGCGTCTGCAGTACTTCAAGGACAAAGCCTTCGATGTCTTGAATATCGCAGGCTTCGTCGTTCCGGTATTGGGCGAAGTGATGATGGGCGTCACGGCCATTCAGTTGGTCCACGAAGTTTATGAGGGCGTGGAAAGCTGGGCCAAAGATGAGAAACAGCAAGCGTTCGCCTACCTGTTCGACGTGGTGGAGAACATCGCCCTGATGTCGGCGCTTGGTGCGGCGGCGACAGGCGCATCAGGCATCCCTGCGATACAGGTGCCCGAGTTCGTACGCGGCCTCAAACCCGTGGAATTGCCGAGTGGAACCACTCGTCTGTGGAAGCCTGATCTGGCACCGTTCGCCCATGACATCGTGCTGCCGAAGGGACTGCAGCCCGACGCCACAGGCCTGTACACATGGCAGAACAAGCAGTGGCTGCCCCTTGAAGGGCGAACCTATTCGGTCAGGCCCGGCTCAACCGGCGAAGGTTATCGGATCGAACACCCTACTCGTCCGGAAAGCTATCAGCCCGCCTTGCGCCACAACGGAGCGGGAGCATGGCTGCATGAGGCCGAGCAGCCGCTGGAGATGGAAGGGCTGAGACTGTTTCGACGGCTGGGGTACTCCAGTGAAACGTTTTCCGACAAAGCAGCCAGCCGTATCGTGAAAGTCAGCAATACGTCTGAATCCGTGATGCGCGAGGCGCTGGCCGATCAGCATCGTCCACCGGCATTGCTTGAGGACACGGCGCGCAGGTTCAGGCTGGATCAGGAAATCGAGCGGTTCATCGAGCAGATGGAGGCCAACGAAGTAAACGCAGCGGCCTCTCTTCAACTTGAATTGCTGAGCCAGGACCCAGGCTGGCCGAACACTCATACACTGGTGCTGGTGGATGCCGAGGGCAGTGCGCTGCAGACATTCGCTTCGACACGTCAGCCGGTCGCAGGCGCTACCCGTAATATCGAAGTTCGTGCCGACCAGCCAGATGCCCTGCGCCAGGTGCTGGAAAAGCTAAGCAACAACGAAATCCGGACCCTGCTCAACGAAGAGTTCGGCGCGGGGCAGCTCGGTCTATCACCGCGACTGATCAGGCTGCGGGCGCAATTGGTGGCGCGGGCCCGAGCGACCCGAGCCAGGCTGTTCGAGTCACTTTACCGTGCCTTGAAGGTCACCGAAGCAGACGGTGCGCACACCATCCTGCAGGTGTTTCCCGGACTGCCGCCTTTGGTTGCTCAGGAACTGGCCAGTCATGCATCGCCGGCAGAACGGGTCCAGCTCATGACGGCACGCCGTGTACCGTTACTCATGGCCGAAGAGGCCAGCGCCTATTTACAGCAGGTAAGACTCGCGCGGGCCTATGAGGGACTTTATCTGGCCTCGGTATCCAGCGCCGATACCGATTGCCTCGTGTTGCACAGCCTTGAAGCTCTGCCGCAATGGCCTTCACAGGTCAGGCTGGAGGTCCATGATCGATATTTCGGTGGTCGGTTGATCGACAGCATCGGCCCCAAGGAGGCGACTGTCCGCAAAGTGCTGATCAAAGACGGCAATCGGTACGAGACACGAGACGCTGACGACCAGCACCAGCATGGGCTGGACGATTTGTATTCGTCCGTGCTGCATGCCCTGCCCGATGCGGAACGTAACCAACTGGGCTTTGCCCACACCAGCCAGGGCCCCGCGCTGGCAACGCTGATCCAGGAGAAACCCCTGCTCCGCCAAAACCTTGCGCCATTGCTCAAGATGCAGGCAATCAAGCCAGGCTCGAGATCGCCCATGCGTCTGGCCGACGGTCGACTTGGCTATCCTTTGAGCGGTCGCGGCAGAACCGACTGGCACATGACCGACGAAAGCCTGCTGGACAAGATCCGCATGCTTGAGCTGGAGGACGCATTCCCCGAAGACATCCTCAGTCGACTGCGCCACGTCGGCTGGGACAACAGGGCCATCGACGAGCGGCTCAACGCTCTGCTGGGCGAGCAAATGGTACTGCGGGCAAGTCTTGACGCCTGGGCCTATGAAGTCGTGGCCATGCCCGCCATGAGCCAGGCTCACATAGACAGTCGCACGCGCATCAACGAGGCTATCTGGAGCCACTGGCGCCTCTCCAATCTTCCCGAGATCGGGCGAACACTCGAACCGCTGCGCCTGCAATCGGTGTCCCTGACCGATTTCCCGCGATACCTGCCGGAGTTTGTGCATGCCCGTGTTACCGGGCTGTATCTGGAAAATATATCGATCGAACCCAGAACAAGACCTGGCGCAGGGGACATCACGCCTGCGGGCATGAACCTGCCCCGTCAGTTGACCAACAGCTTCGAGCTTGGCAGATTCTTGCAACGCTTCCCGCACGCGCGCTCACTGAGCCTGGTCAGCGAAGCGGGGGCCGTGACGGATCCCGAGACCTCAATCTTTCTCAACCTGCCCCAGCAGGTGTCCAGTGTGCTGCCTCAACTCACCGAGCTGTCGCTGATCAATCAGGGAATTTTTCTCGATCAGGCGCAGATGGATCACCTTCGCGCGATGCCTGAGCTGAGGAGGTTGAACCTGAGCGGCAATCGGCTGGTCAGCGTACTGCCCATGGATCTGGGCTGGCTGCATCTCGATCGACTGATACTGGAGCGAGTCGGTATGCATCGCTGGCCGTCATGGCTGACGGACATGATCCCGAATAATATTCGTGAGCTGTCGGTGGCCCACAACAACCTGACCGAACTGCCGAGCTGGATCCTCGACAACCCGCCGAGCCCCGAGCATCAGACCCTGATCGACTTGCGTGGCAACAGCCTGTCCCGGCACTCAGCGATGCACGCGCGAATCAATGAGGCCGTAGACGGCAGTTCCTTCCGCTTTGTCATGGACACTCCGGCGGCTATGCAGGCGGCTATAGACCTGCAACTGAGCGAAGGCAGGGAATTATCAGCAGCAGTCGATCATTGGGCGCAGGCTTCAAGCTCCATGGCCATCCCGGATGAACACTCCGTCGAAGCCCGCCGCCGGATCGGCAGGGCACTGCTCGATCACTGGCGAGCGTTCAGCCTGGGGCAAATCCATCGGCCTTTGCGCCTTGCAGACATTGCACTGAGCGACTTCCCCCGACAGTTGCCGAGCTTCTTCTATCGCCAGATACGCTATCTGCACCTGAGTAGAATCACCGGCACGGTGTCTGATCTGAACCAGCTGTTGCGCCGCATGACCGATCTGAACTCGCTGGAAATGGGTGGACATGTCGCACCGCTGCTGCAACTGCCATCGGCGCTGCTTGAACTTAAATCGCTTCGCTCGTTATCCCTGATCGATCAAGGGATGCTGATCGACCAACAGCACATCGATTTTTTCAGCCGGATTCCGACGCTCGAGCGGCTGGAACTCGACGGTAACCGTATAGGCACTATCCGAGACCCGTCCGCCCTCAACAACACTGCGCTCAACTGGCTGTCGCTGAACAACGTCGAGCTGGCCGAATGGCCTGCCTGGGTTGATGGCATGATTCCGGCACATTTGAGGACGCTGTTGCTGGAAGGCAATCTCATTACCGACCTGCCAGAGAACATCCTCGCCAATCCCCGCAGCGAATTTTCGCACACGGAAATCAGCCTGCTGAACAACCCGCTTTCCGAAGAAGCCATGCGTCGAGCGCATTTGTCAGAGCGTTACGGACGCTCGTTCAGCTTCGATATGGACCTGCCGCCCGATCTACGTGCTATAGGGTGGACCGAGCAACATGACTCGGATTCATCGATGTCAGATTATCTGTCCTCAGAGAGCGGTGAGGCATCGACACCGGAGCCCGCTACCGCCGAACCCTGGCTCGATGATAGCAACGCCCTGAGCACAGCGCGGCGCGAGATCTGGGAACAACTGGAAGCCAGCCAGCATACGCGCAATCTTCTGGATCTTGTCGGATCGCTGCGCCATAGCGCCGACTACCGCAACTCGGCCAGTCGCCCGGCACTGCAGGAACGCGTCTGGCGTGTACTCGCCACTGTGGGACAGGACCCGCAACTGGGGATGACCCTCAACGCTATCGCTGAAGAACCGCTCAGGCTGTTTCGTGATAACAACACCTGCCCGGACGGTATTCTTCTGGAGTTCAACCAGATGGAGGTACTGGTGTTCATTCGCCAGTCATTGCAGGACGTCGTGCCGGAGCAACGAGGTGCCTTGCTGTACCGGCTGACAACCCGGCTCTATCGGCTTTCCGAGCTGGATGCTGCCGCTCGCGAACAGACCGGAAGCCGTGATGAAGCCGAAGTCCGTCTGGCCTATCGCACACACTGGGCAAGCGCGCTGGACTTGCCTGTCCCGCCGGAGGGCATGCTTTACCAGGCCCACGCTGCCATCAGACCGGGCGAGTTCGATGCGGCCCTGCTCCGCGTGCAGACCGGCGAACAAGGCGAGCCATTCCTGCGCTTCGCCGAGCAGCAGGATTACTGGATCAACTACCTGCGCGAGAACCATGCAGGACGATTCGACGCACTCGAGCGCCTGTACCGGACTGACCTGACCCGTCTCACCGACGAGTTCGAGCAACGCAACATCAGCCTCGACAGCGCTGAATACGAAGTGCGCATTAGGGAATTCGAAGCGAGGT
Source organism: Pseudomonas caricapapayae (assembly GCF_001400735.1). Classification (GTDB taxonomy): domain Bacteria; phylum Pseudomonadota; class Gammaproteobacteria; order Pseudomonadales; family Pseudomonadaceae; genus Aquipseudomonas; species Aquipseudomonas caricapapayae. The sequence continues at coordinate 126,426 of NZ_LJPW01000156.1, forward strand.
TCAAGCAACAGAAAACTACGTTGATCAGGGAACTGACCAACGCTGAAGGAATGGAAAACCATTGATGGAAAAGGTTGCCTGGCCACACACGGTGCGCCAGGCAACCCGCTGGCGGGAGTTCCGGCCTACTGAGCCTGGCGCACCTGCCCTTCCAGTTCGGTCTTCAGGCCGGGCTCCAGTTTCAACTGGCGCGCCAGCTCATCAAGGTAGGCGCGTTCCATGAAATGCTCTTCATCCACCAGCATGACACTGGCGATGTACATTTCCGCGGCCATTTCAGGCGTGGTGGCAGCACGGGCCACTTCTGCCGGATCCAGCGGCTTGTTCAACTCGGCCTGAAGCCATTGCTGAAGTGCCTGATCGTTGTTCAGCTTGCTGAATTCGCCCTCGATCAGTTCACGCTCACGCTCATCCACATGACCATCGGCTTTTGCTGCGGCAACCAGTGCACGCAGGATTGCCTGGCTATGCTGCTCGGCCTCGGCCTCCGGAAGCCGGTCGATGGTCTGCGGTTCGCGCTGACCGGTGAGCCCCTGACTGGCCTGCCAGTTGTTATAAGCCTTGTAGGCCAGTACGCCCAATGCCGCCAGGCCTCCGTAGGTCAGCACCTTGCCGCCCATACCGCGAGAGCGTTTGCCCCGCAGGAGACTCATGGCACCTGCGGCCAGTGCGCCACCACCGGCACCGGACAACAGACCGCCCAGCCCGCTCTGAGAACCGCCCTGGCCTTTTCCACCACCGAGCAGACTGCCCAGACCGTTGATCAATGAATCGCTGCCCGACGATGGCTTGCCGGATTTGCCATTAGTCTTGTCCTGCAACATGCTTTGTCCGGACTTGAGCAACTGATCGAGTAAACCACGCGTATTCACAGGAAGCCTCCTACAAGGTTTGTCAGATGAGTCATTGACCAACAAGTTGACAGGAAGTCACTGGCTTCTAACTGCCGGTGTGCTTCCGGATGTTACGAGTATCGCCAGGCCCCGTTCGTCAAACTGCACTGCCTGACGCCGAAATGCGTGCAACCGATATCGGGATTCAAGGGTCATAATGTGCCATCCGGGCGTAAAAGCGGGTATACAGCTCCCTTGCCTGAGTTGCTCGACACACTAAGCACATTCATATGAACACTGCTGCCCCCCTCCATGCAGATTGTCAGGAGCTTGCCTGAAGTGATATCGCCCACTGGTTTCCCGACAGCTAACGGCAAGGCTGCCGGGATTATCCGATCAAAGGACTGGAGCCAGACCTCTCTCGGGCCTATCGAGTACTGGCCGGTATCGCTGAAAAACACCCTTAATCTGATCCTGAACTCGCCAGAGTCCATGTACCTGCTCTGGGGGCCGGAGTTGGTGTTTTTCCATAACGACGCTTACACCCCCATCCTCGGCCCGCGCAACGATAACGCGATAGGTGCGCTTATCCCGGACCTGTGGGCCGATGTCTGGGATCAGGTCGCGCCACTGGTCATTGACGCATACGCGGGCAAGCCCTGCCATTACAAGGACATGCCGCTGAGCATGGCCCGCTTCGGTGAGATCGAACAGACATGGTGGTCGTTTTCCTTCTCGCCGGTGATCGACGAGCACGGCATGATCGTCGGCATGTTTTGCATCACCAACGAAACCACCGCGCATGTGCTCAATCAGCAAGCCTTGCAGGACAGCGAACGCAAACGCCTGAAGCTGATCGACGACCTGGTCAATCAGGAACGGCTACAGACTGCCAGGCTGGCACAACGGACTCTCGAGCTGGATACGTTTTGGGAGATTTCCCCGGACCCGCTGGCGATACTCGATTTCAACGGTATCTTCCTGCGGGTGAATCCGGCCTGGACGGTGCTTCTGGGCCATACGGAACAAGAGCTGCTGGGCAGTTCGATCATGACCCTGCTGCACCCCGATGATGTCCGTAATACCGAGGATGCCCTGAAACATACCATCAGCCATGTTCTACCGTTGTTTGAAAATCGTTATCAGCATGTCGACGGGACCTATCACTGGTTTGGCTGGACTGCTGCGCCGGGCAATGGAATCATTTTCGCGCTGGGCAAGCACCTGACCCACGAGAAGAAACGCATCGAAGCATTGCGTGCTGCCGAAGAAGCGCTGATCCAATCCCAGAAAATGGAAGCCGTCGGGCAATTGACCGGCGGTCTGGCACATGACTTCAACAATCTGCTGATGGGTGTGACCGGCAATATGGAGCTGCTCCTGTCGAGGATCCGACAGGAACGCTTCTCAGAGCTGGATCGCTATATCAATGCTGCACTGGAAGGCTCGAGACGCGCCGCCTCCCTGACGCATCGGCTGCTGGCATTCTCGCGTCGCCAGACCCTGGCCCCCAAGGCCACGGATATCGACCTTCTGGTCACGGGCATGGACGAGCTCATCCGGCGTACCGTGGGTCCCGCTATCGATATGCAGGTCGTTGCGTCGCGCGGCCTGTGGTCGACTCTGGTCGATCCGCACCAGTTGGAAAACTCGCTGCTCAATTTGTGTATCAACGCCAAGGACGCCATGCCCGACGGCGGACAACTGCTGATCCAGACCGGCAACCGCCATCTGAATGCAGCCACAGCGACAGAGTATCAACTGCCCCCAGGGCGTTATGTAGAGTTATCCGTCAGCGACACAGGCACTGGCATGGACAAGGACGTCATGGCTCGGGCCTTCGATCCGTTCTTCACCACCAAACCGTTAGGCATGGGCACCGGCCTGGGGTTGTCGATGATCTACGGTTTTGCACGGCAGTCGGGCGGCGGCGTTCATATCACTTCAAATGTTGGCGAGGGTTCCAACGTCTGCATTCTGCTGCCGATGCATGAAGGTGAAGCTGAAACAGTGGCACTCGAAGACAGCCCTCTACAGGTGCCCACGCCAAGCGCTGGCGATGAAACCATCCTGGTTGTCGACGACGAGCCTGCTGTACGCGTGCTGATTGCCGAGCTGCTTGAAGACCTGGGTTATGTCGTTTTGCAGGCCGAGCGAGGTGCCGATGCGCTGACCATTCTGCAGTCCAAGGCGGCCATCGACCTGTTGATAACCGACGTTGGCCTGCCGGGCGGCATGAACGGTCGCCAGGTTGCCGACGCGGCCAGAGAGGTCCGTCCCGACCTGAAAATACTGTTCGTGACCGGTTACGCTGAAAACGCAGCGCTGGCCCATGACACACTCGAACCAGGCATGCACGTGCTGCCCAAGCCTTTTGCCATTGCCGAACTAATCGGACGCGTCACCGAGTTGTTGGAGGGGGAATAAAAAAATGAGCGCCTTGCGGCGCTCATTTTTTGATACGTCATCCGTGAACCAGGTGATGATCAGTCGCGCAGGTCAGACTCATGAATCGGCTGATCCCGGTGTGTGGCCCGTTGATACTGCGCAGGCCAGGTCGCCAGCCGTCCACCCAGATCTTCGTCGGCACGCAATGGCCAGTACGGATCACGCAGCAGCTCACGAGCCAGCAGGATGATATCGGCCTGCCCGGTGCGCAGAATATGTTCTGCCTGAGCCGGATCGGTAATCATGCCCACCGTGCCCGTGGCGATATCGGACTCTTTGCGAACCCGTTCGGCAAATCGCGTCTGATAGCCAGGGCCAACCGGAATTTCCGCATTGGCAGACGTACCGCCTGACGATACGTCGATCAGGTCCGTGCCCAGTGCTTTCAGGCGACGCGCCAGTTCTACCGTTTCATCGGCGTTCCAGCCGTCTTCCACCCAGTCGGTAGCGGACACGCGAACGAATAATGGCAGTTCTTCAGGCCACACCGCACGCACCGCTTCGGTGACTTGCAGCGTCAGGCGAATGCGGTTTTCGAACGAACCCCCATACTGATCAGTGCGCTGATTGCTCAATGGCGACAGGAACTGGTGCAGCAGATAACCATGCGCGGCATGAATTTCCACGACCTTGAAGCCCGCGGTCAGCGCGCGTCGTGCGGAATCGACGAACGCTTTGATCAGCTCCTGAATCTGCGTTTCGTTCAGCTGTACCGGTGCTGTATGTTGCGGATCAAACGCAATCGCCGACGGCCCGACCGGTGTCCAGCCGCCCTCATTGAGTGAGATGCTGCCATGTTTGCCAAGCCAAGGGCGCCAGGTGCTGGCCTTGCGGCCGGCATGCGCCAGCTGGATGCCTGCGACGGCACCCTGAGCATTGATAAAGCGGGTGATGCGTTGCAGTGGCTCGATCTGTTCATCGTTCCACAGCCCAAGGTCTTCGGGCGTGATGCGGCCGTCCGGCGTCACCGCCATCGCTTCGCTCATGACCAGGCCTGCACCGCCAACGGCACGACTTCCCAGATGAACCAGGTGCCAGTCGTTGGCCAGGCCGTCGACACTGGAGTACTGACACATCGGCGACACCGCGATGCGATTGCGAAGGGTCAATTGGCGCAGGGTGTAGGGTTCAAGCAGCAGACTCATGGCAACCTCTCGTAGTGAAAATTCAGGTGTCCAGGCCTCGTTCATTCATTGAACGATCCGGCAGACAGTCTGTTGTCGACAACCCGGTAGCGAGAGGGGTTCCTGCTGATTGTCAGCGTGGCGCGAGATGCACCACCATCAGCTGTACGGTTTCGTTGCCACGAAACTCGTTGAGGTCGAGTTTGTACGCGAGTTCGACCCAGCGAATATTGGGGTTGGGCCAGATGTCACGGTCGACGCTGAACGCAATGCCATCGAGCTTGACGCTGCCGCACTCGGTCTTGAGGACCATTTTCAAATGACGCTCGCCCACCACGCGTTGCTCGACCAGTTGAAACACCCCGTGAAACAACGGCTCAGGGAAGTGCTGCCCCCAGGGACCGGCATTTCGCAACGCGCGGGCCAGCTCCAGATGAAACTCCTCGACCGCCAGCGAACCATCAGACAGCAAGCGCCCGGTCAGGTCCTGCTCATCGAGCTGCCGACGCACTTCCAGATCGAATGCTTCGGCAAACGCAGGAAAGTTTTCCTCGGGCAGGGAAAGACCTGCCGCCATGGCGTGTCCGCCGAATTTGCTGATCAGTTGCGGGTGACCCGCAGCCACGGCGTCCAGCGCATCGCGAATGTGAAAGCCCGGCACCGAGCGGGCCGAGCCCTTGAGCACGCCCTCCCCGGCACTGGCGAAGGCGATGGTGGGCCGGTGGTAACGCTCCTTGAGACGCGAAGCCAGGATGCCGATGACGCCCTGGTGCCATTCGGCGTCGAACAGGCAGAGGCCGAATGGCATGGACTCCACTGGCAGGTCCTTGAGCTGCGCAAGCGCCTCGCGTTGCATGCCCTGCTCGATGGACTTGCGGTCCTGGTTCAACTCGTCCAGTTGCACGGCCATTTCACGCGCCAGTGTCGGGTCATCGCAAAGCAGGCATTCAATGCCCAGACTCATGTCATCCAGACGTCCCGCTGCGTTCAACCGCGGCCCGAGAATGAACCCCAGGTCGGTGGAAGTAATGCGCGAAGGCTCTCGCCGTGCGACCTCGAGAATCGCGCGCAGCCCCGGCCGTGCGCGCCCGGCACGAATACGCATCAGGCCTTGATGGACCAGAATGCGGTTATTGGCGTCGAGCGGTACAACGTCCGCTACGCTGCCCAGCGCGACCAGATCCAGAAGCTCGCCAAGATTGGGCTGTGCACGCTGATTGCTCTCGAACCAGCCGGTTTCACGCAAACGCGCACGCAAGGCCATCAATACATAGAAAATAACCCCGACACCGGCCAGCGATTTACTGGGAAAGGTACAACCTGGCTGGTTGGGATTGACGATGGCGTCTGCCGCTGGAAGCTCGTGACCCGGCAAATGGTGATCGGTTACCAGTACCTGCAAGCCCGCTGCCTTGGCAGCGGCCACGCCCTCGACACTTGAAATGCCATTGTCCACGGTAATCAAGAGCTGAGGTTCGCGCTGCAACGCGACTTCGACGATTTCCGGTGTCAGACCATAACCATACTCAAACCGGTTGGGCACCAGATAATCCACGTGCGCCGCACCCAACAGGCGCAGACCCAGAACACCCACAGTACTGGCGGTCGCGCCGTCGGCATCGAAATCGCCGACGATCAGCATGCGCTGCCCCTCGCGCAACGCTGTCACCAGCAGGTCTACCGCTGCATCGATGCCCTTGAGTTGCTGATAAGGAATCAGCCGCGCAAGGCTTTTGTCCAGCTCGGCCTCGCAGGCCACGCCCCTTGCCGCGTACAGCCGGGTGAGCAAGGGAGGCAGGTCGCCGAGAAATGGCAAGGTATCGGGCAATAGACGAGGTTCAATGCGCATGCGGGTCAGCTGATTCTCTTTGCAGTGTCGATTTATGTGTCTGCCGGTCGGAACGGGGGGTTATCAACCGCGCTCGCCCGCAAGCCATTGCAACTGGACTTCATGCTGGCCACGGTCGTCGGTGACGAACACGGTCCCCTCACTGATCATCACATCCCACTTGATGACCCGAGGCATGTCTTTGGCCAGCACTTCCAGCACCTCTTGCGGAACGGCGGCAATATTGACGTTCTTCAGGTTTTTGATCGCCGGGATGACCTTGCCTTCCCAGACACGCAGACTGCCATAGGCCAGCAGGCTGGTGCGTTCGGTACGGCGCGAGCACCAGGTCAGGCGGTCGGCATCAGGCTGGCCCACTTCGATCCAGTGCAGCACGCGATCATCCAGGCTTTTTTCCCACAGCGCAGGTTCATCTACATCGGACAGGCCGCGGCCGAACGACAATTGCTCGTTGTACCAGAAGGCATAAGCCAGCAGACGTACGGTCATGCGCTCTTCGGTTTCCGAAGGGTGACGGGCGATGGTCTGCTTGACGCTCTCGTACACTCCGCGATCAAGGTCGGTGAGATTGAGTTCGAATTTGTAGGTCGTGGACGGCTGGGCCATGAACGGGCTTCTAGTATCTGGAGGGAAGATGGCAAGTCTAACCGATGCCGGGCCTGTGAACGAACTTGCTCGCACAGGGATGTGTTCGCCCCGATTTGCGGGCTATACAAAAATCGATAGCCTGAAACAAAATTCTGATACAAATCTGTGCTTACAGACGATTTGCAGTGACAGCCTGAATTCCCGGTCGGGGCAGGCGAATGTGACGCCATAGACGCAGGACCACTCAAAGAGCTGCCCCCACACTCCAGATCGTTGAACCATTTTCGAGGATGACACCCGCGAATGCCCCTTCCTGCCTCGTACTGCACAACGGCTCGATTGATGCTCGCCCTCTTGCTGGCGGCCCTGTCATGCGCCAGTCAGGCGAGGGAGACGCTGACCTGGCTGATGCGTGACATACCGCCTTCGACGATTTTTTCCGGGGCCATGCGCGGGCGCGGCGCGATTGATCAGCTCATGCCGTTGCTGACTGCACGGATGCCCGGCTACGATCACGTTCTGATGCGCGTCAACCGCGCCAGAGGCCTGCAGATGCTGAACGACGCCACGTCGCTCAGTTGCGATCCCACCATGCTGTGGACCGCCGAACGAGCCAAAACCCTGCTTTTCTCGATCCCGATCGGCGCCATACTCAGCAGTGGCCTGATTGTACGCAAAGAGGAAATCTCGAGGTTCGAGCCCTATGTCGAAGACGGAAAAATCGACTTCGCCGCATTGATGGCAAGCCGCACAATCAAATTGGGCATGGTTGCCGAACGCAGCTATGGGGAACTGATCGACCATACGCTGCAAACTGTCGACGAAGACGCACTGGTGCTCCATTACGGTAATGATGCGACCGGTAGTCTTCTGCAAATGGAGCGCCTGGGACGTCTGCAAGCTTTTATCAGTTTCTGGCCGGAAGCGCGCTATCAAGCTATGCAACAAGGTATCAGGCCAGATGAACTGACCTTTTTACCGATCAAGGGCAACTCCGCCTATCAATTTGTCTACATCAGTTGCAGCAACTCGCCCGAAGGCAAAAAAGCCCTCGCGCAGATCAACCGCGAGATGCACGAACTACGCGAAAGCAGCCTGATGGGTTTTTACGCAGAGTGGCTGGAGCCCGAGCAACGGGCACGCTACCTGGAGGACGTAAGAGCGCTGCTGGAGAATAACTGACCACACAAAAGAAACCCCGGGCAGAGGGGGGCCTGCTCGGGGTAAACATGACCACTATGGTCAGTACGCCAGCCCTCGATCACCGGAGCACAATGATCAAACCTGACGTAATGAATAAGAGTGCTGCGAACCCGTTAGGTTCCGGCATTGTTGACATGGATCAAGCAACTGTTAAGCAAAAGACGGAGTGCCGACAAACGTACGGCCGATTGCAGCATTGCGCATCGCAGCAATGACGCATGGCTCGATTCTGCCCTCAGCGACCATCAAATCCCGGCGTAGCCCGTCTACCACGTCGGTAAGCTGACGTTTGTCGCTCAGTTGATCGGCGCCGAAGGTACGCTCGATCACACAAACGCCCGCCTTATCTTTCAGAGTCACCAGACGTTCACCCCGAGTACCTGCCGGGCCGATACAGGCCTGATAAGGAGCCAGCGCTTCGCTTAGCAGTAAGCTGATATTTTCCATCCGGATCACCACTCAACAGTTTGAATGCAAAGGTGCTAACCAATGACCGTCGGCGATAGCAGAAAGTTCTTTTTATCACCTGATCGCAGCACCTGTCTGTCATTTCGAGCATGCCTGTTGAATGTGACAAGGAAAAAACCAGAGGTAGAGGAATACGGAAAGCAGGTTCGTAGGAAAACTCAACACAATTCAGCTACGCGTCCTACAGGGTGCCTATGCTATTGATCACTGCTTTAAATCGACCCGTCATCTGTAATACCCGTCAGCCCTTTTTGATGGAGCCACCTCTTGAGCGATTCCAATGCTCGCCCGCTGCGCGTCATCGTGGCTGATGACCACCCTATTTTTTTGATTGGTCTGCGTGTTGTCCTGGAACAGGACGGTCTGGCTACCGTCGTCGCCGAGGCCCGTAATCCGGACGAACTGCTGCAGGTGCTCACGCACCATGTCTGTGATGTGCTGGTGACTGATTTCATGATGCCCGTCGAACGACAGAACGATGGCCTGCGCCTGCTGCAGCGTATCCACCGGGACTTTCCGGCGCTGCCAGTGATCGTTGTGACCACGCTGAGCAATGCCGGGCTTTTTCAGTCCATGCTGGACCTTGATGTTCAAGGTCTGTTGAGCAAGGCCAGCCTTGCCGGAGAGCTGCCTGCTGCAATCAGGGCCGTGAAACACGGTAAGCTGTTTGTCGCCGATTCCGTGCGCAGGGCACTGAGAGAAGCCCTGCACCACGGGCCTGACGCGCCGTTACAGACGGAGCGATTGTCGCCAAGGGAGCTGGAAGTGCTGCGCCTGCTGTCGGCCGGTCATACGGTCGGCCAGATTGCAGCCCTGCTCAATCGCAGCAAACAGACCGTCAGTGCCCAGAAGGTGGCTGCCATGCGCAAACTAGGCCTGGCCAACGACGCTGCGCTGTTCATCTATTTGCAGGAAAGCGGCATGTCATGAGGCCGCCGATCTGCCAATGTGGCGAGCAGATGAGGGATACCGCGCTCGGCAACCCAGCGCATGAACCCCGATGCGGACATCGGAGGTGCAATGAAATACCCCTGAATGGCAGGATTGCCCAGAGCCAACAGGCTGTGAAAATCTTCAATCGTCTCGACGCCCTCAACCACTACCGGCATCGACATCCGCTGCGCCATAAGCATGGCTCCCGCCACCACAGCGGACTTGCGCGCATCGTCGGCCATGCCGCGCACGAACTCGGTCGGGATCTTCAACTCGCTGAAGGGCAACTGCAGAAGTCTCTCGATATTCGAAGCGCCCATGCCAAAGTCATCAATAGACAGTTTGCAGCCCTGCATGCAAAGCCTCAGCAGGCCTTCCAGTTGCCAGGTTTCCGGGCGGGCGGCGTCCTGCTCGAGAATTTCCAGGGTCAGTGCAGTTGGCGGTACGCGATGACGCGCAAGCGCCTGCATGATCTGCTCGGCGAAATCCGGCTGCTGTAGCACCTGAGGGTCGATGTTGACGGCAATCGAGAGCGCCTCACCCTGCTCGCGCATGACCTGTGCCGAAAACTGCAGAGCCTGATCCAGCACACGCCAGGTCAACGCAATGGTCAGCGCCTCAGCTTCAATGGCCTCCATGAACCGTCCGGGAGCCAGCAGGCCATGCACTGGATGTTGCCAACGGACCAGCGCCTCGGCGCCCAGCAACTCGCCTTGCAGACTGACCTTGGGTTGAAAATAGGCAACCCATTGTTCGGCAACGGAAGCATCGTCTACAGGCATGCTGCCTGGCGAATCAAATAACTCCACAGCAGACAGTGCACCGAATGCGCCGTTTACCGGCGACTGAGGCGCATGCACGGCACGGCTCTTTACGTACGCCTCGAGCAGGTCATATAACGCTGCAGCCGAAGCAGGTTTCTGCACATACCCCAACACCTTCAACCCTTGGCTGAGCGCCAGCTGAGCAACCCCCTCCAGCACGCAAGCGGCGGAACTGCTCACAATGATCAGCGCCCTCGCCAGTCCGTTTTCAGCCATGAAACGGATCAACTCGAGGCCGTCGGGACCTTCCATCTGCAGGTCACAGATGGCAATGTCGACTGGCCCCCGGCTTTGCAGGGAAAGCCGGGCAACCGCAACGCTGTCGGCCGCCAGCACATCGAACACCTGATTGGCGTTGAGCATCTGGTGCAGGGCCATCAGCTGGAAAGGATGATCTTCGAGAATCAGAACCTTGAGTGAGTGCACGGTCATGCCTACAGAGTCAGGGCCAGCGGCCCAGGGGAACACTTACTGTAGCTCGTCCCGAGCGCTCGCCCTATAGGACATGTCCTAAACCCGCTGGCGATCCCAGAACTCTGTCAGCAAGACTCACTCGCCTGGCCCCGCAGTCTCGGGCATTGCCGACCACTGCAACTCGATATCAGCACGCAAGCCTGTCATCGCAGCCTCCAGCGCCAACCAGCGCTCTGGCGTACTGGCCACGCACTGCAGACGTACACTTTCATCCAGCGCGGCGCATGCTTTGGCCAAAGGCACCGCGTCAACCAGACTGGCCGCGCCCTTGAGCCGATGCAGACAGGCGCTCAGGGTTTGCCAGTCGCTCACCAGCACCGCCGGCTCCAGCAAGGCGTGTTCATGCCTGAGGTTCTTCCACAACTCGACCAACAAGCGCTGCAATTGTTGCGGATTGGCCTGAGTCATGTTTCGCAGCGTACCGATGTCAAACGTCGGCTCACGCACCAGATCCGCCAGCTCCCGGGCCAGACGCGCCAGTGACAGCGGTTTGATCAACAGGCCATCCATGCCTGCCTGCTCACAACGTGCAGCCTCGTCGCTCATCACGTTAGCGGTGCAGCCAATGACCGGACAACGTCGGCGCTGCTCTTGCGCTTCAATCTGTCGAATGGCTTCGGTCAATGCATAGCCACTGATACCCGGCATATTGCAGTCGGTGATCACCGCGTCGAACGGTTCCTGGCACCAGCTCGACAGCGCTGCCTTGCCGTCTTCTACCGACGCCACCTGATGGCCGAGAAACTCCAGCTGGCGAGTCAATACCAGCCGATTGGCCGACATGTCATCGACCACCAACAAGCGAAGGCTACGCGTATCCGAGGGGGTATCCGGAACGGCGTCAGAAGGCGAAAGTGCCTCGCTCACCCTGACCAGCGGCAAATCGATGGTGACCAGCGTACCCTTGCCCGGTTCACTGTGCAGACTGATGTCACCCTTCATCAATTCCACCAGTTGCCAGGTGATACTCAGGCCCAGCCCGCTTCCGCCGTAATGTGCTGCAGTGTCATCGTTGGCCTGAGTGAACGGTTGAAATATCTGTTGCTGACGCTCTGGCTCAATACCTTCACCACTGTCCTGAATACCGATCCGCACCCGCGATGAGTCAGCCGATTCAGCCGATACATCCACCCTCAGGGTGATCGCCCCTTGCCGAGTGAATTTCAAGGCATTGCCCAGAACGTTATGCAGCACCTGTCGCAACCTCAGCGGGTCAAGCCAGAAATCTCCCCGCGCCTGTTCGGAGAACTCCAGTCGCAGTTCCAGCCCCTTATCCCGAGCCTGCGCCGAAAAAAGCTCGATGACGCCCTCGAAAAGAGCCTGCAAGGAGGTGACGGCCAACGCCAGCTGCATACCACCCGCTTCGATTCTCGCCAGGTCAAGACTTTCGCCAATCAGTGCCACCAGCTCCGTAGCCGACCGGTGGGCCACCTGCAAGCCTTGCGACGGCATCTGCCCCTGGCGCACTGCGTATTCGCATTCCAGCTCCAGTAAACCGATGATGGCGCCCATTGGCGTGCGGATTTCATGGCTCATGCTGGCCAGAAAGATACTTTTGGCCTCGTTGGCCTGAGCAGCAAGATGCATTGCTTCCTGAAGCTGCTGCTCAAGCTGCTTGCGCTCTGTGATATCGATCCAGCCACCCAGCAATCCTTGCAACTGCCCGTCGGCGGCGAAAAAAGGGACGGTCCACTGCCAGACGTCCAGACGTTTTCCGGACAGTTCGATCGTGCGATCAGAAAAAACCGGTTGTTGATTTTCCAGCAGATTGAGGTAATCGGCATGCATCTGCTCGGCCAATGCACGCGGGATAAGATTGACATCCGTAAGGCGTCGGCCATTCATCTGCTCGAAACTGATGCCCAGGCTTTGCTCGTAGCTACGGTTGCAGGAGATCAGTCGTCCCTTGAGGTCCCGTACATAAATCGGATTGGGAATACCGTCGAACAAGGCATGTTTGAAGGCCAACTGGTCATTGAGCTGCCTTTCAGCCTTGAGACGCTGGCGAATCTGCACCTTGAGACGGCTGCTCCAGGCCAGCGAAACGAGTCCGGTCAGCAAGGCCAGGGCCAGCCCCCAGAATACCCATTGCGGTATACGCCCCCAAAGCGAAGGCTGAGGCAGCACCGATCCCAGCCACTTCAGACGGATCGAGCGCAACTCGGCCACCGGAAACTCTTCCAGCGCCTTGTTCAGAATACCCAGCAACTCGGGCTGGGTCTTGATCACCGAAAACCTGTCGGGTGACCATTTGCCATCGACACTGCGGGCCACCTTCAACTGCCCCGAGGGAAACAGGTAAGCGCCCACCTCATTCTGAATGGTTGCGTCGGCAACACCGCTTTCCACCAGAGCACGAGCCTGATCGTAAGTGTCCACCAACCGCAGCTGAATCAAGGGGTGCTCGCGCCTGATCAGGTCCTCGAGCGCATGCCGGGCAGGCAGTGCCAGCACTTTTCCTTGCAGGCTGTCGAGCGATACCCGGGACGAGCGCTCGGAGCGCACCACGAACATCCAGCTGTTGCCGCCGAACGAGTAGGTAAAGTCCAGAAAACGTCGGCGCTCGGCGTTTTCCGCAAGCGAGGTGTTCATCTCGGCAAGACCGGCACGCAGCATCTCGATGCTTTGCTGCGTGGAAGGCACCTCATGATGGACGAACTGCAACCCTGTCATGCGTGAGATACGGGACAGTACATCGGCGTTCAGCCCTACCCAGTGGCCGTTCTTGTCTTTGTAGATGTAGGGCGGATGCTGCGTGGTGGCAATGGTCACACTCGGATGCTTCAGCAACCAGCGCCGCTCGGCACCGGTGAGGCGAATGCGCTGCCCTTCTACATCAGCGCCCAGCCCCATGGTCCAGCGACCGAGCACTTCACGACTGATGGAGGGTTCAATGCTGTCCAGCGCACGATTGATGAAAGCCAGCAAGCGCTGCTCATCGTCACGCACGGCAAAGGAAAACCCTACCGGGGGCAATCGACTTTCGAACTTGATCTGTAATCCGAGATAAGGCCGCAGCGCTGTATAGGCACGGACAATGACTTCGTTGCCGATGAACACGTCGACTTCGCCCTGACTCAAAGCCTCGAGAGCGCTGTAAAGGTTCGGCGCGATAATGAGCTCGCTGTCAGGATAAACCCGATGGGCCACATCCGAATCGGCATAGCCATCAAGCAGTACAACCCTTTTACCGGCCAGGCCCGGCGGCGGGCTCAGATCGTCACCGCGGCCGACGACCACTGATCGGTCGGGCATGTATTCGGTCGAGAATGACAGCCCCTTCACACCCCGTTCAAAACCGTTGGCACTGGTCAGCAGGTCTATCTTGCCGTCGCGCAGCGCCTCGATGGCCTCGTAACGTTTGGCAAACCCAGTCACCTGCACAGGGATGTTCAGCTGATCACTGACCAGCCCGAGGTAGTCGGCGCTGATACCCTGATAGCGGTTACGGTCGCTGGTGATATCAATGGGTTCATAGTCGGCGATCGCGATGCCGACTCGAAGCACCTTGCGCTGGTCGAGCCATGCCCGATCCTGATCTGCGAGAGCGAGATCCGCTGAAACCACGAAGGGCGCTGTCAGTGTAAACGGCAAGCTTTGCGCTGCACCGGCCGCTCCGGCAAAAATCAGCGCCCACAACATGCATGCCATGCGCCATGCGCGACCTCTCCATGTACTGCCCGTCTCCCTGACTACGCTCTGCATGCTTGCCTGCTTCACTGCAAATGACCCAACCCTATGGTTCGAAAAACCAGCGAAGTTTGGCACGTAGAAACAGAAAGGCCCGCCAAGTGGCGGGCCTAAAGTTGTTACACGACGCTTCTGTCAGAGCGGTTTGCCGTGATTGCCGTGCTGGCTGACAAACGCCTGTATGGCTTTCAGGTCATTTGGCAGCACCGTGCAGCGCTCGTCACGCTCGAATAAATCAGACAAATGTGCAGGCAGTTCAAGCGCTTTTCCTACACCGGCCTTCTCCACGGCTTCCGGAAACTTGACTGGATGCGCGGTCCCCAGAATAACCATGGGCGTGTCCAGGCTGCGACGGCATTCACGGGCCGCCTTGACCCCGATAGCGGTGTGTGGGTCCAGCAGCTCGCCGGTGCTGGCAAATACTTCGGCGATGGTCGTGCAGGTGTCCTGATCGCTGACCGCCAGCGAATCGAACAGTTTGCGGGTCTCGGTCCAGCGTTCTTCTTCGACACTGAAACCGCCCCCCTGCCTGAATGTGCTCATCAGTTCGGCAATGGCAGAGCCGTTGCGACCGTGCATATCGAACAGCAGGCGCTCGAAGTTGGACGACACCATGATGTCCATTGAAGGCGACAGCGTGGCGTGCAGGGTTTCCTTGACGTACTGATTACCGCTCATGAAACGGTGCAGAATGTCGTTGCGATTGGTGGCAACAATCAGTTGATTGACCGGTAGCCCCATATTACGTGCCAGATAACCGGCAAAGATATCGCCGAAGTTACCGGTCGGAACCGAAAACGATACCGAGCGCGCAGGCCCGCCCAATTGCAGCGAGGCATGGAAGTAGTAGACGATCTGGGCCATTATCCGCGCCCAGTTGATCGAATTGACCGCTACCAGACGTGTACCCTTGAGGAAACCCTGGTCGGCGAAACTGGCCTTGACCATTTCCTGGCAGTCGTCAAAGTTGCCTTCTACAGCGATGTTGTGGATGTTGTCGCCGAAGATGGTGGTCATCTGCCGGCGCTGAACGTCCGATACCCGATTGTTCGGGTGCAGAATGAAGATATCGACGTTATCGCACCGGCGGCAGCCTTCGATGGCCGCAGAACCGGTGTCGCCGGACGTTGCGCCGATGATCACCACGCGCTCGCCACGCTTGGCCAGCACGTAGTCCAGCAGACGACCGAGCAATTGCAGCGCGAAGTCCTTGAACGCCAGCGTAGGGCCGTGGAACAGCTCAAGTACCCACTCGTTGCCATTCAGCTGGCGCAACGGGGCTACCGCACTGTGGGCAAAGACGCCGTAGGTCTCTTCAAGTATTTTCTTGAAATCGGCGTCCGGAATGCTTCCAGACACAAAAGGGCGCATCACCCGGAAAGCAAGTTCGTGATAAGGCAGACCGGCCCAGGAGGCGATCTCTTCCTGAGTGAAGCGTGGCAGGTTTTCCGGCACATAGAGGCCGCCGTCGCTGGCCAGACCGGTCAGCAGCACGTCTTCGAAATTCAATGCAGGCGCTTGCCCGCGAGTACTGATATAGCGCATGGGACCAAACCTTTGGTTTGAGCTGCAAGCTTGATGCTGCAAGCTTGAAACCACAAGCTGCAAGCTCAAGACGGGTGGCGTCTGACCTGTAGCGTGTGGCGTGAAGCTTGAAACGGACCGCTTGCTGCTGCCTTAATTGAGATGTTCTACGCGAATACGAACGACCGGGCCAACCACGTCCTGAAGAGCTTCCAGGGCTTGAATGGCGTCATTGATACGCTGCTCCACCACTCGGTGCGTCAACAGGATCATCGGCACCAGGCCATCATGTTCTTCGACTTCCTTCTGCATGATCGACTCTATGTTGATACCGCGCTCGGACAGGATACTTGCTACCTGAGCCAGCACGCCTGGGTGATCCTTGGCCTGGATGCGCAGGTAATAGGCGCTTTCGCAGGCTTCGATCGGCAGGATCGGATGGGCCGACAACGAGTCAGGCTGAAACGCCAGATGAGGTACGCGGTTTTCCGGATCGGATGTCATCGCCCGGACCACGTCCACCAGATCAGCCACCACGGAAGAAGCCGTAGGCTCCATACCGGCACCGGCCCCATAGAACAGGGTCGAACCGGACGCATCGCCGTTGACCATGACAGCATTCATCACACCGTTGACGTTGGCGATGAGACGGTCAGCCGGGATCAGCGTCGGGTGTACGCGCAATTCGATACCCTGAGCCGTGCTGCGTGCAACGCCCAGGTGCTTGATGCGATAACCCAGCGCTTCGGCGTAGTTCACGTCCGCTGTGGTCAGCCTGGTAATGCCTTCGGTGTAGGCCTTGTCGAACTGCAATGGAATGCCGAAGGCAATGGAGGCCAGAATCGTCAGTTTGTGCGCTGCGTCGATACCTTCCACGTCGAAGGTCGGGTCGGCTTCGGCGTAACCCAACGCCTGGGCTTCGGCCAGCACGTCCGGGAACGTACGGCCCTTCTCGCGCATTTCGGTAAGGATGAAGTTGCCGGTGCCGTTGATGATGCCTGCAACCCAATTGATGCGGTTTGCCGACAGGCCTTCACGGATGGCCTTGATGACCGGAATACCACCAGCAACAGCGGCTTCAAAGGCTACGATCACGCCCTTTTCACGCGCTTTGGCGAAAATCTCGTTGCCATGAACCGCGATCAGCGCCTTGTTGGCAGTCACTACATGCTTGCCGTGCTCGATGGCCTTGAGAACCAGATCACGGGCTATGGTGTAGCCGCCGATCAGTTCGACGACGATATCGATTTCAGGGTTGGTCGCAACGGCAAATACATCACTGGTAGTAGGCGTACCGCCGATCTGGCAGTTGGGGTTTGATGTACGAACCGCAATCTGCGCAACTTCGATTCCACGCCCGGCCCGGCGGGCAATCTCCTCGGCGTTACGCTGAAGTACGTTGAAAGTACCGCCACCGACAGTACCCAGCCCACATATGCCTACTTTGACCGGTTTCACTGATGAACTCCCCGAAAAACAGCCGAACCTGAATCGACTGTGGAAAACCGCCGCATGTCGCCATGCGACTACACATTTGACGAAATGCCGAAAGCTGGTGCCCTGCACACGCAAGGCAAGCCTGAACGCGCCGGCTTATTTGGCGCTCAGCGCCAGTTTGGCAACCTGAGCTGCAGGTTGATAACCCGGAATAACCTGACCGTCGGCGAGGACAATTGCTGGTGTGCCATTGACGCCGATCGACTGACCTATTTCATATTGCCTGCTCACCGGATTGTCGCATTTGGCGGCCTTGATATCCTTGCCGTCGACCATGCGGTCCATGGCGCTCTTGCGGTCCTTGGAGCACCAGACGGCCTGCAACTGCTCGTCACCCGGAGACCCCAGGCCCTGACGCGGGAATGCCATGTAACGGACTTCTACACCCATTTTGTTCAACTGCCCGACTTCCTCGTGCAGCTTGTGGCAATACGGGCAGGTGGTGTCGGTGAATACCGTGATGTGCGACTTGGTCTCGCCCACAGCCGGGTAAATCACCATCTCGGAAGTCGGAATGGCATTGATGGTCTTGGAAATGGCCAGACGCTCGGTCTTCTCGGTCAGGTTGACCGGCTTGCCGTTCTGCACTTGAAACAGATAGCCCTGAACCACGAACTGACCGTCGGCACTGGCGTACAGAACACGGCCGCCCTTGAGTTTCACTTCGTAAAGACCGTTGAGCGGGCTCGGCGAGATGCTCTCGACCGGCAATTGCAGCTCCAGCGAGTCGAGCGTCTTGCGAATAGCCTGATCGGGGGCAGTATCAGCGAAGGCAGAGAGACTGAATGTGCCAGCCAGCATCAAAGCGGCGGCAGCGAAAAACTGGGGCAAACGCATGAAAACTCCTATGACGACGGACAGACCGGCAGCGGTCAGAAAAAGACGCGCCAGCCTTGATATGCGAAACCGGCAAAGCCTACCACAGAAGGCTCACGGGGCCGACTCAGACCGACGTAAGACTCTTCGTAAATTACATCCGATATCAACCACGCGGATGATGCTTCGCATGAATCTCCTGCAATCTCGCACGCGCCACATGGGTGTAGATCTGGGTAGTCGACAGATCGCTATGCCCCAGCAACATCTGCACGACCCTCAGGTCTGCGCCATGATTGAGCAAATGTGTGGCGAAGGCATGACGCAGTGTGTGCGGTGACAAGGACTTGCCGATACCGGCAACCGTCGCCTGATGCTTGATACGGTGCCAGAAAGTCTGACGAGTCATCTGATCGCCGCGAGTACTGGGAAACAGCACGTCGCTGGGTTTTCCACCAAGCAGCTCGTCTCGGGCACCGCGAAGGTAGCGCTCCACCCAGACGATGGACTCTTCGCCCATGGGCACCAACCGCTCCTTGCTGCCCTTGCCCATGACACGCAGAACACCCTGACGCAGGTTGACCTGCTCCAGTGTCAGGCTTATCAGCTCGGTCACACGCAAACCGCAGGCATACAGCACTTCCAGCATCGCCCGGTCACGCTGACCAATCGGCTCGCTGAGGTCCGGGGCAGCCAGCAGCGCTTCTACATCGGCCTCGGATAACGATTTGGGCAGCGGCTTGCCCAACCGAGGCATATCGATCTGCAGAGTAGGATCGGTTGCAATCAGCTTTTCGCGCAGCAGATAGCGATAGAAACCCCGCGCGCCGGAAAGAAAACGTGCGGTAGAACGCGGCTTGTAGGCGTTGTCTACACGCCATGCAAGATGATCGAGAATCACCTCTCGTCCGGCGTTCGGCAGCTCCACACCCTGCTCCTGCAGCCAGCCGTTGAATAACGCAAGGTCACTGCGGTACGAGTCACGGGTGTTATCGGACAAGCCCTTTTCCAGCCAGAGCGCGTCCAGAAACCGGTCAATCAGCGGATGGTCGATGGCAGCCATGTTTACTCAGTATGTACGTCGGTAGACAAGGGTGAATCATCAGACGGCAGACAGCAAAAAGGCAGCCCTGAGGCTGCCTTTTTATGCATCGAAAAACTGTATCAGGACAGTTTTTCCTTGATGCGCGCTGCTTTACCGGACAGGTCACGCAGGTAGTACAGTTTGGCCTTGCGAACGTCACCGCGACGTTTCACAGCCATGCTGTCGATTTGCGGGCTGTAAGTCTGGAAGGTACGCTCAACGCCAACACCGTTGGAAATTTTACGAACAGTGAAAGCACTGTTCACACCACGGTTACGCTTGGCAATGACGACGCCTTCGAATGCTTGCAGACGAGCGCGGTCGCCTTCCTTCACTTTTACCTGAACGACGATGGTGTCGCCCGGTGCAAAGGTAGGGATCTCTTTGGTCATCTGCTCTGCTTCGAGGGCAAGAATGATTTTGTTAGTCATGCTGGTGCTCCTAAGGTAATCCGTCTGGATCGACCATCGATACGTTAACTATCGTCCCGCTCGCGGATGTATTCCGCCAGCAGCTTCTTCTCTTCTCCAGAAAGCGAGCGGCTTTCCAGAAGATCGGCGCGTCGTTCATAGGTCCGCCCAAGGGACTGCTGTAAACGCCAACGCCGGATGTGCGCGTGATTGCCACTAAGCAACACGTCGGGAACACGCTGATCCGCATACACCTCAGGTCGGGTGTAGTGCGGGCAATCCAGCAGACCATCCGTGAAGGAATCTTCCTCCGCGGAGTCCACATGCCCTAAAGCTCCAGGCAGCAGCCGCGTAACCGCGTCAATCAGGACCATCGCCGGCAGCTCGCCACCGGAAAGAACATAGTCACCAATCGACCACTCTTCATCGACATGAGCATCAATAAAACGCTCGTCGATGCCTTCATAACGACCGGCGATGAGGATAATCGCTTCCTCCTGCGCCAGTTCGCGTACCGCAGACTGATTCAGCTGGCGGCCTTGTGGCGACAGGTAAATCACCTTCGCCGCATCCCCTGCTGCTTGCCTGGCCTGAACCAGAGCATCTTCAAGGGGCTTGATCTTCATCACCATGCCCGGACCACCGCCAAATGGGCGATCATCCACAGTGTGATGGCGATCAGTGGTGTAATCCCGCGGATTCCAACAAGCAAGCTGCAACAGCCCTTGTTTCACCGCACGGCTGGTAATGCCGTATTCACTGATGGCGGAGAACATCTCGGGAAACAAGCTGATGACTTCTATGCGCAGGCTGGCCATGGCATTCAGAAGTCCGCGTCCCAATCCACCTTCATCTCGCCAGCAGCCATATCGATTGCCAACACGCATTGCTCTGTATAGGGCAACAGGCGTTCACGATCGTCCAGGCTACCCGCGCAGGGCTTTACAACCATTACATCGTTCGAACCGGTTTCGAGCAGATGATCGATTTTCCCGAGCAATTGCCCGAGTTGGTCGATGACCTTGAGGCCTTCAAGCTGGTACCAGTAGTACTCGCCATCGTCCAGATCAGGGAACAGATTACGCGGCACGCAGATTTCGTAACCGGAGAGAAGACGTGCTTCCTCTCGATCATCGAGACCTTTGAGCTTCGTGACCAGGAACTTGCTCTGCAAGCGTCCACTGACCAGCTCCACCTGCTTGTCAACGCTGCCTTCGCGCCGAAGCGTCCAGGTTTTGTAGTCCAACAGGTTTCCAATCGGATCGGTAAAGGAATAAACCTTCACTTCGCCGCGAACGCCATGAACCGAGTAAATCTTGCCAATGACGATCAGATCGTCGGCAGATGCAGGCGTCGCGTTCATAAGACTCAGGCCGCGGCCTTGGTCTTGTTGTGCTCTTTGAGCAGCTGGGCAACGCGCTCGGAAGTTTGTGCACCCACGCTCAACCAGTAGTTGACGCGTTCTTCGTTAACGGACAAACGGATTTCCTGACCACGGGCAACCGGGTTGAAGAAACCAACCTGTTCCTTGTGGGAACCGTCACGAGCGTTGCGGCTGTCGGTTACGGTCAGGTGGTAAAACGGGCGCTTTTTGGAGCCGCCAAGGGCAAGACGGATGGTTAGCATTGAACATCATTCCTGTAGTCGGTGCTGCAAATCTAAGATGCACAGCGGGCATAGGTGCCCGAAAGGCCGCATATTCTAAGGAATATCCCGACTTTTGCAAATGTCTTTTTCCGGCGCCTATCGGCATGCCTTCCAGATTTGCGAGGGAGCTGTCGGTCTGACAGCAGGTAAAAGCCCGTAAAACGCGGGCTGGCCGGGGGGCAACCCCCCGCATGAAAGCGTGAAAGGTACCTTGCACGCGACTCAATTACATTTTCGGCATGCCGCCGCCGGGGAACATCCCCCCCATGCCGCGCATCATTTTTGCCATTCCGCCCTTGGCGGAGAATTTCTTCATCATCTTCTGCATCTGTTTATGCTGCTTGATCAGACGCCCGATGTCCTGCACCTGAGTCCCCGAACCCATTGCAATACGGCGCTTGCGCGAGCCGCTGATCAGGTCCGGGTCACGACGTTCGCCAGGTGTCATCGAGTTGATGATGGCTTCCATCTGCTTGAACTGCTTTTCGGCCGCGCCCTGGGCATTACCCATCTGCGACAGATTGACACCACCAATGCTTGGCAGCTTGTCCATGAGCCCGCCAAGGCCGCCCATGTTTTTCATCTGTTGCAACTGATCGCGGAAGTCTTCGAGGTCGAAGCCTTTGCCTTTCTTGAGCTTTTTGGCCAGCTTGTCGGCCTTGTCCTTGTCGAGCGTCTGTTCAGCCTGTTCGATCAGGCTGAGCACATCGCCCATACCGAGGATGCGCGATGCAATGCGATCAGGGTGAAACGGCTCAAGCGCTTCGCTCTTCTCGCCCATGCCGATGAACTTGATCGGCTTGCCGGTAACCGCACGGACAGACAGGGCGGCACCACCGCGAGCGTCACCGTCGACCTTGGTGAGGATCACCCCGGTCAGCGGCAGTGCATCGCCGAAAGCCTTGGCAGTGTTGGCCGCATCCTGGCCGGTCATGGCATCGACCACGAACAGCGTCTCGGCCGGCTTGACTGCAGCGTGCAGCGACTGGATCTCGCCCATCATCTCGACATCGACGTGCAGACGACCAGCGGTATCGACGATAACGACGTCAATGAACTTGAGCTTCGCTTCCTTGATGGCTGCCAGGGCAATGTCCACCGGCTTCTGGCTGATGTCGGAGGCGAAGAACGTCACGCCGATGTCGTTGGCCAGGGTTTCGAGCTGCTTGATGGCAGCAGGACGGTATACGTCGACCGACACCACCATTACGGTTTTTTTCTTGCGCTCTTTAAGGAAGCGCGCCAGCTTGCCCGCTGTGGTGGTTTTGCCCGCACCCTGCAGACCCGCCATCAGGATTACGGCAGGCGGCGTGACATTGAGCACCAGATCTTCGTTGGCTGCGCCCATCAGACTTTCGAGTTCGGCCTGGACGATCTTCACGAACGCCTGACCCGGGGTCAGGCTGCGCGACACCTCGGTGCCGACGGCGCGCTCCTTGACGTTGTTGACGAAGTCTTTGACCACCGGCAAGGCGACGTCGGCTTCAAGCAACGCCATACGCACTTCGCGCAAGGTATCTTTGATGTTGTCCTCGTTCAGCTTGGCCTTGCCAGTAACATGGCGCAGCGTCTGCGAGAGGCGGTCAGTCAGGTTTTCAAACATGCGCGATCCTTTCAGGCTCTCGTCGAACCCCGGTTGATGCGGCCCGGCCCGTCATGCAGAAATGGCGCTCGGCGAGCCTGCGGCTTGAGCAGGTCGCGGATTATAGCGAAGACTCCGCCACACGGACACCACGCAGTCTGCTTCTGTGGTCTTTCGTGATTTGCCGGTTCTATGCCAAACTCAGCGTCTTTTCAGGCCCGTCCATCAGGATCTATGTCCCCTTTGCCACCCAGCCTGCTTCCCAGCCTCGCCGCCGCCATCCTTTACGCCGCTGCGACCGTCTATCAGAGCCTGCGCCTGAGCCAGGCCGTCAAGCCCGACAAGCGGCTGCTTTGCCTGCTCGGAACGCTGGCGGTGGTCGCACACGCCATCGGTCTGTTCTCCCAACTGACGCACTCCGCCGGCCTGGGCCTGGACTTTTTCAATTCGGCCAGCCTTATCGCAGCATCCGTGATCGTCGTGACCCTGATCGCCACGTCACGCATCCCGGTGGAAAACTTGCTGGTGCTGTTGTTCCCGCTGGGAATGGTCACCGTCCTGCTCGCCCAGTTTGCCCCGAGCGGCACCGTACAGCCGATCATGGAAGAACCCGGCATCCTGAGTCATATTCTGCTCTCGCTGCTGGCTTATGGCATGTTCACCATTGCAGTATTCCAGGCGCTACTGTTGTTGTTGCAGGACTACCGGCTCAAGCACAAGCACCCCTCCGGTCTGATCAAGAACTTTCCACCGCTGCAAACCATGGAAAGCCTGCTGTTCGGCTTCCTCTGGGCCGGCTGGACACTGCTCTCGCTGTCGCTGCTTTCCGGCTGGCTGTTCGTGGAGAACCTGTTTGCACAGCATCTTGTGCACAAAACCCTGCTGGCGTGCCTCGCCTGGATCGTGTTCAGCGTCCTGCTTTGGGGGCGCAACCGCCTCGGGTGGCGTGGGCACAAGGCAATTCGCTGGACTCTGGGCGGTTTCTGCCTGCTGATGCTCGCCTACTTCGGCAGCAAGCTGGTACGCGAATTCATCCTGCACATCTGACGGGCCCTGATCATGGATAATCTGCCCCTAGGCCCGCTGCTCGGCGTCCTCGCCCTACTGATGCTGTGGGCTGGCCTGCTGACATCGGTCGAAGCCGCGCATCATCAGCTCAAGGCAATGCGTGCCTCGGGTCGTCCGGAAAAGGCGATGCCCCTTCCAGAACTGGCGTTCAACCTGAACAGCCTCATCCTGGGCAATACCCTCATCAGGGTACTGATCACTGTCATCGCGACACTGATTGCTGCCAATTACTGGTTCTACAACGGCCCGACCGTGGCATGGCTTGGCACCGTGAGCGTCATGCTGGTCTTTGCCGAATACGTGCCTCGACGCCTGGCGAACCGCCACCCTGTCTCGACGCTGATGCTGGGCAATGGCGTACTGCGCATCCCGATGAAGATCCTCTGGCCGCTGGCCTATGTTTTCAACGTTCTGGCCAAGACACTGCTGCGCCCCTTCCTGTCACCTGCTGTGCAACAACAGGATCAGCATTTCGAAGACGACACGCAGAGCTCAGCCCGACACGACACCGTTCACGAGCATTATCCGCGTGCCAGTGTGCTGTCGGGCATTCGCGCCCTGGACAGCATCACGGTCAACGACATCCTGATCCCGCGCAACGAGGTGGATGGCGTCAACCTGGATGAACCTATGGATCTGATCATCGAGCGCCTGATCATTTCACGCCACACACGCCTGCCGGTCTATCACAACGACATCAATCAGGTACAAGGCGTCATCAACACGCGCGACATCAGCCACCTGCTGCCCAAGGGAACCCTGACCAAGGAGCAACTACTGGCAGTTTGCTACGAACCGTATTTCGTTCCGGAAAGCACTCCGCTGCAACTGCAATTGCTGAATTTCCACAAACAACAGCGGCGTCTCGGCGTAGTGGTCGATGAATACGGGGAAGTATTGGGCATTGTCACCCTTGAGGACATCCTCGAAGAGATCGTCGGCGAATTCGAGAGCGAGCAGCGGCTCGATAACCCTCACGTCAAGCAGCAGGAAGACGGACGCCTCGAAGTGGAAGGAGCCGCGTCCATTCGCGAGCTGAACAAGAGCCTTGGCTGGCATTTGCCGTCAGATGGTCCGAAAACCGTCAACGGCCTGGTTACCGAGGCACTTGAAACCATTCCAGAGGCACCGGTCTGCCTGAGAATCGGGCCTTATCGCCTGGAAATCCTCGAGACCGAGGACAATCGCGTCAAGCGCGTGGCCATGTGGCAGAACACCCTCGTTCGCACCTTCAAATAGTTTCCTGCTCCCTGCCATTGCCTCCCGGCCCTTTCGGGTTACTCTGCTCGACGCCGCACCTAAAGCCGTACCTACAATCACAATAATGAATGCTTGCCGGAGCACGGTCCTTGCCGCCCGGCGAGTCGACAGTCAGGGAATCCGCATGACCAGCACCCCGCTCTCTCGCGAAGATAATGCCGCGCACGTAAAACCGGTAAATTCGGCGACCCGCGTTGCCACCGCCAGCTTTATCGGCACGGCCATCGAGTTCTACGACTTTTATGTTTACGCCACTGCCGCCGCGCTGGTGATAGGCCCGGTGTTTTTCCCGCAGACCTCGGGCACGGCACAGATGCTGTCGTCGTTTCTGACCTTCGGTATCGCTTTTCTCGCACGCCCCCTCGGGTCGGCGCTGTTCGGTCATTTCGGCGACCGGATCGGACGTAAATCGACCTTGGTAGCATCGCTGCTGCTGATGGGGATCTGCACCACGCTGATCGGCGTATTACCCGGCTATGCCTCTATCGGTGCATGGGCGCCGATTCTGCTCTGCGTGCTGCGCTTCGGTCAGGGACTTGGCCTGGGCGGGGAATGGGGTGGCGCTGCACTGCTGGCGACCGAGAATGCTCCGAAGGACAAGCGGGCCTGGTTCGGCATGTTTCCACAGTTGGGCCCTTCGATCGGTTTTCTGGCCGCCAACGGTTTGTTTCTGGCATTGGCCATGACCCTGACGGACGAACAGTTTCGCTCATGGGGCTGGCGAATTCCGTTTTTGCTCAGCGCCGCGCTGGTCATGGTAGGGCTGTATGTGCGCCTGAAACTGGAAGAGACCCCGGTCTTCGCAAACGCCATGGCCCGTCACGAACGCGTCAGCCTGCCAATCGTGGAAACCTTCAGCCAGCACTGGAAGCCCATGCTGCTCGGTGCGGCGTCGATGGTCGTCTGCTACGCGCTGTTTTATATCTCGACGGTGTTTTCACTGAGTTATGGCGTGGCCACACTGGGCTACACCCGTGAAACGTTCCTGGGACTTTTGTGCTTTGCCGTGCTGTTCATGGCGGCTGCAACGCCTCTGGCCGCGATGGCAAGCGACCGCTTCGGGCGCAAGCCGGTACTGATTGCGGGAGGGGTGCTGGCGATACTGTCAGGTTTCACCATGGAACCGCTGCTGACCCACGGCAGCACCTGGGCTGTGGCCTTGTTTCTGTGTATAGAGCTGTTTCTGATGGGCATCACCTTTGCCCCGATGGGCGCATTGCTACCAGAGCTGTTTCCGACGCAGGTTCGCTACACAGGTGCATCGGCAGCCTACAATCTGGGCGGAATCGTGGGCGCATCGGTAGCGCCCTTCTTCGCCCAGAAACTGGTGGCGATGGGCGGTCTGAGCTGGGTGGGCGGGTATGTGTCTGCAGCGGCGCTGATCAGCGTACTGGCGGTGTTGAGCCTGAAGGAAACGAAGGATACAGCGCTTTAAGCTGCAAGAAAGAGCAACACCCTCCTTCTTGCAGCCTGCAGCGACGGCCTTACAACTTTACGTCTACCGCTTGCGAGGCTCGGGTCGCTTTGGCCCGAGCGGCTTCGATAGACTCGTCGCGCGCCAGGGCAACGCCCATGCGGCGCTGGCCATTGACTTGCGGCTTGCCGAACAGACGCAACGCCGTGTCGGGCTCAGCCAGCGCAGCGCCGAGGTTGGCAAAGGCGGTCTGAGTCGAGTGGCCCTCAACCAGAATCACCGCCGAAGCCGATGGGCCGAACTGGCGAATCAGCGGGATCGGCAGGCCGAGAATCGCGCGAGCGTGCAGGGCAAACTGGGACAGGTCCTGAGAAATCAGCGTTACCAGGCCGGTGTCATGCGGGCGCGGCGAGACTTCGCTGAACCACACCTGATCGCCCTTGATGAACAGCTCGACGCCGAACATTCCGCGACCACCCAACGCCTCGGTCACCGCCCTGGCAACACGCTCGGACTCTGCCAGCGCTACCGGACTCATGGCCTGTGGCTGCCAGGATTCCTGATAGTCGCCCTTCTCCTGGCGATGACCAACCGGCGCACAGAAGGTAGTACCGCCAACGTGGCGAACGGTCAGCAGGGTGATTTCGTAATCAAAGTCGATGAAGCCTTCGACAATGACGCGCCCTTTGCCAGCACGACCACCTTCCTGCGCATAGTCCCAGGCCTTTTGCACATCATCGGCGCTCTTGAGCAGGCTCTGCCCTTTGCCGGACGAGCTCATGACCGGCTTGACCACACATGGGAAACCGAGGTCTTCGACGGCCTTGCTGTAAGCTTCGAAGGTGTCGGCAAAGTGGTAAGGCGATGTCGGCAGCTTCAGCTCTTCAGCGGCCAGACGACGAATGCCTTCCCGATTCATGGTCAGTTGCGCGGCGCGTGCCGTCGGGATCACGGTGAAGCCTTCAGCCTCGAGTTCAACCAGCGTAGCGGTGGCAATGGCTTCGATTTCCGGAACGATGAAATCCGGTTTCTCGGCTTCGATGACCGCACGCAATGCTGCACCGTCGAGCATGTTGATGACATGGCTGCGATGAGCAACCTGCATCGCCGGGGCATTTTCATAACGGTCAACAGCGATCACTTCAACGCCAAGGCGCTGCAGCTCGATCACGACTTCCTTGCCCAGTTCGCCGCTGCCGCAGAACAGTACGCGAGTCGCGGTGGGCGACAGTGGAGTTCCGATTTGAGTCATCTCAGGTCCTCGTGAAGCAGATATCGAGGGCTGCCCGCCATACGCAAGCAACCGCTGTGGAGAAAGGCGCGCAATTTACCACGAAGCCCCGGTAAATGGGCGCTCAGCCCGGACAAGCATTGTTACGTGCCCGCCACGCCATGATCATCCAGACAACCGTCACGCCAGCGAACTTCGACACCAGCGCAGTGAGCACGACCGGCACGGTCATGGCGTCGATCATGCCGAAGAAGATAAAGGTATCGAGCGGGATGCTGAGCGCCGAGCTGATCCACAATCGATCACGCAACGGGCGCCTGGTGACGCTGAACACCAGCCAGTCGATGCATTCGGATACCGCAAACGCCGTGGCGCTGGCCAGGGCAATGGTCGGATCGCTGGTAACGTACGAAAGCACCAGCGCCACCAGCATGGCGATGATCGCGCCATGGCCGAAGCGAATCTGCACCATATCCCGCAATACGAACACCAGCCCACCCCAGGCAGACCAGATCATGTCCAGGTGAGGCGCACTGGAAAAAGCGAAGTTGATCAGCACGACACTGCTGATGTAGGCGATCAGGAACAACATGGAGGATTCGGGCCTGTGCGAGCGGTTGGCAATGATAGCAAACGCGGACAGGAGACGCGCCCAGGCGTGGGCGAAAGCGCTATTTCTGACGAAGATAATGCATCGACTGCACCGGCCTCTTCGCGAACAAGTTCGCTCCCACAAAGCCCACGGATAACCTGTGGGAGCGAACTTGTTCGCGAAGGCTATATTCCAAACGCAGCAAATTCTTCTACTGCACCGGCCTCTTTAAAAGCAAGTTCGCTCCTTTAGGCCATGGGAACATCAGCGCGCCTCGCCCACTGTCCACATCAGGCCGCTGGCTCTGGCGCGCTCGTCGCAAAGACCGAGTACCACCCGGCGCTCGTCGTTGCTCATCCGGCTCCACTGGGTGATCTCACTCACGGTTCGCTGGCAACCGGTGCATATATCCTGCTCATCCAGCGCGCAAATGCTTACGCAGGGAGAGCGGACCGGTTTTTCAATCGGGGCATCGATACTCATCAGTCTTCCTGCACAGCCAGGTCACGGGCGTAACGTCGGGCGTTGTGTACGTAATGGGCGGCGCTGGCTTCCAACATCTTCTTTTGCACGTCGGTGAGTTCGCGTATCACTTTGCCCGGCGACCCCATGACCAGCGATCCGTCGGGGATTACTTTGCCCTCACCGATCAGCGAATTAGCGCCGATGATGCAGTATTTTCCGATTTTCGCCCCGTTGAGAATAACGGCATTGATACCGATCAGGCTGTAGTCATCAACGCTGCAGCCATGCAACATGGCGTTGTGCCCAATGGTCACGCCTTTGCCGATACTCAATGGCGAGCCCATGTCGGTGTGCATTACTGTGCCATCCTGCACGTTGCTGTTTTCACCGACGTGGATGAGCTCGTTGTCACCACGCAACACCGCGTTGAACCACACGCTCGCGCCGGCCTCCAGCCTGACATTGCCGATCAACACCGCGTTGGGAGCGACCCAGCTGTGCAAGTCGGTCTGGACACGGGATTCCCCCAGGCGATATTTCATGCAGACTCCTCAGGCGGGCCGTACTCATGGGTACGAGCTTTTTATCGGTGACGCTTCAGATACAGGCTGCTCAGGTGGTCGAGCGTTCGGGCGGATGATGCAGGCTGATTTTGGTGTCGTACAGCACATTCACCAGTTCGACGATCATGATCGCGGTCAGCCCCCAGATCTTGTACTCGCCGTAGCGGTAGCTGGGTACGTACCAACTGCGGCCTTCATAATCGATACGGTGAGTATGCTCACGGGTGTCCTGGCGGAAGAACTCCAGCGGCACACTGAACACCGCAGCGATCTCGCCGTCATTGGGACGGTATTCGACAAAATCGGGTATCACCCCCACGTAGGGCGTGACTTTGATGCCATGTTTGGAAATCAGTGGACTGAGCGGGCCAATCACTTCGACCAGTCCGGGTGGCAGGCCGATTTCTTCCTCGGCTTCACGCAGGGCGGTAAAAATCAGATCAGGATCGCCCGGATCGCGGCGACCACCCGGAAAAGCCACTTCGCCGCCATGCGTCGACAGGCCACTGGCGCGCAGGGTCAGGATCAGCTCGGGTTGCTCACTGCGGGTGACAGGCACCAGAACGGCCGCCTCGGGGAATCCACGATCCATGTCGAGGGTTTCTGGCGTATGACTGACTACACGGCGAAGTAGCTCATCCAGCATGGGAAATCTCGATCTGTTGCCTGTCTGGCATCATGCACCAAAGCGACGTTGCGCCCAACCCCTTGCACTACAACTCCTGCACACGGAGGGTTGCCGAGCCGCAGCACGACAGGCCAAGATAGCGGCTGCGTTCACTATCGACTGACCCCATGAAATTTTGCAGCCAGTGCGGCAACCCGGTTATCCAGCGTATTCCCGAAGGCGACAGCCGTTTGCGGTATGTCTGCGAGCATTGCCACACCATTCATTATCAGAATCCGAACATCGTTGCAGGCTGCCTGGTGACCCACGCAGGCAAGGTTCTGCTGTGCCGCCGTGCCATAGAACCACGCCTGGGCTTCTGGACATTGCCGGCCGGGTTCATGGAAAACGGTGAAACCATCGAACAGGCCGCGCGGCGCGAAACCCTCGAAGAAGCCTGCGCCACCTTGACCGAGCTGCATTTGTATACCTTGATCGACGTGCCGCATATCAATCAGGTGCACGTGTTCTATCGGGCAGAAATGGCCACTGAAGCGTTCGCCGCAGGTATCGAGAGCCTGGAAGTGCAGTTATTCGACGAAGCCGACATTCCGTGGGCGGACCTGGCTTTCATGACAGTCGGACGTACCCTAGAATACTTCTTCAAGGATCGGCGTCGGCAGGCCTACCCGGTTCATACCAGCGCCCTTCCCCCGTCACGTCCGCTGCTGGACACCTGAAAGCCAGGGTCGCACACAACATCGGCGCCTTCTCCAGAAAGAAGCGCCTTCAGGGAAATCGTAATGCGCTGGTTGCTCGCACTCTTTTGCATGTCATTCGTACCGCTTTCGCAGGCTGCGTTTACTCAGACCATCGTGCCTAAAGGCAGCGAACAGAAAATCATCAACAACAAGGTCATCAATACCGAGAGTATCGCCAGCAAGCCGATCGACAAGGTGCTGGTACTCAAGTCGGTGCGCCAGTTGCAATTGATCAGCGGCGGCGAGGCCCTGAAAACCTATCGAATTTCGTTGGGCAAGAACCCCAAGGGCACCAAGCTGCAGGAAGGCGACCAACGTACGCCAGAGGGTTTCTACTGGCTCGACTGGCGCAAGCCCAGCAACAATTACAATCTGTCGATGCACATTTCCTACCCGAACATCTCGGATTCGGCACGCGCACGTCGCGAAGGTGTGAAACCGGGCAGCATGATCATGATTCATGGCACGCCGGTGGATGAGGAGTACCCGGAGTGGTATTTCCACACGCTGGACTGGACCAACGGCTGCATCGCACTGAAGAACAACGATATGAGGGAAATCTGGGATCTGGTGAAAGACGGAACGATGATCGAGATTCGGCCTTGAGCATCGGAGTGAATTAACGCACTGCCGAGCGTAGTCAAGAGCGTCCGGAACTGCATGCCGACGCGAAGAGGCCGGTACAGCCCCTCAGAAATCTTCCAGCCGCCACACTTCGTAAGCAGGCGTTTCGTAGGGATGGCTCCGCTTGAGGGCCAACACCACTTGCTGAATCAGCTCGTCAGCGACGACCAGCTCGACCTTCCATTCTTCCACCGACTCGACCACACCGCCCTGCCCGATGAATGGCTGACTGCCATCCAGCGGACGGAACTGCCCTTGGCCGAGCACCTGCCATGAGCAGTGATCGTAAGCGCCGATTCGCCCTGCACCAGCAGCGAATATGGCGTCTTTGACCTCGTCAACATGACTCGATGGAACAAAGAAGGCGAGCTTGTACATGCGCCTTAGTTAACCCAGGCCCGCGCATTGCGGAACATGCGCATCCAGGCACCGTCCTCGTTCCAGTCTTCGGGACGCCACGAGTTCTGCACTGCGCGGAACACGCGTTCCGGGTGCGGCATCATGATGGTCACGCGACCGTCGAGGGTCGTCATGCCGCCAATACCACGCGGCGAGCCGTTCGGATTGGCCGGATAGGCTTCAGTAATCTTGCCGTGGTTGTCGACGAAGCGCAGCGCTACAGTACCGGACACGTCCGCTTCAAGCAGCGCGTCGTCATTGCGGAACTCCGCATGCCCTTCGCCGTGAGCGATGGCGATCGGCATGCGCGAACCGGCCATGCCCTGCAGGAAGATCGACGCCGACTCCTGAACCTGGACCATGGCCACGCGCGCCTCGAACTGCTCGGAGCGGTTACGCACGAAGTGAGGCCAGAACTCGCTACCCGGAATCAGCTCGTGCAGGTTGGACAGCATCTGGCAACCGTTGCACACCCCCAGCGTGAAGCTGTCGGAACGCTCGAAGAAGCCCTGAAACGCATCGCGGGCGCGGCTGTTGAACAGTGCCGACTTGGCCCAGCCTTCACCGGCCCCCAGGACGTCGCCGTAAGAGAAGCCACCGCAGGCAACCATGCCCTTGAAGTCATTCAGATCGACACGACCGGCGAGGATGTCGCTCATGTGCACGTCGATTGCGTTGAAACCGGCCCGATCGAAGGCTGCCGCCATCTCGACCTGACCGTTGACGCCCTGCTCGCGCAGCACGGCAACCTGTGGACGGACACCGGTCTTGATGTAAGGCGCAGCGATATCTTCGTTGACGTCGAAGCCCAGCTTGACGGTCAGACCCGGGTTATCTTCTTCCAGCAGCGCATCGAATTCCTGATCCGCGCATTCGGCATTGTCGCGCAGGCGCTGGACCTGGTAGCTGGTCTCGGCCCACTGTCGTTGCAGCAGACGGCGCTGGCCGCTGAATACCGGCTCGCCGTGGAAGCTGATCGACACTTCGTCGTTGTTGATCGGCTGACCGATCACCGCCACGCAATCTTCCAGACCGGCTGCGCTGAATTGTGCCAGCACCAGCGGAGTCGCGTCCTGACGTACCTGGATGACCGCACCCAGTTCTTCGTTGAACAGGATCGCGCTCAGTTCGGAAACGTTGTCGGCCACGCCATCAAGGTGCAGGTTCAGACCGCAATGGCCGGCAAAGGCCATTTCCAGCGTGCTGACCAGCAGACCGCCGTCGGAACGGTCGTGATAGGACAGGATATGACCGTCCGAGTTGAGGCCCTGAATCACGGCGAAGAAGGCCTTGAGGTCTTCAGCGTCATCGACATCCGGAGCAACACGGCCCAGCTTGCCGTGCGTCTGCGCAAGAATGGACGCGCCCATGCGGTTCTGACCACGACCCAGATCGATCAGGATCAGGTCAGTGATGCCTTTGTCCATGCGCAACTCGGGCGTAAGCGTCTGCCGAATGTCGAGCACTGGCGCAAAGCCAGTCACGATCAATGACAGCGGCGAAGTCACGGTCTTTTCAGTGCCGTCGTCGCTCCAGCGGGTCTTCATGGACATCGAGTCCTTGCCCACTGGAATGGTGATGCCCAATTCCGGACACAGTTCCATACCGACCGCTTTCACGGTGTCGTACAGACGCGCGTCTTCTCCGGGGTGGCCGGCAGCCGACATCCAGTTGGCCGACAACTTGATGTCCGACAGCTTTTCAATACGCGAAGCGGCAATGTTGGTCAGTGTCTCGCCAATCGCCATGCGGCCCGAAGCCGGAGCATCCAGCAGCGCCAGCGGTGTGCGCTCGCCCATCGCCATGGCTTCGCCGGTGTTGACGTCGAAGCTGGTTGCGGTCACCGCGCAGTCTGCCACAGGCACCTGCCAGGGGCCGACCATCTGATCGCGAGCGACCAGGCCGGTAATGCTACGGTCGCCAATGGTGATCAGGAAGCTTTTGCTGGCGACTGCCGGGTGGCGCAATACGCGCTGCACGCTTTCTTCGATATCCAGCGTGCTCGGGTCGAAATCATCGCCCAGCTCTGCTTCGCGCTCGACCGAACGGTGCATGCGTGGAGCCTTGCCCAGCAATACTTCCAGCGGCATGTCGACCGGACTGTTGCCGAAATGGCTGTCGGTCACGGTCAGTTGCGGCTCGGCAGTGGCTTCGCCGACAACCGCAAACGGGCAACGCTCGCGCTCGCAGATAGCCTTGAAGCGCTCGAAATCCTCGACGCCCACGGCCAGCACGTAACGCTCCTGGGATTCGTTGCTCCAGATTTCCAGCGGGGCCATGCCCGGCTCGTCGTTGGGCACGTTACGCAGTTCGAAACGGCCACCCCGGTCGCCATCGTTGACCAGTTCAGGGAAGGCGTTGGACAGGCCGCCAGCACCGACGTCATGGATGAAACTGATCGGGTTACGGTCGCCCAGTTGCCAGCAGCGGTCGATGACTTCCTGACAACGACGCTCCATCTCAGGGTTTTCACGCTGAACCGAGGCAAAATCCAGATCCGCCGAACTGGTGCCCGTCGCCATCGAGGAAGCCGCACCGCCGCCCAGACCGATCAGCATTGCCGGACCACCCAGCACGATCAGTTTGGAGCCCACGGTGATCTCGCCCTTCTGGACGTGGTCTTCGCGGATGTTGCCCATACCGCCCGCCAGCATGATCGGCTTGTGGTAACCACGAACCTCGTCACCGTGCGGTGTTGTAATGGACTGCTCGAAGGTACGGAAGTACCCGGTCAATGCCGGACGGCCGAACTCGTTGTTGAACGCCGCGCCACCCAGCGGGCCTTCAATCATGATGTCCAGCGCGGTAACGATGCGCTCGGGTTTGCCGTATGGCACCTCCCAGGGCTGTACGAAACCGGGAATCTGCAGGTTGGACACGGTGAAACCGGTCAGACCCGCCTTGGGCTTGGCACCACGACCGGTTGCGCCCTCATCGCGAATCTCGCCACCGGAGCCGGTCGCGGCACCAGGAAACGGCGCAATGGCGGTCGGGTGGTTGTGGGTTTCGACCTTCATCAGAATGTGCACAGGCTCCTGAACCGCGCCGTACTGACGGGTTTCAGGGTCCGGGAAGAAGCGACCGGCGACGTTGCCGACGATCACCGAAGCGTTGTCCTTGTAAGCGGACAGCACGCCTTCGCTGTGCATTTGGTAGGTGTTCTTGATCATGCCAAACAGGCTTTTTTCCTGGCTCTGGCCGTCGATGTCCCAACTGGCGTTGAAAATCTTGTGGCGGCAATGCTCGGAGTTCGCCTGGGCAAACATCATCAGCTCGATGTCGTGCGGGTTGCGCCCGAGACCGTTGAAGCTGGTGATCAGGTAATCGATTTCATCTTCAGCAAGGGCCAGGCCCAGATCGACGTTGGCTTTTTCCAGCGCCGCGCGGCCACCACCCAGAATGTCCACGGCCGTCAGCGGTTTAGGCTGAGCGTGGCTGAACAGGCCGGCAGCCTGCTCGTGGTCGCCCAGCACCAGCTGCGTCATGCGGTCATGCAGGCTGTCGGCGATTGCCTGTGCCTCGACTTCACTGAACTGCCCCTCTACATAGAAGGCAATCCCGCGCTCGATGCGCTGGATTTTCGTCAGGCCGCAATTACGGGCGATGTCGCTGGCCTTGCTCGACCAGGGTGAAATAGTGCCAAAACGTGGCAACACCAGAAACAGACGGCCGCTCGGCTCTTGAACCGGCACGCTGGGGCCGTATTTCAGGAGACGGTCGAGAACCTGCTGTTCTTCGCTGGTCAGAACGTCGTTGACGTCAGCGAAGTGAGCGAATTCGGCGTACAAGCCACTGACAGCTGAAACTTTTTGTTTCAGTTGTTCTAGTAATTTGCTGTGGCGGAAGGCAGAAAGGGCAGGAGCACCGCGCAGGATCAACATCTTCGGGACAGCCTCGAGAAGGGGGTGTGCTTTGAGGCCGGGTATTCTAGCCTAAAGCGGGCCTTTGATCACCCAAAACGGCGGCATCCGGTGCGCCCGAATGTCGCCCCACACCAAAAAAGGCCGGAAATACCCGTAAAACCCCTTCGCCTATCAGACGCAGGCGTCACTGTCGAGATATGGCGCCCGGTGCGCTTTGCGTATACTGCACCGATGTTCTTCAGACCAGATTTCCGCCCACGTTGCGCCAAGTGGCTCATCGCAACCGGACTCTTCCTGATGCTCGGCGCCTGTGTGGAGAAACCCACCACACTGGAACGAGTCAAGGAGGACGGTGTACTGCGGGTGATCACCCGTAACAGTCCGGCGACTTATTTTCAGGACCGCAACGGTGAAACCGGTTTTGAATACGAGCTGGTCAAGCGCTTTGCCGAAGACCTGGGCGTCGAACTGAAGATCGAAACGGCTGACAACCTTGACGACCTTTTCGATCAGATGAACAAGCCAGGCGGTCCGGTGCTCGGTGCCGCCGGCCTGATCGAAACGCCGAAACGCAAGCAACAGGCGCGTTTCTCGCACTCTTACCTGGAAGTAACTCCCCAGGTTGTGTATCGCAACGGCCAATCACGCCCGACCGACCCTGGCGATCTGGTAGGCAAGCGCATCGTGGTTCTGAAAGGCAGCGCGCATGCCGAACAGCTGGCGGCGCTCAAGGCGCAGAACCCAGCCCTTGAATATGAAGAATCGGACGCGGTCGAGGTCGTCGATCTCCTGCGCATGGTCGATGAAGGCCAGATCGACCTGACCCTGGTCGACTCCAATGAACTGGCAATGAACCAGGTCTACTTCCCCAACGTGCGTGTAGCCTTCGACCTGGGCGAAGCCCGTGAACAGCGCTGGGCAGTTGCACCGGGCGAAGACAATAGCCTGCTCAACGAAATCAATGCGTACCTGGACAAGGTCGAGAAGAACGGCACACTGCAACGCCTGAAAGATCGTTACTACGGTCACGTCGATGTGCTTGGCTACGTTGGCGCTTATACCTTCGCCCAGCACCTGCAGGAGCGCCTGCCCAAATACGAGAAACACTTCCAGACATCGGCCAAGAAAGAACAGGTCGACTGGAGATTGCTGGCCGCCATCGGCTATCAGGAATCCATGTGGCAACCCGCCGTGACGTCAAAAACCGGGGTGCGCGGCCTGATGATGCTGACCCAGAACACTGCTCAGGCCATGGGTGTGACCAACAGGCTCGATGCCCGCCAGAGCATTCAGGGCGGAGCCAAGTATTTTGCCTACGTGAAAGATCAGCTGGATGACAAAATTCAAGAGCCTGATCGCACATGGCTGGCTCTGGCGTCCTACAACATTGGCAGCGGTCACCTGGAAGATGCGCGCAAATTGGCTGAAAACGAAGGGCTGAATCCAAATAAGTGGCTGGACGTTAAAAAGATGCTGCCGCGTCTGTCACAGAAAAAGTGGTACAGCAAAACGCGTTACGGTTACGCCCGAGGCGGTGAGCCGGTGCATTTCGTTGCCAACATCCGTCGTTATTACGACATTTTGACCTGGGTCACGCAGCCTCAGCTGGAGGGCAGTCAGGTTGCCGATGGCAACCTGCATGTTCCCGGTGTCGACAAGACTCAGCCGCCGGTACCGCCAACCCCCTCTGCACCCGCTTCCAGCAGCCCGGACAAGCCGGCGCTCTAAACGTCGCCCTGATTTTTGCCTGCGTCCCTCGCCGCCCGGCGCATCCTGAAAAACTCACTCAGCATTGCACCGCACTCCTCACCCAGCACACCGCCTTCACACAATACGCGGTGATTGAGAAAGCCCTGACTGAAAAACTGCCCCTGGCTTTGAACGATACCTGCCTTGGGTTCAAGCGCGCCATAAACCACGCGCCCCACCCGGGCGTGCACGATCAAACCTGCACACATACTGCACGGCTCCAGCGTCACGTAAAGGGTGCTGCCCGGCAGACGATAATTGTCCAGCGCCTTGGCGGCATCACGAATAGCGACCATTTCGGCATGCGCACTGGGGTCGCTGCCACTGATCGGGCGATTGTAACCACGGCCGATGATCTCGCCGTTCTGCACCAACACGGCACCGACCGGCACCTCACCCAGCAGCGCGCCTTGCGCGGCAAGCGCCAGCGCCTCACGCATGAAGTCCTGATCCTTGCTGCGATCAATAATTTGCGGCTGGCGCATCACGCCACCTCGATGGCGGCCATCAGGCCGGTTTCCATGTGATCGATCACATGGCAGTGGAACATCCATACGCCGGGGTTATCCGCCACCAGCGCCACCCGCGCTCGCTCGTTGCGGCCGAGCAGGAATGTGTCGGTAAAGTACGGAATGATCTTGCGGCGATTGGACGCAATCACCTTGAAACTCATGCCGTGCAGGTGAATGGGGTGCTGATACTGGGTCATGTTTTTCAATTCGAAGATGTAGCTCTTGCCCAGTTTCAATCTGGCGATAGGCCGATCGGCACAGGTCTTGTCGGTAATATCCCAGGCTTCGCCGTTGATTTGCCACAGGCTGGGAGGCTTGCCATTGTCGGTGTTGACCGACATCGAGCCCACCCATTCGAAGTTGAAATTGATCTTCTCGGCGTTATCCATATCCGGCTCGGCCACGGGGTTGGCCGGCAACTCCGGCGGCCACTGGCCAGGCGCATCGTTGTTGGCGACCGAACGAAACGTCCCCAGGCGCACCGGACCGTTACGCAGCGAGATTTCCTCGCCCGCTGGCGGGGCCTTGATCGCCAGACAGATGCGCATGCCCGGCCCCAGCCAGTATTCGTCGCCAAACGGACGCGGCTTTACAGGATTGCCATCCAGCGCATAAATCTGCGCTTCGGCGTCCGGCAGGTTGAGTCGATAAGTCACGGTATTGTCGAGGTTGAGCAAGCGCACGCGCGTGATCTGCCCGGCCGGCAATTCGATCACCGCCTGCGGAATGCCGTTCAGCGTTGAAAGCCGCCCCGCCGTACCCTCACGCGCCGCTTCACGCAGCACGCTGAACTCAGTAAATGCGCCCTCTTCGTCCACATGCCAGCTTTTCAGACTGACTGTACGCTCGTAAGCAAAACCGGTCGGCTCCCTCTCTTCGACGATCAGCGGCCCGACCAGCCCGCGGCCCAGCTCTTCACTGCTGCTGACATGCGGGTGATACCAGTAGCTACCCGCGTCCGGCACACGGAATTTGTAATCGAAATATTCACCCGGCTTCACTGGCAACTGCGAAACGTAAGGCACGCCGTCCATTTCCAGCGGCAAGCGGATGCCATGCCAGTGAATGGTCGTCTCGACCGGCAACTGATTGATGAAGCGCAACCGTAACCACTCACCCTGCCGTACGCGCAACTCGGTGCCCGGCGCAGAACCGCCAAACGCCCAGGCAGGTGTCTTGTGGCCAGAAACCAGCTCTATATCCAGTGGCGCGGCGATCAGCACAAAGTCAGATCCAGCTT
This sequence comes from Pseudomonas caricapapayae, assembly GCF_001400735.1. Taxonomy (GTDB): domain Bacteria; phylum Pseudomonadota; class Gammaproteobacteria; order Pseudomonadales; family Pseudomonadaceae; genus Aquipseudomonas; species Aquipseudomonas caricapapayae. The sequence continues at coordinate 165,768 of NZ_LJPW01000156.1, forward strand.
CAGACTCGCGCCGCCCCATCCAGTAACGCGAAGCACCACCTGCGCCAAGGCCGACTACAGCAAGACCGGCAATGCCTGTGAGGATCTGACGACGGGTGAAGGACATGAACGGCGGGACCTCGAAAACGACGACTGAGCGCATCTGCGAGCAAATGCGAGGGGCGAATACGATACACCTGCATTTGGGGAAAGATAAGGGCGGATACCACGAACCGAAGTTGAGGCGTAAAAAAGGCCGGGCAAGGCAGTGACGCTTGCGCCGTTTTTTTTGCATCCGTTTGCGCGAACAGCCCGGCATTTCGCAAGCCGCAGCGCCAGACCGGTTTGCCCAGCGGTAACTTAGTGATCGTCAAGTTTTCAGGATCGAGCCAGCTCAACTCGATGACCTGACTCTTGCTCTGCACGTCGCTTACCTATGTGATGCCAAGGCAATTTTCAACCTGGAACAGCATTGCGATCCTCGTCCAGTGCTGGCGGCGTCCACTGATCCACAAAAGCCGCGACCTTTTCTTCAATACGGCTCTCGATAGTCCGCAGACGAAGCAAAGGAATGCCGCACTTTTCCAGAATGCTGTTTTTCACAGCGTCTCGTTCGATCTGTACCGGATCGTTATGGTGACCACCGTCGACTTCAATCACGCCCAGTGGGCTCTTCCCTAATTTGAAATAAAGCACGAAATCACATCGGGCGCCGTTTCTCATGAACTCCAGCTCCCTTCCCGTGAAACCCGTACGGGTAACCGATGCCAGTTGTATCAGCAGGACCTCATGATGAAACATGATCCCGCGGCGGTTATCCTGCGCCAGTGCTTCACGGAGTATCTGGGCCACAATCTGCTCGGACTTGAATAAGGAGTCCTTAGGGTTGAGCCTTTTGTTGAGACGCCCCAGCGAGCGGTCGTACTCGTTATAAAGCAGATCGAATGCCGAAATGACAGGCGCGCGATGGACCTGTCCGTCCTCTGCGTAGTATTCCATGTAGCGGATCAGCGCGGCGATATGTCCATTGCCAGTCTTGAAAACGTTATCGCCCGTAACCAGCGTGAACCTGCTTTTGGCTCTGGACACGGCCACATTAACCATCCTCGCATCGTCTACAAAACTCAGTCGCTCCGCGCTCTTGTGTTTGTCCAATACCGTAGAAAAAACAATTTCGTCGCACTCACGTCCCTGAAACTTGTGCACGGTATCGTTGATGAAGTCAGCGGGCAGGCATGAGCCTGAAAGTGCCGCCTGATTCTTGAACGGGGCAATGAACCCTCTGCCATCTTCGCCCTCCCAAAGGCTTTCACCGTTGCCTTCCAGCACTGCCATCAGAGAGTCCAACTCCCTGAGATTGGAGTTATTGCGCGTGTGGTTTCCTTTCGCAGTCACGAGTAGCGTCAATGCCTGCTCGCCCTCATCCTGAGTCATGGGGACGAGCTGGTTATCGTAAAACTGCTGATTGCAGAACTGAATGATGCGGGGATGGCAGCGGTAGTGCTCCTTGAGCAATGTCATAGGGATCGTATCCCCGAAAACACCGACGCATGAATCCAGCAAGCTGTACTTCTCGCAGTCATACCAGGGAGCGGGCGCTTTCAGACCCAGTTTTTCCGGGATATGTGCGAGCTGTTTTCTGTCACCCACAATGATCAGATTTTTTGCACAACTCAGCGCCAGCACACCCGGAACGATATCCTGCTGCGATGCCTCGTCGATAATCACGTAATCGAGAACAGCCTTGCCGCCTAGGGAATTGACGATTGAATGCGTACTGCTGCCAATGACCGGGTAGCGCTTCAGGAACTCATCAAGCCGCTTTTTTTTGTAATCGATATCGAAGCTATCGTCATCAGAGATATGACGATGCAGATGGTGTTTCAGGTGAAGCATGGAAGAAGTGGTCAGCTCCTCCAGCAGCGCCTTGAAGTTACCGACGCGCAACGCCTCTTCATGGGCTGCCAACTCCGCCTTCTTACCTTGCAAGACCTTGTCGTAATAATGGAGCTGCAGGCTGTAGAAGGCAGACATGCGCTTATCCCAGTTATCGAAGGGCCGGGTGCGCAAAATTCTGAAATTGAACAACAGCTCGATACGGTCCTTGATTCTGATGCGCTCACTGGCCAGGTGCTCGAGGTAAGCCATCAAGTCCGTTGTTTTTTGTGGCGACAATTTATATCTGTCCAGAGAAGGCGCCGCCACGCCATTGTCCTGCTGCCACTGAACGAGATAACGCCGCTCTATCTCCAGCTCGTTAATTTCGATTTGCAACTGCGCCGCTGCGTTGCGAGCCCCAAGGTAGCCTTTGAGCTGTTGCAGAACACCCTGAACATCCTCCATGGCAGGCGCTGGTGGAAGTTCCAGGGAAGGTCGCGAGGGACGGTTGGCAAAAAATGCCTTTTGGTTGTCTACACTGCCCAACCTGGCAACAAGATAGTCCAGCCCGCACTTACCCAGCTTTTCATATACATTCTCGACCGCAGCGTTGTTGTTGGACACCACCGCCACTGTTTTCCCCTGCAAAAGGATGTTGGCAATGATATTCAGAATAGTCTGCGTCTTGCCCGTGCCGGGAGGACCTTCAATCAGACTGATCTGCGAGTGAAAGGCCTCTTCCACAGCCTTGAGCTGACTTTCGTTGAGGCCGAAGGGAAAGATGAAATTGCCTGACGACTCCAGCTTTCCATGCTGCCCTTTGCAGTAGGCATGCAGCGCCGTGGCCGGAAACAATGAAAGTGTTCCCATTTGGCGATCAATATTTTCGGCTATGCCCTTTTTATCACCGGCAGCGGCAACACTCAGCCGAGCTGCGGCCACTGAGCGGAAATAAGTGAAAGCAGGCTCATCGGTGATCGATGTCGGGGACACGAGCTCAATGTTGTCCATGTTGAAAACGTATTTTTTGGCTTTTCCTGGATATTGAACGAGAGCGTACTTTTCGCCGTAGATCACCGCGCTCTCGATAGGGTGGACCAGAGAACTCCCTTTTCTCAGAAGAAGCATGTCATTCAGTTCGAGCGTAGGAACGATCGTGCAATCGCCAAGCGGGCTCTCTTCGGATCTTTTTGAGGGGTAGTGGCATGTCAAAGTAAGCTCACCCTTGACATTGTTTTTTATAACCCAGTTGCTGATCTGCCGGGTCTTGTCCTCGCCGCTTACGTAGATGGAAACCATAAATCCCTTACAC
>NZ_LJPW01000120.1 GCF_001400735.1 Pseudomonas caricapapayae
GCGTTCAGCGCTGAACGCAGGCATGAAGGCCGTTTTTCAAATCCCGAAAAACGGCTGCATCATCCGCGCCATCAGCCCGTGAAAGCGCAGCCTTGAGTCGGTCGCCAGCACGCAGATGCATTCCCGATCGGGGTAGGCGATGGGCTGGTGCTGGATATGGCTGTCCAGATCGGCCACATCGTTGAGCCCGAACGCTCCCTGTATATCGTGATACGCACCCTTGAGCACCATGGTCATCTCGCCGCTTTCATGGCTATGCACCGGCATGCTGACGCCGGGGGCGATTTTCAGCAGCATGAGGTTGCCATGCTGGATACCTTCGGCGCGGACGCGTTGTACACCGGGGATCAGGGTCTTCCACTTCAGAGTGCTCAGCTGTCGACCAAAATGCGCCTGCATGCAGACAGGCAGCAGGTCCGGGTCCTGATTGGCCGCTGGCATCGCATAGATTGCCGGTTCAGTGCTCGCTGCCGCTTCATCAAGACGCGCCAGCATCGCCGACCTGCCCTTGAGCGGCACCACGCTGCTGGTGTGCTGCTGCATCAATACTCCGCCAATCTCTTCAGCCTGCCTGAGTCGTGCCCGGCACTCGGCGCAGCGTTCCAGGTGCGCGGCGGTGACCACTGAGATGACCTGCGACAGCGCTCCTGCTGCGTAACTGACCAGAGTCGCGTCATCCGGATGATGTCGTGGGCTCATCATGATTCCTCTATCCGCGAGCGCAATTTTTGAAAGGCCAGGCGCAGGCAGGACTTCACCGTGCCCAGTGGCATACCAAGACGTTCGGAAATTTCCCGGTGGCTGAGCGCTTCGAAATAAGACATTCGCAGCACTCGGGCCTGATCGGTGGGGAGGTTCTGGATGGCGATGTTCAATTGCTGCTCCTGGCGCTGGCTGTAATCGAGCGTCCGATCCACCGGTGCTTCCAGGCGTTCGAGTTGTTCCAGCGAATTCTGCACCTGCACCCAGCCGCGGTCCTTGCGCACGCTGTCGATGTAAAGATTGCGCGCAATGCGAAACAGCCATGTTCCCAGGCTTGCCTTGGCCGGGTCGAACGAGTCGGCCTTGTGCCACAGTTTGAGCAACACTTCCTGCACCAGCTCTTCAGCCTGCCCCTCGGGCACATTCAGACCGGTCAGATAACGCAACAACCGCGGTGCGAAGTGATCGTAGATGCGCATGAAGCTTTCGCGGTCCCTCTGGCGGGCCACGGCAGTGACTTCATCGATCCAAAGTCGGGTTATCGTCGATTCGCTGTGAGGAGGGGACAAGTGACAGAAGATCCTGAGACTGGCAGTAGTGCGCATGATCCACCTTCTGATCACCATTGTCTGGTTTTGGTTCGCGATGCACAGGTGTTACGTAGCGGGATGGGGAGCGGATCACAGGATGTGACGAGCGGTGCGTCAGCCGGGTGTCACAGTTTTTTGCACTTGCGGGGTGTATTCAGTGGATGAGCTCGTCATCCAAAAGAAGCACTGATGCACTGAACCTCAAGCAGATTTCTGGTGGCAATGATCAGCCCGATAGAGCGCGACTGGCGCTCTCGCCATCGAACCAACTGTTCCATGATTCACCTGCAGGCGAGATGATGCGGGTGTTGCCCGCCACTACAATATCGATGCGTTCCACGTCGCCTTATAGCGCTACTGCCCTCGGCAGCAGGATGACCTGACTACGATTATTTTCGGATACTGTTCATTGCTGCATGGGGTGTTCCTCAAGGCCGGTAAGCCGGACAAGGTGAGTATGACGTTTCAAGGACATGTAACCGTTCCATCGTTCCTGGATTTTGCAAAACAGCTACCCAAGTGGCTATCAGATTAGGTTGGTTTCAATGCCCGATAAGACAGACTGACCTCCAACCCCATCGACTCACCCTGCCGCAACAACCTCAATCCTGGCCGCCCTGGCAAATGATGCGCGTTGACCGGGTGGCTGACCGGCTCGAAGCAAAAGAAATCCAGCCCCGGTGGGCAGAACACCAGAAAGTATTCGCTTTCGGTGGCCTGGCAGTGCAGCTCATAGCCCAGGTCAGGCTGGCTGATGATACTGTGGCCATCCCAGCCGGTGAAACCGTTGTCCAGGCGTGTGTCGGGCAGCGTGTTGCCGTGCCGGAAGTCCCACTCGGCGGGCAGGTCCTGCAAGGCGCGGGGCAAACCGGCTTCGTCGCACAGCCAGACCTGCGCAGCCTTGGCCTGCAAACGAGTGTGGGCCGTGCGCGGCAAGTACGGGTGCAGGCCCAGCCCGTGCCAGACGGCGCGGCTGTCCTGATGGGTGGTGCTCAGTTCGATGCTCAGCGTGCCGCCGCGCAGGGTGTAGCGCAGTTGGGCGCGGTAGGCGAACGGTATCAGGCTGTCGAGTTGCAGGCAGACCTGCTGCGGGGTTTGTTCGATGACCGTCCAGGCTTGTTGCCAGGCACTGCCGTGGATCGGCAGCGGGTCATTGGCGCTGTTTGGCTTCAAGGCCAGCCAGCCGTCCGGCGTGTCGAAACCGCCGTCGCCGATCCGGTTCGACCACGGTGCCAGCGGGTAGCAGGCCAGCCGACGGGGCGTCCCGGCCGCCAAAGCCTGTTCGTCGCTGGGGCGCAGCAGGGGTTGCCCGCTGGCCAGGATGGTCCAGTTGACGATACTGCCGCCGATGTCGGGGGCCAGTGTCAGGCGGGTCAGGCCATCTTCAAGGGTCAGTACGTTCGCGGGCATGCTTCAGGGCCTTGCTGGGTGAGGGACTGGAAGGTTGAGGTGCTTGCGATGGGCTGCGCCGCCAGGTCAGCAAGACAATACCGCTGACGACGATCAGCCCGCCGATGACCTGACCGCTGCTGAGCAATTGATCGAGAATCAGCCAGCCGAACAGCAGGCTCGCCACCGGCTCGATATTCATCACCGGCGCGTTGCGGGCGATGTCCAGACGCGCCATGCAGATGAACAGCAGCGAGAAGCCCAGGCCGTACAGCACCACCAGGCTGGCCAGCGCGGTCCAGCCGACAGAGCTTGTCGGCAGACCCACGCCGCCGGGCAGCACGCCGCTGCTGCCTGCTATGGCGGCGACTACAAACACCACTGCCATGGTCAACATGCTGCGTACGCTGCCGCGCATGCCCGCCAGCTTGTTATCGGTAATCCACAGCGCAAAGGCAAACACCACCGCAGCGGTGGACGCGTAGGCGATGCCCTCGAGCCATTGCGGCTCGCTGCTGCCCGGATTCGACAAGCGTTGTGGCACGTCCAGCGCCATCGCCAGGCCAAACAGGATCAACCCCATCAGGCCTGCTGCGCGCCGCGTCGGCCTGGCACCCCCCAGTGCCCAGGTCAACAGTGCCAGCAGAATCGGCGATACATTGACCACCAGCAGTGCCAGCGCCACCGGAATACGTGCCACCGCCGAGTAGATACAAAAACTCTGCGTGGCGATCAACAGCCCCAGAAGCAGTTGCCAGCGCCAGGTGCTGGCGGGAAGACCGAGCCCTTCCCGCTGCCAGAGCACCAGGCTGACCAGTACCAGCAGGGTCACGCCGGAGCGACAGAGGATGGCCAGCAGCAGGCCGGTATCATGATCGAAGGCAATACGGGCGGCGATATGGTTGCCGGCGAACGAACAGGCCAGCAGCGCCAGGATCAGTACAGCAATATGGCGCGGGAAGAGGGCAGGGGCAGACATGCGGACCAGCCTCCTTGGCTGGAGAGGGAAATGGCATGCCGACGCTCGCGAGGAGCCCCGGCAGCCGTGTGACCAGAGGCTTTAGAGCACGACGCTCGGCAACCACAACGAGATGGCAGGGATGTAGGTGACCAGCATCAGCACCAGGAACAGCGCAACATAGAACGGCAGCAAGGCTTTTACGGTGGCTTCGATGGTGACTTTGCCCACTGCGGCACCGACGAACAGCACAGCACCGACAGGCGGCGTGATCAGTCCGATCCCCAGGTTGACCAGCATGATCATGCCGAAATGCACCGGGTCCACGCCGACGCCGACGATGACCGGTAGCAATATCGGGGTCAGGATCAGAATCAGCGGCGCCATGTCCATCACCGTGCCCAGCAGCAGCAACATCACGTTGATGCACATCAGGATCACGTAGCGGTTATCCGACAGGGTCAGAAACGCGGTGGTGATCTTCATCGGGATTTCCATCAGCGTCAGGATGTAGCCGAAGCTGGCAGCAAAGCCGATCAGGATCATCACGATGGAAATGGTGCGTGCTGCCCGGTGCATCAGTTTGGGCAGATCGCGCCATTTGTAATCGCGGTAGATAAACATGGTGACGAAGAACGACCAGAGCACGGCAATGGCGGCCGACTCGGTGGCAGTGAAGATCCCCGACAGAATACCGCCGAGAATAATGACCATGGCCATCATGCCCCAGAGTGCTTCACCGGCGATTTTCAGTGCCTGACGCAGCGGAATCACTTCACCTTTGGGGTAGTTGCGCTTGCGCGCAAAAATCATGCACAGGCCCATCATCACCGCACTGAGCAAGAGCCCCGGCATGATCCCGGCCATGAACAGCGACGCAATGGAGACCGTGCCGCCCGCAGCCAGCGAATAGAGAACCGAGTTATGGCTGGGGGGCGTCAACAGGGCCTGGACCGAACCGCTGACGGTCACTGCCGTCGAGAAGTCCCGCGGGTAGCCGTTGCGTTCCATCTCCGGGATCAGCACCGAACCCACCGAGGCCGTGTCCGCTACCGAGGAGCCCGAGATCGCGCCGAAGAAGGTCGAGGCCACGATATTGACCAGCGACAGGCCACCGCGCACGAAGCCCACCAGCACTGCGGCAAAGGCGACCAGGCGTCGCGACATACCGCCTTCGGCCATGATTGCTCCGGCCAGCACGAAGAACGGAATTGCCAGCAGCGAGAATTTGTTTACGCCCCCCGCAATCTGAATCATCAACGCATCGGCCGGGATATCGATCCACCAGGCCCCGACCAGCGCCGACAGCCCCAGCGCGTAGGCAACAGGCATGCCGAGGAGAATCAACGCAATGAAGCTGCCCAACAGTATAAAAGCGTCCATTTATGCGGCACCTTCGCTTTCTTCAATGACGTCGAAACGCATGACTGCGCGATGACTCTGGTCACCCAGCAACAGCCTTTCCAGCACAAAAATCAGGGTCACGATGCCGCCAATGGGAATCGGCAGATACGAGATGCCAACGCGCAGAAACGGCAGTTCGCCGACAAACTGATTCCAGGTGGTGGCGCACAGCTTGAAGCCCTTGAAAATCATGAACAGGGCGACGATCGCCATCAGAATCTGCACCACCACGCTGGCGACTCTGCGCACCTGCTGCGGCATGCGGTCAACGGCCATCGACACCGCCATGTGCGCACCGGCCCGGTAGCTGGCGGCGGCACCGAAGAAGGTAAACACCACCATCAGCAGAATGGCAGTGGGTTCAGGCCAGCTGGAACCGCTGCCGAGTATGTAGCGGGCAAAGATGCCCCAGGGGATGATCAGGGTCATGATCAGCACCGACAGGCCGGCAATGCCGATGCAGACCCGATAAATCGTGTCATTGATGCGCAATAGCGTATTTTTCATGGGCTCACCACTGCGGCGGGAGCGAGCGTTCACTCGTTCCCGCAGCTTGATCGGACAGGCTTATTGGGCCGCTTGGGTATTGTTCGCCGCGAGTGCCGGATTGGTCTGGACCGCTTCGATGCGGCTGATCAGATCCTTGTAAGGCGCACCGAACTTGTCACGCACCGGCTGGGTGGCGTCGTAGAAGGCTTTCTTCTGCTCCGGCGTCAGGGTGATGAACTCCACGCCTGCTGCCTTGAGTTTGGTCTCGGCATCGGCTGACGACTTGTCCCACAGCGTGCGCTCTTCCATCTGCGCTTCACGGGCCAGCTTTTTCACCAGCGTCTGTTGCTCGGGCTTGAGCTTTTCCCAGGTGGCCTTCGACATCACGATGGGCTCGGGCAGGATCAGGTGCTCGGTCATGGTGAAGAATTTGGCGTTCTGATAGTGGTTGTGCTGGTAGTAGGTCGGCGGGTTGTTTTCGGCGCCATCGATCACGCCGGTCTGCAGGGCGCTGAAGATTTCCCCGGTGGCCATGGCGATCCCATTGCCGCCCATGTCGTTGATGGTTTCGATGAACACCGGGTTGCCCTGAACGCGGATTTTCATGCCTTTGAGGTCGGAAATCTGGCGTACCGGCTTCTTGGTGTACAGGTTGCGGGTCCCGCCATCCATCCAGGCCAGGGCGACCATGTTGAATGGCGAGTTGGTGATCTTGTCGAGAATTTCCTGGCCGATTTCGCCGTCGATGATCGTGCGCATATGCGCCTGGTCGCGGAACACGAACGGCAGGTTGAAGACATTGACGTCCGGCACGACCGGGCCGACGATGCCGAGGCTGACGCGGGTCATCTGTACGGCACCGCTCTGGACCTGCTCGACGACTTCCTTTTCGGAACCGAGCACGCCGCCGGCGTACATCTTGAAGGTGATCTCGCCCTTGGATTGCTCCTCGAGCTTTTTGCCCATGTTCTGTTCTGCCACGACTGGCGCGTAGCCTGCGGGGTGAACCTCGGCGAACTTGATGTTGAGGTCTTCTTTGGGCGTGCAGGCCACACAAAAGACCAGCGGAAGTGCGGCGATGAGGAGCTTGCGTTTGAAATCCATGGATATCTCCGATTTTGTTATTTTTGGTCGAGCTACGGGATTTTCGGTGATCGCTGTCAGCCCTGAAAAACGGGTTCCTCCAGGCCTTTGACGCCAGGTCGCAACGCGAACACACCACCGGCGAGTGGCTGGTCGCTGAGATCGCCACCAGGGCGAATGGAGGTGACGAACAGGGTGTCCAGATCGGGGCCGCCAAAGGCACACATGGCTGGTTTTTTCACCGGCATGAACAGCGAGCGGTCGAGTTTGCCATTGGGCGTAAAACGGTGGATCAGGCCGGCATCGTTGCCGCAGATCCAGTAGCAGCCATCGGTATCGATCGCGGCACCGTCGGGGCGACCCAGGTGATGGTTCATGTCGACGAACAGGCGACGGTTGTGTGGCGTGCCACTGTCGGTGTCGTAATCGAACGCCCAGATCTTCTGCACGTTGGGGTGGGAGTCGGACAGGTACATCGTCTTGCCATCCGGGCTGAACGCCAGGCCGTTGGGCACGATGAAATCCTTCAACCGTGCGTCAAGCGTCTTCTGTCCGGCGCTGTAGCGATACATCGCGCCAACCACTGCGCCCGCTGCCATGTCCATCAACATGGTGCCCGCCCAGAAACGGCCCTGTCGGTCGCAACGGCCATCATTGAAGCGCATGCCGGTCTGTGCATGCTCGACGCTTGCCAGAAGCGTACTGATCAGGCTGCCGTCTTCGCAGGGCTGTAGATGAAAAATGCCGCTTTCCATCCCTGCAATCCAGCCACCTCGGCTGTCGGCGGCGATACAGGCCAGCATCTGCGGGGCTTTCCAACTGCGGGTGCTGTCCTCGCCAAAACGCCAGCTATGCAGCTCGCCTTTGGGAATATCCACCCAGTACAGCGCCTGGTCACGTACGCTCCAGACGGGGCTTTCGCCGGTGGCATTCTGTGCATCGGCAATCAGTTCGGCATCCATGACGGCTCGTATCTCCAGAGTTCTGCAACAGGAAGGCGCTGCTTATTTATCGCCGAAGGGTCCGGAGGCTACAAAGGCACCGCCCTGATAGACCATTGCCGGGTCATCGGCTGCCAGCGGCGGCTGAGCGTCGACCTTGGCGCGGAAAACTTCCGAGCTGTCCTTGGGGGCGTAGTCCAGTTTGCTGGCCAGGCGGTTGTCCCACCACACCGTCTTGTTGTCCGAAACGCCGTAGACCACCGTGTGGCCGACGTCTGGCGTGTACAGGGAGCGCTCGATCAACTGGGTCAGGTCGCCAAAGCTCAGCCAGGTGCTCATCATCCGGCGGTTCTGTGGTTCAGGGAACGACGAGCCGATGCGAATGCTGACGGTTTCGATGCCGTAACGATCGAAGTAGAAACTGGCCATGTCTTCGCCATAGGACTTGGACAGACCGTAATAACTGTCCGGACGGCGAGGGGAGTTCGCGTCGATGGTTTCGCTCTGCTTGTAGAAACCGATCACGTGGTTGGAGCTGGCGAAGATCACGCGTTTCACGCCATGGCGGCGGGCAGCTTCGTAGATGTGGAAAACACCGCAGATATTAGCGCCGAGAACCTCCTCGAACGGTCTCTCGACCGATACGCCGCCGAAATGCACAATCGCGTCAACGCCTTCGACCAGACGGTGTACGGCGTCCTTGTCTGCCAGATCGCAGACCTGAACCTCTTCACCATCGACTGCGGGTGCCATGTCAGCAATGTCGGACAGTCGCAGAATGTTTGCGTAAGGGCGCAGTGTTTCACGCAATACCTTGCCCAGGCCACCTGCCGCACCGGTCAGCAGCAGGCGATTAAAGGGAGTTTGAGTGGTATGAGCCGATGCCATGAGAAAAGTCCCGATTGTTATTGTTGTCATCTGTTGTCGTATGACTTGCCGGATTATCGGCACCGCATACGTTGATTGTCAACGCGGCCAAAGTATAAAAACGACCCGCTGGCTCACTTGGCCCGATACATTTGTAACAAGGCAAAACCTGTCTGTGCAGCCGAGCTTTCAGGCAGGCTTTGCCATGCATTTCAGAGCAGTGAAATCGGGTAGCTGATAAACACGCGATTCTCGTCGAACTCATTGGTACTGAAATCACGACGCAGGCTGGAGTTGCGCCATTTGACGTTCAGATTCTTGAGCGCACCGCTTTGTACGGTATAGGCCAGTTCGGACTCTCGCCCCCATTCCTTGCCATCGGTAATGTTGCCGGTGTGTACATTGTCGCCGCTGATATAGCGGTTCATCAGGGTCAGGCCGGGTACGCCGAGCACCGCGAAGTTATAGTCATGGCGCAACTGCCAGGACTTCTCTTTGGCGTTGTCGTAGCTGGAGTTGTAGCTGTCGTTGGCCAGCGTGCCGCCGCTGGTGCCATTGACCCGCATCCATGCTGTATCGCCAGTGAGCTTTTGCAGGCCGACATAGAATGTACTGCCGCCGTAGCGTGCCGAGAGCAACGCGTAGGCGGTCTTGTTGTCGAGGTCGCCAGCCAGTTTGTTGCCGTCCTCCTTGCCGATGAAGTAACCCAGGTTGGCACCCAGGGTCCAGTCACCGACTGGCTGACTGTGCAGCAGGTTGAAGAACTGCTGTTGATAGATGTCCTGTAGCTCCGAGTACCAGACCCCCACCTGGGTGCGCTTGTCATTGAAGACGTATTCGCCACCGCCGAAATTGAAGCGATCGGACGTGAACGCGCCTCGTCCGTTCATCGACATGTCTTCCATACTGGCGTCATTGCGCGGGCTGTTGCCGCGGAACTGCCCGCCATACAGTGTCAGGCCGTCAATTTCTTTGGACGTTACCTGGCCACCGCGGAACGTCTGCGGCAACGAACGACCATCGTCGGAACGCAGGATCGGCAGCACCGGCATCCATTCGCCGACCTTCAGTTCGGTTTTGGAAACCCGCGCCTTGCCTGCCACACCCAGACGTCCGAAGTCATCGGCCGGGCGACCGTCACTGTGGATCGGCAACAACTGGGTGCCGCCGGTGCCCTTGCCGCCATCGAGCTTGATCGAATACAGGCCCAGCACATCGACCCCGAAACCGACCACGCCCTGAGTGAAGCCCGACTTGGCGTCGAGAATGAAGTTTTGCGTCCATTCCTCGGCTTTGTTCTGCGGTGCGGCACTGTTGGGGAACGCGGGGTTGGTGAAGTTGCGGTTGAAGTACGCGTTACGCAGGGTCAGTGTGGCTTTGGTGTCGTCGACGAAACCCTCGGCCATGCCGAGCATCGGGAAAATCAGCGTCATGCCGCCAACGCTCAGCAGAATGCGTGAGCGGGAAGTGTGAGATGTCATTATTGTTTTGCTCCCTTGTTTATTGAAACCGTCCCCTTTTCTGGCCGCACGAACAGCAGCCGACTCCTGTGAGGATTGCGTGATGCCCGTTGCCAGGCATGGCCTCGGCCAACAGACGGCCGAGTACCGTTCGCCGGGTATCAGCGAATGGTGTGAATCCGGAAAGGTGTCAGGTGCTGCTCAGTAGCCAGCGTGAACGAGGCTTCAGTAATGTCGACAATGGAGGCTTTGATAATAGAAAGCGCAGATGTACAGGCGTGAATCTTCATGGTGAACAGGCCCCTGTTTTGTTTTTATTTTTGGCGTTATAGGTTGTCGTACAACCATGCGGATTATTTGCAGGCTGCCGCGCACTTGTCAACGAGCCAGGGCCGAGGTTTAACGATTCACCAGTGTTTCATGCGGCTTGAAAACGCAAATTGAATGCGAGTGAACGCTCGGGGGGAGTGAGCAGTCCACCCGGTAACCCCATTCATTTTTCGGAGAATGCTCAATGAACCGTTTTACCCAGAAAGTCATCGTTGTTACAGGTGCCGGTTCCGGGATCGGCGAAGCCACGGCAAAACGTTTTGCCAAGGAAGGTGCAAGCGTTGTGCTGGTCGGACGTAACCGCGACAAGCTGGCCAAAGTGGCTGAGCAACTGGCGGGCGAAGGGCACTTGATCAGAGCCACCGATGTGGCTGACCCAAGCGATGTGGAGGCACTCTTCAAAGACGTAGCCACACGTTTCGGGCGCCTGGACGTACTGGTCAACAATGCCGGTATCGTCAAGTCCGGCAAAGTCACCGAGTTGGGTGTAGAAGACTGGAAAGAGCTGATGTCAGTGGACCTGGACGGCGTGTTCTATTGCACCCGTAGCGCCATGCCAGCGCTGGTTGCCAGCAAAGGCAACATCATCAACGTCTCGTCTGTTTCCGGCCTGGGCGGCGACTGGGGCATGAGTTTTTACAACGCAGCCAAAGGCGCAATCACCAACTTCACCCGCGCGCTGGCCATGGACCACGGTGCCGACGGTGTGCGCGTCAATGCTGTCTGCCCGTCCCTGACCCGCAGTGAACTGACTGAAGACATGCTGGACGACAAGACGCTGATGGCCAAATTCATGGAGCGCATTCCGCTTGGACGCCCAGGCGAAGCAGAAGACGTTGGCGACGTTATCGCCTTTCTGGCCAGCGACGACGCGCGTTTCGTAACCGGTGTCAATCTGCCGGTGGATGGTGGTCTGTCAGCGTCCAACGGGCAGCCGCCTCAGGCTTGATGGCGTTGGCGAGGTACGAGAGTTGTTACAGACCCGTGCCTTTATAGTCATCAGTGGCGGAGCTCGCCGAATTGAAGTCGTTACTTTTGCCGATACCAGAAACGAACAAGCCCGGTAAAAACCGGGCTTGTTCGTCGTTGCGAGGTATCAGATCCGGAAGTGGCTGACCATCGTTTGCAACTGCCCGCCAAGGCGTGCCAGTTCGACACTGGAGGCGGCGGTTTCTTCGCTGGCTGAAGCAGTCTGTTCGGACACGTCGCGCACATTGACGATGCTGCGACTGATCTCTTCGGCAACCGCACTCTGCTCTTCCGCAGCGGCTGCGATCTGCTGGTTCATGGCCTGGATGTTTGAAACTGTCTGCGTGATGCTGCCCAGCGATGTGCCCGCCTGACGGCTGAGCTGTACGCTGCTGACAGTCAGCTCGCGGCTGTTGAGCATAATGCTGGAAACCTGACGCGTGCCGCTCTGCAAGGCAGCAACCAGCGTTTCGATTTCGACGGTGGATTGCTGCGTGCGTTGTGCGAGGCCGCGGACTTCGTCGGCGACCACGGCAAAACCACGTCCGGCTTCCCCGGCACGGGCGGCTTCGATCGCAGCGTTGAGGGCCAGCAGGTTGGTTTGCTCGGCCACCGCCTTGATAACGTCCATGACCTTGCCAATCTTGTCGCTTTCCTGCTCCAACTGATTCATGGCATCGGCCGAACGACCTACCTCATTGGCCAGGCGCTCGATCTGGACAATCGCCTCACCCACTACCTTGTCACCGTCACGCGCTTCGCGGTCGGCGTTGGAGGCCGCTTGCGAGGCCTGTTCGGCGTTACGGGCCACTTCGGCAACCGTTGCCGACATCTCGTGCATGGCGGTGGCCACCTGGTCGGTTTCGACTTTCTGGCTGTTTACGCCGGCGCTGGTCTGTTCGGTGACCGCCGACAGCTCTTCGGCGGCGCTGGCGATCTGCACAACGCTGTCGCGAATGCCCCCGATCAGCTCGCGCAAGGTGCTGCCCATGCGTTGGATGCCTTGTTGCAGAACACCCAGTTCGTCACGGCGGGTGACTGCCAGGGTCTGGGTCAGGTCGCCGGACGCAATGCGGTCGACCACTGCCAGGGTTTCCTGCAGGGGACGAGTAATCTGCCGGGTGATGACGACGGCAGCAATGATGCCCAGGATGATCGCCAACAGGGTGCAGGTGATTTGCGTGGTGCGAGCCTGTGCGCTTTCCTGATCGCGGCGATCCAGTTGCAACTGATACATGGCTTCGCTGATCTTGACGATGTCCTGCCCTTGGGTGGTCATCTCCTTGCGCGCTTGAACAATATTGCCCGTGGCAACCTTGAAGTTTTGCAGCGTCGTTCGGTAGGCCGTCAGCGAGCTTTCCAACTGCCTGAGCTGATCGGCCTGGGTACCGCTGAAGCTCGCTTTCAGCGCATCGAGATCCTTGATGGCCGCATCCAGTTTCGAGACGGCTGCCTGCTCGGTTTCGGGGGTGGCATTGGTGGTGTAACCGCGCACCTCGTAGCGTGCGAGTCTCAAGTCATCCTTTGCATCGGTGACGATCCGGTATTGCTCGAATCGGTTGGCGTCAGCCGGGTCCATGTCTTTGACTTCAGCCTGAAGCTGCTCGAACACCTCAAGGCTTTTGACGGCATGCGTGGTCAGTTCATCACGCGCCGTCGTGCTGGCCTTGTAGCCACTGCGCATGTTGTTCAGGGATTTCTGGTAGTCAGCGATCACCCCTGCCAGTTGCTCGAGCATTTTCACGTTTTCGGGGCTTTTGAACGAGGTCAGCAGTTTCTCCTGGTACGCCTTGAAGCTGTCCAGTGAGGACTGGACGGTTTCGGCGACCTTCTCGTCGCCGTCGGCCACCATGTACTGCAGGCGTGTTACCCGAAGTTTGGTCAATTGTGCATTGAGTGAAGTAATGTCACTCATCCAGTTGCTGCGATTGATCAGCCCGCTCATGCTGGTCCAGCCAGTCAGTGCAAGAATCGCAGTAAAAACAAGTACAAGACCGAACCCGAGGGCCAGTTTCATATTGACGCTGATATTTGCAAACCAGCTACTCATTGAATTCTCCAACAACAGCCATTTAAAGCAGTAGGGCCCCTGAGAGGCATGGCGTACAGGTCAGGGGCAGGGCAAGGTATACAGACACTATCGGCAGGGGGTGGCCAAGCTGAAATAAAAAAAAGAGAAAGTTTCACGTCGCTTGAAAGACGTGTTCAGGGCCTATCAATTGTTGTCGTGCGCCGTTATAAGGAACCGTTGAAATCATTGAAATAGAGCGCCGCTTTCCAGAGCAACGGCAAAATATTGTCTATGCTTGCGACAGTAGAAACCTTATCCGTTGTGGGTTCATTGCGTGTGCAGGGCATGACATATTCATGTCACAAGTTGCGCGGGCATCCGAGCCTTCTTTCCGTCCCGTTGAGATGCCTTTTCATGAACTTGAAGTTTCGTCATAAAATTCTCCTGGCTGCGGCCGGGGTTGTGGTGTTGGCCTTTGCCTTGTTCACCCTGTACAACGACTACCTGCAACGTACCACCATCAATCAGAACCTCGAATCCTCAGTGGGGCAGGCGGGTCAACTGACGGCCAGCAGTGTGCAGAACTGGCTGAGCGGACGCATTCTGGTGTTGGAAAATCTCACCCAGAACGTGGCCTTCCAACGGATCAATTCCGATCTGACCGGGCTGGTGTCGCAGTCCTCGCTGGTGTCGACCTTTCAATTCACCTACGTCGGTGACAGCAAGGGCGCGTTCACCCAGCGACCCGATGTCGATATGCCCGCTGGCTATGATCCGCGGCAGCGGCCCTGGTACAAATCCACAGTCGACGCCGGCAAAACCATTCTCAGCGCGCCTTACCTGGCTTCCGTGGGCGGTCTGGTGGTGACGATTGCCAGTCCGGTGAAGACTGCTGGCCAGATCACGGGCGTGGTCGGCGGTGATCTGAGCCTCGACACGCTGGTCAAAATCATCAACTCGGTCGAGTTCGGCGGGCTCGGTTATGCCTTCCTGGTCAGCGGAGACGGGCAGGTCATCGTCAGCCCCGACAAGGACCAGGTGATGAAAAACCTCAAGGACATTTACCCTGGGCAGACCATCAGCCTGGATGCACGCTTGCGTGAGGTCACGCTCAACGGCCAGCACAGGCTGCTGTCGTTTACCCCGATCACCGGGCTGCCTTCGGCCGACTGGTATATCGGTCTGTCGATCGACAAAGACAAGGCCTATGCACCGTTGAGCCAGTTCCGCAGCTCGGCGATGGTTGCCGTGCTGATTGCAGTGGCCGTGATCGCCTTGCTGTTGAGTCTGCTGATTCGTGCGCTGATGCGGCCGCTGACCGATATGGGCCGTGCGATGCAGGACATTGCCCAGGGCGAGGGTGATCTGACCCGGCGTCTGAGTATTCAGGGCAAGGATGAATTCGCCGAGCTGGGCGGCTCGTTCAACCAGTTCGTGGAGCGCGTCCATGCGTCCATTGCCGAAGTCTCCTCGGCAACGCTGCAGGTGCATGACCTGTCGCAGCGGGTGGTCAATTCCTCCAACTCTTCAATCGTCGGTTTCGACGAACAGAGTGCCCGAACCAACAGCGTGGCTGCCGCGATCAACGAGCTGGGTGCCGCCACCCAGGAGATAGCCCGCAACGCATCGGACGCTTCGATTCAGGCCAGTGAGGCCCGAACCCAGGCTGAAGACGGTCAGGTGGTGGTTGAAAAAACGATCAACGCCATGAGCACGCTGTCGGCCAAGATCAGTGATTCGTGCACGCAGATCGAGCAACTCAATGCCAGTACCGACAACATTGGTCATATTCTGGATGTCATCAAAGGTATTTCGCAGCAAACCAACCTGCTGGC
Source organism: Pseudomonas caricapapayae (assembly GCF_001400735.1). Lineage (GTDB taxonomy): Bacteria > Pseudomonadota > Gammaproteobacteria > Pseudomonadales > Pseudomonadaceae > Aquipseudomonas > Aquipseudomonas caricapapayae. The sequence goes on from NZ_LJPW01000120.1 coordinate 15,029, forward strand.
GCTTAACGCTGCTATCGAAGCGGCCCGTGCAGGTGAAGCCGGGCGTGGATTTGCCGTGGTTGCCGATGAGGTGCGAAACCTCGCTCACCGTACGCAGACATCGGCCGATGAGATTCACAAGATGATCGGTGGCTTGCAAACCGGGTCTCAGCATGCGGTGCTCAATATGAACGAGAGCCAGGTGTCGAGTCAGGAAAGTGTCGAAGTTGCCAATCAGGCGGGCAGTCGTTTACGCGATGTGACGCGCCGCATTGGCGATATCGATGGCATGAATCAATCTGTTGCTGCTGCAACGGAAGAGCAGACCGCTGTTGTGGAAACACTCAACATCGATATCAACCAGATCAATACGCTCAACCAGCAAGGTGTGGCCAACCTTAATGAAACCCTGAAGGATTGTGCTGCGCTTTCGCAACAAGCGGGGCGATTGAAGCAACTGGTCGATAGTTTCAAGATCTGACCGTACATCCAGTGACAGAGGCCGGACCGCTTATACGAGGTCCGGCCTTCGAAGGGGGAAAGTGTTGCAAAGGGGAGAAGCCGGGCAGTTAGTGAGCTGGCTGACTGCCCGGCCTCAGCCTGATATAAAAAGTCTGCCCGGAGGCGGCGTGTTGTCAGAGATCTTTTTTGACCTCTTTATCGACATGTTTGTCAGCCTTGTGACGTTCCTTATCGTCATGCTTCGCCCCTTTGTCGACTTCGTCGGCGTCATGTTTCACGCCCTTGTCCACTTCCTTCGCGTCATGATCAACACCTTTATCCAGCTCACGGTTATCGTGTCGGACGCCCTTTTCCAGCTCACTCTCTGCAAAGGCAGCGGGCGCGGCGGCACCCGCCAGCAAGAGGGCGGCAGTCATTGAGAGTACGAGTTTGCGCATGCTTGGCTCCTTGTGAAAAATGCTGGCCCTTCATAAGCCATCATTTTCGAGCATAGACCAGGCAGGCAGTGCGGGGGCGCAGCTCGTCGACCTGTGAACCGCCACGAATGAGCATTCGGGCGGTCACGCTGGCGATTCACTGCTATAAAACAGTGGGCCGTGCATCGCCGATATGCCGATGCCGATACGAGAGGGCATCGGTGAGACTTCACGGCAATTGAGCTCGAGCACGATGTTCTGATCACGCTGCGAATGCACGGCCAATGCACCCTTGCGAATACTGTTTTTTTCTACAGGCGTAATCGTTAACTTCGTAAAGTTCAATTTATTCTTGAAAGGGCTCATCTGCCGATGGCGCAGCTTTCAGTGTGGCCCCATACTGCAAGGCCTTGCACATGCTCCTGCATTTCTCCCCTGAGGCTAAAATGACGCTACCTCGCCCGATTGTCTCGACTGGCAATGCCGGATTTGACTCAATCCTTAAAGGTGGTCTGCCTCGCAACAGGCTGTATTTGCTCGAGGGTACGCCCGGGGCAGGCAAGACCACGCTGGGACTTCAGTTCCTGCTTGAAGGTGTCAGGGCTGGCGAGCCCGTGTTGTACATCACACTTTCGGAAACCAGCGAAGAGCTGGAAAGTGTCGCGCACTCACACGGCTGGTCATTGGACGGCATTGACCTGTTCGAGTTTTCCTCGACCGAGGAAGTGCTGGGTGATGAGTACGAGCAGTCCATCCTGCATCCATGGGAAGCGGAGCTGGGCGACACCATCAAGCTTATCCAGCAACGAGTCGACAAACTTCAGCCCAGACGACTGGTATTCGACAGCCTTTCCGAGATGCGGCTTCTGGCTCAGGATCCTCTGCGCTATCGTCGCCAGGTGTTGGCGCTCAAGCAGTATTTTGCAGGTCGCAATATCACTGTTTTACTCGTGGACGACCTCACAGGGTCCTCGGGTGAGCGAGACAACCACCTTCATAGCCTGTGCCACGGTGTAATCACGCTTGAAAGACTGACACTGGATTTCGGTGCAGCCCGCAGGCGACTTCAGCTGCAGAAGTTGCGAGGCGTTGACTTCGTCGCCGGCTTTCACGATTTCACCATCCGCAGAGGCGGGCTGGAGGTGTATCCGAGGTTGATCGCCGCCACTCACCACGTCCCGTTCAAGGCCGAGCCTGTTCCCAGCGGCGTGAAGGCGCTGGACGATTTGCTGGTCGGCGGTCCGCTCAGAGGGACCAGCACTTTGGTCACAGGGCCTGCGGGCTCTGGAAAGACCACCGTTTGTCTGGCCTATCTGGCCGCAGCCTGCTCTCGGGGCGAGAAATGCACCATCTATGAGTTCGATGAGCGCATCGCAACCCTGGTCTCCCGGGCGGACAGCATGGGCATGGACTTGAGTCGCCATATAGCGAGCGGTCAGTTGGTCATTCAACAAATTGACCCTGCCGAGATTTCTCCCGGGGAGTTTGCGTGGCGAGTTCGCTCGGAGGTCGAAGAGCGGGGCAGTACCATGATCGTGGTCGATAGCCTTAACGGGTACATGGCGGCGATGCCTCAGGAACAGCAGCTGATCCTGCAGATGCATGAACTGCTTTCATATCTGAGCCAGTTGGGTGTCGTGACGTTCCTGATCAATCCTCAGCATGGTCTGGTCGGGTCGATGTCAACCAACCTGAATATTTCCTATGTCGCAGACTCTGTCATCCTCATTCGTTTCTTTGAGGCGCAGGGGCGTCTGCGCAAGGCCGTCTCTGTTCTTAAACACCGCACCGGAGCCCATGAGGACGCGATTCGTGAACTTCGGATTGACTCCAAGGGTGTTCGAGTCGGTGAGCCACTGGTTGATTTCCGCGGCGTGTTGACGGGTACTCCGGAGTATTTCGGGGCCGATCTTCCGCTGATGGAAGGGCGAAAGCGTGACGACTGAGCAATTATCCGAAAGCAAAACCCTGCTGATCGTAGCGCCGTTCAAGGGCGATGCAATCAGCCTCGGCAAGCTGTTCGGTGATCTCTATCCCCTTCAGACTCACCACGACCTGACCTCGCTTTCGACCGCCCTGGGTGAAAGTACCGGTCTGGTGATACTCACGGAGGAAAGCCTTTCCGGGGATGTGCTGAGGCTCGGAAAAGCTTTGGACCTGCAACCGGCATGGTCGGAGATCCCGATTATCCTGCTCGCGTCGAACAAGGGTCGTTCCGGTCGGGACACCGAGATGGCCAGGCGCAGGCTGCCAAAATCGGCAGGGCACGTGATCGTCCTGGAGCGTCCGCTCAGCTCGGCCTCGTTATTGAGCGCCATCGCCGCAGCCTGGCGAGCGCGTGAGCGTCAATTCGAGATGCGGCAGAGTCTCACTCAGTTGGCCGAAGAACGAACCCGTTTGCAGATCCTGCTTGAAAATATCCCGGTTGGCGTGTGTTTCATGGACACTCAGGGGACCTCGCTGGTGAGCAATCCTTTGTATCGCCAATATGTGCCGGATGATGTGATTCCTTCCAGGCATCCAGATGGCGCTGCACGGTGGGTGGGGCTCGACACACTGGGTAAGCGCTTGGAGCCCGCCATGTTTCCCGGTGCCAGAGCGCTGAGGGGCGACGCGGCAACCGGCGTGGACTTCTATCATCGCCAGGATGGCGGTCGCGAATCGTGGATGCGTGTCAGTGCTGTGCCCCTGTATGACGAAAAGCAGCACATCATTGGTGCCGCCTCCGTCATCGTCGATATCAACGACGAAAAACAGGCTGAGCTGAATTTGCGCAGGTTCAATGAGGAGCTGGAGGTTCAGGTCGAGGCCAGAACGCAAGAGCTGAACGCTGCGGTCGAGCAGCTCAAGGCCGAAAGTGAAGAGCGAGCCCGCGCCGAAGAACAATTGCGACAATCCTTGAAAATGGAAGCGGTAGGCCAGTTGACCGGCGGGATCGCGCATGACTTCAATAACATGCTGACCGGGGTGATCGGCTCGCTCGACCTGATCAAGCTTCGGATGGCAAAAGGCCGGCTGGAGGGCGTTGAGCGATTCATGGACGCCGCGCTCATTTCTGCCCAGAGGGCGGCTTCACTGACTCACAGACTGCTTGCGTTCTCCCGACGCCAGTCTCTGGATGAAAAAGCGGTCTCGGTCAATCAGCTCATCAACGCTCTTGCCGATCTGCTCCAGAAGACCGTCACCGAAAAAGTCATCATCAAATTCGATTTGAGCGCCGAAGACCCCTGGATTTTTGCAGACGCCAACCAGTTGGAGAACGCCGTACTCAATCTGGTAATCAACGCGCGGGATGCCATGCCGCATGGCGGTGGGTTGATCATTGCTACACGCGTGGAGCAGGGAACCCAGGACCACCCTTCGCGGCATGTATGCGTGCAGGTGCGCGATACAGGGTGCGGCATCCCCAAGGACATGCTGGACAAGGTGACGGAGCCCTTTTTCACGACCAAGCCTATTGGCCAGGGCACAGGCTTGGGTCTATCAATGGTTTACGGGTTTGCGAATCAAAGCAATGGACGGCTTTCAATCGATAGCACGGTCGGGAGCGGAACGACCGTGTCCATCTGCTTGCCCGAGCATAAGGAAGTCAAATCGGATCAGCCGCTCACTTCCTCGAAGTTCAGCACAGGCCAGGGCCAGAGTATTCTTCTGGTCGAAGATGACGACTCGGTGCGCCTGATCAACCAGGAGGTCCTGGAGGAGCTTGGATACCGGGTTCACGTCGCACGTGACGGCGAAGAGGCCTTGAGGGTTTTCGACGACCTGGAAAAGATCGACCTGCTGCTCACGGATGTCGGTTTGCCAGGCATGAACGGTCGTCAACTGGCCGAAATTCTCCAGCAATTCCGGCCGCGCCTGCCCGTTCTGTTTCTGACAGGATATGCCGAGGGCGCGTTGGCCAGGGCCGACTTTCTCGGTCCCTACATGCAGCTTCTGACAAAACCCTTCACCCTGGAGTCGCTTGCCGTCACGGTAGCCAGCATGCTGGAAGTCGATGAGCGTGTGGCTCTGGAATAGACCTTTCGGCAGCACACCTGTGTGGTCGAAATGGTGCCCACTTTCCGGATAGGTCTTTATTGAACCCGTCATCAAGGCATGCGCGATGGCGAGGCAAGGGGGGCGGGTGGAATCCTGGAAACAAGAAAGCCCGCACAAGGCGGGCTTCTTGGGGGGATTCATAGACTGCTGTAGACATCTATGGATCGGTACTTGGTGGCTACACAGGGACTTGAACCCCGGACCCCAGCATTATGAATGCTATGCTCTAACCAACTGAGCTATGTAGCCAAGTGGCGCGCATTATTCTCGGAGAACGCATATGTGTCAAGCGTTGTTGTGAAAAATAATTGCGCGCGATCAACCGGTTAGGTGGCAGGCCCTTTGAAAGGCGCGTATTCCGGGCTCTTAACGCAGCAAGGTATCCAGCAGCTCCAGATCATCAAATTCGTCCAGCCGTTCCAGCATATCGGCCATCTCCCGCTGGTCCCTGAGCCATAGCTTAAGACTTCTCGGCTCGGTCAATGCCTGCAGTTCATCCTGCGCCTCCTCAAGGACTTCACGTAGGACCTCGAGCTGCTTCGCACATTGTGCGTTGACCGTTCTGGGTTTCAGGTCTTCATAGGGATCCATCAGAAACTGTTCCCGGATAAGCATCTTGCGGTCGTGGATCTCGTCTTCCAGCTCTCTGAGTTGTTCGCTCAGGATCCGGTTGAAGTGCTTGAGTCGCTTGTCGGAGAGGCTGTCGATGTGGGCCTGGTCGATCTGCTCGATCTCCATTTGCATCTGCAACAGCGCCAGCAGGTCATCATGTTCATACGCTTCGTTGACCCGTTGCATGAGCGCCGTCTTGCGCTCGCGCTCATCGGTGTCCTGCTCACGGTCCGGGTGCAGTGCGCTGACCAGCTTGCGGTAGATTTCGCGTAATGACTGGCTGCCTTCTGCCTCTTCCTGTTCGCGACGTATTTCGCTGGCAGTCGGCTTCTTCGGCTTTTGGCTGCTTTCGGCTTGTTCGGCCTGTTCGCGCAGTTTTTCTTCAACGTGCCGGGTCACGTCCTCGACGGAGTCAAGGTCAACGTCGTCTTCCAGTTTTACGCCAAGCTTCTCTTCCAGTGAGGATTTGAACAGCTGGTTTTGCAGGCGCTCATTTTCGTCGTAATCATTGCCGGTGTATTTGAAGTAGAAGCGCTTCAGCTCTTCATCGTGTTCGCCGCCCATGAGCGACATCGTCATGACACAGATGATCTCCAGTAACGTGGCTCTGTCTTTCTTGCTCAGACGGAACTGATCGAACGCCTCGTCAAGCAGGCGCAGCTTGCTGATCTCGTTTGCTGATTGCTCGTTGATCAACGGGACCAGCTCTTCGATCCAGAGTTTTTCGCAGGTTGTTGAAATCACGAGCCATTGCTGCAGCAGTTTGCGCCGGGTATCGAGCTTTTCCATCAGCGCGTTGAATTTCTTCTGGTCGGCGTTCAGTTGAGGCTTGGACGGTTGCGTAGCGATGCGGGGAGAGGCGGGCGGAGTGATCATGAAAAAGCCTCCTTGATGAGGGTGCGGCTAAGGCAGAGTCAGTCGGTGTGTCCAAAGTTTACTTTTTCAGTGATTTATCCGGGATGAATAATTTGCTGCTGTAAAAGCATCTTTCCGGTCTCGCATGCGGTCCGGTTTTTGCTTGAGTGTCGGTGATACGTCAATTGCCGGGCCATTGGGTGTGAAAACCAGTCGTCGGCTGCGCTTTTCGTACCAATGTGAGGCGACATGTATCGCCATTGAAACAAGAACATGGCATTTTGCTGTTAGCGTTTTTTAAAAAAAGCATCGCCTCTGTTTGTTCAGATCTGGCCGGTGTTCACGGGGAGTCGCAGGACATGAACAGTCTTTTGTCACCAGGCATGCGCCTGATGGGACATTTTGGTTTTGCTCGCAAGTTTCAGGTCTTGTTCCTGCTGTTCATGTTGCCTCTGGCGGGCAGTGCATGGGTCATCACCAAGGAATACAGCAACAAGCTCGATGTCATTTCCGGCGAGCAATCAGGCGTGCGTCAGCTCCTGGCGCTTGATGATCTGAATATCGAGTTGTCCGCGCAGCGCGACCATGCCGCACGCTGGAAAGCTGCCGACATCCTGCGCGAGCCGACGCCGGCTGCGAAGGCTGCGATGGTCAATGTCGATGCCGGCATTCCGCGTATCACCAAAGCGCTGGAAGGCGTCGATGCCGCGCTGAAGCGCGAAAACGCCCCGGCCGATACGATGAACCGCTTCAAGGCCCTTCAGGCGGCGGTGACGGGCCTGGACACTGTGTCATTGCGCACGGTTGGCTGGTGGCCTGATGGTTATGACCGGTTCACCACAGTGCTGAACCTGGTTCAGGCGCTGCGCGAACAGATCGCAATGGACAGCGGGTTGATTCTTGACCCCTGGCTTGAAACCTACATGCTCATGCAACTTTCTACCCAGCAGGTGCCTGACCTGATCGAGCGTATCGGTCGCCTGTCGAGCGTCGGGCAGACGTCGGTGGCGGCGGGCCAGTTCAGCTTGCAGAGCCGACTGCAGATGCGCGATCTTCGCGGCCGTATCGATGATTCCAAGGACCAGATGCAAAAGGCTGCCAGCCTGCTGCTCTCCAAACTCCCCGAGCAGTTGCAACCTTGGGCCGACAAGTACGCAGCGGTCAAACAAGTGCTGGAGACCGAGCTGAAGGTTCTTGATGACGGCGTTTTCGGCGGCAGCATCAAACTCAAACCGGAAGAGTTCGAAAAGAGCATTGATACCCTGACCGGCAGTACATCGGATCTGCGCAGGCAATCGCTCGAAGCGCTCAATGGACGCCTCGATTATTACCATGAGACCTCCAATATGGAGTTCATTCCGCTGGCGTTCATCTTTTGTGTGCTGGTGGTCATGGCGATCTATCTGTTTGCCTGTCTGCAATCCTCGATTCGCAACAGCGCCCGCGGCATTACCACGCTGGCTGAATCCCTGCGTGACGGCAATCTATGTGTCGAAGTGGCCGTGCAGGGGCGTGACGAGCTTGCCGCCATCAGCAAGGCGCTCAATGTCGCGGTCGTGCAGTTACGTACAAGCCTGCTGGGCGTCAATCAGGAGACCGTACGCGTCGGCGACGCCGTGCTGACCCTGAATGCTCAGTCCAGCGGGACGCTGACCGAAGTCGAGGACCAGCAACAGCAGATCAGCCAGATTGCCGCGGCGGCCACCGAGCTGGCGGCCACTTCCCAAGGCGTTGCCAGAAGCTGTGAACAGGCCTCCGAAAGCGCCAGGCAGACCCGCCGCATTGCCGAGCAAAGCAGTCAGGACAGCCAGCGCACCACCGACAGTATCCAGCAGCTCAACCAGCGTCTGACCGAAACCGCCGCTGCGCTGGGCAGGGTCAGTGATCAGGGCCAGCAGATTCAATCGGTGGTGGACGCCATTCGCGGCATCGCCGAACAGACCAACCTGCTGGCGCTCAACGCGGCCATCGAAGCGGCGCGGGCGGGTGAGCAAGGGCGCGGGTTCGCGGTGGTTGCCGACGAAGTCCGCAGCCTGTCGCAACGTACTCAGGCTTCGACCGCTCAGATTGCCGGCACGGTCGACAGCTTGCGCTCAACCGTGACTCAGGCGGTTAACCTGATGGAGGCCGCCTGCGGACAAGCGGTCAACGACGCACAATCGGTAACCGGTCTGGGCATCCGACTGGGCGAGATCGCCACGGCAGTGCAGGGCGTTACCGATACGCTGGCGCAGATATCGACGGCGGTGGAAGAGCAGGCGTCGACTGCTGACGAAGTCAGCAGCAACATCCAGCAGGTCGATCAGGCAGCCGGGCGCTTGCTGGAAGGCGCACGAGCGGTCAATCAGGCGGCGGATACGTTGAGTCAGGGCAGTCAGGCGTTGAACGACAATACAGCGCGGTTTCGCTTGGCGTGATCGGGCGGCTTGCCACGTCACACTGAAAAACCGGCATGGTCATGCCCAGCCGGTTTTTCCATTTTTTTAGCCATGACGTATGAAAGTTGGATCGACGGGCGTGCATTCAATCATTTGATGACTGACGAGCGTCGATACAAGGCGTAAAATGCGCGGTTTTTGCAGGCGAAAGGTTTCTTGAGAACGCAGCTCACCGAAAAACACAGGGCGGATGGTGTCAGCCCTCTACGACGTCGAGGTTCATCCGAGGTGTCAGTCCGCCCACGCGTCGCTATTTTGTTATGCACTTACAATGGGGCTGCGTACCTCCGTGAGCAACTTGAATCGTTTTTCGCTCAGACCTTTCGCAATTGGGTTCTTTATGTTTCCGATGATGCGTCAACTGATGACACCGTCGGCATTCTTTCTCACTACCAGAGCCGCTGGGGACGCGAGCGGTTGGTTATTTTCAGCGGGCCTTGCAAGGGCTTTGCGGAGAACTTTGTCTCGCTGGTTCAACGCCCTGAAGTAGACGCCGATTATTTCGCGTTCAGTGATCAGGATGACGTCTGGTTCAGCGACAAGCTGGAGAGAAGCGTGGCTCGCCTTGAGCTATTGAAGCCCGACACACCGGCGCTCTACTGCTCCAGAACCCGACTGGTCGATGCAGATTTGAAGGTGATCGGGGTTTCTCCGCTGTTTAAAAAAACGCCGTCATTTAGAAATGCGTTGGTTCAGAGCCTGGCAGGTGCCAATACGATGCTGATCAACCGAGCGACCCGCGGTTTGTTGGCTAAATTGCCCGAACGCGCTCCTCTTATCGCCCATGACTGGCTCACCTATCTTTTGGTGACAGGATGCGGCGGGCAGGTGTTCTATGACGCCGACCCCTGCCTTTACTATCGTCAGCACCGAGGAAACTTGATCGGGGCTAACGCGAGCACTCGAGAGAGGCTGATACGATTTCGCAAAATGCTTTCAGGCCGATTTGTTGAATGGAACGATGCCAATGTGGCGATTCTCAAGGACATGGAGTATGTGCTCACTGAGGAAAGTCGGCGCGTTCTGGAGTATTTTGAAAACGGTCGCAGGCAGCGTCTGTTCAAGCGGGTGTACACGCTTCGAAAAGCCGGTATCTACCGGCAGACCGTGCAGGGCAACCTGAGCCTGATCCTGGCGGTGTGCCTGGACAGAGTGTGAGGGGGACGTGCCAGCGTTCCTGGGCACATTCCGGGGCTCACTGCAATCAGTGTGTCTTTGCTTTATCCGGTGCCTTGTATATCTGATAGGCCGCATTAGGAGAGTTCGTGACCGCTTCAAAATGAGTGCGAATGTATTCTTCAATCCATTGATGCGAATTTGAGAATCTTAGTTCCTCTCGTCCGTCCATCGGCATGTTGAAGACCAATGCAAAACCGGGGTCAGCCTTCTTTATGCGTTCGATTTCAGACCGTTGAAAAGCTTCGCTGCGAGGCGATAGCGCGTAAATTTCCCAGAGCGGCGCGTCCCGCTGCAGTAAAGGATAAGCTCCTGGCCAGAAAGGTAACACCAGCACGCTTCTGCCCGCTGGAGCATAGCGATCGGTCAGGTCCCTTAAAAGGCCTACAGCTTCGGCAGTGCTGGGGTTCATGGATAGGCTTGATCCGGACACTTCTACCGAGGTCCACCCATCTTGGGTGCGAGCAAGGACTCCAGGCTGCCAGGCGGAAAGAATGAATAGACTGACGGCACTCGTAAGCATCGCCAGTGCCCATTTTAAAATGTCTGAGTGAAGTGCCCCTGTAGTCATAAAGATACCCAAGAGTAGAGGGTATATTCCCTGCGCGAGATGACCCACGTCTGCCCGAGCGAAGGCATAGTGGGCATAAGGCAGGGCCGCGCAAGCGACGGCCACAAGTTCTGGACGCACAGCGCGGCCCTTGAATCGCTCTTTGAACACCCACGCCAGTGCCCCACCTCCGAATACTGTCAACCCCATGAAACATAGCCCGATCAGGAACCATCTCGTTTCCGTTACGACCCCGGCAGTACCAAAACCCACCGTCCAGGGCCAAGGTATAGGGAGGGGTAAGTTCGTATTACCCTGCTCAAGCATGAAGACAATCGTGTCGATGAACGCTGTAAAGTAGCCTGGTATAAAAAGGCACATGGCCAATACAGGAAAATAGCCAACCACAACACCTGCGGCCCAGGCCGCAATGCCCGTCAAACGGTTATCGGGCGTCGGTGATTTAACTGTCAGCCAACCCATGGCTATCAGACTTGCCACCGCAGCATAGACGCCGTGGTTACGCCCGAACACGGCAGCGACGCCCACGATAACCCCGAGAAAAAAGTAACGTTTCATGCGAGGATTCAGCAGGAGATAAGTCAGGCTGGCGACGACGATCATCGAAAGGGACATGTCAATGATCTTGTGTCGCGGGTACATCCAGGCCATGAGAGTGATAGCCGCGATGCACAGATAAGCAAGTCTTCTTGTCGTGTTCAATTTTAATGCAATGGAAATTGTCCAGAGCCCTGCGTAGACCCCTAATAATTGAAACGCTGCAACGGCTGCACGCAAGGCTATTACGCCGGTGTCACCCATAAGCGCAAAGAATCCCGCGGACCAGTAGTAGCGACCTGGATCATAGGCCATGAAATCTCGAACGGGTACTTCGCCTTTCATGATCTGTTGGGCGCCATACCACAGATAGCCTTCATCCCAAAGATTAAATCCATCATGGGCTTGCCATAGAAAATTCCCCACGACAAAAATAGCCGATATCAATAGCAGCACAAAGCTGTTTAGGGTCCTCTCTTTTATTGCATGATCCATCGTTGTCGGCCTTTGGGGTATGTCTGTCGTAAGGGGCTAGGTAACGTCTGATTATTTGATGATGAGCAGGACTTTAGATTGGCATAAGCTGGACGAGTTTTCGCCAGGTACTTCTAAAACCACGCTGTAGCCGCCTGATTCAAATGAAGACAGGTCTGCTTTAAATGAAAATCCGGATTTCAGAAGCTTATCATTTTTGAATGCTTTTACTATATCGGGGCGATCAATAATGACCGGGTCTTTAAACGTATCCGGAGCGCCTTTGTAGCCCGTTAGACGGAGTCTAGTTTCTTTGGGGGCCTCTTGCTTCAACGGGTCGAAGGCCCATCCATTGAACTCAACCACTTCTCGATTAACGTAGATGCTAGCCCCTGTTGTTCCCGCGATCGAATCAATATTGCATTTGTCGAATGAATAGTGAGTGACTTTGGTGTTTGCCGTGCTGGATGCGCTATCTGACTTCCCGTCACACCCAGAAATGAGGGCTGCTAAAAAGGTAAGAAAACTGATGGCCGCAAGGGTTTTGTGCATGATTTTTCCTTAGGATTGTAGGGGGAGTACTGGTTTGTCAGCTATTTAACTTTCTGCGCATCTCAAATTCCTGGTGGCCAGTGCAGCACGGTGAGGGCTGCTCCTTCAGGCATCGGCACCGGACGCGTCAACATTTTTAGGGGGGCACGCCTTCAATAGGGTGAAATACAGAGCGTATGGGTAAACTACGCTTAGTGAGGCTTATGCTGTCGTGATGCGGGGGTGGCCGAGAAGGCAAGTTTTGAAAGAATAAACGTAACGGGCAGCGTCAATGCAATTGCCGCCAGCGGTGCCAGTCTTGCATCCAGTTTAAGTTTTTCAACCCAGCACCAAAGTATCGCCAGGCTCAAGCAGTACTGGAAAGCATATATGAACGGCAATAGAATGACTGAACGCAGTCCCTGATGGCTCTTGAATACAAAAAAACGATTCATGATGTAGGCGAGTATTATTCCGGATACGTAAGAGATCGTATAACTGATGTTATAGGACAGAAACATCAGCAGTACAAGATAGAGCCCGTAGGTCAAGGCGGTGTTAAAACCGCCTGACATCAGGAATCGGGCAAAATCCTGCTTTAAGAATTTTAAAACCGCCTGGTTCATCATGGTGCCATTATTCAGCGTTTGCGATAAGGGTTTTAAACTCTTCGTAATTACGAATATAGTCCCCTGCATCGTAGTAATGAGACGCAAACACTAACAGCACGGCGTCCTGAGAATAGCGATACTGAATACCCCAGGTCATCGGCGGTAGGTGGATGCCTTGATTTGGCTTGTCGAGAATAAACTCTTCACGATTGACACCATCATCCGCAACTACATGAACCGAGCCCTTTACTGCCACCAGGAACTGATGACATATACGGTGCGCGTGCTCGCCCCGGGTCTCGGCAGTCGGCACATCGTATACAAGGAAATAGCGCTCGGACTTGAAGGGCACTGAACGTTCGAATTCGCCCGCCGACAGACTGCCTCGAATATCCGCCACTTCATTCATCGTGTGCAGGGTAACGTTCTTCACAGACGTGGAGGTGACGCCTGGCGTCGCTGTTTCCGGACGTGTCTCGCTACTGATGTTGACAGGCTTGGCGTCCACGTAACCAATGATCTTGGCCGGGTTGCCTACGACGATCGCGTTAGGCGGTACAGAACGGGTAACGACAGCGCCCGCGCCGACCATGGCGTTGATGCCGATGGTGATACCTGGAAGAATTGTGCAGTTAGCGCCCAGTGAGGCGCCTTTTCTTATGATGGTGCGGGCGAAACTTTGCGGATAGACCTTGCTGCGTGGAAACAGGTCATTGGTGAATGTGGCGTTAGGGCCAATGAAGACATCGTCCTCAATGGTAATGCCATCCCATACCTGTACACCGCATTTCAGCGTCACCCGATCACCGATGATAACGTCGTTTTCTATGAAGACGTTGTCACACACGTTGCATTCACTGCCGAGGCGTGCGCCTGGAAGGATATGTGCGAACGCCCATACCCGTGAATCTTTACCGATATTATCGGACTCGCACAGCGCATGGCTGTGAACAAAAAAATCCTTACCGCTGCTCATCAGTCTCTCCAAATCCCTCGATCCGCATGGGGATGGCCAAGGGTCTATTCTTTGTGTTTTCGTAAGTGCGCCACGCATAGGAGCCAACGATGCCTAATCCCAGCAGGTTCAAACAGCCAAGAAAGGTGATGGCCAGCATGATCATCGCGTAGCCGGGCACTTCGATTCTGCCTTCGAGCTTGGCAATCAGTGTAAACACACCAAACAACGCAGCAAACGCTGAGCCGAACGCGCCCACTCGGGTCAATATCCGTATGGGCATGTCCGTAAAGGAGAACACGCTGTCCATAAGGTAATTGACTTTTTTACGCAGGGTCCATGCAGAGGTACCGTGAACTCGTTCCTGCCGGGTGTAAGTAACTACTTCACGGCGATAGCCCATCCAGAATATCTGCGCGATGAGAGAGCTGTGACGCTCTTCAAGGGTCAGCAATGTGTCCCGAAAGGCCTTGTTGCAGGCGAACATGTCTACGCCGCCTGGTGGGATTTCAGGAATGACGTAGCGACGATAAAAGCCCCAAAAAATCTTTGAAGCAGTCCGCGTCGCCCATGGATCCTGTCGACCTTCACGTACTCCGACCACAACATCGGTATGGCCGCGCATCAGGACCGTGTTCATTTCCAGAACCAGCTCTGGAGGTTCCTGAAGATCAGCTGCCATTACCGCAAAACGCTCGCCCTTTCCGTGCTGCAGGCCCGTGCGGATAGCCATGAAGGAGCCGAAGTTTCTGGATAACAAGATCAGCTTGGACTTGAACGATTGCGACGGCAGTTGTTCCTTGAGTATCTCGTAACAGCGATCGGGACTGCCGTCCACAACGAACACGACTTCAAGCTCGTGTCCGAGTTGCTTATCCAGCGCCGTTACGGCAACGAGCAAATCCGGAAGATTGCTCTCATTGCGATAAACGGGAATAACCAGCGTCAGCAAAATCATATCTCCTTGGAAAAGTGCGCGGTCACTGCCTTGATGACGCGATCAACTTCTTCGTCAGTCAGGCCAGGGAAGCAGGGCAGGGAGATGACGGTATCGCATGTACGTTCGGTAACGTCCAGAGCGACAGACGGCGCGGCTGCATACGCTGGCTGCTTGTGGTCGGCAATCGGGTAGTGGATATCAGTACTGACTGACTTCTCTTTAAGCGCGGCAGCCAGAGCTGCCCGATCTTTCGCGCGAATCACATACAGATGTGCAACGTAGTCTTCCGAAACCGACGATGGCAGCTCGATGTCCAGCCCGGAAAACGCTTCATTGTAGCGCTTGGCTATCGAGCGACGCTGCTCGTTCCAGGTGTCCAGATGAGGCAGCTTGATACGCAGGATTGCGGCTTGCATCTCGTCGAGCCGGCTGTTGCGGCCGCCAGGAATGGCAACGCGGTATTTCTGGTCCCAACCGTACTGGCGAAGCTGGCGAATACGTGCTGCCAGAGCGTCATCAGCAGTAACCACTGCGCCACCGTCACCGAGAGCGCCCAGATTTTTGGTCGGGTAGAAACTGAAGCATGCAATGGTGCCAAAGCTGCCTGCTTGTTTACCGTTGCGTCGAGCGCCATGGGATTGCGCGCAGTCTTCAAGAACAGGGATACCGGCGGCAGAGGCGATCTTGACGATCTCTTGAATGTTTGCCAATTGACCGTACAAGTGCGTAACGATGATGGCCGCTGGCTTTTCCTTGGCAACCACTGCTTCCAGAGAGTTTTTGCACAGGGTCAATGTTGCCGGGTCGACATCCGCATACACAGGAGTCGCGCCAATTGCGTGAATGGCAGTGCTGCCGTAAAAACCTGCGTTTGCCACGGCGACCACGCGGTCACCGACGGAAACGCCCAGTCCTTTAAGTGCCAGTTCCAGCGCGTCGGAGCCGTTCGCTACGCTGATGCAATGTTGTACGCCTACGTAGGCAGCGAATTCTTCCTCGAACAGCTTTACTTCGTTACCTAAAACGTACCAGTGGCTGTCCAGCACTGCCTTCAACGGCGTAGCGAAATCAAGTCCAGCGTTAGCTTTGATGGCCGAGAAAAGCGGAATATTTTCCATTAGGGTTTCCATGATCAGTGAGACAAACGGCTGATGGATGCGCAAACATCAGGCATTGTAAAAATGTTGAAGGTCGAAGTGACAGTATAAAGTTTAAGATCGCATTTGTCGGGAGACGAAGCTGCGTGGATAACGCCTTCATAGCCGCTGCGAAGGGCAGTCTTGTCAGCCAGAGCGCCAGCAACGTCTGGTCGTTTGATCTCGATTCTGATCGCACCCAGGACTTTCCCCGACTCTACAGCGATGACGTACTCAGGTGAGCCCTCGGTTGCCGGTGGTACACTCCAGCCCCTAAGTAACAAGCCTTCGGAGGTTTTTCTAACTTCGTCGATCGTACCCGCCGCGCCAGATTGTCCGGAGGGAACCTTGATGAAAAATTCGCCGTTGATCGTCGATAAACGTTCTGCCAGCTGCGCAGCACTTAGGGTATCGGTACCTGAATTTCTGCCGGTTCCGCTGGCCAGAACTGCTTCCGTCACCATCTTGCCGATGGCAGACATCTGAATGTTCCTTGGGCTTAGAGTGTTTTCGTTCCAGGCAACCATGTTTGTCCATGCCATCCATGCTGCCACCACAACCAGCCATTTCAGATGAAAACGGTTTGACCTGATATCTCTTGCAGATGACGCTGAGTTCCTGGCTCGAGCATGGCTCATGCTGGCGAATGCGACGAGCAACGCCAGAAACGGAATCGTGACGAACAGGTATCGACCCTGTGGTTGGGGCAGGGAGTTCTGTGACGCGAGCAGGCTCAGCAGGATGATCGAAGGAAAAAGGCCCAGAATCATGACCAACGGCAACAGGTAGTTCAGTAAAAAAAGCCGTCTGTTATCGCGTGAATAGACACGTGCTGTCTGGATGGCTGCTGCTGTCACAAGCAAAATGAATAAAACTGCCGCGCCCATGTAGTAGGTCGAAGGCAGAAATATGTTCATCCATCCGGTGGTCGAGAAGTAGCTCGTTAGTGTGAGGCTGATCCACGGAAAGACGTTTTCCATATTGACCAAGTGACCCGAGCACCCGATGTAACAGGTGCCATAACCCGCAGCAGGGTTGTTTTTGTGCAAGGCCACGAAGTCAATTTGCCCGGATATCCCTGACATCTCACCATATTTCAAAAAGGTAACAAGCAGCATGGGCACGGAAAAGATAGCTGCAACGACTGCCATCGTCGGTACATATCGCTTCAGGCTTTTGCTATCAAAAAACTGATGTGCGGCAAGCATGACCGCTGTGAAAACCAAGGCGGGCAGCAGGTACAGCTTTGCCAGAAACATCAGGCCGATCGCACCTCCCAGACACAGCGCGCCCAGCTTGTTGGGGGCCTTCAAAAAACCCAGAAGTGCACTGATCAGCAACGCCACACTCATCAACCCGAATGCGTCACTGTTGAAATACGAGAAGACAAAAGAGACTTGCGGGATCAGTGCGATCAGGAGCGCAGCAAGGGCGGCAGCTTTCTTCGGCATCCCTGCGCGATTTGCGATGCGGAACAAGGCGCAGATAAACACTGCGCCCAGTACCCAGTTAAAGCATCTCGCAGCCAGATAGCCCAAATCGCTCGGTAACATCCAGCTCAGACCATATGAACTGATCAGCGCACCAATGACATGTGGGAATGGCAGCCCGTGATACCAAAACTCGCCGGGTTGCCAGGTGTATCCCGACAGGGTCCCTGTAAACGCTTGAGTCGGCGCACTGGCTGCTGGCAGCGAATGAAACGCTTTCAGGTATTCCAGTAAAAAGAAGTGCGTTGACTCATCCGGCGCACCGTTAAAGGCAATTCCCGCAGACCAGACCGCTAGAACAATAAAATAGGTAACGGCCAGCGCTCGTTGGTAACGAGCGCTCGACCAGCCTGTTGGGTGATCTGAATGGTTAGTGTCAAGCACGAGCGACCCTTAAGGTTGCAGAAAATGTGACAGCGAGGTATTGAGTGTTTTCGGTGACTGCGATCAATTTTTGATCCTTGGAGGCCAAGCCAGACCGAAATCTTCGTGATCAAGGGTCAAGTTCGGGCTATAGGCATAATCCACCAGAATGTTCGGCCAGCGATTTTTGATGTAGCGAATCTCATGCCCAAATCGCTCCTGTTTTTGAGGCGTGTCTTCCAGACCGCGCGTAGCCGATTCATGATGGTACAACTCAGCGAACGGCGTCCAGACGTTGAGATACCCGGCTTCCTGAACTCGCAAGCAGAAGTCCACATCATTGAATGCTATCTTCAAGTGTTGTTCATCCAGCCCGCCCACCTCATCAAAAATTGACTTTTTAATGATCAGGCATGCAGCCGTGACCGCCGAGAACTCCTGAATCAGCTCCGCCCTGCAGAAATAGCCATGTGCACCTTTTGGGAGATACTTGTGTGCATGGCCTGCAACACCACCTATGCCCACCACGACACCGCCATGTTGAAGTCTGTTATCTGGATACCAAAGCCTTGCGCCTACTGCACCGACCTTCGGCTGCAACGCGATTGATACCATTTCGCTGAGCCACTCAGGAGTCATCACTTCAATATCGTTGTTGATGAGGCCAATCAGTTCGCCTTTGGCGATGCGTACAGCGCCGTTATTGAGCGCAGAGTAGTTAAACGGCCCATCGTCTCGAAGGACGCGAATGTTTTCTTCTTGATCGATGTGAGCAAAGTACGCCAGTGATTCGGGGTCGTCAGAGCCGTTATCGATCAGAATGATTTCGTAATTTTTGTACGTGGTCAGGCTTTTGATGCTGTCGATGCACTGTTTGACCAGTGCATAAGCATTCCGTGTCGGTATGACAAGTGTCACGAGAGGCAGCGTCGCTGGCAGGTTGTAGTGAACGCGATACTGACCTGTCGGTAGCAACTCTGTCGAACCAATACGACCTTGACGTTCCAAATGCTCGTCAAGCGCCTTAACGCCCGCCAATGCAGCATAAGGCTTTTCGTCGCCGGCCATGGCTGTACTGCCAGCGTGTATACGCCAGTGATAAAGCACGCGCGGAATATGGATAATCTGATCGCGCTTAAGTTTTTCTATACAACGCAACGCGAGGTCGTAATCCTGAGCACCTTCGAAGCCTACTCGGAACTGCCCGACCTCATTGACGAGATCACGACGATAGGCTCCAAGGTGACAGACCATATTTTGCGAACGAAATAGGAACTCGTTCCAATCTGACTTAAAGTAGGGGGCGCTACGATTGCCTTCGGTGTCAATCTTGTCCTCATCTGAGTAGATCAAGCCTGCATCCGGGTTTTCACGAATGGTGCGAGCAACCCAGTAAAGGGCATGGGCAGGGAGAAGGTCATCATTGTCCATTAGCGCAACAAACAGACCTTTGGCGACGCCCAGTGCCGAGTTACTTGCCTGCGAGATATGACCATTGCTTCCACGGAAAACAACTTTGATGCGCCTGTCTTGCGCCTTCAAAGATTTCAGGTACTCGATCACTGCAGGATTTGTCGAAGCATCGTCAGCGAGGCACAGCTCCCAATTGGTATAGAGCTGTGAGCGCACGCTGTCCACGGCTTCGCGCAGTAAGTCAAGTGGTGGATTATACACCGGCATGATGATGGAAATGAGCGGGTACTCAATCCAGCGGTTCATGTGCTCGTTGATACGATTGATTTCGGCTTCGCCCAATGTGTCATAGTATTGGACCCATCGAGAATAGTCGTGTCGATCAGGCACTTCACGCATCTCGCTTCCAACGAACGCATGTTGAGCCTCACCTCGAACCCAGCGAGCCTGTGCGATGACACCTGCGAGCCCTCTGAGGCGCCACACCTGGTAGGCCTTCTTCGCGGTGCTGGAAATTCCGCCTCCTCGCTGTACAATCAGGGGAATCGAAGCAGCAACACGTTTCGCACGGAAAAAAGATCGGGTTATCTTCCTGAGCGGGGCGGTGGCCTTCCAGCTGTAAGAAGATTGCATCGCGATAATATGCAGGTTCAAGTTGTGAACATGCGTATCCTTGTCTACGAGTGCCAGGCGGTGATTTTCCTGAGCTGCCAAAATCGCAATCTCAAGCTGTGCTAACTTGGCATTATGCTTATCTTGCGCCTCTCGGGTAGCCGCATCGATATCCGCTAGGGCCTGACGGTGTTCTGCCTGAATCTGAAGGTTTGCCGCCTCAAGATTTTCCATTGCAATGCGATGATTTTCTTGAATCGCCAGGTTTGCCGCCTCCCGCTCCTCAAGCGCGAGTCGATGGCTTTCCTGAGAGGCGAGCTGTGCAGCTTCGAACTCCTCAAGCGCCAATCGGTGATGCTCCTTGGCTATCTGGTGCGCAGTTTCAAGCTCCTCAAGGGCTAGTCGATGCCTATCTTGTACTGCCAGATTCTCAGCCTCTATCTTCTCCAGAGCCTGACGATGATCTTCCTCTACCGCAAGGTTCGCTACCTCGACGGCCTCTAAAGCTGAGCGGTCTTTAAGGTTCAAATCCGATATAGACTCAAGCGCTAGCTTGAGCTCCTCTTCCTGTTGAAGGAGTCGCTCAGCGACCTGACCTTCCGTGAATAAAGTGAACGTGATCTGTATTTTGAACGACTTCCCGGCTAATAGCGAATTGAGATCAACAGGAAGCACAAGGTTCGGGTCATCGTCCAATGCCATGAACATTGTACTGTCATTCACTTCGTTAACAAATGTGGTAGTGCCCGCAGAGTCGAGAGGCGCACTGGCACTGTCACGCCAGGACCAAGCTTCCGAATTCGCGTCATAAATAGTAATTGCGTCTACCGAAAAGGATTGGCGAATGTTGGTTGGATCAAAGCGTAGTGCCGCGCACTGGTAGGTCGCTGGAACCGCGAACACTAAGGTCTGGCGCCCATCGTGTACAAACTGACTTATCGTCCGCTCTTCTTTAAAAGCACCCGCTGCATCACCTATATAGAGCGTCGCCAGTTTAGGCGCCTTGTCATCCAAGGATCCCATTTTCTGAATGGTTGCTTCTGGTGACCAATTAAGAAAGCTCACCGCTTCACGGCCGGTGACTTTTTCTTGGAACATGGCCTCTAGCAGCGCATAGCGATTCAGCGTCTGCTCGGTGATCTCAAGGCCGGTACTGCCAATCAACTGAACAATAAAATCACGCCTGTTGATCATGGTCGTGCTTGGGTAAAAGGGGACTTTATTCGCTATCAGAAGTAGCAGGCCGCGCATCAGCAGATGACCGAGTTCGACGCCTTCCGTCATTTCCCATTCGATGTCTATGAGGTGCGGGTTGCCGTCACTGTCAATAATGATGTTCTGCGCAACGGCGTCTATATAATGGCCAGGTAAACGAACCTCTACATTGTCCAGTGCGGTAGCACTTCCTTCCGCAGCCAAGAGTTTGCTCAGGCAACTCAGATAGGTCGTCAGAAAAGGAGTGAATGTTTCGACTGACCAGTCTTTCGTTGTTGAGGCTTCAAGAAATTGCAGGCTTAGCAAATTGCCTTTTGCGTAGCCATGCGCTGCAGGCAGAATGAAATTGAATAGGTCGTCCTGGTGAGCGGCCGCTTCAATAGTACTCAGACGCTGGTATTGGACTTCGATGCCTTCGCGGGTGTCGACGAACACCGTGGCCTTGCAGTACTCGGCATTGCGCCCTGTACTGTAGTGATACGCCAGAACATTGCTGGGGACTGCGTCATACGGCTGGCATGAAGCAACGACCATAAACGAATTCGCGAGGTCCATGCCCAGATGATTCTCGATCACCACCGGCCAGGCTTTTTCAAGGTTAAACGTGGTGGTCGACGGTAACTGCGGATCTTTTCGAGTGTTCTGACAGGCCAATGCGGCCGCGTCGAAGTTATCGGCATTGAAACCGTTCTCTGTGATCAGGGAGTTGGGAATCTTGTAGTCCGGATACGGTGATAAAAAGCTTGATGATGCAAAGCCAGCGAGGGCTATCAATTGGTCCAGGCCCTTGCGACCAAATGTCTTGGGCTGGCGGTCAGCATATCGACCCTCAATACCGTACATGGCAACACCGACATGATCCTCTGGCGCACCGGCAAAATATTTGAGCCCGAGTTGGTTCTCAATGGCAATAAACAAATGCCCGTCAGGTTTGAGCAGCTTTCGAACCCGTTTCAGCATCCCCAGCGCAGGATTGTCGTCATTGCTGAACATGCTGGCGTATTCGAGTACACCGATGAGCGTCACTGAGTCGAATTGCTGATCAATATTCAGGTCATCGAATCGTTCAGCAAGCACCGTGACGTTATCCAGATCGCGTGTTCTGCTCGCTGCGATCGCAGCTCGGCGGGGACTACCTTCAAGCGCAAGCACGCTAGCCCCGGCCTCGCCGAGATAACGGCTGATCGCGCCGCAACCCGCACCGATTTCGAGAACTGATTTACCTTTTAGAAGATGCTCGAACGGGCGAAAGATATTTCCGCGAGTGGAACTCAGGTGATAAAGCTTTGGCCAGTCCGTACAGTAGTGCGGCAGCTCGCTCGACAGCACCGATACATCGCTTGCCTCACGAACGATCTTGGCCAGCTCGTTTTCCGAGCTGTCACCATCACTGTAGGCTATGCCCTGATAATCAGTCCGCACCCACACTGCCGTATCTGTATCACGAACGTAGCCATATCTATCAAGCTCAAACATCAACAAGTACCGGTTCAATTTCCATGGAGGCACCCAGGTCTATCAAGCCCAGAAGCTTTGGAGTAGGTTCTACGACCAAATGTATCGAATCATAGCGTCGGTCGTGAGGCACGATATCCTCGCTTTGCCGAGAGGCGATACCGATGGAAATGAAGTAATCACCGGTCGCCAGCGCGTTTCTGAATTTCACACGCGCTTTTGCCTGTTGGCCAGCGCTGCCTATTCGGCCTGTGCCCTCGCAATCCTGCATGTAAGAGTTAGTACCATAAACGGTCACACCCTCTTTGGTCTTGATCGTAAAGCCGATAATCGGGTTGACCACTGTGCGATTGAATTGCAGGGCCAGATCAAGAACGATTTCCTCGCCCGACTCAACACTGTTGGGAAACTCCCTTCCCAATGCATTCATATGGAAGTCGAGCAGTGTCGCCGCTCCATCTCCCCAGCGGTACTCATGGGGGTTATAACCAGGCCTGCTGGCGTACACATCTTCATCGAAACGCAACGCTATCTTGTCGGCCTCGACTACCGCCGCTTCCACCCGCTCTGCTTCGGCGAGGTCCAGGCTCTTGTCGGTGATAGCACTCTTCTCACGTCCGAACAGTAGGTCGGTGTAGCGATTGATGACCGGGCGAGATTCGCCAATCATCTCGATTCTGCTCTTTTCCAACAAAATGGCGCGATTACAGTGGGTGACCACTTGCTCGCTGGAGTGAGTGACCAGCAGGATGCTGGTGCCATTTTCTTTCAGTTGCCTGAGACGTTCAAAGCACTTGGCCTGAAAACGTGCATCGCCAACGGAAAGTGCCTCATCCACGACAAGGATTTCCGGATCGACCTGAGCCTGAACCGCAAACGCCAGGCGTACGGCCATGCCGCTTGAGTAGGACTTGACCGGCTGGTCAAGGAACTCGCCTATATCGGCAAAGCCTGCGATCGCGTCAAAGCGCTCGTCTACTTCGTCACGCGTCAGCCCAAGCACGGCAGCGTTCAGATAAACGTTTTCACGACCGGTAAACTCGGGGTTGAAGCCCGAACCGAGTTCCAGCAAGGCTGCTACCCGGCCTCGTGTGTGAATCTCACCGACAGTCGGGTTCAATGTGCCGCAGATGATCTGCAACAAGGTTGACTTGCCGGAACCATTACGACCGACAATGCCTACTGTTTCGCCTTGGTCGATGTCGAAGCTGACCTCGCGCAAGGCCCAGAATTCCTTGCCATAGGTAGTGGACGGTTGTCCTGACCAACGCTGAATTCTAGGCACCAGGGCTTGCTTCAGGCGGTCATGTGGCTTGTCGTACGTGTAAAAACACTTCGAGACGTTTTGTACGCTGATAACCGGATGATCAGATGACATCAGCGAATCCTTTGCGTGTTTTTTGAAAAAACCAGAACCCCATTACGGCAATTACTGCGCCAATCACAATGGCGATACCTAAGCTGCCCCAATGGGGGAGGTTGCCGAACAGCAGCACGCTGCGGCTTTCTTCGATAATGTAGGTAAGCGGGTTCATCTGCAGCCAGGGGCGATAGACTTCAGGAAGCGCCGCCACCGGGTAAAGAACCGGCGACAGAAACAGAAGGACTGTTGTCAGAACCGTGATGACCTGCGCGACGTCGCGCAAGTAAACGCCGAGGGATGCGAGAAACCAGCTGATACCCAGTGTGCCTAAAAGGAGTGGCACCAGAATCAGCGGGAACAACAGTGCCGTCCAGAAAAGCGTGTGCGAGATCAGTAGCTGTGCGATCACCAGCACTATCAGGCTGATGCAACTGTGGAAGAGCGCTGAACCCAGGGTGATAACCGGCAGGATCTCCAGCGGAAACACCACCTTCTTGACGTAGTTGCTGTTACTCATCACCAAAGAAGGCGCTCTGTTGGCGCACTCTGCAAACAAGCCATGCACGATCATACCGACGAACAGCAGAATCGCGAAGCCGCCTTTGCCGGTATCGACTCCGACCCAGCGCGCGCTGAAGATTTCGGAGAATACGAAGGTATACACCGCCAGCATCAAAACCGGATTGAAGAATGACCACGCCAGGCCCATCACCGAGCCGCGGTAGCGCCCAATGACTTCTCGTTTGGTCATTTGCGAGATCAAGGAGCGGTTGGTCCACAGACTGCTGACGAGCCGCAAGGGGCCAGCTGAAGGGGTTTGATGAGGGTTCATTAAGCGAACACCTCGGCGTTTTCGAATGAAACGGCTTTCTGATCTTTGGCGGACAGGGAGGGCGCTTGGCCGAACGGCCAGTCGATGCCCACGGTGGCGTCATTCCAGGCAAGGCTACGCTCATGTTCCGGTGCCCAGTAATCAGTAGTTTTATAAAGGAACTCAGCGCTTTCGGACAATACGACGAAGCCGTGAGCAAAGCCTTCCGGGATCCACAGTTGTTTTTTGTTTTCGGCGGTGAGATGCAGTCCCACCCACTTGCCGAAGGTCGGGGAACTCTTGCGCAGGTCGACCGCGACGTCGAAGACCTCTCCGACGGTTACTCGGACGAGCTTGCCCTGCGGCCGCTGAATTTGGTAATGCAAACCTCGAAGAACACCCTCGACCGAACGCGAGTGGTTGTCCTGGACGAATTTTACAGGGCGCCCAACGACCTCTTCGAACACCTTCTGGTTGAAGCTTTCAAAGAAAAAGCCGCGATCGTCGCCGAAGGTCTTGGGCTCGAATACGATGACGTCTGGAATGGCGAGGCGTGTTGCATTCATAGGTAACGTATCTCCGGGATGCTCATCAGGGTCTGCTCATAAGGCCCTGGCTGGGGCAGGCATACGTTGAAAAACGCCTGCGCCATGAAATTTGATTGCGCCATTAAAACGCGTTTTTACGATAGCGAGGCTCATGGGCGTCGGGTGCGCAATAGACTGTCCATCCGGGCGGAAAATGTCTGCGCTGGATAAAGAGGAAGGTCTGTTAGGACTAAGGGACGCGGGGCATGCATCGTCTATTTGTAGTTTTCCGACGTAGGTTCCAACGATGAGCAACACGAGGTCTTCATTGCAGGACGATTTTCCAAATTGAAGCGCGTCCGGTATCTGAACTCACGGTCGGGTGGGTGACTCGGGTCCGCCATCCTTGGTTGGGTGGTACAAGTGACCCCACCTTCCGAGGCTGGTTCCGTCCACTCCGGTTACACCGTCTTCCTTGTGCTTTTGATACCGAAAACAAAGGTCTGCACATTAACATAAGCCGCTGCATGAGAACATTCGGCGGCCGCGAAATTAAGCGGTTTTGATGCGCTGACCGATGCCCGGCCGTACGGCGGCGAGCGCCCTCTCTAGCGTTGGGCACAGATGTTGCCAGTCAGTATGTTCAGAGCGTTTCGATACTTGGTCTTTGGTTATCGCTCTGGTTGGACCTGGCAGGGAACGGGTGGCTATTTGGCAGTCAAGGCTTGCTTAGCATTGCTGTAAGGCACGCAATAATGAATAAAATCTTGTCTCGTGGTCTTCTGCGGCATTGCCGAGCCTTTAGCGAGAGCCTGAGGAGCGACAACCGACTACTCGAGCGCTTTCCCGCAGGATGCAGCTGGTTGTCTCCGATCAACTGGCTGATCAGGAATACTTGCCCGCCCCACCAACCATCAGCAATCTTTTTCAGCCGACTGATGAGTGAAGCAAGCCCGGTATTGGCTCCAACCTGATTGTTGGCATGTTGACGGTAGTCCATGCTGGAAACCGGATCGATAAGCCATCGGAAGCCGTGACTGCGAGCAAATGCGTAACAGTACCAGTCGTGCAGGCTAACGGCCTGAGCTGCATCCCAGTGGAAGAGGAGCGATGACTTGAAGGCATCTGCAAGTCGGCGGTTCATCACATAGGTGCAGCCGGGGCCGGCAGCTTCGAATAGATAGTCCCACTGGACCTGAGGCTGAGCCTTGTCCAGTAGTACGCGCTGCCCATTCGGCCAGAACGCGGTGACATTGCTGGAATAGGCGTCGTGGTAACCCGGCGCCAAAGTCGATGCGGCGCGCTGAAGCTTGTCCGGATGCCAGATATCGTCCTGATCGGAGAACGCTACGTAATCGAATGCCGAGAAGTCGACATCCCGAATCAAGCGGAAGAAGTTGCGTGATGCCCCGCCAAATCGTCCGGCAGGCGGCAGCAGGGCGACATTCGCGTGATGCTGAGCGTAGTCAGCACACCATGCATGAGTGCCGTCCGTAGAGATATCGACACTGATGAACACGCTAACGCAGACATTTGTCTGCTTCAGAATGGAGTCAAGTTGCGCCTCTATCCACGCCATACCGTTATAGGCTGCCAATAGCACGGCTACCTTTGGAAAAGCAGATGACATACTGTTCGCAGCCTTGCGGTATGGGACAGAGGGTTGCAGTCTTAGAACGAGCCCAGCTCCAGCAGCTTCTGCAGATATTGGCCGTACCCGGTCTTCTTCAGCTTTTGAGCTTGTTCACCCAACTGAGCGGTCGTGATCCAGCCGTTGGTGTAGGCGATCTCTTCCAGGCAGGCAACTTTCCAGCCTTGACGCTGCTCGATGGTGTGCACGAAATGGCTCGCCTCCAGCAGCGACTCGTGGGTACCGGTGTCGAGCCACGCAAAGCCACGACCGAGAATCTCTACAGTCAGATTCTTCTTCTCGAGGTAAGCACGGTTTACATCCGTGATTTCCAGCTCACCGCGCTCGGAAGGCTTGATGTTCTTCGCGATTTCTACAACCTGATTGTCGTAGAAGTACAGCCCGGTTACTGCGTAGCTCGACTTCGGTGCCGCAGGCTTCTCTTCGATGCTCAAGGCGCGACCGGTTTCGTCGAACTCTACAACCCCAAAGCGCTCAGGGTCGGAAACGTGGTAACCGAATACGGTAGCACCGCTGTTTTGCTGGCTGGCCGAGCGCAGGTTGTCGGAGAAGTGCTGACCGTAAAAGATGTTGTCGCCCAGAATCAGGCAGCAAGGATCTTCACCGATGAATTCTTCGCCGATGATGAATGCCTGTGCCAAGCCATCCGGAGTCGGTTGCTCGGCATAGGTAAGCTGAATACCGTATTGGCTGCCATCACCCAGCAGCTTGCGGAAGCTTGGCAAGTCTTCTGGCGTGGAGATGATCAGGACTTCACGCATGCCTGCCAGCATCAATACTGACAGAGGGTAGAAAATCATCGGCTTGTCGTAGATAGGCAGCATCTGCTTGGAGACGCCAAGAGTGAGCGGATGAAGACGAGTGCCCGAGCCGCCAGCCAGGATAATGCCTTTACGATTAATGGTGGTCATTTGTTCAAAGTTTCCATAAGCATTCGGGCTACACCGCTTTGCCAGTCAGGCAGGTGCAGAGAGAAATTGTGGCGCAGCTTTTCTGTGTTCAGACGCGAATTCAGAGGACGTTGCGCTGGTGTCGGGTATTCGATCGTGTCGATTGGATTGATCGTTTCCACTGCCAACGGTTCCCCGTTGGCGCGGGCGAAATCAATCACGTACTTCGCGTAGGCATGCCATGACACTTCGCCAGCAGGTGCCAGGTTGTAGACGCCACATAGCTCTGGCTTTGCCAGCGTTTGAAGCAGAGCTGCCGTCGCTATGTCGGCCAGTAACTCCGCACCTGTAGGTGCTCCAGTCTGATCGGCGATGACATTGAGCGTCCGGCGATCTTTCGCAAGACGCAGCATGGTTTTGGCAAAGTTGTTGCCGCGTGCCGCGTAAACCCAACTGGTACGGAAGATCAGGTGCTTGCAGCCTGAAGCCGTAATCAGTTGCTCCCCTTCAAGCTTGGTCGCGCCGTAATAGTTGACTGGAGAAACCGCGTCGCTTTCTTTCCATGCCGTGTTGCCCGAACCGTCGAACACATAGTCGGTCGAGTAATGAACCAATAGTGCGTCCAGCATGCGGGCTTCTTCTGCCAAAACCTTGCTGGCCAAGGCATTGACCGTGTGCGCAAGCTCGCGCTCGGTTTCGGCCTTATCGACGGCGGTATGGGCTGCGGCGTTGACGATAACCTGAGGTTTGACGCGGCGAATGGTATTGCGCAAGCCTTCCAGGTTGTTCATATCGCCAGAAAGGTCACCATAGACGGTCGATACGGTATGGCGGTCAAGCGCTACTACTTCACCCACCACGGCGAGGGAGCGCTGCAGCTCCCAACCTACCTGGCCGTTTTTTCCCAGCAGTAGAACTTTCATCATTTATCGGCGCGCGCTGCGTAGTTCTTGTCGATCCATTGCTGGTAGCTTCCGCTCTTCACGTGAGCAACCCATTCAGGGTTGTCGAGATACCATTGCACCGTCTTACGGATGCCTGATTCGAAGCTTTCTTCTGGAACCCAGCCCAGCTCGCGCTGAATCTTGCTGGCATCGATAGCGTAGCGCAGGTCATGGCCTGGGCGGTCCTGCACATAAGTGATAAGGCTGGCATGCGGGCGATAGGCTGAATCCGGACGCAGTTGATCGAGCAGGGCGCAGACCGTCTTGACCACTTCGAGGTTCTGTTTCTCGTTGTGACCACCGATGTTATAGGTCTCGCCGATCTCGCCTTCGGTGACGACTTTATACAATGCGCGGGCGTGATCTTCTACGTAGAGCCAGTCACGAACCTGGTCACCTTTTCCGTAAATAGGCAGCGGTTTGCCTTCCAGCGCATTGAGAATGATCAGCGGGATCAGCTTCTCGGGGAAATGGCAAGGGCCGTAATTGTTGGAGCAGTTGGTTACCAGGGTGGGCAAGCCGTAAGTGCGGCTCCAGGCGCGCACCAGGTGGTCAGAGCTGGCCTTGCTGGCCGAGTAAGGCGAGCTTGGCTGGTAAGAGGTTGTCTCGGTGAAGAGATCTTCCGGGCCTTCCAGGTCGCCATACACTTCATCGGTGGAAATGTGATGAAAGCGGAAGTTGGCTTTTCGTACTTCGTCCAGCTGGCTCCAGTAGCCACGCGCAGCTTCAAGCAGCGTATAGGTGCCGATGATGTTGGTCTGGATAAACTCCGACGGGCCAGTGATCGAGCGATCGACATGGGATTCGGCCGCCAGGTGCATCACTGCATCGGGCTGATGTTCTTTGAAAACCCGATCCACGTCATCACGGTTGCAGATATCGACATGCTCAAACGCGTAGCGCTCGCTTTGATCGGCTGACTGCAGTGACTCAAGGTTGCCTGCATACGTCAATTTGTCGACGTTAACCACGGAATCGGTCGTGTTGGCAATGATGTGCCTGATGACCGCCGAACCGATGAAGCCTGCACCGCCTGTTACTAAGATCTTCAAAAGAGTATCTACCTTGGGTTATGACAAGGCTCTGCCCGGTCCGTGGAAACAATCGCTGATCGGCCTCCGCCTTTCAGACATCTGCTGCGTTAAACATGAATGTTTAAATGACGTGGATGAGCGACGGTTAAAAACGACATTTTACATAGAAAAACAGACATCCCCATCAAAAATTTGAAGGTGTACTCGATCGTTTGAAACGTTTGAGCATGGCTATGCATAAAAACGCGAAAGCCCCGGATAATGGGGCTTTCGCGGCAGCGTGAAAGGGCTTTTGCCGAGCACCCTATGGGCTTTCGTGATGCTTACACATTAAACCTGAAATGCATCACATCACCGTCCTTGACGATGTATTCCTTGCCTTCCAGACGCCATTTACCCGCTTCCTTGGCGCCGCCTTCACCCTTGAACTGAATAAAGTCGTCATACGCCACCACTTCGGCGCGAATGAAGCCTTTTTCGAAGTCGGTGTGGATAACGCCAGCGGCCTGTGGTGCGGTGGCACCGACGCGGACGGTCCAGGCGCGAACTTCTTCGACGCCAGCGGTGAAGTAGGTCTGCAGGTGAAGCATTTCGTAGCCGGCGCGAATTACACGGTTCAGGCCCGGCTCTTCAAGGCCCAGGGCTTCAAGGAACATGTCTTTCTCTTCGCCGTCATCCAGCTCTGCGATTTCAGCTTCGATCTTGTTGCAGACCGGCACCAGCATTGCGCCTTCTTCTTCGGCGATGGCGCGGACTACGTCCAGAAGCGGGTTGTTCTCGAAGCCGTCTTCGGCGACGTTGGCGATGTACATGACCGGCTTGGTGGTCAGCAGGTGGAAGCCGCGAATGATGGCTTTCTCATCATTGCTCATGCTCTTCATGAGGCTGCGTGCCGGCTTGCCTTCGCTGAAGTGCGCGATCAGCTGTTCCAGCAGGGCTTTCTGGACCACTGCGTCCTTGTCGCCGCCCTTGGCATTGCGCGTGACCTTTTGCAGTTGTTTTTCGCAGCTGTCGAGGTCGGCGAAGATCAGTTCCAGGTCGATGATTTCGATGTCGCGCTTGGGGTCGACGCTGTTGGAGACGTGAATCACGTTTTCGTCTTCAAAGCAGCGCACCACGTGGGCAATGGCGTCGGTCTCGCGGATGTTGGCGAGAAACTTGTTGCCCAGGCCTTCACCTTTCGAGGCACCTGCCACGAGGCCGGCGATGTCGACGAACTCCATGGTAGTCGGCAGGATGCGTTTCGGGTTGACGATGGCAGCCAGAGCCGCCAGGCGCGGATCGGGCATCGGCACGATACCGCTGTTCGGTTCGATGGTGCAGAAGGGGAAGTTCTCGGCCGCGATACCAGATTTGGTCAGGGCGTTGAACAGGGTGGACTTGCCGACGTTAGGCAGGCCGACGATGCCGCAATTGAATCCCATGGTGTTTCCCCTCGAGTGATGTCAGGCCTTCTGGCTGTGCAGGTTTTTCATCGCCCGGTTCCATTCACCGGCGAAGATATCCGGCAGCACGCCGAGGGCAAAGTCGATACTGGCGTCCAGTTTTTCCTGTTCGGCGCGTGGCGCTCGACCCAGGACAAAGCCGGATACCTTGCTGGCATCGCCCGGGTGGCCTATGCCAAGCCGCAAGCGATGAAAAGTGTTCTGATTGCCGAGCTGCGCGATGATGTCGCGCAGGCCGTTATGACCGCCATGACCGCCGCCCACTTTGAGTTTGGCAACGCCCGGAGGCAGGTCCAGTTCGTCATGCGCCACCAGAATCGATTCGACCGGAATACGATAGAAACCGGCGAGTGCCGCTACGGCCTGGCCGCTGCGGTTCATGTAGGTGGTGGGGATCAGCAGACGAACATCCTGACCCTGATGCGTAAAGCGTCCGGTCAGGCCAAAGAATTTGCGCTCGGGAACGAGGTTGACTCGTTGCGCCGCAGCAATACGCTCGACAAAAAAAGCCCCTGCGTTATGCCGGGTCTGTTCGTATTCGGCGCCTGGATTTCCCAGGCCCACGATCAGTTGTATGGCGGTCACGACAGGGGCTCTTCCTTTGGAGTTGAGGGTTGAACCGCTGACGACAGCGGCAATGTGGGCGAAAACTGCTCATTTACCATGATGTAAACTCAGCGATCTCGCCCGCTTTGCCTGCTATCGCTCGCGATGTTTCCTGAGCAACTCCGACGTTACCAAGTAAATGAATTACTCGGCAGCGCCTTCTTCACCTTCTTCTGCTTCGTCTTTGACGATGCGCGGTGCGTGGACGTTGGCGATTGCCAGGTCAGTACCGTGTGCCAAGGCAACGAACTCAACGCCTTTAGGTGCTTTCAGCTCGGACAGGTGAACGTTGTCGCCCACTTCCAGCGCGCCCAGATCAACTTCGATGAACTCAGGCAGGTCTTTAGGCAGGCAGGTCACTTCCAGTTCAGTGGTAGTGTGCGAGATCTCGCCGCCTTTCTTGACCGGAGCTTCTTCGTTCAGGAAGTGGATCGGCACGATTGCGGTCAGTTTCTGGCCGGCAATAACGCGCACGAAGTCAGCGTGCATCACGTGGCCTTTGGCCGGGTGACGTTGCAGCGCCTTGATGATGACATTTTGCTTCTTGCCGCCAACGTTCAGCTCGATGATGTGGCTGTAGGCCGCATCGTTTTCGAGCAGCTTGGCAACTTCCTTGGCCAGCATGCTGATGGACTCGGGGGCTTTGTCGCCACCGTAGACTACAGCTGGAACCAGGCTAGCGAGACGACGCAGGCGGCGGCTCGCACCTTTCCCCAGGTCGGAACGCTGTTCTGCATTCAGGGTAAATTCGTTCATGTTGTATCTCCAAATTAACCACATCCGCCGTTGCGTTTGCGACCAGCGCTCGGGCGGTATGGGCAAAAAAGCCCCGCCCTGACCGGATGTCAGGGCGGGGCGCTTTTCGTCTGCGTGATGTCAGTTAACGGAACATCGCGCTGATCGATTCTTCATTGCTGATGCGGCGGACCGCTTCGGCGACTACCGGCGCAATATCCAGTTGGCGGATACGGCTGCAGGCTTGTGCTGCTGCGGACAACGGGATGGTGTTGGTCACCACCAGTTCGTCCAGCACGGAATTTTCAATGTTTTCGATCGCCCGACCCGACAGCACAGGGTGTGTGCAGTAGGCAAAGACCTTGGCTGCGCCATGCTCTTTCAGGGCCTTGGCCGCGTGGCACAGAGTGCCGGCGGTGTCGACCATGTCGTCGACCAGAATGCAGGTACGCCCTTCGACATCACCGATGATGTGCATCACTTCGGAGTGATTGGCTTTCTCACGGCGTTTGTCGATGATCCCGAGATCGACACCCAGGGATTTGGCAACAGCACGTGCACGCACGACGCCGCCGATATCCGGGGAAACGATCATCAGGTTTTCAAAGCGCTGGTCTTCGATGTCATCCACCAGAACGGGGGAGCCGTAGATGTTATCTACCGGAATATCGAAGAAGCCCTGAATCTGGTCAGCATGAAGATCAACCGTGAGCACACGATCGATCCCCACCACGGTAAGCATGTCAGCAACGACTTTCGCGCTGATTGCAACACGTGCGGAACGCGGACGGCGATCCTGGCGGGCATAACCAAAGTAGGGAATCACAGCAGTGATTCGGGACGCTGAGGAGCGACGGAAGGCATCAGCCATCACGACGAGTTCCATCAGGTTGTCATTTGTCGGTGCGCAGGTCGGCTGAATGATAAAGACGTCTTTACCGCGGACGTTTTCATTAATCTCAGTGCTGATT
The DNA here is from genome assembly GCF_001400735.1 of Pseudomonas caricapapayae. Classification (GTDB taxonomy): domain Bacteria; phylum Pseudomonadota; class Gammaproteobacteria; order Pseudomonadales; family Pseudomonadaceae; genus Aquipseudomonas; species Aquipseudomonas caricapapayae. The sequence continues at coordinate 48,288 of NZ_LJPW01000120.1, forward strand.
TCACCGTCGGAGAATTTTCCGACAGAAACATCACCCAGTGGGATATGCAGCTGACGTACTACACGCCGAGCGAGATCGGGGTTGGCATTCCCCGTAAAGACCATCATCTTGGACACGCGCAGTACCTAGAGGCTGAGGGTAACCTGGATGAGTATGGAAAATGGCAGGGGCGGCTGGATTCGAACCAACGCATGGCAGGATCAAAACCTGCTGCCTTACCGCTTGGCGACGCCCCTGTATTGAATCAATCGAGTGCCTGGCACTCAATTCCTGCTACAGAATTTGCAGCTTGCGATGCAACATCGAAATGTTACTTCCTTTCGCTACGAACCCCGTAAGGGTCTCTGTAAGAAGGGCCGAGACTTTATCAGCTTCAGCTTTGTTTGGGAAGGCCCCAAACACACAACTTCCAGTTCCGGTTAATTTTGCTTCGGTAAAATTACCTAGCAAATTCAAAGCGTTACGTACTTCTGGGTAACGCCTCTCTACAACCGCCTTACAGTCATTTCGACTGTTTCCCTTGGGAACGGGGCGCACTTTAATGGGCGGCGTGTCGCGTGTCAACAACGGATCTGAAAAAATTTCTGCTGTACTTACAGCGACTTGCGGAACGAGCACCAAATACCACGGTTCTTCCGGGTCTACCGGGGTAAGAATTTCTCCGACGCCCTCAGCAAATGCGGCGTGTCCGCGTACAAAAACCGGTACATCGGCACCCAGCGTCAGGCCCAGTGCCGCCAGACGATCCTCATCCCAGCCGAGCTGCCACAAGTGGTTCAAAGCCAGCAGCGTGGTAGCGGCATCCGAGCTGCCGCCACCGATGCCGCCGCCCATGGGCAGACGTTTTTCCAGCCAGATGTCCATGCCCAGTGTGCAACCGGACTGTTTTTGCAGCGCGCGGGCGGCTTTGACGATCAGGTTGCTGTCGTGCGGGACGCCAGGGACTTCGGTCTGCAGACGAATCTCGCCGTCCTCGCGGACGCTAAACCCCAGCTCGTCGCCGTAATCGAGAAACTGAAACAGGGTTTGCAGTTCGTGATAGCCGTCAGGGCGGCGTCCCAGAATGTGCAGCATCAGGTTGAGTTTCGCCGGGGCGGGCAAAACCAGTTGTGGCGTACCCATGATCATTGCCCCAGCTTGCGAGGCTGCCAGTCCTTGATGACCAGCGTGACATCGAGGTCCTGGCCATGCAGCTTGACGCGTTCCGGCAGCCAGTAGCCGTTTTGTTCGACGTAGCTGAGGTACTCCACTTGCCAGCCATCCTGTTCAAGGCTGGCCAGGCGGCTGTCGCCATCAAGTGTCACGCTGCTTTTGCTGTCCGGTGCCGGCAAGCCACGCACCCACCATACCAGGTGAGAAACCGGCAGTTTCCAGCCCAGTTGATCCTGCAGAAGCGATTCCGGAGTGGTGGCTTCGTAGCGACCCTGATTGGCGACTTCCAGCACAACTGCGCCGGGGCGTCCGGTCAGTCGGGCGGCACCGCGGCCGAGCGGGCCGGACAGGCGGATGTCGTAGTAATCCTGGCGCTGCAGCCAGAACAGGGTGCCGCTGCCGGAGTCTTTCGGTGCGCGAATGCCTACCTTGCCGTTGATCTGCCAGCCATCGAGGCTGCTCAGTTGCTGTTTGTGTTCGCGCCATTGCGCGGGATCACCCTTGCCTTGTACGGCTTCGCGGGAGGTGAGGCCGGCGCAGCCGGCGAGCAGGGCGATGAAGCTGAATACGATTAGGTGGCGCAAAAACATAACGTCAAAGGGTCTCTGATCCGGTCAAGCGTCGCAGTGTGCTGCGCAGGACGGTACTGTCGGGTTGTTGTTCGAGGGCTTTGGCCCACACTTTTCTGGCTTCGCGCTGTTCGCCCTTGGCCCAGAGTACTTCGCCCAGGTGCGCTGCCACTTCGTGATCAGGGAAGCGTTCAAGGGCCTGGCGCAGGTAGCGCTCGGCCTCATCCAGGTTACCCAGGCGATAGTTGACCCAGCCAAGGCTGTCGAGAACCGCCGGATCGTCGGGGCTGATCTGGTGAGCTTTCTCGATCAACTGGCGGGCTTCGGCGTAACGCGTGGTGCGATCTGAAAGGGTATAGCCCAGTGCGTTCAGCGCCATGGCGTTTTCAGGCTCGCGCTTGATGATGCTGCGCAGGTCTTTTTCCATCTGCGCCAGATCATTGCGTTTTTCCGCCAGCATGGCGCGGGTATAGAGCAGGTTGGCGTCATCCGGGTATTGCTTGAGCGCCTGATTCAACACCTGCCAGCCGCGATCCAGTTGGTCGTTGCTGGTCAGGACCTCGGCTTCGATCAGGTAAAGCTGGATGGCGTAGTCGGGTTCTTCGGCGCGCGCCTCAGACAGGCGTTTGGCAGCTTCCGCACCGTTGCCATTGCTGACCAGAATATCGGCCTGGCGCAATTGAGCGGCAAGGAAGTCCGGGCCCGGACCGACCTGAGCGTATTCGTTGAGCGCGCTTTGCGGGTCCTCGCGCTCTTCGTGGATGCGGCCCAGATTCAAATGCGCAGAGTCGACGTGTGCGCCACGGGCGATCAGTTCTTCCAGGTAGCCAGCCGCTTCGTCCCAGGCCTTGGCTTCAAGGCACACCAGGGCCAGCGAGAAACGCAGCTCGTCGTCATCCGGATACTGCTGCAAAAGAGCGGAAAACTGCACCTTGGCGTCTTCCATGCGGTTTTGCTCAACAAGCATGCGCGCATACGTCAGGCGCAGGCGTTTGTCGTCCGGGTACTTCTTGATGCTTTTTTCCAGCAGGGGCACCGCTTCCTTGCCTCGGTTCATGCTTTGCAGCAGGCGGGCGTGCAGCAGGATAGGGGCGATTTCGCCGTCTTTCGGCGGGTTGTCTTCCAGCAGCTTCAACGACTGTTCGGCGTCACCATTCTGCTGAAGCAACAGCGCCTTGCCGAAAATCAGCTGGCTGTTGTTCGGGTATTTGCCCAGCAATCGGTCAAAGCTCTTGAGCAGGCCGTTACGGGTGTCAGGATCGGTTTCGGCAGCGGACAGGGCCAGAAAGTCGAAGTGCGTGTCCCCCTGACCTTGCAGGACTCTCTCCATATACACCAGAGAGTCGTCGTAGCGTCCGGCGCGCGCCAACTGAATGGCTGCGGCTCGTTGGGCTTCAAGATTGCCCGGCGCGTTCCTCGCCCAGATCAGGGCAGTGTCCAGCGCAGACTGATCGGCGCCCATGTACTCGGCGATCTGGTAGGCGCGTTCTGAGACTCCCGGGTCCTGGGTCTTGATCGCCTGGGTCACGTAGTTGTCCAGGGCGATATCGAAGCGGTTGCGCTGGCCGGCCAGCTCCGCGCTCAACAGGCTGACCAGGGTGTCCTGAGTGAACGAGCCGTAGACCTGCGGCTTGGCTTCAGGCGCGGGAGGGGCGTCTTTCTGAGCGGGCACGGGCTGTGACGAGACGGGGGCCACGGACTGGCAGCCGCCCAGAAAGGCAAGAGCAAGGAACAACGCGGAGGATCTATTCATATATAAGAAGGGCGGCTTACCTGCGGTGGGAGCATCATGACACAAGGCTGTCGGCAAAACCCACAGCCGTCGGAAAAACTGATGCAATGCGTGTGTTTGCAGTGTCGCGGGCCTGAAAACGCAGTCTGCGACGAGCGATTGTAGTGGGACAATAATATGTGGTGGTTGTTCTGAGCTTATTGAAGTAGGACAATTACCGGCTTCACGTCACCACCTGCGACCCTGAATGGCCTTCCTTGCACTCGGTATCAACCATAAGACCGCCTCGGTCGACGTTCGCGAGCGTGTGGCATTTACCCCGGAACAACTGGTCGAGGCGTTGCAGCAGCTCTGCCACCTGACCGAAAGTCGTGAAGCTGCGATTCTTTCGACCTGCAACCGTAGCGAGCTGTATATCGAGCACGAGCATCTCGGTGCGGACAGCATTCTCGCCTGGCTCGCCGATTATCATCACCTCAGCCTGGAAGAACTGCGCGCCAGTGCTTACGTGCACGAGGATGATGCCGCCGTACGGCACATGATGCGCGTCGCCTCCGGGCTCGATTCGCTGGTGCTCGGCGAGCCGCAGATTCTCGGCCAGATGAAGTCCGCCTACGCCGTTGCCCGCGAAGCCGGTACGGTCGGGCCGTTGCTGGGTCGCCTGTTTCAGGCCACGTTCAGCGCCGCCAAGCAGGTGCGCACCGATACTGCAATCGGCGAAAACCCGGTGTCTGTGGCGTTTGCCGCAGTCAGTCTGGCCAAACAGATTTTCAGCGATCTGCAACGCAGTCAGGCTTTGTTGATCGGTGCAGGCGAGACCATTACTCTGGTCGCCCGGCATCTGCATGACCTGGGCGTCAAACGTATCGTGGTTGCCAACCGCACGCTCGAGCGCGCCAGCATGCTCGCCGCCGAGTTCGGTGCGCACGCGGTGCTGCTGTCGGATATTCCGGCCGAACTGGTCAATAGCGATATCGTGATCAGCTCCACCGCCAGCCAGTTGCCGATTCTGGGCAAGGGGGCTGTGGAAAGCGCGCTGAAACTTCGCAAGCACAAGCCGATCTTCATGGTCGATATCGCCGTACCGCGAGATATCGAGCCTGAAGTCGGCGAACTGGACGACGTTTACCTCTATAGCGTTGATGACCTGCATGAAGTAGTGGCAGAGAATCTGAAGAGTCGTCAGGGTGCTGCGCTGGCTGCCGAGCAACTGGTCAGCGTGGGGGCCGAAGACTTCATGTCGCGGCTGCGCGAACTGGCGGCGGTGGATGTATTGCGCGCCTATCGTCAGCAAAGCGAACGGCTGCGTGACGAAGAGCTGAGCAAGGCGCAACGTATGCTGGCCAACGGCAGCAATGCCGAGGATGTACTGATCCAGCTGGCGCGTGGTCTGACCAACAAATTGCTGCACGCACCCAGCGTACAGCTCAAGAAGCTGTCTGCCGAAGGTCGCGTCGATGCGCTGGCCATGGCCCAGGAACTTTTTGCCCTCGGTGAGGGCTCGACGGATAAAACCCCGCAATGAAAGCTTCACTGCTCAATAAGCTGGATGTCCTCAGCGACCGATTCGAGGAACTGACCGCGCTGCTTGGCGACGCCGAGGTCATCAGCGATCAGACACGCTTTCGCGCCTATTCCCGTGAATATGCCGAAGTGGAGCCGGTCGTTGCGCTTTATCAACAGTTGATCAGGGTGCAGGGCGATCTGGAGGGCGCGCAGGCGCTGCTCAAGGACAGCGACCCGGACATGCGCGAAATGGCCGTCGAGGAAGTTCGCGAGACCCGGCAGCAACTGGTTGAGCTTGAAGCGCAATTGCAGCGCATGCTGCTGCCCAAGGACCCGAACGACGGCCGTAACGTGTTCCTGGAAATCCGCGCCGGCACGGGCGGCGATGAGGCTGCGATTTTCTCCGGCGACCTGTTTCGCATGTATTCGCGTTACGCCGAGCGGCGTGGCTGGCGGGTCGAAATCCTGTCCGAAAATGAAGGCGAGCATGGCGGCTACAAGGAAGTCATTGCGCGTGTCGAAGGTGACAGCGTCTACGGCAAGCTGAAATTCGAGTCCGGCGCGCACCGTGTGCAGCGCGTGCCCGAGACCGAGTCGCAGGGCCGCATCCACACGTCTGCCTGTACGGTTGCGGTGTTGCCGGAGCCCGATGAGCAACAGGCGATCGAGATCAACCCGGCCGACCTGCGTGTCGACACCTACCGCTCTTCGGGCGCCGGTGGTCAGCACGTCAACAAAACCGACTCGGCAATCCGCATCACGCATTTGCCATCGGGTATCGTCGTCGAATGTCAGGAAGAGCGCTCACAGCACAAGAACAGGGCCCGGGCAATGTCCTGGCTGTCTGCCAAACTGAATGATCAACAGACCAGCGCGGCGGCCAATGCCATCGCCAGCGAGCGCAAGCTGCTCGTGGGGTCGGGTGATCGTTCCGAGCGTATCCGTACGTATAATTTCCCTCAAGGGCGAGTGACGGATCACCGCGTGAACCTGACTTTGTATTCGCTGGATGAAGTTCTGGCGGGCGGAGTCGATGCAGTGATAGAGCCGCTACTCGCTGAATATCAGGCTGATCAACTTGCGGCACTGGGTGAGTAAATGACCATCATCGCAAGTTTGTTAAGAAGCGCCGAGCTTCCCGATTCCCCGACCGCACGGCTCGACATCGAGCTGCTGCTTGCGGCAGCGCTGGGCAAGCCGCGCAGCTTTCTGCACACCTGGCCCGAGCGCATTGTCAGCACCGAGGCCGCCCTGGCATTTGCAGATTACCTGCAGCGCCGACGCACTGGCGAGCCAGTGGCCTATATTCTCGGCCAGCAAGGTTTCTGGAAGCTTGATCTGGAGGTTGCGCCGCACACTCTGATCCCGCGTCCCGAGACCGAGATGCTGGTGGAAGCGGCACTGGAGCTGGTGCCTGCCTTCGCACCTGCCAGGGTTCTGGATCTGGGCACCGGCACCGGGGCGATTGCCCTGGCGCTGGCCCACGAACGTCAGCAATGGCAAGTCACGGCGGTTGACCGTGTGCCAGAGGCCGTTGCGCTGGCCGAACGCAATCGGCAGCGCCTGCAACTGGACAACGCCGAAGTGCTCGACAGCCACTGGTTCAGCGCCCTGGCAGGGCGTCAGTTCGATCTGATCATCAGCAATCCGCCGTACATTGCCGATGCCGATCCGCATCTGTCGGCCGGTGACGTGCGCTTCGAGCCGAGCAGCGCACTGGTGGCCGGTTCCGACGGTCTGGATGACTTGCGCCAGATTATCGAACAAGCGCCTGCCCACCTTAATCCGGACGGCTGGTTGCTGCTGGAACATGGTTACGATCAAGGCGCGGCGGTGCGTGAGCTGCTGACTCGTCAGGGCTTCGAACGTATCCAGACCCGCCGCGACCTGGGCGAGCACGAGCGGATCACGTTCGGGTGCAAGCCGTGCTGAGTGATCAGGAACTGCTGCGCTATAGCCGGCAGATTCTGTTGCAACAGGTCGATATCGAGGGGCAGTTGAGGCTGAAACAAGGCCGTGTGCTTATCGTCGGCGTCGGCGGTCTCGGCTCTCCTGTGGCCCTGTACCTGGCCGCCGCCGGTGTCGGGGAGCTGCATCTGGCGGATTTCGATCACGTCGATCTGACCAACCTGCAGCGCCAGATTATCCATGACACGCAGAGCGTCGGGCTGGCCAAGGTGGACTCGGCGGTGACCCGGCTCAAGGCGATCAACCCCGCCATTACCCTGGTTGCCCATCGTGCTGCACTGGATACCGACTCATTGGGTGCGGCCGTGCAGGCTGTCGATCTGGTGCTGGACTGTTCGGATAATTTCGCCACCCGTGAAGCGGTCAATGCTGCCTGTGTCGCTGCGCGCAAGCCGTTGGTCAGCGGTGCTGCAATCCGGCTGGAGGGGCAGTTATCGGTGTTCGATCCACGCCGTGCAGACAGCCCTTGTTACCATTGTCTGTACGGTCACGGCAGCGAAGCGGAACTGACCTGCAGCGAGGCCGGTGTCATCGGGCCGCTGGTCGGCCTGGTCGGCAGCCTGCAGGCGCTGGAAGCCTTGAAGCTGCTGGCCGGTTTTGGCGAGCCGATGGTTGGCCGGCTGTTATTGGTCGATGCCTTGAGCACTCGGTTCCGCGAGCTGAAAGTCAAACGCGACCCGGCCTGCAGCGTCTGCGGTAAGGCCAGCGGGCAGGGCGAGCATGCCTGACATTCATATGAGCTACGGCAGCGATGCGCCGGTCGGAATCTTCGATTCCGGGGTTGGAGGGCTGTCGGTACTCAATGAGATCCGTCAGCTGTTGCCCAGCGAGTCTCTGCTGTATCTGGCGGACTGCGGGCATATTCCCTACGGCGAAAAGACCCCTGAGTTCATCGTCGACCGTTGCCTGACGATTGCCGGCTTCTTTCGCGAGCAGGGTGCCAAGGCCCTGGTCGTCGCTTGCAACACTGCCACGGCTGCGGGCGTGGCGCATATACGGCAACGCTACCCGGACTGGCCGATTGTGGGCATGGAACCCGCCGTCAAACCGGCTGCCGAAGCCACGCGCAGCGGCGTCGTCGGTGTGCTGGCGACCACCGGGACGCTGCAGAGCGCCAGGTTTGCTGCCTTGCTTGACCGCTTTGCCAGTGATGTCAGGGTCGTGACGCAGCCGTGCCCCGGTCTGGTCGAGCTGATCGAAACCGGCGATCTGTTCAGCCCGCAGATCCGTCAATTGCTACAGCGTTACCTCGAACCGTTGCTGGTTGCACGCTGTGACACGATCATTCTGGGCTGCACTCACTATCCCTTTCTCAAGCCATTGCTGCGGGAAATGCTCCCCGAATCAGTCACGCTGATCGACACGGGTGCCGCCGTAGCGCGTCAGTTGCAGCGTCTTTTGTCGCGTTCCAGCCTTCTTGCCAATGGCGTTGCGCGAGACACTGTGTATTGGTCTAGTGACATTCCGGACAATTTCAGAAAAATCCTACCTTTTTTGTCGCAAAACCCTGGCAATGTGAGAAGCTTCCGTTTGTAAAAAAAACGTGAAAAAAGGTGCTTTTCGGGTGAACTAACCTCACCTCGCAGGCTTCTATAAAAGCGGCTGATGAACTCCAACACTTTTCGTACACTTTAATATATTTAGGACGTTTCTCATGAAGAGACTCTTTTGCCTGGCCGTGATTGCGGCCGCTCTGGCAGGGCAAGCTTCAATCGCGCAGGCCGACGGTGTTGAGTTTTCGGTGGGGCAGACCGGCGAGTCGACCATGACTTATCGCCTGGGCGTGCAGTTCGATTGGGATAAAACCTGGCTGCAAAGCGACATCGGCCGTCTGACTGGCTACTGGGATGGCGCTTACACCTACTGGGATGGCAAGGACTACAAGGATAACCACAGCCTGTCGTTCTCCCCGGTTCTGGTCTACGAATTCGGCAACGGCAACGTCAAGCCCTACGTAGAAGCCGGTATCGGCGTCTCGGTGTTCTCGAACACACAGGTCGAAGACCGCAAGTTCGGGTCTGCTTTCAACTTCGAAGACCGTATCGGCTTTGGTCTGCGTTTCGCGGGCGGGCATGAAGTCGGTATTCGCGCGACTCACTACTCCAACGCCGGCATCAAAGAGCCGAACGACGGTATAGAGAGCTACGCATTGCATTACAAGATGCCGTTTTGATACATCAAGTTGGCTATTGTGCCAATGCCCTGCATTGGCACGCTGTTCCTGATGCGCCTCGTTGAAAACCTGTGCTGCCACGCATGCCCAGGACGCGGAGCGTTCGGAACTGCATTCCCACGCGGAGCGTGGGGAAGATAGTCATGAGTCAGGCAACACTGATCAGAGATAAGCCGTCGCAATCCCTTTGCGTTCGTTCAGGCAGTCTTCCGCACCGGCTTCGAATTCACGACAGATCAACGGTCGTTTTTCGTAGATCGTGCACATCATGGTGTTGCGATCCAGTGCGGCGCACCAGCCGTCATCCAGACGCAGCATGACCTCGCCACCCCACTCGTCGGTATCAATGTAGCGCTCAGGCACGCCCGTGTCGGTGATGAGCATCACTTCTAGTTGGCAACAGCAGGCTGCGCAGGTGGAGCAGGTGACTTCCGTTTCGCTGTGAATCTCTGCGACCGGAATGAGTGTGGCGTTCAGAGCGTTTCTCCCGAGTGTCTGGCTGCCCGGGTTGCCAGCCATTGAAGCAGGGGAAATACACCTGCCCAGACCACCCCCAGCAGCACCATGCCTGGCCACACTCCGAGGGGGAGGTGAACCTGAGTCAGTTGCGAGCCGGCATAGTACGACATCGGGCCGCCAATAGCCCCCAGCACGGCTGCACGCCATAGCGGCTTTGCGGTCCACGCCAGGCAATGATTGAGCGTAGTGCCCAGCACTGCCCACAGTAGCGCCAGCCACAGAGGCAGCAGGTAGCCGTCGCTGCCAAAGTCAAAAACGCCGAGGGTCATCAAGGCGCTGTCCAGCACAATGCCGATCAACGTGACCGTCAGAATCAGCCGACCTTCTGCGGCCCATGAGCTGATCCACAGGAAATGCACGGCCAGCCCGGCAACGGCAATCAGCAGCCAATAACTGTTGCCGCCCAGTACGCAGGCGAACCAGCCGATCTGGAACAGCACTGCGTTGGCGATCGATTTAAGCATTGAAGCGCCCAAGCAACGGTTCGCGCAGGGCATCGGGTTTGGCGAGCAATAACTGGGCGGTACCGATGGTCCGCTCCAGAAAGCCGCCTTCGCAGTAGCACAGGTAGAACTCCCACAGCCGCAGGAAATGGTCGTCATAATCCAGTTCGGCGAGTTTGCCGTGGGCCTGTTTGAAGTTGTCGTGCCACACGCGCAGCGTGCGCGCGTAATGCAGGCCGAAATCTTCCATGTGCAGGAGGTTCATGTCGGTATCGCTGCCGACGATGTCGAGCATTTTCGCCACTGACGGTAGAGCGCCGCCAGGGAAAATGTAACGCTGGATGAAATCCACATTGCGTTTGGCCTGGGCATAACGCTGCTCGCGGATGGTGATCGCCTGCAGCAGCATCATCCCGTTGCTTTTGAGCAGGTTCGCGCATTGCTTGAAGTAAGTCGGCAGAAAACGATGGCCCACCGCTTCGATCATCTCGATGGACACCAGCTTGTCGTACTCACCGGTCAGGTCCCGGTAGTCGGTCAGCAACAGCGTGACGCGATCCTGCAGGCCCAGCTCGATCAGGCGCTGCTCGGTGTAGGCGAACTGTTCTCTGGACAGCGTGGTGGTGGTCACCCGGCAGCCGTAGTGCTGCGCCGCATAAATAGCCATGCTGCCCCAGCCGGTGCCGATTTCCAGCAGGTGATCGTCAGGTTTCAGGGCCAGCTTCTGGCAGATGCGCTCCAGCTTGTTCAACTGTGCCTGTTCCAGCGTGTCGTCCTCGCTGAGAAACTGTGCGGCGGAGTACATCATCGTCGGGTCGAGAAACTGCTCGAACAGTGTGTTGCCAAGGTCGTAGTGGGCAGCGATGTTTTTCTGCGAGCCTTCGCGTGTATTGCGATTCAGCCAGTGCAGGGCGTGAATCAACGGGCGGGTCAGGCGAGCCATGCCGCCTTCCATTGCATCCAGCACATCCAGATTGCTGACAAATACCCGCACCACCGCGGTAAGGTCAGGCGTGGTCCAGTAGCCGTGGATAAACGCCTCGCCAGCGCCGATGGAGCCGTTGCTGGCAACCATGCCCCAAGCGGCGGAATCCAGAATATGAATCTCTGCATGAATCAGCGCACCGGCCTTGCCAAACACATGGCGCTCGCCGCCGTCGATAACCACCAACTGGCCATTGCGCAGACCCGCGAGCTGTCGCAGTACGCCGCGGCGCAGGATATTGGCCGTCAGACCATTGGTGCCCAGATTGGCAGAAAAACTGCTGCTACTGCTTTTCATGGCGTGAGTCCTTGGTTTGCGCGGCGGCAGCACGGTACTCGCCGTCGGCGGCCTGATGAGAAAAAATGGGTATGCGTTTGAGCAGCAGGCGCACCGCCTGCCAGTAAATCGCCAGACAGGTTTTAGCGGTCATCCACGGATAAGCCATCAGGTAACGATGCAGCGTCTGGCGGCTGAGGTTCTGGCGGGTCAGATTGAGGGTTGCGTCGAACATTTTCAGTTCGCCTTGCCAGTCAGCCATGTGTACACCGATCCGCTCGGCGGGCTGGCTGAAGCTCATACGGTATTCAAGGTCACGTGGCAGGAACGGCGACACGTGAAAGGCCTTGGCCACCGCAAAATACTGATGTCCCTCACCCGTGGCAGGCAGCACATAACTGTAGCGCTCGCCCCAGGGCGTATTGGTGACTTCACACAGAATGCCGGCCAGGGTGCCGTCTGCCTCATGGCAGTAGAAAAAACTCACCGGGTTGAACGACAAACCCCAACTGCGTGCCTGGGTCAGCAGGCAGACACGCCCCGATGGCGTACGGCCCAATGCTTTGCCAACCCGTTCGCGGACCGCCTCTATCAGCGTCATTCCTTGCCCGGTCAGCTCTGGCAGGTAGTCACGCTCGCGAAACGAGAAGGGCGCAAAACGTCTTTTGCCTGCCAGCGGAGAGAGCCCCAGCACGTGCTCCTGCTCATCCAGATCCAGATAGAGCAAGCCTATTCGATAGGTGAACGCATGGGCGCGCGGCGAAAATCGCCGGTGGCTGATCCAGCCGCTGTAGAGCGCGCTGTTCACAGGGTTTCACCAAAGGCCTGAGCCACGCGCAAGCCGCTGACGACGCCGTCTTCGTGGAAACCGTTGGCCCAGTAGGCGCCGCAGTACCAGGTGTGATCGACGCCGTTGATTTCCTCCCAGCGTGCCTGTGCGGCGATCGCATCAAGGCTGTATTGCGGATGCGCGTAACGGTAGCGACCGAGGATTTTTTCCGGGTCGATGGCGGCGGTCTGATTGAGGCTGACACAGAACGTTGTGTCGCTCTCGATCCCTTGCAGGATGTTCATGTCATAAGTAACGGCTGCCGACTGCTGTTCACTGCCGCCCAGACGGTAGTTCCAGCTTGCCCAGGCCAGTTTGCGCTGGGGCAGCAGTCGCGTATCGGTGTGCAGCACCACATCGTTCTCGGCATAGCGCAGGGCCCCGAGAATCGAGCGCTCGGCACTGGATGGCTCGGCCAGCAGCGCCAAGGCCTGGTCGCTGTGGCAGGCAAACACCACCTTGTCGAAGCGTTCGGTGCCCAGCCTGCTGTGCAGCGTTACGCCGTCGCTGTCGCGTTCCACCCGCGTGACGGGGCAGGACAGGCGAATCCGCTCCCGGAACGAAGCCGTCAACGGTTCGACATAACTTCTCGAGCCACCCTCGATGACGCACCATTGCGGCCGATGAGTGACCGAGAGCAGGCCGTGATTCTTGAAAAAGCGCACAAAGAACTGCAACGGAAAGCCGAGCATGTCCGCCAGTGACATCGACCAGATCGCCGCGCCCATAGGCACGATGTAATGGTCGATGAAACGCTGGCCATAGCCGCCGCTCTTCAGGTACTCGCCCAGCGTCGTGTCTGCCGCGATGCGCTGGTTTTCCAGATCATCGACCGACTGACGATTGAAACGCAGGATATCGCGCAGCATGCCCCAGAACCTGGGTGACAGCAGATTGCTGCGCTGGGCGAACAGGCTGTTGAGGTTGTTGCCGTTATATTCCACGCCAGTGCGCGGATCATGCACCGAAAAGCTCATTTCGGCCGGCTTGAAGCCGACACCCAACTGACTGAGCAGGCGAATGAAGTTGGGGTAGGTCCAGTCGTTAAAGACAATGAAACCGGTGTCAATGGCATAGGTTCGGCCTTCGACCTGCACGTCGACCGTATGGGTATGCCCGCCGATCCAGTCGGAGGACTCGAAAACGGTCACCTCATGCGCGCGGTCAAGCAGGTAAGCGCTGGTCAGGCCGGCAATCCCGCTGCCGATGACGGCGATTTTCATTGCGCATCCTTATTCGACGACTCGGTCCGCGCCATGCGTTTGCCGAGTGCAAGCCTGGCGCGTGCCGGAAGCAGGGCCAGTAAGCTCATGCTGAATATGAACAACGCCGGAAAGGCGATATCCAGCGGACGTTTGTTGCGCCCCAGTTTGCTGGCGATGTGTTTGGCTGCCTTTTCGACAGGCCAGCGCATCGGCATCGGGAAATCATTTTTTTGTGTCAGCGGTGTGTCGACGAACCCGGGGCTGACCACTGTGACGTCGATGTTTTCGCTGGCCAGGTCCAGACGCAGCGCTTCGAGCAGATAACGCAGGCCGGCCTTCGACGCGCCGTAGGCTTCTGCGCGCGGCAAAGCCAGGTAGGTCACCGCACTGGCCACGCCGACCAGATGCGGCTGATGCCCTTTGCGTAACAGCGGTAGCGCGTGCTCGATGCAGTAACTGCTGGCCAGCAGGTTGGTGCGCACCACGCGTTCGACCATGGCCGCTTCAAACTGCCGGGCATCGATATATTCGCACGTGCCCGCGTTGAAGATGGCGGTGTCCAGGGCTCCCCATTGCCGGGCGATATCGTCGGCAATCGCTTTCACTTGCTCGGGGTCGGTGATATCACCGGTCACCAGCAGCACCTGCGTGGGATAAACGTTCGCCAGGTCCTGCAATGGCTCAAGCGTACGGGCGGTCAGCGCCAGCCGGTGTCCGGCGTTGAGCAGCTCTTTTGCCAGCGCCAGACCAATGCCGCTGCTTGCTCCGGTCAACCAGATGCGTCGTGCAACAGGAGTGCTCATCCCAACCTCTTCTTCAGCCAATGGATGACTCGACCCATGATGGGCAGATGTTCGTAGAGCAATGCACCGGCGTCGAAGTAGTCCCGGTGTCGATAAACCTTGTCGTGCCATTTCAGGTGCGAACAGCCTTCGACCCTGATTGTTTTGCCTGCGGCCAGGCGCGGATGCGAATAACTCATGGTCCAGACCAGATAGCCCTCACCGGGGCGCACTTCATCGAAGGCATGGAAATCGAACTGCAGATCCTGGACGTTGGCGTACAACTCGGCGAAATAGCGCCGCATGGCCGCGAGGCCGTGGATGTCGTGCATCGGGTCGCTGAACGACACGTCATCGCTGTACAGTTCGGCGACCCGATCAAGGTTGTCCTTGTTCAGCGCGGCAAAACCTTCGGCGAAGCGATGCAGGAAATCAGCCATGTTCGACTCCCGCAGCGGGCTGGCGAGCCGGAAGCGCCTTGAACGCTGCCAGGGCACGCGCTCGGCTCTTGCTCAGATCGACGATGGGTTTCGGGAAGTCGGCAGCGCCAAACAGGTCGCCGATCAAGGCGGGGTCATGAATCTGCTTTTTATTGAGATCGGCCAGTTCCGGCAACCAGCGCTTGATGAACACGCCCTCGGGGTCGAACCGCTCCGACTGAGACAACGGATTGAAAATACGGAAGTAGGGTGCCGAGTCGGTGCCCGTGGACGAACTCCACTGCCACCCGCCATTGTTGGCCGCCAGATCGCCGTCGATCAGGTGGCGCATGAAGAAGCGCTCGCCCTCGCGCCAGTCGATCAGCAGGTTTTTGGTGAGGAACATCGCAACGACCATCCTTAGCCGATTGTGCATCCATCCGGTTTCCAGCAACTGGCGCATCGCTGCGTCAATGATCGGCAGGCCGGTACGCGCCTCTTGCCACGCCAGCAGTTCTTCGGGGGCATCGCGCCACTTCAATGCCTCGGTTTCCGGGCGAAAGGCACGATGACGCGATACACGAGGGTAGCCTACCAGGGTGTGTTTATAGAACTCTCGCCACAATAGTTCGTTGATCCAGGTCACCGTGCCGACGTCACCACTTTCGAACTCCCCTTGATTACTGGCCAGCGCTGCGTGCAGACACTGGCGCGGTGAAATCACCCCTGCCGCCAGATAGGCCGACAACTGGCTGGTGCCGGGTTTGGCCGGGAAATCGCGCTCAGTCTTGTAATAGCTGATCTGCTCGTCGGCGAAGGCGTCCATGCGCCGCCTGGCTTCTGCCTCGCCTGCCGGCCACAGGTTGCGTAACGCTTGCGACGGCGTGGCAAAACCCTTGACCTGGTCAGGGATCGAATCGCTCTTGATCGACAGGGGTTGCTGCGCCTGCGGTGCACGCACCGGGTGCGGCATGGCCTCATGCAGACGGCTGTAGCAGACTTTCTTGAACTGGGTGAACACCTGAAAATAGTTGCCGGTCTTGGTCAGGATACTGCCGGGCTTGAATAACAGTTGATCAAGGTAACTGTTGAAGTGCACACCGGCTTTTTCCATAGCCTTCTGCACGCCCTGATCGCGAAGGGTTTCGTTGATGCCGTATTCCTGATTGAGGTGCAGGCCATCGACCTTGAACTGTGTGCACAGTTTTGCCAGCACTTCGGGTGCCTGATCCCAGGTGTCCGCCTCGCGGATCAGCAGTGGCACGTTGAATGTGGCCAGCGCCTTTTCCAGCTCGACCAGATTGCGCAGCCAGAAGTCCACCTTGCAGTCGGCATCGTCATGGCTGCGCCACTGCGCAGGACTGAGCAGGTAGACCGCCAGCGTCGGACCGCGCTCCATGGCAGCGGTCAGGGCAGTATTGTCATGAACGCGCAGGTCGCTACGCAGCCAGATCAGTTGCATGAGAAGTCCTTAGATAAGTCCGAGCTTGCCCAGCTCGATCTGAGCGCTGAGTGCGTCGTGGGCAAGGGTCAATCCAGCTATCTCGTTTGCCTGTACGAGCAGCTCGGCGTTATGGATCTGCACCGTTGGTCCGCCCAGCACGACAGGGCAGGTGATATTGGCCAGCAAGCGGGGTAACTGGGCTACGTTCAGCGCTTTGCTGGAGTAGAGCAATATGCCGCGTGGCTTCAGGTATTCCGCGGCAAGCGCCAGCTCACCCACAGGCAGCGGCCAGTCGAACACCTCGACCGGGCAGTCGGCGCTGCTCACCAGCCAGGCCGCGAGCCACAGGTGCGGTTCCAGCGGCAGATCCGACTGATTGACCAGCAGCAACGGGCTGCCACTGAGCTGACGGTTGTTGTGGTAAATCCGTGCGCCAAACTTGCTGCGCAGCCATGAATAGAAAAACGTACGCTCCAGTTGCGCGCCGAACTTGCCTTGCCAGCGCTGCTCCAGTTCGGCCAGCAGCGGCAGCAGAAGCTGTTCACACAGTGTGCGCGGCGGGTACAGCGACATCGCCTGATTGAACACGTCATCGACACGGCGTTCGGCCAGCTCGCCGATTGCCACCAGCAGGGTCTGGCGCAGCGCGTCCCAGTCGTTGGTCGGGGGCAGGGCGTCCTGGCGGCTATCGTCGATCAAGCCCTTGACCTGGCTGACGGACACGCCGCGGTTGAGCCAGGTGAGGATCTTCATGACGCGCTGCACATGCTCGTCCGAATACAGCCGATGGCCCTTGGCGGTGCGGTGCGGGACGATCAGTCCGTAACGGCGTTCCCAGGCACGCAAGGTAACGGCGTTGACGCCTGTCTGCCTTGCGACCTCGCGGATAGGCAGCCAGTCGCCCGGCACCTCTGTGTCTGTTTCATTCATGAGTCAAATCGCATTACGCAGGCTGAGGTTTTCCGGATGGGGCTGCATGTATACCTGCAGCGCCACATACGGATCCGGATGTTGGCGAAAGTGATGTTTGAGCAGGGTCAGCGGTACGATCAAGGGCACGATGCCCTGGTGGTACTGGCTGATCACTTCCTGGATTTCCTGTTTGTCCTCGGCACCGATGGTCTGTTTCAAATAACCGCACAGGTGCTGCAGGACGTTGGTATGAGTACGGCGAGTCGCACACTTTTTCAGTGCAGCCATGAGCTCGCTGAAATACAGCGGTGCGATTTCATTGGGATCGGTGCGGCCCATGCTGCCAAGCATTTTGCCCAGTGCCTTGTATTGCACCGGGTCGTTGGCCATCAGCTGGTATTTGTAACGAGAGTGGAATTCGGTCAGCGCGCGCCGGGTGACGCCTTCTTTCAGCAACTGTTGCCAGGCGGCATAGGCAAATACGCGGGTGACGAAATTTTCCCGCAGAACGGCGTCGTTCAGCCGACCGTCTTCCTCGACCGGAAGGTTGGGGTGACGTTCGCAAAACGCCTGAGCGTAGATTCCGCGACCGCCGCCATCTACCGGGGCACCGTTCTCGCGGTAGACCTTGACCCGCTCCAGGCCACAGGACGGGGATTTCTGCATGAAAATGTAACCACAGATATCACCCAGCTCTTCGGCCATCTGTACGCCGTAATCCGCCAGAGCCTCGGTGACGTCCAGCTCGCGATTGACTGTGCCCAGCGCCTTGGGGTTTTCTGCATCGCCCACCAGCCTGATCGGCTCACGCGGGATGCCCATGCCGATAGCAACTTCAGGGCACGCCTGAACAAAGTCGAAGTACTTGCTCAGTGCTTGGGTACACAGATGAGACTCCTTGTGGCCGCCATTGAAACGAACCTCGGCGCCCATCAGGCACGCACTGATGCCAAGCTTGGGTTTTTCGGTTGCGGACGTTGGCATCAGTCACCTCTACAGAAGACTTGTACAGATAGATCATGCTGTACAACTTGTCTTCATCATAGGGGCGTAGCTGTACAAGTCAAATTCTTTGTAGAGGATTTTGCACGTCTGTCAGCCACTGATTCATGTGACTGTGGTGGCGCACCGCAAGAATCAGAAACCGGTTACTTCCAGCCCATTCGCCACGTATCCGCCTGTTGCAGCGCCTGCCACGGCAGTCGCTGGCTGCGTTGGGTCAGCACGGCTTGCAACTCGACTTCCAGTACGGTGCCTTCTTCGTCCTTGAACAGTTCGGTCACGAGAAAGTGTTTTTCCCGGTTCAGCGGGGTGGCTGCTGTCCATTTTGACAGCAGCAGCTTACGGGGATTGATCTGATTCATCGCAGGTGCTCGAGCAGTCGGCGCGCTGCTTCCTGGCCACTCAGCCATGCGCCTTCCACCCGCCCTGACAGGCACCAGTCGCCGCACACATAAATACCCAGATCGGCATCCGACAGTGCGCCCCATTCATGAGAGCCGGCAGGCCGTGCATACAGCCAGCGGTGCGCAAGGCTGAACACGGGCGCGGGCATGGCACAATCGATCAGCTCTGCGAACGCGCCGTGCAAGTGTTCGATAACCTGCTCTCTGGAGGCGTCGAGGTTTTGCCTGCTCCACTGGCTGGTGGCGTGCAGAACCCAGGTATCGAGCGTGTCGTTGCGCTCGGGTTTGCTGCGGTTGCGGGCCAGCCAGTCAAGCGGGCTGTCCTGCACGAAGCAACCTTGCATGGGCGTTTGCAGCGGGGTTTCGAAAGCCAGGGCCACTGCCCAGGTCGGGTCCATCATCACGCCTGCCACCACGCTTGCCAGTTTCGGCGCAGCAGCCAGCAGGGCTGTAGCCTGCGGGGCAGGGGTGGCGATGATCACATGGCTGAAAGGGCCGTGGCTGCCGCCTTCGGCATCGAGCAGGTTCCAGTGCTGCTCGCCGCGAAACACCTCGGTGATCCGGCAGGAGAACGACACCGGCAGGTCGCCACGCATGGCTCGTGTGATGGCGCTCATGCCGGGCTTGCCCACCCAGCGCACTTGCTCATCCGGTGACGGGCTGAGCCTGCCGCCGTGAAAGTTGTAGAGCAATGGCGTCCACTCGGCGACATGCCCTTGGGCCTGCCATTGCTTCACGGCGGTGGCGAAGCGTCGGTCGCGAGCGGTGAAATATTGCGCGCCCATGTCCAGCGAACCTGCATCGCTGCGCTTGCTGGACATCCGACCGCCGCTGCCACGGCTCTTGTCGAAAAGGTGCACCTGATGCCCGGCGGATGTAAGCGCCTGAGCGGCTGAAAGTCCGGCGATACCGGTACCGATGATTGCGATAGGGACAGTCATAGGGGCCTCGTTACCTTGTCTGTACAGACTACGCCGTAGTTAAAACCTGTACAATCTTCTTGTTTGGTATAACTTGCAGTGGTTTTGGAATTTGCCTGTTGAGTCACATTGCAACTTGCAGGGTCGAACGGTTCAGCCATCAGGGCAAGGGCCGCCGGGCTGCGCTCCATTCAACTGTGGCCTAAGGTTCAGCTGACAGTTTCGTTTTCCGGATAAGCGTCGCGGAAAGCGCCACTGGTAAAAAATAAGACTACTCAATTGTCACGTACGCCACGCGAGGTTATCTGCCATGCACATATTGCTGACCGGTGGTACTGGTTTGATAGGACGAGCGCTCTGCCGGTTCTGGTCTGCTCAAGGTCATGAACTGACGGTATGGAGCCGAACGCCCGCCGACGTTGCCGAGCTGTGCGGCCCTTCGGTGCGTGGTATCGCCAGCCTTGACGAGCTAGGTGCGCAGGCGGTGGACGCCATCGTCAATCTGGCCGGTGCGCCTATCGCGGATCGTCCCTGGACCCGCAAGCGTCGCCTGCTCTTGTGGGAGAGCCGCATCGGCCTGACCGAGCAACTGCTGACCTGGCTGGGCACCCGTTCACAACGACCTGCGCTGATGATTTCCGGCTCTGCGGTGGGGTGGTACGGCGACAGTGGCGAGCGCGAAATAGATGAAACCTCACTGCCTGCCAAAGAGGATTTTGCCAGCCAGCTGTGCAACGCCTGGGAAGAAACCGCGCAACGTGCCGAGTCGCTGGGCGTGCGTGTAGTGCTGATCCGTACAGGGCTGGTGCTGTCGGACCGCGCGGGTTTCCTGCAGCGCTTGTTGCCGCCTTTCAAATTCGGCATGGGCGGGCCTATCGGTAACGGCAGGCAGTGGATGCCCTGGGTTCACATCGAGGATCAAATCGCTGCGATTGATTTTCTGTTGAATCTGAATGAAGCAAAGGGTCCCTATAATGTTTGTGCGCCATCGCCGGTGCGCAATCGTCAGTTTGCCAAGGCGCTGGCAGGTATGCTGCATCGACCCGCGTTCATGCCTATGCCTGCACTGGCCCTGAAAGTATTGCTGGGTGAGCTTTCGGTATTGCTGCTCGGCGGCCAGCGTGCGCGGCCGGAGCGTTTGCAGGAAGCTGGTTTCATATTCAAGTACACCGAACTCGACACTGCCCTGCAGGATTTGCTGGGTCGCCACTGAACGCTTTGAAATAGGATGTTGCATGACCGATCACGCTTTGTTGCTGGTCAATCTGGGTTCGCCTGCTTCTACTCAAGTGGCAGACGTGCGCAGCTACCTGAACCAGTTTCTGATGGATCCCTATGTGATCGACTTGCCGTGGCCGGTGCGCAGGCTGCTGGTCTCGCTGATTCTGATCAAGCGGCCAGAGCAGTCCGCGCATGCCTATGCGTCCATCTGGTGGGATGAGGGTTCACCGCTGGTGGTGCTGAGCAAGCGCCTGCAGCAGGCGATGAAAAACGAGTGGTCGCACGGCCCCGTCGAACTGGCGATGCGCTATGGCGAGCCGTCCATTGAGACCGTATTGACGCGACTGTCAGAACAGGGTTTCAAGAAAGTCACCCTGGCACCGCTGTATCCGCAATTTGCCGACAGCACGGTAACCACCGTCATTGAAGAGGCCAAGCGCGTGGTGCGCGCCAAATCGTTGAAGATGCAATTCTCCGTTTTGCAGCCGTTCTACGATCAGCCCGAGTACCTGAGCGCGTTGGTGGAAAGCGTCCGCCCGCATCTGGAGCAACCTTACGACCATTTGTTGCTGAGTTTCCACGGCTTGCCGGAGCGGCATCTGCACAAGCTGGACCCCACCGGCAAACACTGCCTCAAGGACGACTGCTGCATGACAGCGCCCGCCGAAGTGCTTGCCACTTGCTATCGCGCCCAGTGCCTGCAATCGGCTGCTGCGTTCGCCAAGCGCATGGGCATACCCGAGGGTAAATGGTCGGTGTCGTTTCAGTCCCGACTGGGGCGTGCCAAATGGATCGAGCCCTATACCGAGGCGCATCTGGACGAACTGGCGGCGGAAGGTGTGAAGAAGCTGCTGGTCATGTGTCCGGCGTTCGTGGCTGATTGCATTGAAACGCTGGAAGAGATCGGCGACCGCGGTGCCGAACAATTCAAGGAAGCGGGGGGCGAGGAACTGATATTGGTGCCTTGCCTGAACGACGATCCCAACTGGGCGAAAGAGCTGAGCAGACTGTGCGAGCGTGCGCCGTTGATGCTGTGATGCGTTGAACCGCGGAGCATGGCACGAGAGTGTTCTTCCAGACGCTTATCGTTGCTCACGCTCCAGCGTGGGAATGCCCTGGGTGACGCTCCGCGTCGCAAATCTGCGCCGCACCGCACATTCAGGATCGGACGCAGAGCGTCCAGAACTGCATGCCAACGCGGAGCATTGGCACGATAGTCAAGAAGTGAAGCGTCAAGGCAACTGATCATCCAGCTGCTTGTTCTTCCAGGTGTCGTTGCCCGGCAGGATCAGGTTCAGAATGATCGCCGTAATGGCGCACAGGGCTATGCCCTTCAGGCCAAAATCGTTCGGGCCGTTGCCGGTGCCGATCAGTACACCCCCGATCCCGAACACCAGCGTTACCGAGACGATCACCAGGTTGCGCGCTTCGGCCAGGTCGATCTTGTGGCGGATCAGTGTATTCATGCCCACCGCTGCAATCGAGCCGAACAGCAGGCACAGAATGCCGCCCATCACCGGTACCGGAATGCTCTGCAGCAGCGCACCGAACTTGCCAATGAATGCCAGCGTGATGGCGAAGAACGATGCCCAGATCATGATCTGCGGGTTGTAGTTCTTGGTCAGCATGACGGCACCGGTCACTTCGGCGTAGGTGGTATTGGGCGGACCGCCGAACAGGCCTGCGGCAGTCGTAGCGATGCCATCGCCGAACAGTGTGCGATGCAGGCCCGGTTTTTTCAGATAATCGCGCCCGGTCACGCTGCCGACCGCAATAACGCCGCCGATATGCTCGATGGCCGGGGCCAGGGCGACCGGAACAATAAACAGAATCGCCTGCCAGTTGAACTCCGGCGCGGTGAAGTGCGGCAAAGCCAGCCAGGCAGCGTCAGCGATCTTTTTGGTATCGACCACACCAAAGTAGAACGACAGCGCGAACCCCACCAGCACACCGGAGATGATCGGCACCAGACGGAAGATCCCTTTGCCGAACACCGCCACGATCAGCGTTGTCAGCAATGCCGGCATCGAGATCAGCATGGCGGTCTGATAGGGAATCAGCTGCACACCATCGCCGGTTTTGCCCATCGCCATGTTGGCCGCAATCGGGGCCATGGCCAGGCCGATGGAAATGATCACAGGCCCGATCACCACTGGCGGCAGCAGGCGGTCGATGAAGCCGGTGCCTTTGATTTTCACCGCCAGACCGAGAAAGGTGTAGACGAAGCCCGCCGCCATGACACCGCCCATGGTCGCGGCCAGGCCGAACTGGCCCTTGGCGAGGATGATCGGGGTGATGAAGGCAAAGCTCGATGCCAGAAATACCGGCACCTGACGCCCGGTAACGATCTGGAACAACAGCGTGCCCAGGCCTGCCGTGAACAGCGCCACGTTTGGATCGAGCCCAGTGATCAGCGGCATCAGTACCAGCGCGCCAAAGGCGACAAACAGCATCTGCGCGCCGGAAAGAATCGTGCGCCACAGTGGATCGTTGAACTCCTGCTGCGTCATCGGGTTACGCGTCCTTCTGTTTGGTGCCGAAGATCTTGTCACCGGCATCGCCCAGGCCCGGAATGATGTAGCCGTGTTCGTTCAGACGCTCGTCGATGGAGGCGGTGTAGATCATGACATCCGGATGCGCCTGCTCTACAGCCGCAATGCCCTCTGGTGCAGCGACCAGAACCATGGCGCGGATTTCCTTGCAGCCAGCCTTTTTCAGCAGGTCGATGGTGGCGACCATCGAGCTGCCGGTGGCCAGCATCGGGTCGATGATCATTGCCAGGCGCTCGTCGATTTCCGGAACCAGTTTTTCCAGGTAAGTGTGCGCCTGCAGGGTTTCTTCGTTGCGGGCTACACCGACCGCGCTGACCTTGGCACCCGGGATCAGGCTGAGCACGCCGTCAAGCATGCCGATACCGGCGCGCAGGATCGGGACGACAGTGATTTTCTTGCCGGCGATCTTCTCGACGGAAACAGTACCGGCCCAGCCCTGAATGTCGTAGTTTTCCAGGGTCAGGTCGGCGGTGGCTTCATACGTCAGCAGCGCGCCGACTTCCTGAGCCAGCTCACGGAAATTCTTGGTACTGATGTCGGCGCGGCGCATCAGGCCGAGCTTGTGGCGGATCAGTGGGTGACGGATCTCACGGATGGGCATGGGGAAAGGCTCCAGCGGGGCAAAAATCGGTCTAGATTAATCTATTCAGCTGTTACTGTCTTAAAGCACGTGCGTTATCGTCTCGACGCTTCGACGTTCGCGGCTTTTGAAAGACACTCGCAACGTTAGTCCAGAATCGCTTGCTCTGGCTTGAACGGATGCGTACCTTTGCCCGCTTTTCTCAAACTGCCTTACCTGGAGAGCGCCATGTCCGCTGATCTCGAGCATATCCGTCAAATCATGCGCGAAGCCGACTGCCTGTACACCGAGGCCGAAGTGGATGCTGCCATTGCCCGCGTTGGCGCGCAGATCAATGCCGAACTGGCCGAACGCAATCCGGTGGTGTTCTGCGTGATGAATGGCGGCCTGATTTTCTCGGGCAAGCTGCTGACGCACCTGAACTTTCCGCTGGAAGCGTCCTACCTGCACGCAACGCGTTATCGCAACGAAACCACCGGTGGCGATCTGTTCTGGAAAGCCAAGCCGGAAGTCTCGTTCATCGACCGTGACGTGCTGATCATCGACGACATCCTCGATGAGGGTCACACCCTGGGCGCCATCATCGACTTCTGCAAACACGCCGGTGCCCGCGCTGTGCACACTGCCGTGCTGATCGATAAAGACCACGATCGCAAGGCCCGTCCGGACCTGAAAGCCGACTACGTCGGCCTGCCGTGCATTGACCGTTACATCTTCGGTTTCGGTATGGACTACAAAGGCTACTGGCGTAATGCTGCCGGCATCTATGCCGTCAAAGGGATGTAAGGCATGCTGACGACCGCCGCTTGGAAATAGAGGGCGGTCGTCAATTCGCAATTATATGGAAACCCTCGATGAAGCTACTGATTTCCGGTGCTGTGGCATGGATGCTGTTGTCTGGCCTGACAGTGGCTGCAGCTGCAGCTGCAGCTGCTGCGCCGGTGGCGGCCAGCCCCATGCACGAGCAATACCTGCCGCCTGATGACCTGAGCCTGCGTGAGGGCGCGCCGGAGCAGCAACAATTGATGCGGGTCACCGAATACACCATCGTTGCCGGTAACCAGCGGCAATCCAGCCAGCAGCCGATTCCGGTCACTTCCCCCTTGTCGATGCGCCTGAAAGGCAAGTCACTGAACAAGGGCGCGTCCATTTCACAGGTGCTTGTGCATTTTGACGGTGGCGACAGCAAAAGCCTGAAAAAGCCCACCTATGACGAGCCGACCAGTACGCTGACCCTTTATTACCCGCTGGCTCAGTACCGTGTGCTGGTCGACTTGCTGCGCAACGAGAAGGTTTATTGCCAGTTCCTGAGTTATGCCAACGGGCATATCTGGGCCGATCTGCACACCACCTCTGCACGTGCGCGTTGAGACCTGCACGCGCGGAGGGGTAAACTGCCCGCCCGTGAAAGTGTCTGCGACCTGCTGGAGCCTGTAATGCGTAAAGACAAGAAGCAGTTGATTGGCGATGAGATTGGCGATGAGCAGATCAAGCTGTTCCTCGACTTCGAACCCTATGATGCTACCTCGCCATCACTGCACAAGCTGATCAAGGCTTACCGTGGGCTGCGCATCAACGATTTTGAACGCTTCCTGGTGTTTTTCAGGGAAGCAGGCCACGACTTCGATGGCAAGGACGAGCAAGGCAACGACTTCGTTGCCCTGATCAAGGATCAGCGTAATGCCGATGAGTACATCGAACTGATCGAAAAAGCCCGTAGTTGATTATCCTGTCAAGGCTCCGCATTGCCAGGGCTGGACGCAGAGCGTCCGGAACTGCATTCCCACGCGGAGCTCTCAGCCGTTACACACACGTCCTGGAACGCCCGGAATAACGGTCTTCCAGGCTTATGCCCAGAGGGCGTGGGAGCGAACCTGTTCGCGAAGACGGTGTTGTAGTCGATGCATTTTCGAAGATTATACAACCCCCTTCGCGAACAAACGAAGCGTCGCCCGGTCTGCTCCCACGGCCTTCGGCCAGGATCAAAAACAGACTTGTGTATAACACTGAGCGCAGAGCGTACGGACGAAAGCTGCCGTTATTTGCGCGCCTGATACGCCTTGCCGTAATGCCTTTCCAGTCGCGACTGCAGCAACTCCAAGCCAATCGACATGATCCAGTACAGCACCGCTGCGGTGGTCAGCATTTCGATGTATCGATAGCTGGACCGGCCGTAGGACTGCGCCAGAAACATCACCTCCCAGACGCCCATTACTGAAATCAGTGACGAATCCTTGAGCATCGAGATGAACTGGTTGGTCGTCGGCGGAATGATGGTGCGCATGGCCTGGGGCAGGGTAACGCGCCAGAAGATCTGCGCCGGACGCAAGGCCAGGGCCAGGGCGGCTTCACGCTGTCCGGCAGCGACACCGATGATGCCTGCACGAAAAATCTCGCTCAGGTAAGCCCCGTAGTTGAGCGATAGCGCGATGACGCCTGCGGTGATGGCTCCAGGCACGATGCCGATTTGCGGCAGCCCGAGATAGATCAGCAGAATCTGAATCAACAGCGGTGTGCCACGAAAGAACGAGGCATAAAAGCTGGCAATGCCGAACGCCACTGCACTGCTGGAGAGCCGGGCCAGGGCGGTGACGAAGCCCAGCACTACCGAGACTGCAATCGAACACACCGAAACAAACAGCGTCAGCGCCGCACCCTGAAGAAAGCCGTTGGGGGCCAGGTGCAGACCGATCAGGTTGGGCAGTTTGTCGAGGATGATCGACAGCTTCAGATCAAAACTCAGGAAGAAGCCGGCGAACAGCGCGAACATGACCAGCCACGTCAGGTAAAGCCGCGTACGGAAGCCGAAAACTCGCTTTAGCAGGCTCTGTTCAGCCTGCTCGGGTGGGCGCTGGGGCTGGAAGGAAGTCATTTGCTGATATCAGCACCGATCCACTTTTGCGACAGCTGGCTGAGCGTGCCGTCTTTCTTGAGTTCGGCGAAGACTTCGCGGACCTTGGCGTCCCATTCCGGATCGTCTTTTTCGATGGCCACGGAGTTGGGTTCCTCGTACAGCGACTCGCCCGCCAGTTTGAAGCGTTTGTCCTGATCCAGACGCGGTTTTGCCGTTACCAGATTGGTGAGTATGGCGTCCAGCCGCTTGCCTGCGCCCAGGCCCAGGTCCTGAAACGCCACGTTGTCGTTATCGTACGGGGCGATCTGTACGTCATCGAAGGGGTATTGCAATGGCTTGTCTTCTGCGCCATCAATGACCAGGTTCTTGTTCAGGTAGCTTTCGTAGCTGGAAGCGCTGGTCAGGCCGACCTTTTTGCCGCTGAGGTCCTTGGCCGAATGAATGCGGTCATCCGAGGCGTTGACCACGATCACCGCAGGCGAAGCGTAGTACTCGACCGGGAAGTTGAAGACTTCAGCGCGGGCTTTGCTTGGTGTCATCGAGCAGACGCAGATGTCGTAACGGCCGCTCCAGTGGCCTGCCGCGATGACATCCCAGGAGGGCGTTTCAAGGCGCAACTTGACGCCCAGTTTTTGCGCCACGGCCTTGGCGACGTCCACGTCGAAGCCGTCCAGTTCGTTCTTGTCATTCAGGAAGGAGAAGGGCGGGTAACTTTCCATGAGAACGTTGACCAGCTCTTTGTTTTTCTGCACGCGATCCAGCGTGGCGCCGGCCAGAGCTTGAGTGGAGGCCGCCAAAGTGACCAGGCCAATGCCCAGTAGAGCGCGATAATTCACAGATATCCCCTGAAAAAGTATTTGTAGTTTGATGAAAGCGCCGTATTAAATACGTTATACAAGACTGACTCATAATGAGTTTTTTTCATATACATATAAGTAGATCATCTATGACTCAAGGCACAACTGTAATTCTCGATGGCGGCATGGGCCGTGAGCTGCAGCGTCGCGGAGCCCCGTTTCGTCAGCCTGAATGGTCGGCGCTGGCATTGAGTGAAGCCCCTGAGGCGGTCAGCGCAGTGCACGCGGCTTATATCGAAAGTGGCGCTCGGGTCATTACCAGCAACAGCTATGCCGTTGTGCCTTTTCATATTGGCGAAGAGCGCTTTGCCCGCGAGGGGCAGGCACTCGCAGCGCTGGCCGGGCAACTTGCGCGCGCGTCGGCCGACGCCTCGGGTGGGCGTGCCCGGGTGGCGGGCTCCATTCCGCCACTGTTCGGCTCCTATCGTCCTGATCTGTACAAGCCTGAGCGGGCAGCCGATATTTTGAAGCCACTGGTGGACGGGCTGTCGCCGTTTGTCGATCTGTGGCTGGCCGAAACGCAGAGCTGCATACTCGAAGCGCAGACCATCCGCGCCGGGCTGCCCAATGACGGCAAGCCGTTCTGGCTGTCGTTTACCCTTCAGGACGAAGACACCGACGAGGTGCCGCGTTTGCGCTCAGGCGAGCCGGTTGCCGACGCGGCAAAGGCCGCTGCGCAGATGGGGGTTGCGACGCTGCTGTTCAACTGCAGCCAGCCAGAGGTGATCGGCGGTGCAATCGACGCGGCGCGCGAAGTGTTCAAGTCGTTGAATGTCGACATCGCCATTGGTGCCTATGCCAATGCTTTCCCGCCGCAACCCAAGGATGCCAAAGCCAACGATGGTCTGGATGAGTTGCGTGAAGACCTTGATCCTCAGGGCTATCAGCAATGGGCTGCGGACTGGGTCAGACGCGGTGCTACGCACATCGGCGGCTGCTGCGGGATTGGTCCGGAGCACATTGCCGTGTTGTCGAAAAATCTCTGACTGACATCCGCAACGAAAAGCCCCGTGACTCGCAAGAGTTCACGGGGCTTTTTGTTTATACAGCAAACCGCCTGTGCAGCAGGCTCAGGGCCTTGAAGCAGGTCAGGCGAAACTGTGCTCCTGACTGCTTTTCTCGACCAGTTCCAGGGCCTCGTCGTTCTGGGTGCTGATACGCTCGTACAACTGCGCATCGGTTTCCAGGAGTTTTTCCCGGGCCGGGAAAATCTCGTCGAGTTTGGCTGCCCACTCGGTGCGGGTTTTCTCCGGGAAGCAACGTTCCAGCAGTTCCAGCATGATCGATACAGTGACCGAAGCGCCCGGCGAAGCACCCAGCAGGGCGGCGAGTGAGCCGTCCTTCGCCGAAACAAGCTCGGTGCCGAACTGCAGCACACCGCCTTTTTTCGCATCTTTCTTGATGATCTGCACCCGCTGGCCGGCAATTTCGAGACGCCAGTCTTCGGCTTTCGCTTCCGGATAGAAGCGGCGCAGCGATTCCAGGCGTTGCTCCATCGACTGCATCACTTCGCTGACCAGGTACTTGGTCAGGTCCATGTTGTCGCGGGCTACCGCAAGCATCGGCTTGATGTTGGCCAGGCGTACCGAGAGCGGCAGGTCGAGAAACGAACCATGCTTGAGGAATTTGGTGGTGAAGCCGGCATACGGTCCGAACAACAGGGATTTCTTGCCGTCGACCACGCGGGTGTCCAGATGCGGCACCGACATCGGCGGGGAGCCCACGGCTGCCTGACTGTAGACCTTGGCCTGATGATGCTTGACCACTTCCGGGTTGTCGCAACGCAGCCACTGGCCACTGACCGGGAAGCCGCCAAAGCCCTTGCTCTCTTCGATGCCTGACAACTGCAGCAGCGGCAACGCGGCGCCACCGGCACCGAGGAACACGAATCTGGCATCTATCTCACGGGTGCCGCCGCCGTTAACGTCCTTGACGCTCACGGTCCAGCCTGCGCCGTTGCGGGTCAGGTTGGTGACCCGGCTACGGTATTTGATCTGCGTGCCCGGAGCGCTGGACAGGTGGCTGAGCAGTTGATTGGTCAGCGCGCCAAAGTTGACGTCTGTGCCGTTCATCATGCGCGTTGCGGCGATTCTTTCGTCAGCAGGCCGCCCGGGCATCATCAGCGGCATCCATTCGGCCAGCTTCACCTTGTCTTCGGTGTACTCCATCGAAGAAAACGCGTGATGCCTGCTCATGGCTTCAAAGCGGGTCTTGAGGAACGAGATGCCGTTTTCACCCTGCACAAAACTCAGGTGCGGGACCGGGTTGATGAATGATCTGGCTGAACCGAAGGTGCCCTTGCGCGCCAGATAGGCCCAGAACTGTTTCGAGACCTCGAACTGGGTGTTGATGTGCACCGCTTTCTTGATGTCGATGGAGCCATCGGCCGCAGGCGGGGTGTAGTTCAGCTCGCACAGACCGGCATGGCCGGTACCTGCGTTGTTCCACGGGTTGGAACTCTCGGCAGCACCGGAATCCATCAGCTCAACGACTTCCAGCTTGAGGCCGGGGTCGAGCTCCTTGAGCAATACCGCCAGAGTGGCACTCATGATGCCCGCTCCGACCAGTACTACGTCGACTGCTTCGTTATGCGCCATTAACGCGTCTCCAAAATCTGCAGCACCAAATTGACGGCATACGATCCTGAGGCTGGTCGCCAGGTGTTCGGGGTCTGGATCAAAAGGGTGCCCTCGCTTTCCTGGCCAGGATCGCCTGACCGATTCTTCGCAATTTTCCGCATCTAAAGCGCAGGTCCCGGTCAGGCCCGGTCATGGTTCATCAATGTTTCATGAACGCATTTCCAGGCCTGCGAGGCCATTCGACCATCGTCAGGGAGCCCGTCATGCGATGGGCTCCTGTCGATGGCGTCAGGCTCCGGTCATGGAGGCGCAGCCGCGGTCAGTCCTGTTCAAGAGAGCCGGTTCAGACGCTGATGGTGCATTTACAAACGCGTACCTATTCATTTGCTCGCCACACTCTTGTGAAGTAGTGAAACCCGTTTTTCACGTCCTTTTGGAAACGTGAACCAAACCTCAAAATGGCTGCGATGACAGCGCTGGCAGGTCAGGAGCCTAAAGAGTGAGGCGCTGGCAGGCGAGAAAGGTTCGATACGATTCGAGCATTCTTCGCCGTTCATCGAGCACACTCGTGCGCACATGACCTGTGTGGGCGGCTCTCTGTGGGCAGTACGAAGGCGCTAATACGACGATTAGCAATGCTGCGAGGCCCGATCAGGAGACGTCCTTATAATCGGGGGGAGATTATAGCGATGAAATGGCAGGAATTGATCGCTTTAAATGACTTTTATTCGCTATCGGGTCAGGCGGTGAGCAACTGGCCGCGTGTCGAGCGCGTGCTACGCTGCGCCACTCGGGCGCTGGCAGGCAGCGGCTGGTTCAGCCAGCCGAGTCTTTGCTCGGTCACTTCGACCCACTCGACACCCGCCGGACGTTGTGCGCAATGCTTGAACGCGCGGCAGATGCCTGCCTGATCAATGCGTGCGTAGTGGCGATGCTGGCGGCGTGCGGTAAACAGAGACTGGAAAAGATTCATGGCGCAGCTCCTGTGACGTGGATGAGCGTCTGGGCGATGCAAGCGAGTCTGCCGACCGGATGTGACGCCCTGATTACATCGTGCTGCATCAATCTCTGCCCGCGCCTTCGCGTGAACCCCGTTGCAGGCCGGATGTCCGAAGCCTAACGGTCAGCGGCCTCTGGTTAGCGGCTGTGACTGGCCGTTATACTGCGGCACATTCAGTGTCTGGCCCATGGAGAAATGAGCATGCTGC
Source organism: Pseudomonas caricapapayae (assembly GCF_001400735.1). GTDB lineage: Bacteria > Pseudomonadota > Gammaproteobacteria > Pseudomonadales > Pseudomonadaceae > Aquipseudomonas > Aquipseudomonas caricapapayae. The sequence continues at coordinate 79,379 of NZ_LJPW01000120.1, forward strand.
GTCGCATTTTGTTCGGTTTGCTTGCTGTAAGCAGTTTGACCCTGGCGGGCTGTGCCCACAGTCCGCAACAACTCAGCCCCACTCCCAAGCTCAACGCACAGCTCGCCGCCGTAGGGCGTGGTCAGCCTGTGGTCGTGCGTGTCGTCGATGGCCGCCCTGGCCCGACGCTGGGTACCCGTGGCGGCATGTACCCGGAAACCAGCGCCATCAGCGTCAACGGTGCAGATATCGTTCCCAAGCTTCAGGCGCAAGCTGAAGCGGCAGTGCGCCTGCTGGGCTTCACGCCGACACAAGGTGGCAACGCTCCGCAGTTGACCGTGACCCTGGCAGACCTGAAGTACCAGTCACCGAAGGAAGGTCTGTACGTGACTGAAGCCACCATCAGCTCGACGTTCCGCGCTGACGTGCGCAATAACGGGCGCAGCTACAGCGGTCGTTATGCCGCATCGCTGGACCAGCGTTTCGGTATGGCCCCGAACCAGGAAACCAACACCAAGCTGGTGAGCGACGTGTTGAGCGATGCGCTGACCCGCGTCTTCCAGGACGCAACCATCGGTTCTACCCTGGCGCAGTAAGGCTCGCATAAAAAAGAAAAGCCCGGCCCCTGTCGAAGGGGCCGGGCTTTTTGCTTTTTCGGGACCGGCGACGCAGCCTTTGTCAGGCTCAGGCCGCCTGTTGATAGAAATCCAGAAAACTGAAACCGGTGGCCTGGTCCAGATCCGGCAAATCATGATGAGCATGCCCGCCCAGTGCGCAGTAGACCAGCCAGTGGCGGTCCTGAACGTTGAAGGCCAGGCCATCGATCAATTCCTGCTGCTCATCGCTCGGGGCAATGAGATAAAGGCGGTCCTGATTTTTTGCGTGCAGCATGACAAGCTCCAAAAAGAGGGAAGTCCGTTTCTTGAGGAGCCACACAATGCAGGCGAAGTATGACGCTGGGGTGACAGCGGCAGAGAATTGTCATGCTGGATGTTTCGGGGGCTGCATGACCACGCGAAGCATGGACATGATGCGTGCCCTCCCGTGCACCTGTCGTTCCTCACGCTCCAGCACGGGAATGCCTTGGGTGACGCTCTGCGTCACGGCGCGCTGAAGCGCTCAAGGTCGGACGCAGAGCGTCCAGAACTGCATTCCTGTGCGGAGCGTGAGGAACGATAGGTCAGGTTTTTCCCGGACACATTAGAGTGGCAGCCCAGCCTTGACGCGGTACTGGTTGCGGACCGGTGTCGCGTACTGCTGAATCAGGTAAGGGCGATGTTCGACCGGCACGCCAGCCAGGCGGCCTTCCCATTCATCCCGGGCGCGCTCCAGCTCATCGGCGGGAAACAGGGTCGCAACGGGCGGAACGTCGAGACTCGGGTCGGCAGCGCTCCATTGTGCGTACGCAAGGTAGTGCACCGGAAACAGGCGATAGCCGCCGAGAATCTGCCGGTCCATCTCGATGGCCAGTTGCTTGGTGTCCTCGAACTGCTCGGTGATCGGCGGTGCGAAGTTGACGTGTACGCGGCCTTTATAACCGGTGATTCCCAGAGCGATACTTACGTCGTCTTCGCCCGGCGTCTTGGTGTAAGAGCCGGTGGTTGCACGAATGTACAGCTCCCGGGCCTTGGCGCTGTCGCACGGGTCGTATTCATAGCTGATCGATACCGGGATCAGGTTCAGAGAGCGAATCACGTCGCCAAACGGCTCATCCTTGCGGCTCATGTGAAACATCTTGAGGATCGCCGACTCGGTGCGGTCGTCACCATCCTTGGCACGGCCTTCGGCCTGAGCGATCCAGATGGATTGGCAGTCCTTGGTAATCGAGTGATTGATGTAGGCCGACAGCAATTGATAGGCCGCCATTTTCTCGCGCCGCCCGCTGATCGAGCGATGCACGATGAAGCTCTTGTTCAGGCGCATCAGGTCGCTGACGAAGGGTTTCTGCAGGAGGTTGTCGCCAATGGCAATGCGCGGTGTTGGCAGGCCTGCGTGGTACACGGCATAGTTGACGAATGCCGGGTCCATGACGATATCGCGGTGATTGGCCAGAAACAGGTACGCACAACCGGACTTGAGCTGTTCGACGCCAGTGTAGGTGACCCCGTCGGTGGCGCGCTCGATGGTGTGGTCGACGTAATACTCGACCTTGTCCTGCAGCGTGGCGACCGAGTCGATACCGGCAAACTCGCGGCGCAGTTTGCGCGCCAGCGTTGGCTGCAGCAGCCAGCCGAACGCACCCGCCAGGCGGGGAAAGCGAAATCGGGTCAGAATTGCGAGAAAGGCTTTGTCGCTCAGCAGACGTGCCAAGACGGCGGGGACTTCTGCATCGTTGTAAGGTCGGATGGCATCAAATTCGCCCATCATGCTCTCTTGTTGGAATCGGATAGGGTAAAAAGAAGACGGATTTGTTAAAACAGCCTTCTGAAGAATGGGGCAATTATACGCATAACTGATCCCGGAGACCGTGATGCAGGAATTAGAGAGTTACGACTGCCCTTATTGCGGGGAACCTGTCGAAGCCGTACTGGACCTGTCCGGTGGCGATCAACAGTATATTGAAGACTGCCCGGTCTGCTGCCGCCCGATCATTTTCAACCTGCAGACCGACGGCGAAGACTGGAATCTGGACGTTCGCAGCGAGAACGAGTGATGCAGAAGATCTATGAGCCCGAGAATCTGATGGAGGCCGAGTTGCTGCTGGCAATGCTCGCCAGCGAGGGTGTCAAGGCGCATCTGGCCGGTCGCGATCTGCTCGGTGCGATGGGGGAGCTGCCGGGTCTCGGGCTTCTGGCGCTCAAGGTCGACGATGCACAGGTCGCACGGGCACGCGAGCTGATCACTGCGTACAATAGCGCCTCGCCCTTGTCTGGCGATGAGCTGCCGGATGATTTTCCCGACATCCTCGTGTGTTGAGCACGATCAAAAGAGTCTGATAAACCCCCATGTGTGGACGCTTCGCCCTGTTTCGCTGGACCCCTGCCTTTGCCGCCTTGCCCGGATTTCCTGCCGATCAACAGGCGCAATGGAACATTTCGCCAGCCGACTGGGTGTTGATCATGCGCGCTGCCGAGAACGAGGGCGGTATCGAGCTGGTGCGTGCGCGCTGGGGGCTGACCCCGGCCTGGCTTACCGACCTGTCGAAGACCCCGGCCCACGCACGGGCCGAAACGGTGGCCGAGCAACCGATGTTTCGCGACGCCTTTACCCATCGCCGCTGCCTGCTGCCCGCCAACGGCTTTTACGAGTGGCGCGGCACGGTGCGCAAGCGACCGTTTTGGCTGACGCCGGGGGAGGGGGCTGCGTTGTTTTTTGCGGCAATATGGGAGGCGTATCCGGTGCAGGGGCATACCTACCTGAGCGTGGCGGTGGTCACCCAGGCAGCCGCGAGCCAGCGTCGCCCGTTGATTCTCGATGCTCAAGGCCAGAAGGACTGGCTGGCCGCCGATACGCCATTGCCAACCCTGCAAGCATTATTGGCCGCCCCGCAGTCTGCATTGCGAGAGCGGCCTCTGGCCAACCTGGTCAATGATCCGAAACTCAATGCGCCTGAGTGCCTTACCCCGTTGAGCTAGGCGCGCAGACCTGAAAGCGGCGAATCAGACAAATCCGATATCCGCTTTGAAGCGCATCTGATACAAACGGGACATACCTTCGGGAACCATCCACCTCTCTCAAAGCCCAAGATGCCAGTTGGCCGGTATCTGGCGCAGAGGTCTGCCCCGGTAATGACCGTTTCACAAACAAGGAGATTCACCATGCGTCAGTCATTTGCCCTCTGTGCCTTGAGCGCCGCGTTGCTGCTCGGCGGGTGTCAGGCTGTGAATACCACCAGTGGCGACTCGGTCGGTGTGGAGCGCAAGCAGTACATGTTCAGCATGCTCTCGACTGACGAAGTCAACAAAATGTACGCCCAGTCCTATCAGCAGACCGTCAGCGAAGCGACCAGCAAAGGGGTGCTGGATACCACCAGCGCAAATGCCAAGCGTGTTCACGCTATCGCTGACCGCTTGATTGCCCAGGCCCCGAAACTGCGGCCTGACTCGGCTCAGTGGCAGTGGGAAGTCAACCTGATCAAGAGCGATGAGCTGAACGCCAACTGTGGTCCGGGCGGCAAGATTTTCGTTTATACCGGCCTGATCGACACCCTCAAGCTGACCGACGATGAACTTGCCGCGGTCATGGGACACGAGATCGCCCATGCCTTGCGCGAGCACGGGCGTGAAGCGATGTCCAAGGCCTACGGTGTGGCAATGGCCAAACAGGGGGCGGGTGCCTTTCTGGGGCTGGGTCAGGACAGCCTGGCGCTGGCCGACACCGTGGTCAACTACAGCTTGACCTTGCCCAACAGCCGCAGCAATGAAAACGAAGCCGACCTGATCGGCCTGGAGCTGGCCGCACGTGCGGGTTACAACCCCAATGCGGCCATCACTCTATGGCAGAAGATGACTCAGAACGCTGGGGGCTCGCAGCCCGAGTTCATGAGTACTCACCCGGCATCCCAGAGTCGCATCGCATCGCTGCAGGCCGCGATTCCCAAGGTGATGCCGCTGTATGAGCAAGCCCCTAAATCCTGATCGGCCCACATCCCGTAGCGTGGCGCGTTTGCGCAACGCCACGGGTATGGGTCACACCCAGCCGCTGACCTGCATTGCCTTGTACACCGCCACCAGCGCCAGCACGAAGAACGCGCAGGCAGCCAGGCGGCGGATCAGTGTCAGTGGCAATTTCTCGGCGGCAAAATTACCCGCCAGCACCACCGGCACGTTGGCCAGCAGCATGCCTACGGTGGTACCGAGAATCACCAGCCACAGGTAGGAATATTGCGCCGCCAGCATCACGGTGGCGATCTGCGTCTTGTCACCGATTTCAGCGATGAAGAAGGTGATCAACGTGGTCATGAACGGGCCGAATTTGCGTGCCGTACTGGCTTCTTCGTCATCCATCTTGTCCGGAACCAGTGTCCACAGCGCCGTGGCGGTAAAGCTGGCGGCGAGGATCCAGTGCAGCACTGCGTCTGACAGGAAGCTGCTGAACCATGCACCTACAGCGCCTGCTGCCGCATGATTGGCCAGGGTTGCGGCGACGATGCCCGCGATGATCGGCCATGGCTTGCGAAAGCGTGCGGCGAGAATGAGCGCGAGCAACTGCGTCTTGTCACCGATCTCGGCGAGCGCAACCACTGCGGTAGGGATTAAGAATGATTCCAGCATCAGGTTTCCTAAGGGGCGGGTCGACACGGCTATGACACGTACGACCTCCCCGCCCCGGGTAAGGTGTTCGTGTCATAGGTCTTGTCAAACCACCGATCCGTCTGAGCGGATTCCGGGTCGCACGTACCATGGTCTGAGGACCAAGTATGTTGATACGTGCCGGACGAGCATGGCGCTCGTGGGAGACTACTCCCCTAGGACGGAGCGGATTCTGCCTCCGCGAAAACGTTTCGGCAAGTGCTTATTTCAAGGGCGTCTGGCGCTGTAGATTTTGAAACCATTGCCTTGGGCCCTGACTTCGCATTGCCCGACATGCTCTTCGATCAGTGGCTGATAACGCAGAAAATTATTGGCCACCAAGCGCAGTTCGCCGCCTGTTTTAAGATGTTGGCGTGCTTTTCTCAGCAGGTTTTCCGTCGCCATGTAATCGGTATGAACCCCGACATGGAACGGCGGGTTGCTCAGGATCGTGTTCAGGCCCATCGGTGCAGCGTCGATTCCGTCACCGGTCAGCACCTGCGCTTCCAGGCCATTGGCGGCCAGGGTCAGGCGTGAACTGGCCGTTGCGAAAGCGTCCACATCCAGCAGGACGACATCGTTATGCGGGTAGCGACGCTTGACCGCTGCACCGAGTACGCCGGCACCACAGCCGAAGTCGAGCAGGTTGCCGCTCGGCAGTTTGTCGATGTTTTCCAGCAAAAGCGCCGAACCACGATCAAGTCGGCCATGGCTGAAAACGCCCGGCAGGCTGACTACGGTCAGCGGGCCGTCCTGCAATTCAATCTGGTAGGGCCTGGCCAGGCTTTCCAGTGTCACGGCTTGCGGTGCGTTCTCGACGGTGACCTGCCAGAGCTGGCAGTGGCGGGCACTGTCGAGCTTGCGCGCGCGCCCGAACGGACTCAGTTGCTTTGCCGCCGCTTCGATACCACCCCGCTTTTCGCCGACCAGAAACAGCTCGCGCCCGGCCAGACGCGAGGCCAGTGCATTGAGCAGGTAGTCGGTCAGGTCACGAGCCTTGGGAAGGAACAGTACGGCAGCTTCGAAGGCGGTCTCTGGTGCCTCAACGCCGAAATCCACACGGCCCTCAAACCGCGCATCCAGCGCGGCCTGATCACCGGCATGCCAGCACCATCCACGCGCACCCGGCAGTTTTCCGAGCAGGTCGTCGGCGGGCAGCCCCACCAGCAACAGCGAGCCCTGAAACAGCTCGGCCTGACGGAGTAACACTTCACTGCGCGGGTCCATGGAATGGCTCCTGAAAAAGCGCGCAGTCTAACAGGATATGGGGCAGGAGGACGCGGAGCGTCCAGAACGGCATGCGACGCAGAGCGTCGCACGATGGTTGTGATGATCGTTCCGCACGCTCCAGCGTGGGAATGCAGTTCTCGACGCTCTGCGTCGCTAAAGGACGCGGAGCGTCGCACGATGGTTGTGATGATCGTTCCGCACGCTCCAGCGTGGGAATGCGGTTCTTGATGTTCTGCGTTGGGAGAGGACGCGGAGCGTCGCACGATGGTTGAGATGATCGTTCCGCACGCTCCAGCGTGGGAATGCGGTTCTTGATGTTCTGCGTTGGGAGAGGACGCGGAGCGTCGCACGGTAGTTGAGATGATCGTTCCGCACGCTCCAGCGTGGGAATGCGGTTCTTGATGTTCTGCGTTGGGAGAGGATGCGGAGCGTCGCACGGTAGTTGAGATGATCGTTCCGCACGCTCCAGCGTGGGAATGCGGTTCTTGATGTTCTGCGTTGGGAGAGGATGCGGAGCGTCGCACGATGGTTGAGATGATCGTTCCGCACGCTCCAGCGTGGGAATGCGGTTCTCGACGCTCTGCGTCGCCCAAAGGACGCTTTGCATCAATGCCGGCACCTGTTGCGAAGACATCAGACAGCGTAATCTGCCGGGTCAGACTTCAATCCTCCAGGAGGCCCCACATGTATTGGGCAGAATTTCTCACCGTCGCGCTGATCCACCTGCTGGCTGTCGCCAGCCCCGGTCCGGACTTTGCGGTGGTGGTGCGCGAGAGCGTGACGCACGGACGCAAAGCGGGCACCTGGTCAGCGCTGGGCGTCGGTTCGGCTATCTTCCTTCATGTGGGTTATTCGTTGCTGGGTATCGGCATTATCGTTTCCCAGTCCATCGTCCTGTTCAACGCATTGAAATGGGCGGCAGCCGCGTACCTGCTGTACATCGGTATCAAGGCCCTGCGAGCCAGAACCGCTGCCGAAACAGACGATGCCGCCATCAAGGCAGTCCCTGGCGAGCGCACGGCAAAGGGGGCCTACATCAGCGGTTTTGTTACCAACGGACTTAATCCCAAGGCAACGCTGTTTTTCCTCTCGCTGTTCACGGTAGTGATCAATCCGCACACACCGCTGCTGGTGCAGGGCGGCTATGGTGTCTACCTCGCAGTGGCGACGGCCGCCTGGTTCTGTCTGGTGGCGCGCCTGTTCAGTCAGGCGCGGGTACGCGCGGGGTTTGCGCGCATGGGGCACTGGTTTGATCGGGCAATGGGCGGCGTGCTGGTTGCGCTGGGCATCAAACTGGCGCTCACCGAAGTACGCTGAAACCTGTATTCAATGAGGGCTTTGCTGATCATGCACAGCCTTTGGGCGCCTCTCGTAGACAGCGAGAGGCCGCCTGAATCATCCCTTTTACTGATTTCACTGGCAGCGGAGGGCTCTAGAGTCCATATTTCCAGCTTCGCCTGTGGACTTGAAAAGGGGCTCATATGTTAAAGACTCGTGTTCTTCCGCCAGCCGATAGCGCTTACCAGTACCCTCTGTTGATCAAGCGCCTGCTGTTGTCCGGCAGTCGTTATGAAAAGACGCGCGAAATTGTTTACCGCGACTCCGTCCGCTATACCTACCCCACGCTGAACGAACGCATTTGCCGTCTGGCCAACGTACTCACGGCTGCAGGCGTGAAGGCGGGCGATACTGTGGCGGTCATGGACTGGGACAGCCACCGTTATCTGGAATGCATGTTCGCGATCCCGATGATCGGCGCGGTGATCCATACCGTCAATGTGCGGCTCTCTCCCGAGCAGATCGCCTATACCATCAATCATGCCGATGACCGCCTGGTGCTGGTGAACAGCGAGTTCGTGGGGCTGTATCAGGCGATGTCCGGACACTTGACCACGGTCGAAAAGACCCTGCTGCTGACGGATCTGCCAGACAAGACTGCCGATCTGCCAAACCTTGTCGGCGAATACGAGACCCTGCTGGCGGCCGCCAGCCCCGAGTACGTCTTCGAGGATTTCGACGAAAATTCGGTCGCGACCACGTTCTACACAACAGGCACGACGGGTAACCCTAAAGGGGTCTACTTCACCCATCGCCAGCTCGTGTTGCACACCATGAGTGGGGCGGCCACCCTGGGGGGCGTCGACACACCGCGGCTACTGGGCAGCGATGATGTCTACATGCCTATCACGCCGATGTTCCACGTGCATGCCTGGGGCATTCCCTACGTTGCTACCCTGCTGGGCCTGAAACAGGTATACCCCGGTCGCTATGAGCCCGAGCTGCTGGTAGAGCTTTGGCGCAAGGAGAAGGTGACGTTCTCCCACTGTGTGCCGACCATCCTGCAAATGTTGCTCAACGCCAAATCCGCCCAGAATGCAGATTTCGGCGACTGGAAAATCATCATTGGCGGCAGCTCGTTGAACCGCAGCCTGTATCAGGCCGCCAAGGCCAAGGGCATCCAGCTGACTGCCGCGTATGGCATGTCTGAAACCGGGCCGCTGATTTCCATCGCGCACATCAATGACGAGCTGCAGGCCAGCAGTGAGGACGAGCGGATCACCTACCGGATCAAGGCGGGTGTTCCCGTCATGCTGGTGGAGGCAGCCATCGTCGATCTGCAAGGCAACGTTCTCCCGGCCGATGGCGAGACCCAGGGTGAACTGGTCCTGCGTGCGCCGTGGCTGACCGAAAGCTATTTCCGCGAGCCCGAGAAAGGCGCTGAACTGTGGGCGGATGGCTGGCTGCATACGGGCGATGTGGCGACGCTGGACGCTATGGGCTTCATCGATATTCGCGACCGTATCAAGGACGTGATCAAGACCGGTGGTGAATGGATTTCTTCGCTGGAACTCGAAGACCTGTGCAGTCGCCATCCAGCCGTGCGCGAAGTGGCCGTGGTCGGGATCGCCGATCCGCAATGGGGCGAACGCCCGTTTGCCTTGCTGGTGATGCGAGATGGTCATCAACTCGATGCCAAAGGATTGAAGGAGCACCTCAAGCCGTTTGTCGAGCAAGGTCACATCAATAAGTGGGCAATTCCCAGCCAGATCGCGCTTGTTACCGAAATTCCCAAGACCAGCGTCGGCAAGCTGGACAAAAAGCGCATGCGCCTGGACATCGTCGAGTGGCAAAAAAGCAACAGCGCATTTCTGTCGACGCTCTGAGCGCTCATGCTTGCCGTGCCCGTCCGGTGCGGCAAGTGTCTGCGCTGCAGGTCCTGCTCTGTGACTTGCCAAATTTCCAGATTACGCCATCCTCCCCGCCACACGTTTTTCAGCGGCCTCCCGGAAACGGGCGGGCCAGAGGCGTTGGTCCTGCAAATCACACTTTAGAGGGATCTAGCGTCAGGGCGTGCTGGCTATAGTCGGCACAGGGAATGAGCAAGAGCGAGCTGGCTGTGTGTTGATTCGATGACTGAGTCGTTTTTGGATTTTCCCACTGCCATAACAATAAAACACAAGGAGTAGCGTCGATGACAAGCACCCCCCCATTCTGGCGTCGGGCCAGGCTGCCTCTGGCCGTCAGCCTTGCTTCCTCGCTCGCCGGCCCGGCCTTTGGCGTGACCTTCAATGTCGGCGAGATCGAAGGCAGTTTCGATTCGTCGCTGTCGGTGGGCGCCAGCTGGTCGACCGCAAACCCCAATAAAAATCTGATCGGTGCCAACAACGGCGGGCGTGGTCTGTCGCAGACTTCCGATGACGGTCACTTGAACTTCAAACAGGGAGAGACGTTTTCGAAGATTTTCAAGGGCATCCATGATCTGGAACTGAAGTACGGCGATACCGGCGTGTTTCTGCGTGGCAAATACTGGTACGACTTTGAACTCAAGGATGAAAATCGCGAGTTCAAGGACATCAGCGACTCGGGCCGCAAGGAGGGCGCAAAGTCGTCCGGGTTTCAGTTGCTTGACGCATTTGTCTATCACAACTATTCGATCGCCGATCAACCGGGCGCCGTGCGCTTCGGCAAGCAGGTCATCAGTTGGGGTGAAAGTACCTTCATTCAGGGCGGCATCAACAGTGTCAACCCGGTCGATGTCTCGGCCTTCCGGCGTCCAGGCTCTGAAATCAAGGAAGGCCTGATTCCGGTCAACATGTTCTACCTGTCGCAGAGCCTGACCGACAACCTGTCTGCCGAGGGTTTCTACCAGCTCGAATGGGACCAGACGGTCGTCGATAACTGCGGCACCTTCTTTTCGCAGCCAGATGTGATTGCCGACGGTTGCAACAACAACCTCGCCGTGTTGCGCAGCCGCAGCGGTCTCAACAGTTCACTGACCGCTGCCGGTTTGCCCGCGGGGGCACGCGGTGCGGTCTTCAACTCGCTGTCGCAGCAGGGCGTGGTGTTCGGCAACCCCGATGAGGGCGCGGTTGTGCGCCGTGGTCCGGACCGCGATGCGCGTGACAGCGGCCAGTTCGGTTTTGCCTTGCGTTACAACTTCGAACCGCTGGACACCGAGTTCGGCGCCTACATGATGAATTACCACAGCCGTGCACCGATTTTCAGCGGGCGCGGCGGCTCGGCAGCTTCGTTCAGCCCGCAAGGGCTGGTGGGCTCACTGGTTCGCAACGGTTTGCCGGCCAGCACTGCCGCAGCGCTGGCACCGACCTTGCTGCCGGTTGTCGTGGCCGGCAACTCCAGTTATTACGTCGAGTACCCGGAAGACATCCGCCTGTATGGCCTGAGCTTCTCGACCACCCTGCCTACCGGCACGGCGTGGAGCGGCGAGATCAGCTACCGCCCCAACGCACCGATTCAGGTCAACACCACCGATATCCTGTACTCGGGCATTTCCCCGCTCAACCCCAATGTATCGCTGCTGAGCGGGCAGCCCAATACCGATCAGCCCGGTTATCGCCGCAAGGAGATCACCCAGCTGCAAACCACCTTCACCCAGTTTTTTGACCAGGTCATGGGTGCCGAGCGTCTGACGGTGGTCGGTGAAGTCGGCTGGACTCATGTGGGGGGCCTGGAAAGCACGTCCAAAATTCGTTACGGCCGCGACCCCGTGTATGGACCGGGCCCTCTGCCTGGCGGGCAGTGCGCGACGCTGAACGCAGGCACGCTGACCGGTGCCGAACAGAACAACCTGACCCGCTACTGCGAAGACGACGGTTTTACCACTGCCAACTCCTGGGGCTACCGCGCCCGCGCCATCTGGGATTACAACAGCGTGTTTGCCGGGGTAAACCTCAAGCCGAGCGTGGCCTGGTCGCATGACGTCAAAGGCTATTCCCCCGGCCCTGGCGGCAACTTTGAGGAGGGTCGCAAGGCGGTCAGTCTGGGGCTCGATGCCGAGTACCAGAACACGTACACCGCCAACCTTTCCTACACCAACTTCTTTGATGGCAAATACACCACGGTTGATGACCGGGACTTCGTGGCGCTCAGCTTTGGCATGAACTTCTAAGAACATGGTTTTCAGGATGACGATGAATATGAAAATAACAAAAAGTCTGTTGCAAGCCGGGGTTCTGGGCATGTCGTTGCTGGCGACCGGTGTGATGGCGGCGGTCTCCGCATCGGACGCGGCAAAGCTGGGGACGTCGCTGACGCCGATGGGCGCGGAAAAAGCCGGCAACGCGGCCAACACCATTCCTGCCTGGAGCCCGTTGCCGAAAAATGCCGGAGCGGTGGACAGCAAGGGGTTCCTCGCCAACCCGTATGCCAGCGAAAAACCGTTGTTTATCATCACCGCGGCCAATGTCGAGCAGTACAAGGACAAACTGGCACCCGGTCAGTATGCAATGTTCAAGCGTTATCCCGACAGTTACCGGATCCCGGTCTATCCGACCCATCGCGGTGCCACTGTGCCGGATGAGGTGTTCGCCGCC
>NZ_LJPW01000064.1 GCF_001400735.1 Pseudomonas caricapapayae
AAAAAGGCCTGCCTGTAGACAGACTGAAAAATTATCAGGCGCGATTCGAGCAGGGACTCTTCGCAGACTTGATCGTGGATGTGGAGGCAAGCCTCGCCACCTCACCTTTTTGGTTCGATGGTCAATACCTGATATGGAGTTGTCTTAATGCTCTGGGGGACGACGCTGCAAAGCAGGAAGTGGAAGCGCAATTTGCTGTGCTCCTTAAAAGAATTCCAGAGGTCGTTCAACTTTATTTTAACGACGGTACACCTTTTGCCAATGCTCAAACGCTTCAGTGGATCTCGGCGCAGATCGTTCCGCCTGCACCGCCTGTCCAGCGCACTTTTGATATTGGCTCACGGCAAACTTCGCCGGAGTGGGATTCTGCCTATGAAGAACTCCTTCCGACGTTGCAGGACAATGGTTTAAAGGCCGTCGTCCAGGTACTGACGCAGCGAATGAGCAATGCCAAGGGCGGTCGGGAGATGTTTTTCTGGAAATTGTGTCTGGCACGGATGTGTCATCAGGCAAAAAAATACGAGCTTGCCAGTATTCAACTCGAGTTCCTTGATCGGGAACTTCAAACGTCAGGTTTGAATGCGTGGGAACCTTTGATTTTTCTTGATGTATTACGCTTGCTGCATAACTGCTACGAACAGATTCCTCAAAACAGCAGGTCAGCGCTGCGTAAAGAGGAGGTGTATCAAAGGTTGTGTCACTACGATCTTGAAGGTTTGATTGCCTAGTCAGTTTAACGTCCGAATTAATCGAGAGGAAATAAGATGGCCAGAGAAGGCTCTGTTGCGCCTAAAGAACGGATAAATGTCACATTCAAACCAGCCATCGGAGGCGTGCAGGAGGAGATAGAATTACCGCTGAAGCTTCTGGTTTTAGGCGACTTTATACAGCGCGCTGATGAACGAAAACTGGAAAACCGTAAGTCGATCAATATCGACAAGCATAATTTCGATGACGTGATGGCCAAGCAAGAGCTGAAACTTTCATTGGCAGTGCCTAATCGTTTGCAGGTTGACAGCGAGGTCGACGACCTGACTGTCAGCATCAAGGTGGCCTCAATGAAAGACTTCAATCCGGCCAGTCTTGTCGAGCAAATTCCTGAGCTGAAAAAGTTGATGGAGCTGCGCAATGCACTGATAGCGCTCAAGGGCCCTCTCGGTAATACGCCTGCCTTTCGCAAGGCAATCGAAAAAGTCCTTGTCGACAAGGATTCGCATAGCCGGGTACTGGATGAGTTGGGTCTCGGCGCAGTAGAACAACCGTTACGTTGATCGTACTTTCAGGAAGTTAGTGTATGACCACCCATGCTATACAACAAGGCAGTGTCAGCGAAGCTCAACACGGGATACTTGACCAGATCATCGCAGAGACCAGATTGAGCCCGGATGACGAGGCCTACGATATCGCCAAGCGTGGAGTTGCCGCTTTTATCGAAGAGCTGCTTAAACCGCACAATCGCAACGAGCCGGTAAAGAAAGCTTTGGTTGATCGGATGATTACGGAAATTGACACCAAACTGGGTCGTCAGATGGACGAGATTATCCATCACGCAGAATTTCAAGCGTTGGAGGCGTCCTGGCGTGGGTTACAGCTACTGATTGATCGAACCGATTTTCGAGAAAATATCAAAATCGAGTTATTGAGCGTCTCCAAACGAGATCTCCTGGACGACTTCGAGGACTCCCCCGAAGTCGTTCAGTCTGGCCTCTATAAACACGTCTACACCGCTGAATACGGTCAGTTTGGCGGCAATCCCGTTGGCGCAATCATCGCCAACTATTTCTTTTCGCCAAGTGCCCCAGATGTCAAAACCATGCAATACGTTTCAAGCGTTGCCTGCATGGCGCATGCCCCCTTTATCGCCGCTGCGGGTGCCGATTTTTTCGGTCTTGAGCATTTCACCGGCATGCCTGACCTCAAGGACCTGAGAGATCATTTCGAGGGACCTCAGTTCGCCAAATGGCAAAGCTTTCGGCAGCAAGAAGACGCTCGATATCTTGCATTGACGGTGCCACGCTTTCTCTTGCGCAGCCCTTACGAGCCAGAGGAAAACCCCGTAAAAACGTTTGCCTACAAAGAAAACGTCACGAATAGCCATGAGTGCTATCTATGGGGTAACACGGCCTATGCGTTCGCGACGAAGCTGACAGACAGTTTCGCCAAGTTTCGTTGGTGTCCCAACGTTATCGGACCATTGAGCGGCGGAGCAGTTGAAGACCTTCCTCTACACCGCTTTCAGAGCATGGGTGAAGTCGAGACCAAGATTCCGACGGAGGTTCTGGTCTCTGATCGCCGTGAATACGAACTCGCAGAGGAGGGATTTATTGCGTTGAGCATGCGCAAAGGAAGCGATAACGCCGCCTTCTTTTCCGCCAGCTCGGTGCAAAAGCCCAAGTTATTTGGCAACCATCCGGAGGGTAAGCTAGCCGAGCTGAATTACAAGCTGGGAACCCAACTGCCCTACATGATGATTGTCAACCGCCTCGCCCACTACCTCAAGGTGCTGCAGCGAGAGCAGATCGGGTCCTGGAAAGAGCGAGCGGATCTGGAAAATCAACTTAATAAATGGATCCGTCAATATATTGCGGACCAGGAAAATCCAAGCTCAGAAGTGCGAGGAAGGCGCCCGTTACGTTCAGCGCAGATCGTCGTCAGTGACGTGGAAGGTGATCCAGGCTGGTACCGCGTCAGTTTGAATGTCCGCCCCCATTTCAAATACATGGGTGCTGATTTTACGCTGTCTCTGGTCGGGAAGATGGAGAAGGAATAAACAGCCCTATGAGACCCCTAGAAAGCCTTTTTCAACGCCTTGTCGGGGAGACGGTACGGTTGCCAGGATGTACTGAGGAAGAACAGTTAATGACGTCGATAGCGACACATTTATCGAACGTGCTGGCTACCCGTGCAGGAAGTGTGAAAATGCTGCCTGATTATGGCTTGCCTGACTTGAATAATATGAATATGAGCGCTCACGAGACATTGAAGCAGTCGCGGGCTGCCATCGAGAAAACTATCAGGGCCTATGAACCTCGTTTGTCAGAGGTTTATGTTATGTCTGACGAGCACTCGGAGAACATATTAAGTCTGCAGTTTTCTATTCGCGCAATTGTAAAGTCTGGCGAAATTAAAAAAGCTGCCCGGTTCACTGCTGTTGTCAGCGGCGCTGGAAAGGTGAGTGTGAGTTGAGGTCGTAAATGTTATCTCGAATCAGCCGTTTTCGGGTTCTACCTGAAAACGGTTTGCCATTCATGAAAAAGTTCTGGTAGGTGAAGCGTGTCATTTAATCATTATTATCATGAGGAGCTGATGGCGCTTCGTCAGTCGGGACGACAGTTCTCTGAGCGCAATCCGGCATTAGCGTCCTTTTTAGGACAGACAGGTCAGGATCCCGATGTTGAGCGCTTACTTGAAGGATTTGCTTTCCTGACAGGACGTTTGCGTCAAAAGCTCGACGACGGTTTACCTGAACTGACTCATTCGCTTATGCAATTGTTATGGCCCAACTACATGAGGCCGATGCCTGCGGTGAGTATGTTGCAATTCGATCCGCTGTTGGCTTCGGGGGAGGGTATAACGGTGAAGCGTCATACGCCGGTAGAAAGTGAGCCTGTCAACGGGCTGGCGTGTCAATTTCGCACCTGTTTCTCAACGGACATCCTACCACTGAGGCTAGCACGTGTTTCTTGCCCGGTTAGCGGGGAGGCGGCGACATTGGTGTTGTCTCTCGAAATGACAGGTGAGGGGCACTTGGGGGCGCTCGAGCTGAACACACTACGTCTGCACTTTGCAGGTGATCGCGCTATCAGCCAGCTGCTGTATCTCGGCCTCATGCGTAAATTGAAAAGCGTCAAGGTATTACTGCTGGATGAGCAGGGCTCCCCGCTTTTGAAACGTGATGGCACATTGCACGAATTGAGTATTTCGGCAGATCAGGTGCAGCCAGTGGGTTTTGCAGAAGAAGAATCATTGATTCCTTATCCGCTGAACACTTTTCGGGGTTACCGCTACCTGCAAGAATACTTTTGTTTTCCGGATAAATTCCTTTTTTCTGATATCAGTGGCCTGCAGATTATCAGGTCAGTGAACGAAGCTCAGCTGAAAAAATCTCGCGGCTTTCAACTTGTCTTTGAAATGCACGGCGAGGATATGCAGCACCTTAGGCCGACGGTCGAGCATATAAAGTTATATTGCACGCCCGTGGTCAATCTGTTCAAACAGGATGCGCTGCCCATTTTGGCCGATGGACGACAGGATGAATATCTACTGATACCTGCGCACTATGGTCATGAGGGCTGTGGGGTATATTCGGTTGATGACGTCAGCGGATGGCAGCCAGGCGGCAGGGGCTATCAGAATTATGTGCCCTTTGAATCGTTTGAACACGACCCGGCTGTCGATGTTCAAAGCAGCTCCCCTTACTATAGTGTGCGTCATCGTGACGCCATCGCGCACGATGGTCTTGATACATTTCTGAGTTTCGATACGCGTGGCGATCGTGACGATGAAACGATTTCGATTGTATTGACCTGCACCAACAATAACCTCCCGCAACAGATTCGCGCAGGTGGGATATGCAAGCCGTGCGAGGGCACCCCTGACTTGCTGCGATTCAGAAATATTACACCTGCGACGAAAAGCTATTCGCCTCCCATTGGCAAAGACTTTCTATGGCGTGTCATCAGTAACATGTCTTTGAATTATCTTTCCCTGGCGAGTATTGAAGCGTTAAAGGTCATTCTCGAGACTTATGATCTGCCGCGGTATTACGACAAGCGCGCAGAGAAGGTCAGCCAGCGTTTGTTGAATGGGCTCAAGTCCATCCGGCACCAGCCTGTAGATCGGTTACATCATGGGCGCCCTGTGCGAGGGGTCAATACCGAGCTTCTTATTTCACCCGACGGTCTCGCAGACGAAGCCGGTCTGTTTCTTTTTGCTTCAGTCCTCAACGAATTTTTTGCGCTATATGCCAGCTTGAATTCTTTCCATGAACTGCACGTGAAAACCGCTCAGGGAGGTGGCTACGAATGGACGCCACGTATGGGACAGCAGCCGCTGCTCTGACCACACTCAGCCAGCACATACGCGAGTATTCGGTTTATCAGGCGATACCTCTAATCCTCGGGGTTTTACGTGAAGTTCACCCGAATGCCAGCGATGAGCAACTGCACGCCTTTCTTGAACTACGGGCACATCCAAGTCTTGGATTTCCGTGTAGCGACATTGATGGCCTGGATTTTTTTTATGAGCACGCTGAGCTGTATGTCCGGCTGTATCTCAACGTGATGGGCCTGGTCGGGTCTGCCTCACCGCTACCGGCCTTTTATGCCGAGCAGGCTTTGGGGGAGCGGGACAAGCCTAATACCACACGGGATTTCCTGGATATTTTTAATCAGCGTCTGCAAAAACTGATGCTGCCTGTCTGGCGTAAGTATCGCTATCACGCTGTGTTCGCCAGTGGCGCTACAGATCCTTTTTCCGAACATCTTTTTGCATTGATCGGGTTACACGGCGAGCGTATTCGCGAGACCACCGAATTGAACTGGAAGCGGCTATTGCCCTATCTGGGACTGTTGAGCCTGCGTGCCCATTCTGCCGCGCTGATCGAGTCGGTGCTTCGTTACTACTTCAAGCATGCTCAGTTGTTCATCGAACAATGTGTCGAGCGAACGATTGAGGTCAGCAGCGCTCAGCGTTGTAGCCTCGGAAAAGCCAATCACCAGCTAGGACGGAATGTGGTGTTGGGGCTTCGGGTTCCCGACCGGGGCGGCAAGTTTCGCATTCATATAAAACAGCTCGATTGGGCGCGCTTCCACGAGTTTCTACCCTCCGGCTCGAGTTACCGGGCGCTAGGTGCACTTGTCCGCTTCGCGTTACGCGACCCTCTGGATTATGACGTTTGCCTTGAGCTTCTGAAAGCGGATATCCGGGATCTACGCATTGGTGAGTTGAACACCTGTCACCTGGGCTGGACCAGTTGGCTCGGGCGAGAGCATGCCCTGGGTCTGATGATGCTCAACAGACCGATTCATAAGGACTATTCATGATCGATGTAGACCTGCAGCAACTTGTCAAAGCCCTTGATGGCCCAACACACAAAGAACTTGAGGGAACCGCCGAGCGCTGCGTTTACAGAGGCAGCAGCAAGATTCTGGTTGAGGATCTGTTGCTTGCTCTGTTGGAGCGGCCCGATGGAATGCTTGCATGTGCGCTACTGGACGCCAATGTTGCGCCTGACGAATTTGCAGGCTTTCTCCGTCCGCCAGTCGAGCACCATGCGCTCCTTAACCCGGTCTTTTCTGCCGAGCTTGTGCAGTGGCTCCAGGATGCGCTGTTGATCTCCAATCTGGATTTGGGCAAAAACATTATTGACCAGGCTGCGCTGATTCTCGCCTTGCTGCGTAACCCTTTGCGCTATGCGGACCGTCCATACCAGCCGTTATTGAGAAAGATCAATATTGAACGCTTCCGCGATTACGCCCTCGCCGAGCAGGTGACGGACGTAGCGAAGCCAGTGGTGAATCAAGGTGATTCGTTTCTCGAACGCTTCACTCATAATCTGACACAGCAGGCCAGAGAAGGCCTGATTGATCCGGTGCTGTGCCGTGATGACTGTCTGCGCCAGATGGTCGATATCCTGGCTCGCAGACGCAAGAACAATCCGATTGTGGTGGGGGAGGCGGGTGTCGGCAAAACCGCAGTTGTCGAAGGCCTGGCGCTGAAAATCGCGCAGGGTGAAGTCCCCGATCTTTTGAAGAATGTCGAGTTGCTGTCTCTGGATATGGGGTTGCTTCAGGCAGGCGCCAGTATCAAAGGAGAATTCGAGCGTCGCCTGAAGGGTGTCATTGAGGAGGTACGTTCTTCGTCCAGATCCGTCATTCTGTTCATTGATGAGGCCCATACACTCATCGGAGCCGGTGTGCAGGCTGGAGGATCAGATGCAGCCAATCTATTAAAGCCGGCATTGGCTCGAGGGGAGCTGCGAACCATTGCTGCGACGACATGGGCCGAGTACAGAAGATACTTTGAAAAAGATCCGGCGCTTGCGCGTCGTTTTCAACCCATACGCGTACTGGAACCTACAGTAGAGCAGGCCATCACCATTCTGCGCGGGATAGCCCCGTTATACGAACGCAGCCATGGTGTCTATTTGCGCGATGACGCTGTAGTTGCCGCAGCCCGCCTTTCGGCACGTTATCTCTCCGGGCGTCAGTTGCCGGACAAGGCAGTCGATCTGCTTGATACAGCCTGCGCTCGTGTGCGAATCGGTCTGGCTGCCGTGCCTGAACGTCTTGAGCATTTGCGAGGTGAGCTTGCTCGGCAACGAAGGCATTTTGAGGCAATACGGCGTGATGCCGATGCCGGACTCACGGTTGATAGCAATGTAGTGGATTCACTTGCTTCTGACCTGACACGGATTCAGAGCGAGACAGTTGCGCTGGAGTGCAAGTGGACTGATGAACGGGTCGCTGTCGAGCGGCTTCTTGGTCTGCGCAGTCAACTGGCTGATAGGGCAGTGCAGCAGGCCGGCGAGGGCAGTGACACCCAATCCACGCACGCGTTGGAGCTCGAGTTGACCACGGTTCGAAAGGCCCTGTTCGATACTAAGATCAATGACCGTCTGGTGAGTTTTGAAGTCTGTCCCAGGCTGATCGCAGAAGTGGTAAGTGCCTGGACGGGGATACCGGTGTCGCGGTTGGCTCAGGAGCACAGTGAAGGAATTGACTGCTTCTCCTCAGCGCTGCGTTTGCGCATCAGAGGACAGGAGCAGGCGATGCAGACCATTGAACAATCGGTAAGGGCATCGGCTGCCGGTCTGAACACACCGGGTGCTCCCACCGGAGTCTTTCTTCTGGTTGGCCCTAGTGGTGTCGGCAAGACTGAAACGGCCATTGTTCTGGCTGATCTGCTGTACGGCGGCGAGCGGTTTCTGACCACGATCAACATGTCCGAGTTTCAGGAAAAACACACCGTCTCCCGTTTGATCGGAGCACCGCCGGGCTACGTCGGTTATGGCGAGGGAGGCATGTTGACTGATGCTGTTCGACAGAAGCCCTACTCGGTGATTCTGCTTGATGAAGTGGAGAAGGCGGACCCGGATGTAATGAACCTTTTTTATCAAATCTTCGATAAAGGTGTAGCCAACGACGGAGAGGGCCGGGAAATCAATTTTCGCAACACGCTCATTCTGATGACCTCCAACCTTGGCGCTGATTTGATCCATGCCAGTTGCCACGAGAACAGGTGTCTGGATGCCAGAGAACTGGCAATGCAACTCAAGCCGATATTGAGCGCACATTTCAAACCGGCATTGCTGGCAAGGATGCGCGTGGTGCCCTATTACCCCGTCACTGGAGTAGCGCTTCGCGAACTGGTCGAGCTGAAGCTGATTCGTCTCGGAGAGAAACTTGAATCCAGGGGCCTGACTTTCAGCTACTCGCCTGATCTGGCTTGTCATCTGGCTGAGCATTGCACTCAAGGCGACAGCGGTGCCCGACTTATCGATCAGTTACTCGAGTCCCGATTGACCCCGTTGATAGCAGATCGATTGCTCAGCACCATAAACAGTGGTGATCCCGTCTACAGGGTTCATGCGACGCTCGGCAGCTCGGGCGCAATTGTCTGTGAGTTCGAATAAAATGACCTCGTCGTTCAATTCTCTACAGAACTCGCAAGATTATGCGCAAACCTTGATTTCGCATTATTCGGTTCTCGCGCAGTCTGCCGACAGCCAGTCGCTGCGGCATGATTTCGCACTGTCTGCTGTCAGACTCAGCAACTGCGAGGCAAGTCAGTTATTTCTGTTCGACGCTAACCACAAAAGCCTCTGTCTGGTAGCGGAAGTCGTTGACAGCGTTATCCAGCAAAGCGAGGGAAAAGCACCTGCGGATGACTACCAGGATCAGCCGTTGCTGCAATTCTGTCTACTTCAGAACAGGGCGGTCAGCGTACCGGAAATCAGCAGCAGTCCTTACGTCACCAGCTTTCTACCTGTCCGGGCGATGGAGTGGAGATCACTGTTGTGCATTCCGCTGCACAATCGCGGACAGGTGCCCGTTGGGCTGTTGGTATGTGTGAGCAGTCATCCTGGAGAGCTGGAAGGTTACACAGAATCACTAGCGGCACTGGGCTCATTCGTCATTTCACAACTGTCCCTCATGGAGTTGTCTGCCAAGCCTGCGGGCGCGATTCATCATTCGCGCAGACGCTCCGCACAGTCAGAGCGCTATGGGCTTACAGGGCGCAGTGCTGCCTTGGGCCGAACAATCCATCTTCTGAGCAAGATCCTCGACAGCACGTGCACAGTATTGCTCACTGGCGAGACCGGAACGGGCAAAGAGGTTGTGTCTCGTGCTATCCACGAGCACGGACCTCGTGGGTCCAACGCATTTGTTGTACAGAATTGCGCTGCATTTCCCGAGGCTTTACTGGAAAGCGAGCTGTTTGGCTATTGCAAGGGTGCCTTTACCGGCGCTGATCGAGATCGGCCCGGTCTGTTCGAAGTTGCTCATGGCGGCACGCTGTTACTCGACGAAATCGGCGATATGCCGATGCTGCTGCAAGCAAAGCTTTTGCGGGTGTTGCAGGAGGGCGAGATTCGTCCGCTGGGTGCCAACAAGGTTCGCAAGGTAAATGTGCGAATCATTGCGGCGACTCATCGTGATTTGCCGAAACTGATTGTAGAAGGACGCTTTCGTGAAGACCTTTACTATCGTCTGGCGCAATTTCCTATTGAGCTCCCTCCGCTACGTCAACGCGTGGGTGATATCGAAATATTGGCCCGGCATTTTTCCGAAAACGCTTGTCAGCAGTCACAGCGAGATCCGGTGCAGTGGTCTCAAACCGCGTTGAGTGCATTATCGGAATACACCTTCCCGGGTAACGTTCGGCAGTTGAAGGGGTTCGTCGAACGTGCAGTATTGCTGTGCGAAGACGGAGAGTTGAAACCTGAACACTTTCCCATCCCGGCTCAATCAATAAGCCATTCGGCTGGCCTCTCGTTACGCGAACGCATCGAGCAGTTCGAGCGCGGCGTCCTGCTTGAGTGTTTACGCGACAGCAACGGCAACCGGAGTCTTGCGGCACGCACTCTAGGCGTGTCTCGGCGCACCCTGCTTTATCGCCTGGCGCATCTGAAGATCGGTGCCGCTCATGGACGGCCTGATTAATCGCCGAATCACCATCGTTGCTTAACTTCTTGTCTGGAGACTTTTTCCAATGAACGTTCATTGTTGGCGCACTGTGCCTTTTATGTTTGCTGCGGCGATTTGCGTGGGGGGATGCAATGGCCATTTCAGGTTCAGCGATGACCAATATCGCGCCTTGGGCAGCCCGGAACCCACCAGATTAATGGATGGATTGCAACAAAGCTTGCGCAACCGAAGCGAGATAACAGACTCATTACGCGCTGATATCTCGGGCGTTGCCGCGCATCTGCCACCCCACTCGATGGTCGTGAGCAGCTATGAGTAGCAGTTCTGTTCTGTCGCGGTCTCCATCAGGATTCACAAGAATGACTTCAATGAGTATCTGCGTGAGCCAAGTCAATCGGTCACTGCTGTTACTACTGTTGCTCATGCTCAACGGTTGTTCATCACTTTCGCCTTACTCAACGCAAACCCGTCTGGATATCAGGCTGAATGCAGACAATCAGCTTAATCCTGATGTCAATGGCAGACCCTCGCCCATTGTTCTCAAGGTGCTGGAGCTCAGGCGTCCGGTCACCTTTGCGAATATGGATTTCTTTTCGCTTTACCAGCGGACTGATCGGGTACTCGGGCCGGACCTGGTTGCAAGCGAAGAGTTTGAACTTCTCCCCGGAGACAGTATTGAACTGAAGCTGAAGCTGGATCACAGCAGTCATTACATCGGTGTACTGGCTGCCTATCGAAATCTGCCGGAAACCCAATGGCGGCAGGTGATTCAGGTGCACCCCAAACAGCAGAATCGAGCCGTTCTCGTACTGGGTGAATCCGGTTTTTACCAGGCAGACACCCCGCATGACGCAGGAAATCCGACATGAATTCGCACAAGGTTATCTGGCAGGAAGGCATGCTGCTGCGTCCGCAGCACTTTCAACATAATGATCGTTACTACGACCATCAATTACGGACTCGTACTCAGTTGGCGGGAGCCTATAACTGGGGGTTTACAACCCTTGAAATTGATCCGCAATTTCTGGGTTCGGGGCAGATCGTACTTGCTCAGGCCTCGGGCATTCTCCCGGATGGCAGCGTGTTCGACATACGTGAGCGTCACACTCCATTGGCACTGGATATTCCTGCAAACACTTCAGATATGCCGGTTTACATAGCACTCCCGGCAATGGTGGGCAATTGCATCGAGGCACGCAGTCCCGAACAGCCCGAGGTGGTCGCACGCTTTACAGCCTACGCAGCTGATGTCCTGGATTCGAATGCTGGAACAGACTGTTCTACCTCGGTGTTTTGCGCGCGTCCGGAGTTCCGTCTGTTGCTCGGAGAGCCGCAGGGAGAACATGCCTACACCCTGCTCAAGCTGGGTCGTGTCCTTATCTGCAGCCCTGACAAGACAATAACGCTGGACGCTGGATTTTCACCTGCTTTCATCAGCGCCAGTGGTTCGCGCTACTTGATGTCGTGTCTCAAGGAAATTGTGGGTCTGCTACAGCATCGAGGAGATGTGATCGCAGAGCGTATCGGCGCATACGGCCAGGCGAGCGGTGCTGAGATGGGGGATTTCATGATGCTGCAACTGGTCAATCGCAATGCGTTGGTGCTTCAACACTATCTCGATATCCCGCATGTGCACCCCGAGGAGCTGTACCGTGCGCTGTTGTCTCTTTTGGGCGAGCTGTCGACGTTCGGTGATGACAGCAGGCGACCTCGACTGGCGGGTAATTATCAGCACAGTGATCAGGGCGCAACGTTCAAACGTTTAATGCTCGCCATTCGACAGATGCTGTCGATGGTTATCGAGCAGCACGCGCAAGAGCTCGAGTTGCAGCCCAGGCAATATGGCGTTCTGGTGTCGCCTCGGGTTGATCGTGAGTTGCTGTGCGATGCCTCATTTGTCATTGCCGCTCGCGCAGATTGCGATGCCGAAGAGTTGCGTCTGCGATTGCCGTCGCACCTCAAGGTGGGTTCTGTGGAAAGTATTCGCGAACTGGTGGGTCTGCATTTGCCTGGTATGCGGCTGAGACCGCTGGCTGCGGCTCCGCGGCAGATACCGTTTCATGCCGCAAAGACCTATTTCATTCTTGATGTCGATGACCGGGAGCAGACCGGAATCAATAAGTCCGGGGGATTTGCTTTCCATGTATCAGGTGAGTTTCCTGGACTTGAGTTGCAGTTTTGGGCGATCCGAAATTGAGAAGTGTGATGGGCATACAAAGCAGTCGCGAAGACCATGCCGTGACCGATGGCCCGGACAGTGTCTGGTCGGTCCATAGCGCGTTCACAAGCACCCACGATGCGAATCTTTTCGAAGGTCTGCAAGAGCGGTTGATCAACAACACCCGGCGGGTATCCGAAAAGCGGGTCAGTACCCATGTCAATCCGCTGGTTGCTGCTGCGAGCGAATTGCTGGCTCAGGTGGCAAGGCTGTCTGCAGCAGAAGAGGTTGGCGATATTGCGCTGCTGAACGTACAGCTATCGGACCAGGTCAAGCTGTTCGAGGCCAAGGGGCGGCACCACGCAATAGAAAATGATCAGCTGCTGACTGCACGCTACGTGCTGTGTACGGTCGTGGATGAAGCTGTATTGAACACGCCTTGGGGCAGTGCGAGTGACTGGTCGAAGATCAGTCTGCTGAGCCGCTTTCACAAGGAAACATTTGGCGGCGAAAAATTCTTTCAGCTCCTCGAAAAGCTTTCCGCCAACCCCTTCAGGCATCTGCCAATGCTCGAGCTGATGTACCTGTGTCTGGCGCTCGGTTTTGAAGGGAAATACCGCTCTCATCGGCTTAACGGCCATGAGCTGGAGGACATCCGCGACAGCCTCTATCGACAGATACGGCATGTGAGAGGCGACGTGTCCCACAGACTCTCGCCTCGCTGGCAGGGTCAGCAATCCACGGCTTCCGAGCGACTGCGGATCGTGCCTGTGTCGCTCGTTGTGCTGTTCACTGTTATCAGCCTGGCCGTGCTGTATTCCGGATTTTCCTGGGTGCTCGGCGAGCAGCGTGAGGCCGTGCTCAATCCCTATCAGTCAGCGGGTCGGGCAGTGCTTGAGCTGCGGTCCTGAAATGAGAGATGCAATGAAAATCCTGTTCAAAAAACTCATAACGCTGCTGTGCAGCACTTGGGCCTGGTCGCTGTTGTTGATAGGTGTACTGGCCACGTGTATCTGGGTACTCGGTCCATTGTTGGCGGTGGCGGATAAAAGATTTTGGGCAAGTCCGATTGCGCGCCTGGTATCGATCAGTGCGTTGTTTCTGATCTGGGGCCTGGGCGTTGTATTCACCAACTGGCGCAGTGGTTTACAGAAAAAAAAGATCCAAGACAGCCCGGAAGGTCAAGAGCGTTTGCGTAAGTCCGTTGCCGTAGAAAAAGAGCGTCTGGAACTGGTCAGTCGTTTCAAGGATGCCTTGCGCGTGCTCAAGGATTCTGCTCTGTATGGCGAATTGAGTGCCCGGAGCCGAACCGAGCTGCCCTGGTATGCACTGATCGGCCCGCAGGACAGCGGCAAGACCAGCCTGCTGAATTTTTCCGGGCTCGACTTCCCTCTCGACAGGCGCGGGCGCAAGTTGACGCACGATACGCGCAGCACTCTCAGTTGTGGCTGGTATTTTACCGAGCAGGCCATTTTACTGGACACATCGGGCCGTTATCTTGATCAGCCTGTACCAGAAGTGGACGGCGGCGCCTGGATGACCCTTCTGGGATTATTACGAGGCCGTCAACGCGCACATCCGCTCAGTGGCGTGCTGGTCACATTGCCAGTGGAATTCCTGTTTGACGAGCGTGACAGGCGTCTGGAAAAAGTTGCTGAAGATGTGCGCGCGCGCCTGGACGAAGCATTTCAGCAATTGCACGTTGATGTGCCGATTTATCTCGTGCTGACCAAGGCTGACTCGATAGCAGGTTTCGATGAATTCTTTGATCAACTGTCCCGTGAGGACAGTGAGCAGGTCCTTGGAGTCACGTTTCAAAAAGGTCAAAGCGGCACTGATAGCGATATTCTGTTTCAGGAATTTGAGGCGTTGTTGCAACGGCTTGGCAGTCAGGTCATCACTCGCATTCACCAGGAACGAGACAGCCAGCGGCGCGGCAAAATGCTTGAATTCCCTAATCTGCTTGGAGGCATCGCACACCGACTGGGTGTATTTGTAGAGCTCGCCTTCTCCGGAAATCGCTATCAGCGCGCCAGTCAGTTTCGTGGGTTCTACCTGACCCGGGCGCCGCAACTTGCTCAGCACAATGCATATAGTGGCGGGGAGGGCGATACTGAATTCCAGGTTGGAAACGCAAGGTTCATTCATGATCTGTTGCGACATGTGATTTTCCCTGAATCCGATCTTGCTGTTCTCAATAAAGAAGCGCGCAGAACGATTATGTGGCGTCAGAGGGCAGTGTATTGTACTGCGCTGTTGGTTTTATCTGTATTCGGTGTGTTATGGGCGACCGGTTTCAATGCCAACCACGACAGGCTGGAAAAACTTCGTCTTCTGGGTGAGCAGTGGGTGCAACAACGCTCATCGCTCAACGCCGAGAATGATCTGCTGACAATCCTCGACAGCCTGAACACTCTTCACCAGGCCTCTCAGGTATTTCCGGACACTAATGACGTTGCTGCGTATGAGCGCAGCGGCATTTATCAGGGCGAGCCTGCCAACGACGTCCTTTTGCGCGTTTATCATGCCGAGTTGCAGGGCCAGTTGCTGCCACGAGTGGCGCGGATGTTCGAAGCCCGCATAATGGACAGTCTGCAGGATCGCGAGCAATTGCTGGACAACCTGCGCGCTTACCTGATGCTGGTTCAGCGTGAACATCGGGTAACGTCTGCGTTGCAGGAGCGGGTTGCGGCTGACTGGTCAATTCGTTATGTAGGTCATGCTCAGGCTCAGCAGCAACTGAATCAGCATTTTGGGCGTTTGCTTGCACAGCCTTTTGCCTACCCGGTAAACGAGGCATTAGTGGCGCAGGCTCGGCAGGTGCTGCGTAACGAATCCTTCGCCAATGTGGTTTATCGCGTACTGCGTGAAAAAGCGCGTGTACTTCCGGACTACAGTCTGGCCCATCATACCGGGCCTCAGGTAAAACAGTTGGCCGGTACTGACTACCGAATTCCCGGACTCTATACTCGCCAAGGCTACGAGCAATATTTCATTGCCCGTGGCACAGGCGTGGTGACTGAAATCATGCGTGACAACTGGGTTCTGGGTGAACGTGCACAGTACAGTGCACATCATCTGCGCGCACTGATGGTCGAACTGGAAAAGTTGTACTTTCGTGATTACGCTGATCATTGGGCCGAAGCGATCGGCCGGGTTTCGTTGCAACCCTTTGAAGGACCCAGTCAGGCCGCAGTGCAGATGGCTGGTCTGACGGCAGCCCATTCGCCTTTGCTGCAGCTGCTGATCGAGGTGCGTGACAACACTCTTTTCCCGGTCCTCGCCGACGGTCTCGGTACTATGAGAGCCGAGGCTGACGAGGCAGCATCGAACCCTGTAGCGCTCGCCCGGGTTGCTGCGATTGGCGAGACGTTGCAGCAGGCGGTTACCGACAATCTGCCCGCCACCGCAAAGCAGTCACTACAGCGTCGCTTCGATCCTTTACACCGCTTGCTGGATGACGACAAAGGCCCTGCCGCTGATCTGGTTACGGCATTGAACGCCATCAATGAGTTACAGATGCAGATGGCTGCTCTGGGCCGCTCCGGTCAGCCTGACCTGGCTGCCTACGAGATGGCAATGGGACGTATGTCCGGACAGCGAGACGCGCTGAGCAACCTGCGCAACGCCGCAGCGGTTCTGCCACAGCCTCTGGGTGGCTGGTTCAACGGTTTGGCTGAAGATACGTGGAGCTTTGTGCTGTATCAGTCTCACCAGTACCTCAACCAACGCTACAAGGCCGAACTTTACAGTTTCTACGAACAGTCTCTCGCCAAACGTTATCCATTCCATGCGCATAGCAGCAGTGACGTGGCGCTCAATGATTTTCGTGAGTTCTTCGGTGTTCAGGGTGTAGCAGAGCGCTTCTTCGATAGCTGCCTGAAGGCCTTTGTCAGCGGTGATCCCGGTCGTTACCGACTGCGCACCATTGATGGCTATAGTCTGCCGATGAGTCGCGCCTATCTGGATCAAATGGCGGGTGTCTATAAAATTCGCAGAGGTTTTTTTGGCCACGGCACGACAGAGCCGCAGGTTCAATTCACCCTCGAACCCCACACCCTCGACCCAGGTGTGCGTCGCGCCGAGTTCCGGTTGGGAGATCAGTCCCTGGAGTATCGTCACGGGCCCATCGTGCCGACGCTGTTCAAATGGCCTGCCGATACTGAAGATGGACGTGCAAGTCTGGTAATGGAAGGCATGGTCGGTCGGCCTTTAGGCATTGAAAAGAATAACGGCCCATGGTCGCTGTTCCGCCTCATTGACCTGATGCAGACCGAGCCTGTGAAGGGGCGTGATGTTCTAATGCTCAAAGCCGATGTGGGGGGGATGCGCGCCAACTATTTGCTGTCGGGGCAGCGGGCACCCAATCCGTTCGATATGAGTGCGTTGCGCGATTTTCGCATGCCTGCGCAGCTTTGATGCCGTTCAGGTTGGCATTTGCGCTCGACGCCGGCCTGACCTTTCAACCAAGCAGCTTAACCAGACTCGGCTCAATCGCATCTGGACCCACCTCAAGCAGCGCCAGCGTTACCGGCAGCTTGAAACGCCGCCGTCCGGCGCTGCCTGGATTCAGATACAGCGTATCGCCGCGCCAATCGATGAGGGGTTTGTGCGAGTGGCCGGTCACGACCAGTTTCACGCTGTCATCCAGCAGCGCTGGAACGTCGGCGATGTCGTGGACCAGCAGGACTTGCCAGCCCTCGATGTCGAAACGCAGGTGATCGGCGATGTTTTTTGCCCACTCGGCATCCATGTCGTTGTTGCCGCGCACGATGTGCAGTGGGGCGATGGCGGTCAGTTGCTCGACGATGTCCTGGCTGCCGATGTCACCGGCATGGATGATCTGTGCGCAGCCCTGTAGCGCAGCGATGGCTTCAGGACGGAGCAGTCCGTGGGTGTCGGAAATCACGCCAACTTTCATATGGTGGCCTCGGGTCTGGGGCAGTTAGAAGCGCAGTGTAACGCGCTGCGCCTCTACGGCCAGTTACAGGATGGTCGTTATTGGCTGCATCCAAGCGCCAATACCAGCCGCTCCAGTCCGATGCCAAACCCGGCCCCCTCTCGATAGGCTCCGCCGCCGACCACCTGTTGCTGTGCGCCCAGGCGTGAGCAGCGTACCTCGAAGCCGTTGCCGTTCAGGTAGTAACTCAGGCCGCGTTTGACGGCAGTATTGAGTTCATAGTCCAGCCCTAGCGAGTCAAGAAAACCCGTGCAGATGGCCTGGCTGCGTTGCAAGGCCTGCTGCGGTGACGGGCCGAGGATTTCCAGCCCCAGCTGGGTGAATTCGCGGTAGCGTCCGGCTTGTGGGCGCTCGTAGCGATAACAGCGTGCCACGTAGAAAAACAGCGCCTCACGACGACCGTCCAGTAGTGCTTCGCTGCGTTCCTGAAACAGCGCCGTGGCTTCGGGTATCAGGCAACAGGCGCGCCCGGCCTTGTCCTCGAAAGCCCACATCTGGCCGATGATTTCGCTGCCGCCGGCTTTTTCGATAAAAGTGTCCTGGCCCCATAAGGCCGGCACTATCGCTTCCTCAGCTCCGGCTTCGATGAAGATAGCTCCGGAAACGGTTTTCTGTGTCACGCAGGATTGCAGCTTCTGTTCCGGTCACGATGCGTGTTCCGCGTAGCATGGTCATGGGTGATGATCTCCGGTTTTTTCAGGCAATAAAAAAGGCGCCATAAGCGCCTTGGTCGGTTTCACTGATGGGTCAGAAGGTGGATCTATATCTGGCCAATCGATGAGCACAAGCAACCGCAGCACCTTGAAGCGGGCTGTGGTGGTGATGACGGTTGTTTCGGGAAAATTGATTCATGCCTGATCCTTGCACGCTTTAACGCATCGCTCAAGTAGCGGTGTTGACGGACACGTTTTATCTGAGCCGCGCCATGCTCAAGGCATCGACGAACAGGCCATCGCGCACGGCGTAGTTGCGCAGCCGGCCCTCTGTTTCGAAGCCGAATTTTCGGTACAGACCCTGGGCTGCTTCGTTGTCGACATACACGGTCAATTCCACCCGGCGCAGGTTCATCCAGTTGTCTGCGATGTCCAATGCTGTGGTCAGCAACTTCGAGCCGATGCCTTTGCTCTGCCAGGCCGATGCGACGCCCATGCCGATAGCGCCGACATGGCTTTGCCGACTGCGCGAATATTGCTCCAGACCAATGCTGCCAATCACTTCGTTACCATTGAGCGCGACCAGTTTCACGTGTCGCTCGGTACTGGCAGCCAGGCGTTTGCGCCAGACTTCGATGGACTGATACGGCATTTGCAGTACCTGACGGCACACCGCAGGTTCGTTATAGAGTGCAGTGACACCTTCGAGGTGAATTTCGGCCATGCGCTGGATGAGAATTTGCGGGGCAGGGGCGTGCACGTTGATTCGTTCCTTGAATTGCGTTTTGGCGTTCAGGTTAAAGGGGCATTCTTGTGGCATAGCTGCCCCGCGTCATACGGGTCAGACAATATATTCGGTTTTGCCCACCGCTTGCCATTCTGCAAAACAGGCTATTGCTTCCGCCTCTTCATAAGTGTACCGTTGTGTTCACTTATGAAGAGGGTCGCATCATGTTAGCCACTTCGGTCGCCCAGCTGTCACAGGAATCCATAAAGCCAGGTATTGGCGCGCGCGTTTTCAACAGCAAGCAAGAGCTGCTGTCGGGTCAATTCGCCGGGGAAATCCGAGAACTGCTGGAGCAGCGGGGTGTGCTGGTGTTCCCGCAGATCCATTTTTCCGATACGGAGCAGATTGCCTTTACTCGTACGCTGGGCACGTTCTGCCCGGAAGCCAGCGATGGGCAGAACATCACCAAGATCAGCCTCGATGTGAAAGAGAACCCTGCAGGTGCCGAGTTTCTCAAAGGCTCGCTCTATTGGCATATCGACGGCACGAGTAGCGATTCACCCATCCTGGCGTCGCTGCTGTCCTGCAAGGTGGCCGCCAGTTGGGGCGGCAATACCGGGTTTTGTAATACCTATGCGGCTTACGAGGCGTTATCGAGCGCTGATAAACAACGTTACGAAAGCTTAAGAGTAATTCACGCGCCATGGGCATCGTTACTCTATTACAATCCGGAGCCTGGCCTTGCGATGCTCAAGGCCATGCAGGCTATCGGCGAGAAGGAGTTGCCGCTGGTCTGGCGGCATCGCTCCGGTCGCAAGTCGCTGATTCTGGGATGCACTGCGCAGCAAGTCGTCGGCGTTGGCCTGGCGCAAAGCGC
Source organism: Pseudomonas caricapapayae (assembly GCF_001400735.1). Taxonomy (GTDB): domain Bacteria; phylum Pseudomonadota; class Gammaproteobacteria; order Pseudomonadales; family Pseudomonadaceae; genus Aquipseudomonas; species Aquipseudomonas caricapapayae. The sequence goes on from NZ_LJPW01000064.1 coordinate 19,527, forward strand.
GCAGATTCTGGTCGGCCTTCGCGAGTGGGCCACGGCCGAAGCGTTCAGTTACAGCCACGCGTGGCAGGTCGGTGATCTGGTGATATGGGACAACACCGGCACCATGCACCGTGCGGAAGCCTACGACCCTGAGTGCGGACGGATGATGCACCGCACCAAGTTGCAGGGCGAAGAGCCTTTCGAGTAGCCCGCCGGCCGCGACAAAAGGACGACATCCTGGCTTTTATACTGAGTTGCTCATTGTGAGCCAAATCGTTTTGCCGGATTGGAGAAACGAGAATGTGCAGACCTAAAGAGCCCATTGCGGGTGTGTTTCTATTGTTGGTTCTGGCTGCCGGGGGCTGGGTCGCCCAGGAGCCTTTCCCTCATTTCGGGATTGATCTGCCTGCCGAGGTTTTACTGGACGGCGAGCGCCCGGCCAAACCTGTGTCACCGCGACAGCGTACGCAAATCGATGAAAGCCAGTTCAGCAGCGCGATGCTTGAGCCCGTGCATATGTATGCGACCGTAGAGTAATCGAAGGCTCTGTACGAAAGGTCTGCCAGCGCAGACACTTTTGGTACAGCGCCTGCTTGGTGCGCTCAGGCGGCCCATTTGCGCAGCAACCCCAAACGTTTCAGCCAGCCTTCTTTTTTGTCTGGCACCTGTACCTGGACGATTTCCGGCATGTCGCGCAACTTCACCCAGATATTTCCGCGCCATTTCAAGGTGCCCAGTGTGGTGCCCTGCCAGTTCATCTGGCAGTGAACGGGACAGTCGATATGGGTATCAACCGGACGAGCGCACAGGGCAGGCAGTACGTCTTGGGTCAGCCAGCGTCGCAACGCGCGGTTTTCCGGAATGTAATGGTGAATCAGCAGGGCGAAGACTGCAGACTCGCTGATCAGCAGGCATTTTTGCCATTCGCCGTAGGTCAGTAACCACGCGGTGCGGCGCTGGTCGGCGTCGAGCTTGCGAGTGTTGCGCTCGTCCAGGCGTTTGCCCATCAGGCGGGCAATGTCTTCCAGCGGAAACCACGCTTCTGCGTGCATGACGACGGCACGCAACAGGCAACGGTGGCGCAGAAATATGGCGGGTTCGTGTTTTTCGGTACAGGGAAGAAGGGGGAACGGCAGATCCATTGATTAAATGCTCCATAGCGAACATAGAGCCCCGATCAAGTCGCTAAACGAGAAGGTGGCAGCTGTGCGAAGGTTAGCGAACCGGCCTCTAATCTTTCGCACACCGGCAGACCCGAAGGTCTCCGACGCACAGCCGCCATAACGCGATGTTCATGTTCAGCATGAAACGCGATGTCGAGAATAGAGATTCGGATCGCTAAATCCGGCCGCTGATTGGGCAGCGACGGCGCACCTTAGATCCTCGATACACCTCACGCAACCGACTTGAGCCTTCTCGGAAATTTCACACAGATAGAAGAGAATTATCAGTCAAGCGGCTTCATGCTTTCCTGCAAAAGCAACGTTTTTCATGCATAAAGCCTGCTGTTCAACGGCTTCAAGCAATGTCGTTGGCTAATCGGTCTCGCTAATGTTGGCGAAGAAAATACACCCGATCAGTCTGGCAAACAGGGTCAGCGTTTCCGCCAGATCGGGGTCGTCAAACAACGTCATGCTCGAATCCAGGGCGCACAGTGCGCCATACAGCTGACCGTCCGGAAGATAGATCGGTACACCCGCATAACTCTCGATGGCGTACCGCTTCACGACCGGCAGATTCGCGTACCTGCCGTTTTTACTGATCTGCGGTACAAACAAGGCGTGCGGATTGACGCAAAACTCATTGCAGAGCGTGGTCTCCAGCTCGAACACGTCCCCGTCCTCGATACCCAGATTAGTCGGGTCGTACACAGAACAGGCGATCCAGTCTGCGTCAGTGAACTTCGCAATACCGGCGAAGCGCATGCCTGTCAGTCGGGTGACCAGCCTTAAAACGTTGGTAGTTGCCTCGATCTCGGCAATCGCAGAGCGTTCCTCGGTGGTCAGGCCGCCGCTGGAAACTGTCAATTCCAAACTCATGCAATTCTCCGAAATACTCAATGTGTGTGCAGCGGCCCATGCTAACCGACTCGCCTGAAAGGCCACAGGGGTTATCAGGCCGGTCGCGGATTATTTTTGAGCATAAATATTGACGCCAACTTTTAAAGTTTGACGTGGCGCTGCCGACATCTCTGAGTTGTATCAATGGCAAGGATAAGCCTCTTATTAACCTCCCACGACGGCCCGACGAGAGCGACTTACGGTGAACACTATGCTGAGCAATATTTCTGTCAGGTCCAAGCTTGTGCTCGGGTTTGCCTTGGTCATTGTGCTGACAGTGCTGATTGCACTGACAGGCTGGATGGGTATCAGTTCGTTGAGCGAACGTAGCGAGCGGATTGCCGATATCGGCAAGCTGAGCACGCTGACCCGGGATGTCCGTATAGCCCGTCTTGCCTACACGATCAACTATGATGCCGAGCGAGCCAGCAACTGGCTGAAAGCCCTTGAAAGTCTCGAAAATCATGTGAAGTACGCGCAGAAGGTCTTCGACTCGCCACTGAATACACCGTTGGTAAACGCGTCTGCCGAAGCTTTGAAGGATTACCGTGTCCACTACGACAACCTGCTGCAGGCAACTGCCGCTCGCGAGGCGACCCGTGCAGTGTTTGGTCAGTATGCCGATGCAGCCGCTGACGATTTGCAAAAGCTGAACGCCTTTGCCAGGTCCGAGGACGGCAGTGCCGCTCAGCGCGACGCCATTATTCAGGCAATGACGTTGTTTCAGAAAATGCGCTTCGACCTGCGCGGTTATACCTATTCCTTGAAAGCAGAGAACCGTGCGCCGGCCGAGGCCTCGATGAATACGGTTATCAATTTCGCCAGAAACCTGCAGGGTTTCGATAGCCAGTCAGCAACGATCAAGCACCTTGTGGACGCTCTGATCAGTTATCAGAACACCTTGAATCAATTCTCGGCAGCACAGGAAAAGATCGAGCAGGCTCAGGCGGGCATCAATAAAAATATCGCTATTCTGTTCGACAGCGCCGACAAGCTGTCCGCGAATCAGGTCAACCTGAGGATAGAAGACGTGGGCCAGGCGCAGACCCTGCTCTCCGTTTGGCTGGTTGCAGCGTTGATCATGAGCGCCTTGGCTGCGTGGGTCATTACTCGCCTTATCGTCGGCCCGCTGCTTGAAACACTGAAGCTGGCCGAGCGTGTCGCCGACGGTGACTTGACGCACAACCAGGCGGTCACTCGCAGGGATGAACTGGGCCTGCTGCAAGGCAGCATGCTGCGCATGACCGGCAACCTGCGCGAGCTGATTGGCGGTTTGCGCGACGGCGTGACACAAATCGCCAGTGCCGCCGAACAGTTGTCTGCCGTCACCGAACAGACCAGCGCCGGCGTCAACAGCCAGAAGAACGAAACCGATCAGGTCGCCACGGCAATGCACGAGATGTCTGCGACGGTTCAGGAGGTTGCCCGCAATGCAGAGCAGGCGTCGCATGCTGCAGTCAATGCTTCGAAGGAAGCTCGCGAAGGTGACGGCGTGGTTTCCAAGGCAGTTGCCCAGATCGAGAAGCTCGCCACTGAAGTCAAGCACTCCAAGTCTGCAATGGACGAGCTCAAGAGCGAAAGCAACAAGATCGGTGGCGTGCTCGACGTGATCAAGGCCGTTGCCGAGCAGACCAACCTGTTGGCGCTCAATGCGGCCATTGAAGCGGCGCGGGCGGGCGAGGCGGGCCGAGGCTTTGCGGTGGTGGCCGACGAAGTAAGAAGCCTTGCCCAGCGCACGCAGACGTCTACAGAAGAGATTGCGGCATTGATCAGCGGCTTGCACACCCGTACAACGCAGGTGGCCACGATTCTGGACAACAGTCAGGCGCTGACTGAAAACAGTGTAGAACTGACACGCAATGCTGGCGCTTCGATCAATAACATGACCCAGGCGATTTCGACGATCGAGACGATGAACCACCAGATTGCCGCTGCCGCTGAAGAGCAGAGCGCGGTCGCCGAAGAAATCAATCGCAGTGTGTTGAATGTGCGTGACATTTCCGAGCAGACTGCATCTGCCAGTGAAGAAACTGCCGCGTCGAGCGTAGAGCTTGCTCGTCTGGGCGTGCATCTGCAAAGTCTGGTCAGCCGATTCAAGGTCTGATATCAGCCCCGGTAGACTCCGGTGCAGCGGCCAACGCTGCGCACCGGAGTGGATTTTGACCGCATCCCGGCGGTAAACCTTTTACCGTCCCCAGCGCCCCGTCGCGAACTCCACGAAACTTCTCAGTTTGGGCAATCGATAACGATCCTGCACGTACAGCAGGTTCATCGGTCGTCTGGGCAAATGGTAGTCCGGGAGCAGTGCAACCAGCCGGCCCTCCTGCAAGTCTCTCTGAACCAACGCGTCCGGGAGCATCACGACGCCCATTCCGGCACGAGCCGCCTGATAAAGACCGGCCGACGTGTTGGCAACCATCGAACCACTTACGTCCACCAGTACTTCACCTTTCGGCCCGGTCATACGCCATTGGGTACCCGCTGTGCGCCACTCGTCTCCTGCCGGGTAAGCAAATGCCAGGCAATTGTGTGCGCAAAGATCCTCGGGGTGCGCCGGTGCTCCGTGGCGAGCCAGATAATCCGGCGCGGCGCAGATGGTCAGGGTGTAGTCCTGCAGGGGGCGTGCAATGAGTGGCGAGGACTCGGGAATGTTGCCCAGGCGAATGGCGACGTCGAAACCATTATCGATCATGTCCAGTCGCTGGTTGGTCAGCACCAGATCGAGCCTGACGTCGGGAAAGCGTTGCGAGAACTCGACCAGGGCAGGGGCCAGCACCTCGGAACCGAAGGTCAGCGGTGCAGTGATGCGCAGCGTGCCGGTGGGATCGCCATGTGCCTGTTCAGCCAGCTGTTCGGACTCGGCCACCAGCCCCAGCACCTCCAGACAACGCTCGTAATACGCAGTGCCGAATTCTGTCAGGCGCTGGCGCCGGGTTGTGCGCTGCAAGAGGCTGACGCCCAGGCGCTGCTCCAGCGCCCGCAAGTGGTTACCGACCATAGTGGTGGAAATCGAACACGCCTGCGCCGCTGCCGTCAGGCTGCCTGACTCGACGACCTTTACGTACACACGCATCGCCTGAAACAGATCCATTATCAAGCCCTGCTTTAAAATGATTGAAGTATTTTGCTGTTTATCCATAAAGGGTGGTTAACGATACTGCAAAAACCGAAACATACCCAAGGAGCTTCACGCTATGACCACTGCCTGCCTGATGAGCACTTACCAACCTCTGGCCCTGAGTTTTACGCGTGGCCTGGGTACGCGTCTGTGGGATGAAAGCGGGCGCGAATACCTGGATGCCGTGGCGGGCGTGGCGGTGACCAACGTCGGCCATTCGCATCCGTTGCTGGTCGAGGCAATTCGTGATCAGGCGGGTCTGCTGCTGCACACCTCCAATCTCTACACCATTGACTGGCAGCAGCGCCTGGCGCAGAAGCTGACCCGTTTGTCGGGGCTGGACCGGGTGTTCTTCAACAATTCAGGTGCCGAGGCCAACGAGACTGCACTCAAGCTGGCGCGCCTGCATGGCTGGCACAAGTACATCGAGCGGCCGCTGGTGGTGGTTATGGAAAACGCCTTTCACGGCCGCACGCTGGGCACGCTGTCGGCCAGCGACGGACCGGCCGTACGCCTGGGTTTCAGCAGCTTGCCGGGGGATTACGTCAAAGTCCCATTTGGCGATCTGGCAGCGTTCGATAAGGTTTGTCTGACTCACGGGCATCGGATCGCCGCCGTACTGGTTGAGCCGATTCAGGGCGAGGGCGGCGCGCAGATGGCACCAGGCGGCTACCTCAAGGCACTGAGAGAGCGCTGCACGCGGCGCGACTGGCTACTGATGCTGGATGAAATTCAGACCGGCATGGGGCGCACCGGAAAGTGGTTTGCCTTTCAGCATGAAGGTATCGTGCCGGATGTCATGACCCTGGCCAAAGGGCTTGGCAACGGTATACCGATCGGTGCCTGTCTGGCGCGCGGCAGAGCCGCGGAGCTGTTCACTCCCGGCAGTCACGGCAGCACCTTCGGCGGCAACCCGCTGGCCTGCCGGGTCGGTTGTACGGTGGTCGATATCATCGAGCGGCAGGCGTTGGTAGAAAACGCAGCCTTGCAAGGCAGGCACTTGCTTGACAGGCTGCGCGAGGTGCTTGGCGCTCACCCGCAGGTGCTGGAGATTCGTGGTCTGGGGCTGATGATCGGTATCGAATTGCGCCAGGCGATACCCGCGTTGACCCGCATTGCGGCTGAAGAGCACGGCTTGCTGATCAACGTCACCCGGGGCAAGGTCATCCGCCTTTTGCCACCTCTGGTGCTCGACGCTGCAGAGGCAGAACAGATCGTTGAACGCCTGCTGGCAAGCCTCGACAGTGCCTGTTACCAGTCGCTTGAACGGGCTGGCTGAAGCAAGGGATTAAGGAAAAGGACTACATCGGGCTGTACCGGGATGACCCATATGCGGTAGAACAGAGCAGCATCGTGTCTGTCTGCACGCGATGGCTACCCAATGGATTTGAAAGGAGCCCACCATGTTAATCCGGTCCCTGACCCTTGCCACCCTGCTTGTCGCTGCCGGTACAGCGCTTGCCGCTGACAGCGACAACCCTCTGGCGCAGGAGCGCGGAAAGTCGCGCCCCTTGATCGTCATAGCGCCCAGCCCGGTCGATCCGGCTTTGGTCAGCCTCAAGAAAGCGCTGGACGAGCCTGCCAATCGCGAAGCCTTTGCGCAGCGCAATATGGTGCTTTTCACGGTGGTCAACACTATCGGCGAACGAAACGGCAAGAGCATGGACCCCCAGTCGACCATGGCCTTGATTCGTGAGTTGAAACTGGGTGCCGGGGTAGGCACCAAGGTCATTCTGGTGGGCAAGGACGGTGAGAAGAAGATTGATAAGACCATCGGCAAGTCAGAGTCAATAGACCCCAAAGAGATCTTTGCCACTATTGACCAGATGCCGATGCGCGAGAAAGAGGCATCTGCGCCACCACCGGAGCCGGAGGCCAAGCCTGCGCCAGCCGAGAAACCGGGCAAGCCGGTCAAGGGTGGGGCACCTGGCAAGACGCTGGATGACTGAATGACCTGCGCAGCGTGCGGCAATCGCGCGCTGCGCCCGACGCATCGTTCAGGTCACTCGCCGCGAATATACTGCTCGAGCTGCTGTATCAGGCTGGCCTGTTCGGCAATGGCTTCCTTGACCAGGTCGCCAATCGACAGCAGGCCCAGCAGCTGGCCGCCTTCTACGACCGGCAGGTGGCGCAGATGGCTGTCGGTCATGATCCCCATACAGGCTTCAACGCTCTGTTGCGAGTCGACGGTAATGACTTTACTGCTCATGATGTCCCTCACCGGCGTGCCCACCGACGAGCGCCCCTTGAGGATGACCTTGCGCGCATAGTCGCGTTCGCTGACGACACCGACCACCAGGTTGCCCTCGACCACCGGTAATGCACCGATGTTCTTTTCCGCCATCAGCCTGAGCGCATCGAGGACCATCTGATCCGGGCCGATGGTATGCACATGCTGGTTTTGCAGGTCTTTCAACTTCAATAGCTGGGCGACGGTTTTCATGGTGCTCTCCGTGATCGGGACCTGAAAGACTGTAGTGCATTTTCAGGGGCACTACAGAATCGTGCAGCGCGCAGAATCGATCAAGAAGTAAATAAAGATCAAGGGAATAGGAGGAATCAATTATCCGTGCCCGGAATATGCCTCGAATTCGTCGCCCATGCGCGCCTTTAACCCCATAGCCAAGTAGAATCATCCGTTTAACCATGCGGTCGAGGTAACAGCGTTGGATGTACAGCAGGGCTTTATCCTGAGTCGGCACTGGCAAGATACGCCTGCCGGGACCGAGGTCGACTTCTGGTTGGCCACCGATCAGGGGCCTCGCCATATCCGCCTGCCTTGTCAGCCCTCTGTCGCCTTTATTCCCGCCGAGCAGGGCGAGCGCGCCCGGTCGTTGCTGCGTGCCGAGCGTGGTGTGGAGTTGCGCCCGCTGGAGCTTTGCGACTTTCGCCATCGCCCGGTGCTCGGGGTGTATTGCCAGCAGCACCGCCAGCTGATGAACGTCGAGAAACTTTTGCGCCGAGGCAATGTAGACGTTTACGAAGCAGACATTCGACCGCCCGAACGCTACCTGATGGAGCGCTTCATCACTGCGCCGGTGCAGTTCAGTGGCACGCCAGATGCCGTGGGCTTGATCTGCGATGCCCAGATCAGACCAGCTCCCGAGTACCGTCCCAGCCTCAAGCTGGTGTCTCTGGATATCGAAACCACCGCGCGTGGCGAGCTGTATTCCATTGCGCTGGAAGGCTGTGGTCAGCGTCAGGTCTACATGCTGGGCCCCGCTAACGGCGGCGACGGGGCGCTGGATTTTCAGCTGGATTATTGCGAAACCCGCGCACAGTTGCTGGAACGTCTGAATGACTGGCTGGCGCGGCACGATCCTGACGCGATAATCGGCTGGAACGTTGTGCAGTTCGATCTGCGCGTGCTGCATGAGCATGCACAGCGCCTGAACGTGCCGTTGCGGCTCGGGCGTGGCGGTGAAACGATGGGCTGGCGTGAGCATGGCAGCCGCAACAACCACTTTTTTGCCGAGGTCAGCGGGCGGCTGATCATCGACGGCATCGAGGCATTACGTTCGGCGACCTGGAGCTTTCCGTCGTTCAGCCTCGAATACGTGTCGCAGACGCTGCAGGGTGAGGGCAAGGCCATTGATACGCCTTATCAGCGCATGGACGAAATCAACCGCATGTTCGCTGAGGACAAGCCTGCGCTGGCGCGTTACAACATCAAGGACTGCGAGCTGGTGACGCGGATCTTCGCCAAGACCCAGTTACTGACTTTTCTGCTCGAGCGTGCCACCGTAACGGGCCTTCCCGCCGACCGTAGCGGTGGTTCGGTCGCGGCCTTCTGTCACCTGTATATCCCGCTGATGCATCGTCAGGGCTTCGTTGCGCCCAATCTGGGCGAGCGCTTGCCGGAGGCCAGTCCCGGCGGTTTTGTGATGGATTCTCGGCCGGGGCTGTATGAATCAGTGCTGGTGCTGGACTACAAAAGCCTTTACCCCTCGATCATTCGCACCTTTCTGATTGATCCGGTGGGATTGATCGAAGGCATGCGCCATCCGGAGGACAGCACGTCGGTACCAGGCTTTCGCGGCGCACGCTTTTCCCGCACTCGCCATAGCCTGCCGGCGATTGTCGAGCGCGTATGGCAAGGTCGGGAGGCCGCCAAGCGCGAGCGGAATGCGCCATTGTCGCAGGCGCTGAAGATCATCATGAATGCCTTCTATGGTGTGCTGGGGTCGAGCGGTTGCCGATTTTTCGATCCGCGGCTGGCCTCGTCGATCACCTTGCGCGGGCACGAAATCATGCTCAAGACCCGCGACCTTATCCAGGCGCAGGGGCATACCGTGATCTACGGCGATACCGACTCGACATTTGTCTGGCTGGGCCGTCCTCACTGGCAGGAAGAGGCGGCAAACATTGGCAAAACGCTGGTGCAGCAGGTCAACCAGTGGTGGCGCGAGCATCTGCACACTGAATATGGCTTGAACAGTGCCCTTGAACTGCAATATGAAACCCATTTTCGCCGGTTTCTGATGCCCACTGTGCGCGGCGCGGAGGAGGGCAGCAAAAAGCGTTATGCCGGTTTGGTAACACGCGCTGACGGCTCCGAAGAGATGATTTACAAGGGGCTGGAAACCGTCCGCACCGACTGGTCGCCACTGGCTCAGCAGTTTCAGCAGGAACTGTACCTGCGCATTTTCAAGCGTCAGCCTTATCAGGATTATGTGCGTGACTACGTGCAGCGCACCCTTGCAGGCGAACTGGATGATCTGTTGATCTACCGCAAGCGCTTGCGCCGCAAGCTGGATGACTACCAGCGCAACGTGCCGCCGCATGTCCGCGCTGCACGACTTGCCGACGAGTACAACGACCAGCAGGGGCGTCCGCGGCAATATCAGAGTGGTGGCTGGATCAGCTACGTGGTAACCACTGCCGGGCCGGAACCTCTGGAGATCCGTCATGCGCCGATCGACTACGATCACTACGTGACTCGTCAGCTACAACCGCTGGCCGACGCAATCCTGCCGTTTGTGGATGATGATTTCAGCACGCTGATCGGCGGGCAACTGGGGTTGTTTTAACGGGCATCCAGCTGCTCGGCAATCCATGGCAGTGCCTGCTCGCAGGAGGCCTCGATCTTCATTTCAAGCAGTTCGTCCGCCCGGGTCTTGCCATGGTTGATGGCGATGACCGGTTTGCCCTGTTCGACCACCGCTTTGCACAGGCGGAACGCCGACCAGGCCATCAGTGAGGTGCCGACTACCAGCAGGCCTTCAGCCTGCTCGACGCTCAGCGTTGCTTTGGCTGCGGTCTGTGCAGCGACGTTTTCACCGAAAAACACGACGTCCGGCTTGAGCCTGTCGCCATGACAATAGGCACAGCGCGGCACCTTGAAACCCGCCTCGAACGTCGGGTCCAGCAGGGTGTCGCCATCGGGGGCCTGAATGGCATGAACGCCGACCAGAGAAGGATTGTGCTCCAGCATCTGCTCCTGAATAGCTGCCCGGTCGCTACCCTGCTGGCAATCCAGGCAGAGCACGCGGTGCAGGCTGCCGTGCAGTTCGACGACGTCCCGGCTTCCGGCCTTGGTATGCAGCGCATCGACGTTCTGGGTGATCAGGCCGGTAATGACATCATCGGCCTGAAGCGCAGCCAGTGCCTGATGTGCTGCATTGGGCTGAGCTGCGCAGATGCGCGGCCAGCCCAGCATCGCCCGCGCCCAGTAGCGCTGACGTGCAGCGGGGTTGCCGACAAATTCCTGATACATCATCGGCTGCTTGCCACGCCGCACGCCTTGCTTATCGCGGTAGTCCGGAATACCGGATGCGGTACTGATGCCTGCACCGGTCACAACCAGAAACGGCTTGTCGGCCATTGTCTGGCATAACGTGCCGAGCACATGTCGGGTTGGACTGTCGAGCATGGATGAACCTCGGGTAGCCTGCCTCTGGTGTGTGAACATTGGCAGCAGGTGCTGTGTGAATATTGCTTGTGCCTGCAACAGCTGTGAGCGGCCAGCGCGGACGATGGTTCAATTTCCCGTTGTCCACCCCGCAGGGTGCGTGTCAATCTTGGTTTTTATTCCCGGACAGGAAGCCCTGATGCGCTCGTTTGATTTCAAACAACTGGACGTCTTCACCGATCAGCCTTTGCTCGGCAACCCGCTGGCTGTGGTACTTGGCGCGGAGGGCCTGAGCGATGAGCAGATGGCCGCTTTTGCACGCTGGACCAACCTGAGTGAAACCACATTTTTGCTCAAGCCGACAGACCCGCGAGCTGACTACCGCGTGCGTATTTTCACCACGCTGGGAGAACTGCCTTTCGCTGGCCATCCAACGCTGGGCAGCTGCCATGCCTGGCTGGAAAGTGGCGGTGTGGCAGGCGGCGAAGAAATCATTCAGGAGTGCGGCATCGGTCTGGTACGTATCCGCCGTGAGGGCTCCGGTCTGGCGTTCACTGCGCCGCCGTTGCTGCGTTCGGGTGCTGTAGACGCTGAACTTGTCGAGCGGGTTCGTCTGGGTATGGGGCTTGGCGCAGACGATATTATCGGTGCCCGCTGGGTGGACAACGGTCCTGGCTGGGTTGCGTTCAGGCTGGCAGATCGCGCCAGTGTTCTGGCTTTGCAACCCGATTATGCGCAATTGAGCGGCCTCAAGATCGGTGTCATAGGGCCATGGGATCCTGCGGTAGATGGCGAAGAAGCCCACTTTGAAGTACGGGCATTTATACCGGGCGACGGCATGGCTGAAGACCCGGTGACCGGCAGCCTGAACGCTGGTATTGCCCACTGGTTTCTGGAGGAGGGGCTGGCCCCGGACCATTACATCGTCAGTCAGGGCGCTGCGCTTGGGCGCAAGGGGCGAGTATTCATCCACCGAACCGGTGAGGATATCTGGGTAGGTGGATCGACCCTCACCTGTATCGAGGGGCGGGTGACGATTTAGAAAGCCTAGCACCACCGTTCTTGACGCTCTGCTGCGGGCCAGCTTTTTGTGCCCTCAATCCTTGAAGGCAATCTTTTTGCCAGGGCGGGCGGCGATATTGCTGGCCTGGCCATCCCGCTGTTTGCCGGTGCGCGCCTGGGTAATGAGCGCAGGAATCAAAGGGCCTTCGGGCAGGTTCTTCCAGAAGCGCGAAGGAAAGTGGCCTTCCATGACCTTGGGGTTCAGGCGGGCCGGGTTGAAGATGTGGCTGTAATACGTGAGCCATAATTCGCCGTGCGGATCTTCGACCTGCCGGGCCATGGTTTGCCACGCTTCGGGGCAGCGGCGTTCGTGAATCAACTGTTTGCCGTCGTAGTACACGCCATCATGGGGCGTGGCGATCATCCAGCGGTGCTGGCCCATGCGGCCGATGAAGTGCTCGCTGGCACTGAGCAGAATATCGTGAGCAGGCTCATGCCATGCCACGTATTGCGGACGCATGATCGCTGCGTCTTCATCGACAGGCGGCAACGCGACAAAACGCAGAAACGCGTGCAGGTGATGCGCCTCGCGCCTGACGGACTTGAGGCGACGATGCAGCTCACTGCCAAGCTTGTCGCCAGCCATCATGGCGGTACGGTCACCGTGGGTCACGCGCCACAGCACCTCGTAGAGCAGGCTCCAGCGCTGATCACCTCTATAACGCGAGGCGCTTTCCAGCAACTGCAACAACTCCAGCGGAACCCGCGCCTGAAAGGGCCCTGATTCGCTGGGGTATTCTTCTTCGCTGCCAAACAGGTCGGCAGCGTCCGGTGATTTCCAGCTCACCTGGCTGGGGTCTATTTCATGGCTCAACAGCCAGCGTGCCTGTTGCCGCCATGTGCCGAACAGGTCGTCGCAATCCAGGCAGATCATCCCCACAGCCCCATTTGTTGAGGCTGCGGCCGATCCCGCAGTTGGTGGTGCAGAAACTCACTGGTGGTTTCCGCATGCGGCGGGTGGTAGTCGCTGGTAATGATGAACGGTTTCGCCTTGGCGAGTATGCAGCGCATACGGGTAAGGTCTTCGTAGCGGATGCGTCGCTGTCTGCGCAACTCGACCAGCCGCTGAGTGGTTCGGATTCCGATGCCCGGCACTCGGGCAATGAGTGCCGCGTCTGCCTTGTTCAGGTCCAGCGGGAACACCTGCCGGTTGCCCAGTGCCCAGGCCAGCTTGGGGTCGATGTCCAGCGCCAGATCGCCCGGGCCGCTGAGCAGTTCACCTGCGGTAAAGCCATAGCCGCGCAGCAGGAAGTCGGCTTGATACAGCCGGTGCTCGCGCATCAAAGGCGGCGCTGCCAGCGGTACGCTGTCGGGACTGTTGGGAATCGGGCTGAAGGCCGAATAATAGACCCGGCGCAGTTTGAAATTGCTGTACAGCGATTGTGCGCTGTGCAGGATGGTGCTGTCGTCGGTCGCGTCGGCACCGACAATCATTTGGGTACTTTGCCCGGCCGGGGCAAAGCGCGGCGAGCGCGGCTCGTTGCGCACTGTCTGCTCGCCGGTATAGATCGTCTGCATGGCCTGCTTGATGGATGCCACGTCTTTTTCGGGGGCGAGGGTCTGCAGACTCAGGTCGGTCGGCAGCTCGATGTTGACGCTGAGACGATCGGCATAGCGGCCGGCTTTTTCGATCAACGCCGGATCGGCGTCGGGAATAGTCTTGAGGTGGATATAGCCGCGAAACTCATGCACTTCGCGCAATAGCCGGGCGACCTCGACCAATTGCTCCATGGTGTAATCCGCAGAGCGAATGATTCCGGAACTCAAAAACAGCCCGCTCACGCAATTTCGACGATAGAAGTCCAGGGTGAGGGTGACCACTTCTTCGGGTGTGAAGCGCGCGCGGGGCACATCGCTGGAGCGGCGGTTGACGCAATACTGGCAGTCGTAAAGACAGAAATTGGTCAGCAGGATTTTCAGCAGCGACACGCAACGCCCATCGGGCGTGTAGCTATGGCAGATGCCCATGCCGTTGGTGGAGCCCAGCCCGGACTTGTCCTGCGAACTGCGTTTGGGTGCTCCACTGCTGGCGCACGACGCATCGTACTTGGCGGCGTCCGCCAGAATGCTGAGCTTGTCGATAAGCTGCATGAAGTGCCCCTTTACTGTTTGCATGTACAGTATAGAGTCGGGTGCAGCTCTACAAGTACCGCACGGCGGAGTTATAAGTCCGGGCTTGTCCTTGTCGGCTCATGGGCCTTCAGGGTATTAGGCCTGATCCATAAGGAATAGGTCACATCCAGCAGGCGTGGCAGACCATCGTTTTCACCCGGCACGCGCCTATTCGGGCCAGGCATTTTCACCGCAATCAGCGGCAGCGGCTCGCCGGGAGCATGGAGGTCGTGCGCCGGACAGATTCACTGGGCCGGCGCACTGATCAACGACCTGCAACACGGGTTCAAGGCTTGTCTGGACAAGCGCGCTCACGGATGAATGTTATTTAATAACACTCATCGGCTTGGTATGTAATACTGTAACAAATAGTTGCAGGTTACTTTCGCGTGAAGACTTCTTCCACCTCTTCAAGAGCAAGCGCTTCCATAGCAGGCTCCGTGCTGGCCCAATCGGCCTGGAAACGGGTCCTGTTTTCTCTGGCGATGCTGATATTGCTCTGGCTGGCCATCGGCTGGTCGGTGGCTATCCCATGAGTGCCGCCATCGCTCTGGAAAACCTCACCGTGGCGTATGAGCGCCGGCCGGCGGTGCATCACATCAGCGGGCGTTTTGAGGCGGGCAGCCTGACGGCCATCGTAGGGCCGAACGGGGCGGGCAAATCGACCCTGATCAAGGCCATCGCCGGCACCATGAAGCCTGCTCAGGGGCATGTCGACCGGGGCCGCCTGGCAACCCGGACGATTGGCTATCTGCCTCAGGCTGCAGAAATTGATCGCAGCTTTCCGCTGAGTGTCGCCGACACTGTTTCGATGGGGGCGTGGCATAGCATCGGGCCGTTTCGCAGCCTGACACGCAATCATGCGCGACTCACCGCAGAGGCACTGCACACGGTCGGTCTGGACGGGTTTGAAGGACGCAGTGTCGGATCGTTGTCATCCGGCCAGTTCCAGCGGGTGCTGTTTGCCCGGCTGTTGCTGCAGGACGCTTCGGTGATCCTGCTGGACGAGCCGTTCACCGCCATCGACGCACGCACTACGCGTGATCTTCTGGAACTGGTGCGCGCCTGGCACGGGCAGGGGCGCACGGTAATTGCCGTTCTGCACGATATCGAACAGGTTCGTCAGCACTTTCCGCAGACGCTGCTGATGGCCCGCGAGGCCATTGCCTGGGGTGAGACATCGCAGGTGCTCAGCGTCGCCAACCTGCGCAAGGCACGCAATATGGCCGAGTACTGGAGCCCTGATGCCATGCTGTGCGATGCCGAGGACGTGCGCTGATGATGCTCTACAGCCTGGTCGTCGAGCCGTTTATCGAATTCGGCTTCATGCGCCGCGCACTGGTCGCGTGCCTGGCGTTGGGCGTTGGTTCGGGGCCGGTGGGCGTGTTGTTGATGCTGCGGCGCATGAGTCTGGTCGGGGATGCCATGAGCCATGCGGTGCTGCCGGGGGCTGCGGTGGGGTTTATGCTCGCCGGTCTGTCGTTGCCCGCAATGGGGTTTGGCGGACTGATCGCCGGTCTGGCAGTGGCCTTGCTGTCCGGACTGGTGAGTCGACTGACCGCGTTGCGTGAAGACGCCAGCTTTGCCAGCTTTTACCTGACCTCGCTGGCGGCCGGGGTCATGATCGTCTCGCTGCACGGCTCCAGCGTCGATCTGCTGCATGTGCTGTTCGGCACGATCCTGGCCATTGATGACACGGCTATTTATATGGTCGGCAGCATCGCGTCCTTCACGCTGATTCTATTGGCGGTGATTTATCGACCGCTGGTGCTGGAGTGCTTCGATCCGGGCTTCCTGCGGGCGGTTGGCGGTCGTGGTTCGCTGTACCACGTTTTATTTCTGCTGCTGGTGGTGTTGAACCTGGTTGCAGGTTTTCAGGCGCTGGGCACCCTGATGGCGGTGGGCATGATGATGCTGCCGGCAACCGCCGCACGTTTCTGGACCAACTCGTTAGGTGGGCTGATGGTGATTTCGACGCTGCTGGCGACGTTGTCGGGCCTGATTGGCCTGATCGTTTCCTACCACCTTGGCGTTGCCTCCGGGCCGGCCATCGTGCTCACCGCCAGCGCGTTCTATGGCCTGTCCCTGTTGTTCGGACGCACGGGCATCGTGCGTCGGCTGTTTCCCAAACCTCACCTGGCTCACTGAAAAGGTACGTCATGAAACGATTGATGGTGTTGAGTTCCATAGCTGCACTGGCGCTGTCTGCATTTGCCACCCTGGCCCAGGCCAAACCGCTGGAAGCCGTCGCGTCGTTCACGGTCATTGCCGACATGGTCAGTACCGTCGGCGGTGACCGTGTTCACGTCAAATCGCTGATCGGTCCGAACGGCGACCCGCATGTCTACGAGCCGACGCCCAGTGACGCCCAGGCGTTGAAAAACGCCGATCTGGCGTTTGTCAGCGGCCTGCATCTGGAAGGCTGGATGGATCGTCTCATCAAGGCGTCAGGCTACAAGGGCAAGCCGGTGGTGCTCTCTGAGGGCGTCAAGACCCGCAGTATGGATGAGGATGGCAAGCGCATTGTCGACCCGCACGCCTGGAACAGCGCCGCCAATGGGGTGATTTACGTGCGCAACATTATTGCTGCGCTGAAGAAAGCCGACCCCGAAGGCGCCAGCGTGTATCAGGCCAACGGCGATCGCTACATTGTCGAGCTGCAGCAGCTGGACATTTACGCCCGCGATCAGATTCATTCGATTCCGAGCGCCAAGCGCAAGATCCTCACCTCTCATGACGCATTCGGTTACTTCGGCGATGCCTACGGTGTGACGTTCCTGTCGCCGTTGGGCCTGTCTACCGAATCGGAAGCGTCGGCAGCCGATGTCTCGAAACTGATCCGTCAGATCAAGGCCGAGCATGTCAGTGCCTACTTTTTCGAGAACTCCAGTGACCCGCGACTGGTCAAGCAGATTGCCGAAGCCAGTGGCGCGCAGCCGGGTGGTGAGTTGTACGTAGAATCCTTGTCGCCAGCAGACGGCCCTGCGCCAACCTACGCGAAGATGTTCCGCTACAACGTGGATACGTTGACGACGGCAATGAAGCGCAACCAGTAAGCTTGTGAGTCGCCCGGCTCTTGAGTATCCGAGGCCGGGCGGCACTACGCATCAGTTGTTGAGGAACTTGAACACGGTTGTCTGGGTGTAGACCTTGCCGGGATCCAGCCGTGTGCTGGGGAATTTCGGCTGGTTGGGCGCATCGGGATAGTGCTGGGTTTCCAGGGTGAACGCACCCCAGTGCGGGTAGACCTTGCCCGCTTTGCCGTGAATGCTGCCATCCAGGAAATTGCCGGTGTACAGCTGTACGCCTGGCTCTGTGGTGAATAACTGCAGTTTGCGGCCCGATTGCGGATCGCTGACCTCCGCAGCCAGCTTCTTCAGATCACCCTTGCTGTCGAGTACCCAGTTGAAGTCAAAGCCGCCCTGTTTGGGTTCGGCATATTTCAATTGCTGATGATCGTCCTTGATGTGCTTGCCGAATGCAGTGGGCTTGAGGAAGTCCATCGGTGTGCCCGCGACGGCAGGCAGTTCACCGGTTGGTATCAGCTTGTCGTTCACCGGGGTGTAGTGCGAAGCGTGCAGCGTAGCGACCTGCTCGAGAACATCGCCACTGCCTGCACCTGCCAGATTGAAGTAACTGTGGTTGGTCAGGTTTAACACCGTCGGCTTGTCGGTGGTGGCGCGGTAGTCGATCTTCAGCTCGTTTTTCTCGTTCAGGCTGTAAGTGACTTCGGTCTTCAATGTACCCGGAAAACCCATCTCTCCATCCGGCGACAGGTAGGTCAGTTTTACGCCGACCGAATCGCCGGTTTTGGTTTCTTCGGCCTTCCACAATCTCTTGTCGAAACCCTGAGTACCGCCGTGCAGGGCGTTGGTCTTGTCATTGAGCGGGACCTGATAGGTCTTGCCATCCAGACTGAATTTGCCGCCCGCCAACCGGTTGCCGAAATGGCCGATGGTCGCGCCGAAATAAACTGTGCCGTTATTCTGGTAGCCCTGAACATCGTCGAAGCCCAGCACGATGTCCTCGACCTTGCCGGCCTTGTCAGGCACCAGCAGCGATTGCAACGTTGCGCCATAGGTGATGATGCTGGCCTGCACGCCATGGCTATTGCGCAGGGTGTATTTCTCGACGGCGGTGCCGTCGGGCAGTTGGCCGAAGTGGCTGTGTTCGCTGGAGAGCGCAGCGGCCTGTGCAGTCAAGGTGCTGATCATCAAGGACAGTCCGAGGGTGCTGAGGAGAGCATGTGTTTTCATCTGATCTGCCTGCTTTTATTTTTATTGGTAAGACTATTTGGTCGGATTCAAGCCGATGCATGGATTTATAGCCTATAAAATGCCACTTGAAAAATAAATTGTAATACTATTTAGTAGTGGCAGCGTCACTGCCGTCCGGCTTCAGCGCTGTTTGATCCGACGGATGCCTGTGTGGCACGTCGATCGGGCACGCAGGTTGGACAAGACGGTGACACAAATATCCGAAAGTGCCTTTACAACAATAACAAAGGACATTTTTCATGAACTGGCTGCCCGTTTCCGAGCACCGTTTCAAGCTGGCCGAGGGCTCCTTCTGGGATGCCGAGACGCAGGGTCTGTATTGGGTCGATATTGCCGGTTTTCTGGTCTGTCGGCTGGTTGCCGGAGCGTATCGCCAATGGCGCATGCCCGAGCCGGTCTCTGCTTTCATTCCAACCGGGAAGGGCGACGCGCTGGTGACACTGGCCAGCGGTGTCTATCGTCTTGATCTGCAATCCGAAAAGACTTCGTTGGCGCTGTTCTGTGTGGCAGACCCGACCCCCGGCAATCGAGCCAATGAGGCTCGTTGTGATGCAAGTGGTCGACTGTGGCTGGGCAGCATGCAGAACAATATCGATGCCGAAGGTGACGACGTGCCCCTGGTTCGCCGTTCGGGTGGGCTGTTCCGCGTCGACCCTGATGCTCGCGTGACGCGCTTGCTGGACGGGCAGGGCATCGTCAACACACTGCTCTGGAACACGGACGGTAGCGTGCTGTACAGCGCCGACACTCTCGACGACGTCATTTATCGTTATCCGGTGCTCGCAGACGGTGCTTTGGGGGCACGCAAGGTATGGGCGGCAAAACACGATCGAGGCTCGCCTGACGGCTCGGCGATGGATGCCGAAGGGTATGTCTGGAACGCACGCTGGGACGGCAGCTGCCTGATCCGTTTTGCCCCCGACGGCGGCGTTGACCGGATTGTCGAACTGCCCGTCAGCCATCCCACCAGTTGTGTGTTCGGCGGTCCTGACCTGGAGACGCTGTACGTCACCAGTGCCGCACCTGCCGATGCCCATGGTCAGTTCGACGGCTCGCTACTGATGGCGCACGTCGGCGTGACTGGAATGCCTTGTCGGCGCTTTGCCGGTTGAGAAAATCAGAGTGTCGACGTGCTTTACGGAAGCGGATAGGGCGGCGGCAGATCCAGAGTGACATTCGGTTACATAGCGGTCATTCATTATATGGTATGACTATTTAATCGGTTTTCGGACGCTTTCGCGTTTGCAACCGCCACCTCGCTGGTCGCTGTAGCTATTCAATAAAAATAAGGAGTTAGCTATGTTGAGTCGTCACGGGATTCGTTCCCTGTGCTGTGCCGCCGTCACTACCGCCATCCTGGGCATGAGTGGCATCACCTCCGCTGCTGAAGAAGTCAAAATCGGCTTTCTGGTCAAGCAGGCTGAAGAACCATGGTTCCAGACCGAGTGGGCGTTTGCTGAAAAGGCAGGCAAGGAGCATGGTTTTACTGTGCTCAAGATCGCCGTGCCAGACGGTGAAAAAACCCTTTCCGCTATCGACAGCCTGGCCGCCAACGGTGCCAAGGGCTTTGTGATCTGCCCGCCTGACGTGTCTCTCGGCCCTGCGATTGTGGCCAAGGCCAAAGCTAACAACCTGAAGGTCATGGCCGTGGACGATCGTTTTGTCGACGCCAAAGGCAACTTCATGGAGGACGTGCCATATCTTGGCATGGCAGCCTTTGAAGTGGGCCAGAAGCAAGGTGCCGCGATGGCCACCGAAGCGAAGAATCGCAAGTGGGATGAGGGCGGGTGGAAAGGCACCTACGCGATCATCAACACTTACAACGAGCTGGACACCGGTAAGAAACGCACTGATGGTTCTGTGAAAGCGCTGGAAGAGGCCGGTTTGCCGAAAGATCACATCCTGTTCACCGCGCAGAAAACCCTTGATGTACCAGGCAGCATGGACGCCACCAACTCGGCGCTGCCAAAACTGCCGGGCGATGCCAAAAACCTGATCATCGGGGGCATGAACGACAACACCGTGCTGGGGGGCGTACGCGCGACGGCGAGCAATGGTTTCAGCGCGAAAAACGTCATCGGGATCGGTATCAACGGCACCGATGCCATTGATGAGCTGAAGAAAAAAGAGAGTGGCTTCTTTGGCTCGATGCTGCCAAGCCCGGACAAGGAAGGCTACAACACCGCGCTGTATATGTATAAGTGGGTCACCGAGGGCGTTGAACCGCCTAAATATACCGCTATGGACGACGTGACACTGATCACCCGCGCCAACTTCCAGGAAGTATTGACCAAGATCGGTCTGTGGAAGTGAGTTGACTGAGGGGCCTGATTTTCAGGCCCCTCGCACGTGCGAGGAGGTTGGTTTCATGCAACAGGCTATCGAGCAAACATCCATAAACGGTGCCTTGCGCTTCAACGGCATCGGCAAGGTCTTTCCCGGCGTAAAGGCGCTTTCGGACATCAGCTTCGAAGCGCGCCCCGGCAGTGTTCACGCCTTGATGGGCGAGAACGGTGCCGGTAAATCCACGCTGCTGAAAATCCTCGGCGGCTCTTATCAGCCCAACAGTGGCACCTTGCAGATCGGAGAGCACAGCTACCAGTTCAAATCCACCGCGGAGAGCATTGCGGCGGGTGTGGCGGTGATTCATCAGGAGCTGCATCTGGTGCCTGAGATGACGGTCGCCGAGAACCTTCTGCTTGGGCACATGCCCAATCGTTTTGGCCTGATCAATCGCGGCGCGATGTATCGTCGGGCCGGCGAGCTGCTCAAAGGGCTGGCTGACGAAATCGATCCGCGCACTCGTCTGGGCGACCTTTCACTGGGCCAGCGACAATTGGTGGAAATTGCCAAGGCCATGTCCCGCAATGCACACGTCATCGCTTTTGACGAGCCCACCAGCAGCCTGTCGGCGCGCGAGATTGACCGCCTGATGGCGATCATTGTGCGGTTGCGCGATGAGGGACGGGTGATTCTCTACGTGTCCCATCGCATGGAAGAAATCTTTCGCGTCTGCGATGCCGTGACGGTGTTCAAGGACGGTCGCTTTGTAAAAACTTTCGAGCAGATGGCCGATCTCGATCATGACCGGCTGGTGACCTGCATGGTCGGCCGCGATATTCAGGACATCTACAACTATCGACCGCGTCAGCATCAAGGGCCGAGCCTGCGTGTAACCGGCCTGTTGGGGCCAGGTCTGCACGAGCCTGTCACCTTTGCCGTGCAGAAGGGCGAGGTACTGGGCTTCTTCGGTCTGGTCGGTGCGGGACGTACCGAGCTGTTCCGCCTGCTTTCAGGGCTGACCCGCAGCACTGCGGGCACTCTGCAACTGGACGGCAAACCGCTGACGCTCAAGTCGCCGCGCGATTCGATCGAGGCAGGCATTCTGTTGTGTCCAGAGGACCGCAAGAAGGAAGGTATCGTGCCGCTGTCCAGCGTCGCGGAGAATATCAACATCGGCGCACGCCCCCGGCATGTGAACCTCGGTTGCCTGATTCAGGGGCGCTGGGAGCGCGATAACGCGCGCAGCCAGATCAAGTCGATGAACGTCAAGACCCCATCGCCCGAGCAGCAAATCATGTTCCTGTCCGGCGGCAATCAGCAGAAGGCGATTCTCGGTCGCTGGCTGTCGATGCCGATGAAAGTCCTGTTGCTGGACGAGCCCACCCGCGGGATTGACGTCGGTGCCAAGTCCGAAATCTACGAGATCATTCACAACCTGGCTGCCGACGGAATTGCGGTCATCGTGGTGTCCAGTGATCTGATGGAAGTCATGGGTATTTCCGACCGCATTCTGGTGATGAGCGAAGGTGCGATCACCGGTGAACTCAACCGCGACGAGGCTGACGAGTCGCGACTCCTGCAATTGGCTCTGCCACGCACGCGCGGCTGATAACCGGTCCCCTGACCATGAACAATAAAAAAGAGGTACGTATGTCTACCGAATCCAGCCTGCAGGCTCCCCGTCAGGGCATGAACCTGCGTCGTTTTGCCGATGACTGGGTGATGCTACTGGCCGCCGTGGGAATCTTCCTGCTGTGTGCCGTGTTCATCGACAACTTCATGTCACCGCTGAACATGCGGGGTCTCGGCCTTGCGATTTCCACCGTGGGTATTGCCGCCTGCACCATGCTGTTTTGCCTGGCGTCCGGGCACTTCGACCTGTCGGTCGGTTCGGTACTGGCCTGCTCCGGAGTCATCGCCGGTATCGTCATCCGCGATACCGACAGCGTGTTTCTGGGGGTTTCCGCCGCCTTGGCGCTGGGGCTGGTGGTTGGTCTGATTAACGGCATCGTGATTGCCAAATTGCGTATCAATGCGTTGATCACCACCCTTGCGACGATGCAGATCGTGCGTGGTCTGGCGTACATCTTCTCCAACGGCAAGGCGGTCGGTGTATACAACGAGGACTTCTTCGTCTTCGGCAATGGCCAGATATACGGTGTGCCAGTGCCGATCCTGATCACCATTGTCTGCTTCATGTTCTTTGGCTGGCTGCTCAACTACACCACCTATGGGCGTAACACCATGGCCATCGGCGGCAACCAGGAAGCTGCGTTGCTGGCCGGTGTGCATGTTGATCGCACCAAGATCATCATCTTCGCCGTCCACGGCCTCGTAGGTGCACTGGCTGGCGTGGTTCTGGCTTCACGCATGACCTCGGGTCAGCCGATGATTGGTCAGGGGTTCGAACTGACTATTATTTCAGCCTGCGTATTGGGTGGCGTTTCGCTCAGCGGCGGCATCGGCATGATCCGCCATGTGATCGCAGGGGTCCTGATCCTCGCGATTATCGAGAATGCGATGAATCTGAAGAACATCGACACCTTCTACCAGTACGTGATTCGCGGCACGATCCTGTTGCTGGCGGTGATCATCGACCGGCTGAAACGTCGCTGACCGACGAGGCGCTGGCCCCACCCACCAGCGCCTTGACTTCATACTGGATTCACGGCCTTCTCGCGTTTCATCTGTGTGACCAGTGTAAAGCGGTCCTCGGGATGAACCGTTTCTGACACAACCATCACCCCGCCAGTGTCATCACGATACTGACGCAGAATTTTCAGCCCCGGCGAACCTGTTTCGGCGTTCAGGCTTTTGGCGATTTCGCTCGTCAACAGTACGGCGCGCACTTGTTGGTCGATCACCTCGATATGGCGACCGAAATGCTGTTCGATCAGCGCGGCGATCAGCTCACCGGGTTGCTCGCGCGCCAGCTCAATGACCTCGCTATAGCTATCCTGGGCGTACACGTCCGTCCAGCACAGGGGCGCGAGCACGTTCTCGCAGTCGACCCGAATGCTTGATACGCAAAAGTAATGCTCTCCCGGTATCAACCCCAGCCGACGAGCTTCGGCAATGTCCGCGACGAAGTGGCGGACATTGCGGATGCTGCGCACCTGGGTTTCAGCCAGATGCGCCAGATCTGCGACGGTCGCCAGCGATTGTGAATATCCGCCTCTGGGCGACGCGGACTCGACCCGGGTGCCGACACGCTTGCGTCGCGATACCAGGCCCTGAGTCTGTAACTGGGTGATTGCGGCACGCACGGTGTGGCGACTGACGGCATACAGCTCGCACAGCTCGAACTCGGTCGGCAGCAGTGAGCCAACCGGGTAGCGACCGCTGGCAATGGCCTCGATCAGATCTTTGGCAACCACTGCGTAACGTGTTTCGTTCATGCCTTCTGTCAGCTCTGTCGATTAAGCGAGTTGACAGTGTATCAGTGCGGGCGTAAAAATTATGTACGTACATATTAAATATGTACGATCAATAACAACATATTCAGGACTACGCCCATGTCCAGCACCGTTTTTGACTCCGCGATGTTTCGCGACATGTTCGGCACTGCCGAAATGCGCGCTGTGTTTTCCGATAAATCCCTCATTGAACGTTACATCGAAGTCGAGGTGGCGCTGGCTCGTGCCGAAGCCCGTTGCGGGGTAATTCCGGCTGCCGCCGCCGAACAGATCGCTGCACTGGCCACCTATGAATCGCTTGAT
The DNA here is from genome assembly GCF_001400735.1 of Pseudomonas caricapapayae. GTDB lineage: Bacteria > Pseudomonadota > Gammaproteobacteria > Pseudomonadales > Pseudomonadaceae > Aquipseudomonas > Aquipseudomonas caricapapayae. The sequence continues at coordinate 43,988 of NZ_LJPW01000064.1, forward strand.
CTGGCGCTGATGCAGCACGAAACCGAGATCGTCGGTTACCCCATCCTGCCGCTGGTCGAGCAGTTGTCAAAAACCTGCGGCGAGGCTGGCCGTTATGTGCATTGGGGCGCGACCACTCAGGACATCATGGACACCGCCGTTGCGTTGCAGGTGCGTGCTGCGTTGATCATTGTCGAACGTGATATTCAGGCCGTGCGCGGCCTGCTTGCCGACCTTGCATTGCGTTATCGCGACACACCGATGGCGGGGCGCACCCACCTGCAGCATGCGCTGCCGATCACTTTCGGTTACAAGTGCGCCGTATGGCTGAGCATGTTCGATCGCCATGCCGAACGTCTGGTGCAATTACGCCCGCGTGTTGAAGTGGGTCAGTTTGCCGGGGCGGCGGGCACGCTCGCTTCATTGGGCGACAGGGGGCTGGACGTGCAGGAAGCGTTGATGGACGAATTGCAGCTTGGCGTGCCGCAGGCGACCTGGCACGTGGCGCGTGACGGCCTTGCGGAAACACTCAACTTTCTCGGACTGGTCACCGGCTCACTCGGCAAGGTCGCGCTGGACGTCATGATGATGATGACCAGCGAGCTGGGTGAAGTGTATGAGCCTTTCGTCAAGGGGCGTGGTGCCAGCAGCACCATGCCGCAGAAACGCAACCCTATTTCCTGTGAACTGATGTATGCCGCCGCCAAGGGGGTACGCCAGCACGCAGGGCTGATGCTGGATGCCATGATCCAGGATTTCGAGCGTTCCACAGGCCCGTGGCAGGCCGAGTGGATTGCCATCCCCGAGGCCTTCGCCCTCAGCGCAGCTTCTTTGGGGCAGGCGAAATTCATGTTGGCCGGGCTGGAAGTGCGTACTGAGCGGATGCGTGAAAATCTGGGCATGACACAGGGCCTGATCGTCGCCGAAGCCGTGATGATGGGGCTGGCCCCAGCGCTCGGCCGCCAGGTTGCCCACGACGTGGTGTATGCCGCCTGCCGCATGGCCAACGATCAACGCGTCAGTCTGCTGGATGCGCTGCTCGCGCAAGGCGAGGCCACTGCGCAACTGGACATCGAAGAGCTCAAGCGCCTGACCGACCCGGCCAATTACCTTGGCCTTGCTCCGCAAATGGTGGACATCGCTCTGGCTCGTCCGGGTGCTGTGCAGCGTTGAGTCATCTGGCTCCGGGTCATGCCCGGGGCCAACAGTCCTGCAGCCGCTCTTAATAACAACAACGAGATCGCAGACATGTCTTCATCCAGCAAAAAACCTTTCTACAGGGACCTGACTTTTCAGGTAGTCGCCGCCATGCTGTTGGGTATCGCCTTTGGCTTTATCGCGCCTGAGCTGGCCGCCAAGTTCAAGATCCTTGGCGATATCTTTCTCAAGTTGATCAAGACCGCCGTTGCGCCGCTGGTGTTTTTCACCGTGGTGCACGGTATCGCCTCGGCGGGTGATATCAAGCGTGTCGGCAAGGTCGGGTTGCGCGCATTGATCTATTTCGAAGTGGTGTCGACCATCGCTCTGGCAATCGGTCTGCTGTGGGGCAATCTGCTGCAGATCGGCTCGGGCATGCATGACGCACACCCCAGCAGCGCAACCGCTGCGGCATCGGCTGCGGCGGTTGCCAAAGGGCATGCGCCTGCGTCGACCATGGACTTCATTTACGGCATTTTTCCCGACAATTTTGTCGGTGCGTTCGCAGGTGGGCAACTGTTACAGGTATTGGTGATTTCCGTACTCTTCGGCTTTGCCTTGCTGGCACTCAAGGAGGAGCGTCGAGCGGTGATCGAAGATGGCCTGAACCGGATTTCCGAGTGCTTTTTCGAGTTCATCAACCTGATCATGAAGTTTGCACCACTGGGTGCGTTCGGTTCGGTGGCCTATGCAGTCGGCAGCAACGGCACTGCGGTACTCATGTCGCTGGCCAATCTGGTGTTGATGTTTTACCTGTGCATCGCATTTTTTATCTTTGTCGTACTGGGGATTGTCTGCCGTCTTTCGGGGTTCAGCCTGTGGCGTTTCCTCAAGTACATCAAGGATGAAATCTTCATTGTGCTGGGTACTGCGTCTTCGGAAAGCGCCTTGCCGCGTCTGTTGCAAAAACTGGAGAGGTTCGGCTGCTCGAAACAGAGCGTCGGTCTGGTGCTGCCCACCGGTTATGCGTTCAATCTGGACGGCACGTCGATCTACATGTCGTTGTGTGTGCTGTTTATCGCCAACGCTTACGGCGTACCGCTGAGCTGGGAGCAACAGCTGGGTATCATCGCCATCATGCTGGTGACCTCCAAGGGCGCAGCGGCAGTGTCCGGTGGCAGCTTTGTGGTATTTGCCGCCACAGTGACTGCCATCGGTGTGCTGCCCGCCGAGGGCCTGGCGCTGCTGTTCGGGGTCTACCGGTTTATGTCCATGGCCATCGCGACGTGCAATACCATCGGTAACAGCGTGGCAACGGTGGTGGTTTCCAAATGGTCGGGTGAGTTCGCCGAGCAGACCGCGCGCAGCGAATACCATCGAGTGCTGGGGCGTCATCGAGAGGCTGCACTTTGATCCTGAACAGCGTGGCCGTTATGAAACAAGCAGGTGTCTCACTCAGGTGCAGTTGCGAATGAGCGAGTAAAGATCAATGCAACCGCAAGGTCGTTACCTTGCGGTTGCCGTTTGAGGCAGGTTATCTCAGCCGCGAGGCGGGCAGGGAAGACCGTCGTCGTCACAAGCGTTGTTGATGCGAAAGCCACTGCTCAACCTGGAGGCCAACTGAGTCTGGGCAGTATGGGTGTCAGGAACAGCGGTTTTCCCCGACTCCTGTACAAACGCATTTTTTCCATCCGCAGCAGGCGCGCTTTGCGTGTGGTCAGCCGCAAACGCCATGCCCTGCAGGCCTATGAATGCAACAGTAGTCACAACGGCACTTTTCAGTACTGACTTCATGGGAGGTTCCTCTGGGTGAGTGAATGCCTGCAAATAAACTGCGCCCTAGGTTGCCGGGCGGCAGCGTGTCTGCCCGATGAATCCTGGCTCTGTTTTATGACAGTAAGGGGGGTTGTACCGCACGTGAATAAAGTTTCACTCAGTGTGCGTGCTCCCTCATGGGCGAAGTTGCCTGCTGCTCTTTTCACCTGTCGTCGACGAGCCGGACATGGCCTTTGCGCACCTCAATGAGGGTGTGAAACGAGCGTGGAACTGCCCAGTCGTGTCAGGCCATAAAGCGCGGCTCCCACAGCAAGCATCATTGCAGCACGTAGCCAGGTTTCCGGGCCTTGCTGCGTCAGCAAAAGCAGGCAGGAGAGGATTGCCAATACCGGAATCACCCAGTGAACCTGAAAATGGCCAGCCTCGACCTTGTCGCGTTTGAGCACCAGCACCGCAATATTGACGCTGAGAAAGACGAACAGCAGCAGTAGCACCACGGTTTCCGCAAGCGTTGTCAGGGTGCTGGTAAACGACAGCGCGATGGCTACCGCTGTGGTCGCGAGAATGGCCACGCCCGGTGTGCGCCGTCGAGGCAGAACCGAGCCCATGACAGAAGGCAGCAGCCCTTCACGTGCCATCCCGAAGGTCAGTCTGCTGGCCATGATCATGGTCAGCAGCGCACCATTGGCAACTGCAATCAGTGCGATCACCGCGAACCAAGGCGCGGGTATTCCCAGCCCGGACGCGCTGACGACATCCATCAAGGGAGCTTGCGAAACCTTCAGCTGTTCGACAGGCAACACCATTGCCGCGCCTGCGCCGACCAGCATGTAAACCGCACCGGCAATGAGCAATGCGCCGAACAGTGCGCGTGGATAAACCCTGCGCACATCCTTGATCTCTTCGGCCAGGTTGGCGGATGTCTCAAAGCCCACAAAAGAATAAAACGCCAGCAACGATGCGGCGAGAATCGCCGAGGCCGGTGAGCCTGTGTCCAGTTCGAATACGCGCTGTGGTACACCATTGCCCTGGCTGACGAACCAGGCTGCGGCGGCAATCACCATCGCCAGCCCGCTCAACTCAATCAAGGTCATCACCAGATTGGCCGACAGCGACTCCTTGATACCGCGCGCGTTCAGCAGCGCGACGACGATGAGAAAACCGACACATACCCATTGCGCGGGCCAGTTTACCAGGGCCTGGAAATAGTCGCCTGCAAAGGCTACCGCCAGCCCGGCAGCGCTGGTGACGCCTGCCGCGACCATGCAAAAGCCCACCAGAAATGACAGCAACGGCTTACCGAAGGCTTTTTCGGCATACACCGCTGCACCGCCTGCACGCGGGTACTTGGTCACCAGTTCGGCATACGACGCTGCGGTCAGCAGGGCAAAGCAAAGGGCAATCAGCAGGGGAGCCCAGATGGCTCCGCCGACCCGTCCGGCTATTGTGCCTGCCAATGCGTAGACACCGGCACCGAGCACGTCGCCGAGGATAAACAATGTCAGCATGGGCGCCGTGATTGCCCGGCGCAGCGATGGAGTTTCGGGAACGGTGGTCATGTCGAAAGAATCCTTTCTGTGCAGATACAGGTGTCAAACAAAGATCATCGCTGCGCAGGTAAATTCAACGTGATCGAAAATGGCCTGGACCAGCGGTTTTTTGTTTGGTCGACGCTGGAATAAACACGTTGCTTCGCGTGGAGCACGTGTTGCGCGCGAAGGGTCTCAGTAACACATTCGACGACTTGTCAGGAGAGCAGAGCATGACGGACAGTAGTCAGCAGCAATTCAGATCAGTGTGGGCAACATTGCAATCGCTGCGCAAAGGGATTGGTGATCTGCAGCTCAGCGAACTGGAACGTGTCGAGAGCCTGCGCTGCCATCAGACGGTAGATGACAGGGAGGTCATTCAACAGTCGTTCGACGCCCTTGAACAGTCCATCAATGAGATAGAGATCACACTTGCCAGTATTGGTGAAGCGACGGGTGAAACAGGCAAGTTCTGAGCCTGCCCTGCGACGGTCTTGAACAGTTCAGCAGGAACCATAAGAGCTTTTCAGGGTCCTATCCCGGCCCTGAAATTCATGGCGTGTCTTATCCTGATCGAGTCCGCCCTTATGCCTGAAATACCCCGTTTTGCCTGGCGCACCTCGTTGTACTTCATGGCTTTGTTGCCCCTGTATGTCAGCCATGCCAGTGCCGGTGACGAGCGACAACTGGTCCAGGCCATCAATGATTTTCGCGGTCAGCCTCAGCGTTGCGACGCACGTACAAGCAAAATCTCCAGAGCTCTGACGCTCAATGCCGCTGTAGCGCTGCCGATCGATTTCGCCGGCAATTCACGTGATGCGCTCAAGGCATCCGGCTATCAAGCGGTGACCGTCCGCACCATAAGGCTGGTCGGCGCACAGAGCGGCAATGAAGCGTTCGACATGCTCAAAAACCGTTACTGCGGTGCTCTGCTTGATCCGCAATACGCCGACATCGGCGTTACTCAAGCGCGTAACAACTGGCGTGTGGTGCTGGCTAAGCCGTTGATTGACGAAAACCTTGAAGATGCACGATCAACGGGTCGATTGCTCCTGGCACAAGTGAATGCTGCCCGAGCCAAACCGCGTCTGTGTGGCAAGCGACCTTTCCCTTCGGCCAGACCGTTGAGCTGGAACCCAACCCTGGAAATGGCCGCGCAGGGGCACAGTCAGTCGATGGCCAGCGAGAATTACTTTACGCATCGCGGTTTCGATAACGATTCACCGGCCGATCGCGCTCGGGCCGCAGGTTACGGCGGGCGACAGATCGGTGAAAACATCGCCGCAGGGCAGAGCACTGCAAGCAAAGCGATGGCGAGCTGGCTGGCCAGCCCGGGACATTGCGCCAACCTGATGAACCCGATGTTCACCGAAGTCGGCGCGGCCTATGCGACGGGCACGAACACTGATTACGGCGTGTACTGGACCATGCTCTTTGGCGCTCCCTGATTAGCCGAAAAGCCGACTGCAGAAATCGTTTGGCCCGGTCAACGTGACAAGTGCCAGTCAGATGCGTGGCTTTAAGTGTTTTATGGCCGGCATTCAACAGGCACAAAAAAACCCCGCCAGGCAGAGCCTGGCGGGGCTTCGCTTCAAGCTGTGAAAGCCTTAGAGCGCCATGTCACTGGCTGGATTGCTTTTCGCTGGCTGTGCAGCAGGCGTTGGAGCATTGCCTGTCTTGTTCACCGGCGGTGGTGGAGTCAGTTGCAGGACTTCGGCTGTATAAGCCCATTCCTCGGCAACGCGATCCGGGTTGTTGTTCAGCTTGGTGCCGTAGCTAGGTACGATCTGGTGCAGTTTTGCCTGCCATTCCGGAGTCGCTACCTTGTCCTTGAATACTTTCTCAAGCACGCCCAGCATGATCGGTGCTGCAGTCGAGGCACCTGGCGAAGCACCCAGCAGGCCGGCAATGCTGCCGTCCTTGGACGCTACGATTTCGGTACCGAGCTTCAGAACGCCGCCTTTCTCTTCGTCACGCTTGATGATCTGTACGCGCTGACCGGCTTGCATCAGGCGCCAGTCTTCTTTCTTGGCGTTCGGGAAGTACTGCTGCAAAGCAGCGAAGCGATCGTCGTCAGACATCATGACCTGGCCCGCTAGGTATTCGATCAGCGGGTACTGTTCGATACCAACGCGGGTCATCGGCCAGACGTTGTGAGTCGTGGTGCTGGTCAGCAGGTCCAGGTAAGAACCGTTTTTCAGGAACTTCGTCGAGAAGGTCGCGAACGGGCCAAACAGGATCACGCGCTTGCCGTCCAGGACACGGGTGTCCAGGTGAGGAACCGACATGGGTGGCGCGCCAGTCGACGCGATACCATAGGCTTTGCCCATGTGCTGCATGGCCAGGGTCTGGTTGTCGGTAACGAGCCACGAACCGCCGACCGGGAAGCCGCCGTATTCCTTGGCTTCAGGGATACCGGACTCTTGCAGCAGGTGCAGGGCAGCACCGCCGGCGCCGATGAACAGGAACTTGGTGTCGGTTTCGGTGACCGTACCGTCTTTCAGGTTCTTGTACTTGACGCGCCAGGTGCCATCGTCGTTGTGAGTGATGTCATTGACTTCACTCGACAGCTGCAGGTTGAAGTTAGGCTTGGCTTTCAGGGTGGCGACGAACTGGCGAGTGATCTCGCCGAAGTTGACGTCTGTGCCGATCGGGCTCCAGGTCACGGCCAGCTTTTGCGCCGGGTCACGACCTTCCATCATCAACGGTACCCACTTCTTGATCTGCTCGTGGTCTTCGGAGTACTGCATGCCGCTGAACAGCGGGCTGGCCTGCAATGCAGCGTAACGCTTGCGCAGGAACTGGATGTTGTTGTCGCCCCACACAAAGCTCATGTGCGGCGTGGAGTTGATGAACGAACGCGGGTTTTTCAGGACGCCGGTCTTGACCTGCCACGACCAGAACTGACGGGAAATCTGGAACGCTTCGTTGATCTCGATGGCCTTGGAGATGTCGACGTTGCCGTTCTTGTCTTCCGGTGTGTAGTTCAGTTCGGCCAGAGCCGAGTGGCCGGTACCGGCGTTGTTCCAGCCGTTGGAGCTTTCTTCGGCCACGCCATCGAGGCGCTCGACCATTTCCATCGACCAGCTTGGCTCCAGCTCATTGAGCCAGACCGCCAGGGTTGCGCTCATGATGCCGCCGCCGACGAGCAGGACGTCGACTTTCTTGGTTTCAGCCGCCTGCACAGGCATCAAGCCCATGGAAATGGCCAGACCCAGGAGGGCCGTGTTCACTTTTTTAAACATTCTGTCATCCATCTGATAAACGCCATCCGCCGACTACTCCTGAAGAAAAGGGCCTGTCACATGCATCGAAGCCTGCGACAAACGCTCGCACCCACAGGGACTAGAGGTGGACATACAAGGCCAATATAATACCGCTCGAGACCTCAATTTATGTCCTGCTGCGCTGACTTCTTATCATCATTGGATTCAGCGTCATGAGTGACATTTGCTCTGTTGGTGTACTGCGAAGCCCGGGAGTCTTGCCCTGGGTACATTCTGAAGACACACCTGGTCAGCCTGTTCACGGAGTCTGAGACGCCGCATCGGGGCATGGAGGCACGCCTGACGCGCATTTTTTTACACGCGTGCTGCGTCACACCCACGGTGGCACACCGGCAAAGACGCAGCATTTTCGCATAATGTGTGCGTCAGTTGCGAGATGCCATCATCAAATCGGGCGCGAATGCCTTGATTTAGACGCTTCACCACCAGCCTCTGTCTATATCGTCCCGTTTGTCCGCGTCTTTAACCGCTGCTCGAATCAGGGGAACCCAGTCGGCCTAAGCCCTTCGCGTGCGAGCATTTGCACGCGCTGCGCGTGCATTCATGAGCAGCTTTCATAAGGGCGTTTCAATTTGCGTGGCTAATCAGCGCCCCGGCCACCTGCTAGGGTCGACACACGGCTTTAGTGTGCAGTGGCTGCAATCTCTGGATACAGACGCCCGTCAAACAGTTGGAACTTTAGAAGCGCTGACCAGTTAAACACTTAACTGGTGATAGCGTTTTGGCTTTGATCACCCCTGAAAGACCGATGAAAAAAGATGAAGGCAGCGCACCTGTGAGCAGGAATACGCCCAGGCCGCCGACCACACAATAACGCCCGTCGCTCTACAGCTGCGTCGGCTATTACCGAGTGATCCTGATGAATGAACCCAAGAAGCACAAGGAATCTGCTGTGGACAGCAGTGCCGTGCAGCCCTCGCGCCGAAACTTTCTGAAATTCGGTGCTTCCGGCATTGCTGCCGCCACGCTGTCTACCTGGATACCCTCCGACGGCATGCTGCAGGCGGCTCCTGTGGCACCCGTGGTCGAAGACAGTGACGCGCCTGCAGCGGGTGAGCAGCGCATTCAGTTGAAGGTCAATGGTCAGGTGCATACCCTGAACGTTCCGGCCAATGCGGTTCTGCTTGATGTACTGCGTGACCGCCTGCAACTGACTGGCACCAAGAAGGGCTGCGACCACGGCCAGTGCGGTGCCTGCACGCTGCTGGTCAATGGCATTGCGATCAACTCCTGCCTGTCCATTGCTGTCCAGCATCAGGGTGACAGCATCACTACTATCGAAGGCCTGGCCGAGAACGGCACGCTGCATCCGGTTCAGGAAGCGTTCTGGGAGCACGACGCCTACCAGTGCGGTTATTGCACTTCCGGACAGATCATGAGCGCAGTCGCGATTCTCAAGGATCCGAACATTCCCTCCGATGACGCCAGTGTCAGGGAAGCCATGAGTGGCAATATCTGCCGCTGCGGTGCCTATAAAAATATTCTCTCGGCTGTGCAATCTGCACGTTCGAAGATGGGAGGGGCTGCCTGATGCGAACCTTCGATTACGCCCGGGCGGCGTCGCCCGCGCAGGCATTCAGCACCGCGTCGGCTGACGGGCAACGCTTTTATCTGGCGGGTGGCACCACGCTGCTAGACCTCGTCAAACTGGATGTGATGCAGCCGCAGCAACTGGTGGACATCAACCATCTTGCACTTAAGCAGGTCGAGTCTCTGCCCGATGGCCGCTTGCGCATCGGCGCGCTGGTCAGTAATACCGATCTGGCCAGCCACTCCTTGGTACAGCAGCGCTACCCGGTCTTGTCCGAAGCCATTCTCGCGGGCGCTTCAACACAACTGCGTAACAAAGCCACCACTGCCGGCAATGTGATGCAGCGGGTACGCTGCCCGTATTTTCGTGACGGTATTTCAGCTTGTAACAAGCGCCAGCCGGGCTCCGGTTGCGCGGCAATAGGTGGCATGAACCGCAGCGTGCATGCGGTGCTGGGCACCAGTGATCACTGCATCGCAACGCATCCGTCGGACATGTGTGTCGGCATCGCGGCCATTGGCGCACAGGTCACTGTGCAGGGGGCCAACGGTTCTCGGGACATCCCGTATGCCGACTTTCATCTGCTGCCCGGTGACACGCCGCAGCGCGAACATGCGTTGGCAGCTCACGAGCTGATCACTCACGTGACCCTTGACGCGCCACTGTCAGGCGCTCGTTCCTCTTACCTCAAGCTGCGCGATCGCACGTCTTACCAGTTTGCCCTGGCCTCCAGTGCAGTGATTGTGGTGATGGACGGCAAGCGTATTGCCGATGCACGCATCGCCTTAGGTGGTGTGGGGACCAAACCCTGGCGTGCCGTGGAGGCCGAACGCGCGTTGATCGGTCAGCGTGCCGACATGAACACTTTTGTGCAGGTCGCAGAGCTGGCAATGAAGGGCGCACGCGCCTATGAGCACAACGCCTTCAAGATCCCGCTGGGTCAGCAGGTCATTGTCCGCAATCTTCGCGACCTCACGGCCTAGGACATTCTCATGAGTGAAAACATTATTGGTGTGCCGCAGCGTCGCATCGACGGCGGCAAGAAAGTCAGTGGTGAGGCGCGCTATGCCGCCGATCACCCGATGGGCAAAATGCTTTATGCCTATGGCGTCTACAGCACCATCGCCAACGGGCGTGTGGTGGCCATAAAGGATCAGCAGGCCAAGGTGATGCCTGGCGTGGTCGACATCTTTCATCATGGCAACTTTCCCGTGCTGCACCGCACCCCGAATACCAAGCTGAACTTTGCGAAAATGCTTTCGGCGAGCAAGGCAGACGAGCATCGCCTGCCATTCGAGGATGACCGGGTTTATTACCCTGGCCAGTTTGTGGCGCTGGTGGTTGCCGAGAGCTTCGAGCAGGCGAGGGCGGCTGCCTGCCGCGTGAAGGTCGAGTATGACGAGCGCCCGGCGGTCAAGGACCTCGACGAAGGCATGCGTGTCAATGGTGCTCGCGACGGTGGCGCCGGGCATAACCGGGGTAAACCGGACAGCGCATTTGACGGCGCACAAGTTAAGGTCGATCAGACCTACACCACACCGGTCGAAGTGCATAACCCGATGGAGATGCATGCCAGTACCGCGTGGTGGCAGGACGGCAAGCTGTTTGTCTATGAAAGCACCCAGGGTGTGGTCAACCATCGCAACCTGCTGGCCAACGTTTTCGACCTTTCACCCGACCGCGTCGAAGTGCGCGCACCGTTCATAGGCTCCGGTTTTGGCGGCAAACTTTGGCCATGGCCGCATTCTGTGGCGGCTTGTGCCGCTGCCAGAGTCACCGGTCGGCCGGTGCAACTGGTGTTGCCCAGAGCGCAGATGTTTACCACCGTGGGCCATCGTCCTGAAACACGCCAGCGCCTGCGTCTGGCCACCGATGCCAGCGGCAAGCTGGTGTCGATTCGTCATGAGTCGTTCAACAACACCTCGATGCTCGATGACTACACTGAAAACTGCGGTGGCGTGACCAAAAGCCTGTATGCCTGCGATAACGTGATGGTCAGTCACAAGATCAGCCCGATCAACCGCGGGACACCGACTTCCATGCGTGCACCGGGGGCGGCACCGGGGCTGTTTGCGCTGGAATCGGCCATTGACGAAATGGCCCTTGCCAGCGGTATGGACCCGTTGGCATTTCGCAAGCTGAACCTGGCCGACAAGGATCAAAGCGTCGGCTTGCCGTGGTCCAGTAACCACTTGCCGGAAGCCATCGACAAAGCCGCCGAGCGATTTGGCTGGCACGCACGCAAGGCCGATATCGGCTCGATGCGTGAAGGCGACGAAATCATTGGTTACGGCATGGGCGCATGCAACTGGGAGGCCTATCAGGTGCCCACTGATGCGCGAGTCATTCTGCGTTCCGACGGTACTGCCCTTGCTCAGTGTGGTTTGCAGGATATCGGCACCGGAACGTACACGATCGTCGCGCAGACGGTCAGTCAACTGACCGGCATTCCCGTGGAGCGTGTCGAGGTGGAGCTGGGCAGCTCATCTTTCCCCGCGGGCCCTGTGTCCGGTGGTTCGTGGGTCACCGCCAGCGTGATGCCCGCAATTGCCGGGGCTACGCGCGAAGCGTTGCACAAGCTTCGCCAGTACGCTGTGAGCAAGGACGCCGTATTTGCCGGACAGGACGCCGAATCGATCAAGGTCGAGAACGGGCAACTGGTGATGGGCGAGCAGCGCGCCGGTTTCGCCGATGTTTTGAATCGCCAGCGTCTGTCGCGCGCCGAGGGCAACTTCCAGAGCGGCATGCCCGAAGCGGGCAAGTATTCATTCCGCTCTTTTGGTGTGCACTTTGTCGAAGTGCGCTGGGATCCGGGCATCTCCAGCTTGCGTGTATCACGGGTCGTCAGCGCCATCGACGTGGGCAAGGTCGTCAACCCGCTGGCAGCGCGCAATCAGGTGGAGGGGGCCATTGTGATGGGCATCGGCATGGCGTTGTTCGAAGCCGGTGAATACGACCCGCGCAGCGGCATGCCGGTCAATAACAACTATGCAGAGTACGTGGTGCCAGTGCATGCGGATCAGCCCGACATCGACGTCATGTTGCTCGATTACCCGGACTATAACCTGGGCGAGTTCGGAGCGCGGGGCATTGGCGAGATCGGTGTGACCGGGCTTGCAGCGGCGGTCGCCAACGCCGTGTATCACGCGACTGGCAAACGGGTGCGCAGCCTGCCGATCAGCAAGGAAAAACTGATGGCAGGGTTGTAGCAATGAAACAGCTTGATTTGCAGGTCGTACAACAGGCACGTGACTGGCTGGCCAGCGGCAAGGCCGTCTGGCTGTGCACGGTTCTCTCCACATTTGGCTCGGCACCGCGAGGGCCGGGCGCGATGCTGGTGGCCCTGAACTCGGGTGAGCATCGTGGTTCGCTGTCGGGTGGCTGCGTGGAGGAGGACTTTCTCGAACGGGTCGCTGCAGGACAGTTTCAGCCGATCAATCAGGTGGTTCGCTACGGCGACGGCGGGTTCGCGCCAACGCGAGCCTTGCCATGCGGCGGTGTGCTGGATGTGCTGATCGAGTCTATCGCCCCGAGCCCTGAAGCAGATGCACATCTGGGGGCTATCGAGCAAGCGCTCGCCGGACGTGAGTTGGTCAGCAGGCAGGTGCAATTGGGCACTGGCCTGAGAGAGATCGGGCCGGCCACTATGCGCGAAGCGCGTATACACGTGGGCGGCGAGCGCATCAGTATTCGCATGGGCGCAGTGTATCGCGTACTGCTCGCCGGGCTGTCGCCGGTGGCGGAGTTCTGCGCCAGCTTTGCCGTCGCGATGGGCTATGAAGTCATTGTCTGTGACCCGCGTGTCGAGGTGACGTCCGGGTTCTCGATGCCGGGCGTGGAAGTGCGTGGTGTCTTGCCTGCCGTGTTCATTGCCGAAGGGGGCTGTCACAGTTCGACGGCGGTACTGGCGTTGACGCATGATCCGAAACTGGACGATCTGAGCATGCTTGAGGCAGTGCGTACCGAGGCGTTCTACATCGGGGCGATGGGGTCGATGCGCACCAGTAGCAAGCGCCTGGAACGTCTGGGCCGGATCGGCGGGCTGGACGCCGAGGTTCTTGACCGGATCCATGCCCCCATCGGCCTGAACCTGGGCAGCAAGACGCCTGCTGAAATCGCCGTTGCGGTGATGGCTGACATCCTGCGGGTGGCCAACGGTGTCAGTCGTGCCGAGGTGTAAGGTGATGCCGGCAGGCTTCTGCCAGCGCTGACCGGGTGTCGGCGTCGCACAGGATGCCACGGTCATTGCAGTGCAGTACGTCACAGGCTTCGGGGTTGTTCATGATCAGGGCCTTCGCGCCTTGATCGCCTTGCAGCTTCAGCAGCGCTGGCCAGAACTGTCGGCCGATGATTACCGGGTGGCCGCGCTGGCCTTCATGCATCGGCAAGACGATGCGCTGAGGATTGGCTATTCCGGCCAGGTCTTGCAGGGTCTGCGGGTGTATCCACGGCATATCTGCGAGCAGTACCGCCACTGCGTCGGCTGACGACTCCAACACGGCGGCGGTCCCGCTGGCCAGGCTGTGGCCCATGCCCAGGGCTGCGTGTTCACTGCGGATGATTGCTACATCTGCGGGAATACCGAGTGATTCGGTGTCATCGTCCGGACGCAGTATCACCGCTACATGAACGAATGCTTTTCTGGCGTTATCAAGACTTGCCGTCAGCAAAGTACGACCGCAGGGCAGTAGCGCCTGTCGTTTATCCCCCTCAAAACGTCTGCTGCTGCCTGCCGCGAGGACCAGGGCGAACACTTTGGGGTTCTGGCTGTCTATGCTGCTCAATCCGATGCCTCCAAGTGGGTGAAAGGATGCTTGCGGCCGTGCGGTTCAGTGCGGCTGGCGCACGCAGAATGCCTTATTTCGCTGCTCTGCTGGTAGCGGTACGAATCATGTTTCCGAGGGTTTCAAGTGGACAATCACATTCGTCCTGTCGAGCTGGAAAAAGCCTACCGTCTGCTTAACCACGGTCCGACCGTGTTGGTGTCATCCAGCTACGAGGGTACGCACAACGTCATGGCTGCGGCCTGGGCCTGTGCGCTGGACTTTTCGCCGCCGAAGGTCACGCTGGTAATCGACAAGATGACCAAGACCCGCGGGCTGGTGGAGAAGAGTGGCTACTTTGCATTACAGGTGCCCAATCTGGATCAATTGCAGATGACCTTCGACGTCGGCACCCAGAGCAAGGTCTTCACTCCGGACAAGCTGGACAAGGCGAATGTAGACCTGTTCCGCATCGACGGTCACGACTCGCCGCTGGTCGCAGGATGCTCGGCCTGGCTGGTCTGCAAGGTTATTCCCGAGCCGCACAACCAGCAGACCTACGACCTGTTCATTGGCGAAGTGGTGGGGGCCTGGGCCGACGACCGTGTGTTCAACGACGGGCACTGGGAGTTTGAAAAAGCCGACCCGAAATGGCGCAGCCTGCATTATGTCGCGGGCGGGCATTTCTACACGATTGGCGACCCGGCAGTGGTGGACGTTGGCGAGGATTGATTGCGGTGTCTAGCGCTGGATATCGTCACCGGCCATAAAGGCCTCTTCGCAAGCAAGCTCACTCCCGCACAAGCACGAAATGGATTTCGTGGCAGCGAGCTTGCTTGCGAATGCAGACTGCTGTGATCAAACGTTTTTGACCCTCAGTGACGATCCCGCCACACGGTCTGTGCATTGCAGAACTCACGTACGCCAAAGTGCGAAAGCTCACGGCCAAAGCCGCTTTTCTTCACGCCGCCGAAGGTCACGCGCGGGTCTGAAGCGCTGTAACCGTTGATGAACACACCGCCGGTTTCCAGTTCCTCGGTCATACGCTCTGCCATTTGCAGGTCGCGGGTGTAAACCGTTGCGGTCAGGCCGAAGTCGCTGTCGTTGGCCAGTTCCAGTGCGTGCCGGGCATCTCGGGCGGTAATGATCGACGCGACCGGTCCGAACAGTTCCTGCCTGAACGAGGTCATCTGGTCGCTGACATCGCCCAGCACCGTTGGCTCGTAGTAATTGCCCTGGCCCTCTGCCTTTTTGCCACCCATCAACAGCGTTGCCCCCTCGGCCAGGGTGTCCTGAACCTGGGCATCAAGCTCGTCACGTAAATCGAAGCGGGCCATGGGACCGATGTAGGTCTCGCTGGAAAGAGGATCGCCGGTAACCAGTTGACGCGTTTGCTCGACGAACCGGCGGGTGAACTCCTCGACCACACCTTGCTCGATGATCAGCCGCTTTGCAGCAGCACATACCTGGCCAGTGTTCTGGAAACGGCCGATGACCGCAGCCTTTACCGCCTGATCCAGGTCGGCGTCATTGAGCACGATGAAGGGGTCGGAACCTCCCAGCTCCAGCACGCACTTCTTGAGCGCCGCACCGGCCTGAGCACCAATGGCCTGGCCAGCGCGAACACTGCCGGTCAGGGTGACGGCGGCGATGCGCGGGTCGGCAATGGCCTTTGAGACGCATTGTGCGGTCACATTGATCACTTCAAACACACCGTCCGGGAAACCGGCGCGCTTGAAAGCGTCCAGCATCAGATAAGCGCAGCCCATTACATTAGGGGCATGTTTGAGCACGTAGGTATTACCGGCCAGCAACGTCGGAATCGCACCGCGCAGCACTTGCCAGACCGGAAAATTCCATGGCATTACGGCGAGAGTCGGGCCTAGCGGGCGGTACTCGATGCGTGCCTTGTCATCTTCGACCTGAGTCGGCTCAGCCACCAGCATCGCCGGGCCCTGGGCTGCATACCAGTCGCACAACTGTGCGCATTTCTCGACTTCGCCTCTGGCCTGCGCCACGGGCTTGCCCATTTCCCGACTGATCATCCGGGCAATGTTTTCGACGTCGTCGCGCAGAGCCTGGCCCATGGCAACGATCAGTTGTGCACGCTCCTGAACCGGCGTGCGCTTCCAGCCCGCAAAGCCGGCAGCCGCTCGCGAAAGGCTGGCGTCCAGAGCTGCATCGGACTCGAAGGCATAGTGGCCGATCTGTTCGCCTGAGGCAGGGTTGATCGAAATTGCATGGGTATTGCTGTTGACAGTAGTCATTGCGCCATCCTGTTGAGGTGGGAAGTGGGACCAGAATATAGGTGTGCAATGCTTTGCAAAACTGAATAATAATGACCGTATTGTTCATGTTTGGAGAATGAAATGGATCTGGTTCAACTGGAGATATTCAAAGCGGTGGCTGAGCACGGCAGCATCAGCGCCGCCGCGCAGCATATTCATCGCGTGCCCTCGAACCTGACTACGCGCATCAAGCAGTTGGAGCAAGACCTGGGCGTGGACCTGTTCATTCGCGAGAAACATCGTTTACGACTGTCACCTGCGGGCTGGAATTTTCTCGATTACACGCGGCGCATTCTGGATCTGGTACACGAGGCACGGCTTGCAGTCTCGGGTGAAGAGCCGCAAGGACCGTTTTCACTGGGCTCGCTGGAAAGCACGGCTGCTGTGAGGATTCCTGCGCTCCTGGCGGCTTACAACCAGCAAAACGCGAAGGTCGAGCTGGACCTGTCCACCGGGCCGTCCGGAACCATGATTGACGGTGTGCTCGCCGGACGCCTGGTGGCGGCGTTCGTCGACGGCCCTGTCCTGCATCCATCGCTCGACGGCGTGCCCGTGTTCGAAGAGGAAATGGTCATCATCGCGCCTCTCAACCACGCCCCGGTCAAGCGCGGGCGGGATGTGAGCGGGGAAAGTATCTACGCGTTTCGTGCCAACTGCTCATACCGGCACCATTTCGAACGCTGGTTTACCGAGGACGCCGCAGTGCCGGGCAAGATCCACGAAATGGAGTCTTACCACGGCATGCTGGCCTGCGTCAGTGCCGGAGCCGGCCTGGCGCTGATGCCACGCAGCATGCTGGAAAGCATGCCCGGTTGTGCCACGGTCAGTGTCTGGCCGTTGCGCGAAAAATTTCGTTACCTGCACACCTGGCTGATCTGGCGACGAGGCACCGTATCGCGCAGCCTGACCCGCTTTGTAGAGTTACTGGAAGCGCAGGCCAGGCCGTCGAAATCCTGATGAGGCAGTGCCGGCCTCACCGGGCCGCAGACAGCCGCCCGACAATCGCTGCGCCTGCTTCCTGTGTCGAGCATTTGCCGCCCAGATCCGGCGTGACTTCGCCATTGGCGATAGCCTGCTCGATGGCGGTGATGATCTCGTCATGAGCGGCCGTAAAGCGCTCATCGCCCTGACCGAGGAATTCAAGCATCAGCGCGCCTGACCAGATCATGGCAATCGGGTTGGCGATGTTCTTGCCGAAGATATCCGGTGCTGAGCCATGCACCGGCTCGAACAGTGAAGGAAATGTTCGCTCCGGGTTGAGGTTGGCTGACGGCGCAATGCCGATGGTGCCCGCGCACGCCGGGCCGAGGTCGCTGAGGATGTCGCCGAACAGATTGGACGCCACCACCACATCGAAGCGCTCGGGTTGCAGCACAAAGCGCGCGCACAGAATATCGATGTGCTGCTTGTCCCAACTGATGCCAGGATACTGGCTGGCCATGGCCTCGGTGCGCTTGTCCCAGTAAGGCATGCTGATTGCCATGCCATTGGATTTGGTCGCGGAAGTGACATGTTTGCGCTCGCGCTTGCTGGCCATCTCGAAGGCGAACTTGAGAATACGGTCCACACCACGACGGGTGAATACCGATTCTTGCAGGACGAATTCGTTTTCGGTGTTTTCGAACATGATCCCGCCCAGCGACGAGTATTCACCTTCGGTATTTTCCCGGACCACGATGAAATCGATATCGCCCGGTGCGCGATTGGCCAGCGGGCAGGGTACGCCGGGGAACAGCCGCACCGGACGGATATTGGCGTACTGGTCGAATTCGCGGCGAAACTTGAGCAACGAGCCCCACAGGGAGATGTGGTCCGGGACCTTTTCCGGCCAGCCCACGGCACCGAAGAAGATCGAATCGAAGCCTTTGAGTCGTTCGAACCAGTCGTCCGGCATCATCTTGCCGTGTTTCAGGTAGTAGTCGCAGCTGGCCCATTCGAAGTATTCGAATTCCAGTTCCAGTCCGTATTTCGCGGCAGTGGCTTGTACCACACGTACACCTTCCGGCAGCACTTCAAGGCCGATGCCGTCACCGGCAATGGCCGCAATACGCAGTTTCTTGTTGTTCATATGCTGAGTCGATCCATGGGCTGTTTGGGACGGCCCATGTTATAAGCACACGATATAAAGATAATCAGCGAATTAATTGATTGAGAAAACACGAATTGTGAATAATTATCCCAGCCTTGATGACTTGAATGTGTTCATCCATGTGGCGCGACGTTCAAGTTTCATCGGAGCGGCTGACGAGCTGGGCATGTCTGCTGCCTATGTCAGCAAGCGCATCAGGGTCCTGGAGCAGGGCATGGGCGTCGTACTGCTGCACCGCTCGACCCGACAGGTGTCGATCACCGAAGACGGCGAGCGGGTTTACGAGTGGGCCCGAGGCTTGCTGGAGTCGGTACAGCAGATGGGCGAGGAGGTCGCCGCGTTGCACGGCGAGCCCAGCGGTCTGCTACGCGTGGTCAGCAGTCAGGGGTTCGGTCGCCGCTTCGTGGCACCTGCCTTGTCAGAACTGGCGGCGCGTTATCCCAAGCTCGATATACGCCTGGATATTCAGGACCGCCTGGTCGACCTGATCGAGGAAGGCGTCGATCTGGACATCCGCGTGGGCAACGAAATTTCGCCGCATCTGCGTGCCAGGCATCTGGCCAGTAATTGGCGGGTTCTGTGTGCGAGCCCGGCTTATCTGAAACAGTACGGTACGCCGCTGAACCTTGGAGAGCTGTCCAATCACGATTGTCTGGTGATCAAGGAGCGCGACCGGCCGTTCGGCATCTGGCATCTCAATGGGCCACAGGGTGCTGAAACCGTCAAGGTAACGGGCAGCCTTTCCAGCAATCATGGTGAAATCGCCCGCCAGTGGTGTCTGGACGGGCGTGGAGTACTGCTGCGTTCGCTGTGGGATGTGCGCACTGATCTGGCTGAAGGCCGGTTGGTACAGGTCCTGCCGGAATACCGGCAAGATGCGGACATCTGGGCGGTGCATACTTCGCCGTTGATGAGTTCGGCCAAGGTCCGTGTAACAGTGGAGTTTCTGCGCGATTACCTTGCTCTGCATCCGTCCCCGGCAAACCGCTGACCTGCGCAGATCAATGTCAGTGGGCACCAGCCGCCTTGTTCAGATCGCTGTCTGTCCATTCAGTGTAGATACACGCGTCAGCAGCAGCCCAGCGTACCCGCACCGGATCGCCGGCCCTGAGCAGCATGCCGGTCGCTGAAAGCGCTTTGACAGTCATGGCGGTGCCGCCAGTGGTCAGCACTGAACACGTCTGGCTTTCACCGAGGAAAAGCACTTCGGTGACGCTGGCATTGACTTCGTTCCAGCCTGCTTCCAGTGGCGTGGCCGCTGCCTGGGAAACGCTCAGCGCCTGAGCTTTCTCGGGGCGGACCATGAGCAGCACGTCCTGATCGGTCTTGAGGCCCGAGGTCAGGCGAATCGCCAGCGGGCTGCCCTCAAACGTGGCCACGGCGTTGCCCTGGGCTTTAAGCCTGAGGAAGTTGGAGTTGCCCAGAAACGAGGCAACGAACGCATTCGGCGGGTCCTGATACAGGTCATAACCCGATCCCAGGCCAACGATTTTGCCATGACTGAAAATGGCGATGCGCTGAGACAGGCGCATGGCTTCTTCCTGATCGTGGGTCACATAGACAATGGTAATGCCCAGTCGACGATGCAATTGCCGCAGTTCGTCCTGCAGGTCTTCGCGCAGCTTCTTGTCCAGTGCGCCCAGCGGCTCGTCCATCAGCAGGATGCGAGGCTCGTAGACCAGCGCTCTGGCAATGGCTACCCGTTGTTGCTGGCCACCGGACAGCTGCGAAGGGCGGCGATGGGCAAATGCTTCCAGCTGGACCAGTTTGAGCATCGCATCGACTTTCTTCTCGCGTTCGGCGGCAGGCAACTTGCGGATCGCCAGCGGGAACGCAATGTTGTCGCGTACCGACAGGTGCGGGAACAGCGAGTAACGCTGAAACACCATGCCGATGTCGCGCTTGTGCGGCGGGACGTTCACCAGTGACTGGCCGCCCACCAGTATCTCGCCCGAGCTGGGTGTTTCGAAACCGGCAAGCATCGACAGCGTGGTGCTTTTTCCCGAGCCACTGGAGCCCAGGAAGGTCAGGAATTCACCGTTCTGGATGTCCAGGGAAATGTTGTCTACCGCGGCGAAATTCCCGTAATGCTTGTCCAGATTGCACAGGCTGACCAGCGTTTTCTGCTCCTGATGAGGAGGGTTTTTGATCACGGCACTCATGATGTACTCCTGGCTTCGTTGCGACGACGCAGGGTCGCGGCGATGAACATGATCAGCACCGAGAGGGCGATCAGCAGCGTCGAGGCGACAGCGATGACCGGCGTCAGGTCCTGACGCAGCGTGGTCCACATTTTTACGGGAAGGGTTTGCAAGGTCGGACTGGCCATCATCACGCTCAAGACCACTTCGTCCCACGAGACCAGAAACGCAAACAGTGCGCCGGCCATCATGCCCGGACGGATGCCAGGAAAGGTCACTTTGTAAATCGCCTGCAGGCGCGAGGCGCCACAGATTACTGCGGCATCTTCAATGGACTGGTCGAACAGCTTCAGTGAGTTGATGATCGAGATGATGGTGAACGGCAAAGCGACGATCACATGGCTGACGACGAAGGAAAACAGCGTGCCGGTGTAACCGAGCTTGAGAAACAGTGCGTAGACCGCCACGGCGATAATTACCAGCGGCACGATCATTGGCAACGTAAAGACGCCATACAGGAAGTCGCGACCCGGAAAACGGCCGCGTACCAGTGCGAACGCGGTGGGCAGCCCAAGCGCTACCGACACAAGGGTGGTCAGGATCGCGACCTTGAAGCTGGACATGGCAGCCGACATCCAGTCGGGGTTGGAGAAGAACTGCTGGTACCACTTCAGCGTCCAGCCTGGCGGCGGAAACACCAGCCACTGCGATGAACCGAATGACAGCAGAACGATGAACAGGATCGGCAGTAGCAGGAACAGCGCGATCAGAGCAGTAGTGAGGTACAAGCCCGTCCGCAGGCCGGGGCTCATGGCATTGGGAGTCAGGAGCATGGCGGTTTACCTCGCGTTGCTGGCACCGACCGGGGATTCCGGCTGGAGCTTCAGGTAGAAGTAGAACAGCACCAGCGTGATCAGGACCAGCAACGCAGCGGCGGCACTGGCCAGCCCCCAGTTGAGGAACGACTGCACCTGCTGGACGATGAATTCGGGCAGCATCATGTTCTGCGCACCGCCAAGCAGCGCCGGGGTGACGTAGTAACCAAGCGACATCACAAACACCATAAGCCCCCCGGAAAACAGCCCCGGACGGCACAGCGGCAGAAACACCCTGAAGAAATTGGTCCATGGGCTTGCGCCGCAGATCGAGCCTGCCTGCAACACCATCGGATCAATGGTCTGCATGGTTGCCTGCAAGGGCAGGACAATGAACGGGATCATGATGTAGCTCATGCCGATCACTACGCCGGTCAGGTTATGCACCATTTCCAGAGGCTGATCGATGATGCCCATCGCCATCAGCGCTTTGTTGACGACCCCGGACGCCTGCAGCAACACCAGCCAGGAGTAGGTGCGGGCCAGCAGGCTGGTCCACATCGACAACAGCACAATGTTGAGAATCCAGCGTCCCCAGCCGCGCGGCACCAGCGTGATCACCCAGGCCAGCGGGAAGCCCAGAAGCAGGCTGAACAGCGTCACCAGACCGGCCACGGAAAAGGTATTGAGCAGCACCCGCGAGTAGGCCGAGTTGGCAAACAGTTGTTCATAGTTACCAAGGCCCGGCACCGGCTCAAGAACACCTCGCAGCAGCAGTCCGATAAGCGGGGCGAAGAAGAACAGGCCGAGAAAGATCAGCGCCGGAAGCAGGTTGCGGCTGCCCCGCCAGCGCTGAGCAAGGGAAGGGGGGCGCTGCATGCTCGTCGCCTTTTGACTCGCCGCGCCAGGGGTGCCGGACGCACCACTGGCCGGTAAGGATGGACGAGAAGCAGCCGCTGTCATCTTTACTTGACCAGCCATTCGTTCCACCGTGTCGCAATGTCAGCGCCATTCTTGGCCCAGTATGCGAAGTCGAGAGTGATTTGATCGGCAACATGAGCGGTTGGCAGGTTTGGTGCCAGCGTAGAGTCCAGGCGCGCAACGCTCTGAGTGTTTACCGGGGCATAGGCACTGAGGTTGGAGAAGTCGGCCTGGCCCTTGGCGCTGGTTGCGTTGGCAATGAATTTCATCGCAGCATCCTTGTTTTTTGCGCCTTTTGGCACGACCAGAAAATCAGCCATGACCAGGTTCTGCTTCCAGCTCACACCCACGGGGGCGCCGTCCTGTTGCAGGGCATAGACCCGACCGTTCCACATCTGCCCCATCGACACTTCACCGGAGGCCAGCAATTGTTGAGACTGCGCGCCGCCGCCCCACCAGACGATGTCTTTCTTGATGGTGTCGAGTTTTTTGAAGGCACGGTCGAGGTCCAGCGGATACAGCTTATCGGGTGCCACACCGTCGGCCAGCAGAGCCAGTTCAAGTACACCGGGGCTAGGCCATTTATACAGCGAGCGCTTGCCGGGGTAGGTTTTTGTGTCAAACATGGCGGACCAGTCGACCGGTGGCTTGGTGCCCACTTTGCTTTCGTTGTAGCCGAGCACGAAGGAGAAGAAGAACGAACCGGCACCGTGATCGTTTACAAAGCGCTTGTCGATCTCATCACGCTTGATGGTGTTGAAGTCCAGAGGCTCAAGCAGGCCCTCGCTGGCGGCGCGCAAGGCAAAGTCTGCTTCGACGTCGACCACGTCCCATTGAACGTTGCCGCTTTCGACCATGGCCTTGAGTTTGCCGTAGTCGGTGGGGCCGTCCAGCACCACCGTGATGCCGCTGGCCTTGCTGAATGGAGTCGCCCAGGCTTCTTTCTGGAAGTCCTGAGTGGAACCGCCCCAGCTCACGAAGTTGACGCTCTCGGCGGCGACGGCGGCGCAGCTCGAAAAAGCCAGCACGCTAGCCGCCAGGACTGCTGTTGCACGTTTGTTCAACACCATTTTCACGCCCTCATTTGTTGTGTTTTGAGCGGGCTTTTCTTGCCCGCGTAATCGGGAGCAGTAGGTCCAGTGGGCCTTGAAGCCTGGTACGGGTCAGGTGCTGTTATTAGTGCTGTCCCTTGCAGGGCGCGTCTGACCGAATCTTGTATTTATGGAATGTCATATTATGGTATTCCAAACTTTCTGCAAGCATTTTGCCCCGCCAAAATGCCTTCACTGAGTGTTTTTATGGCAAATACATGCAGCTGCTGACGATAGGTAACAGGGGCTGTCTGCGGAGTTTTTTCAGGTCAGCCGGGAAACGGAATACTTTCAATCACTTCCAGATCGTAGCCGGTCAAGCCTGCGTATTTCAGTGGCGGACCGAGATGGCGCAGCTTGCCGACACCCAGATCCTGCAAGATCTGTGCGCCGGTGCCGACCTCGGAGTAGATGCGTGATTGCGAGCGGGTGTATTGGCGAGGCGGCTGGGTAAGATGCGGAATGCGCTCAAGCAGCGCTTGGGATGACTCGTGATTGGCGAGCACGACGACCACCCCGTGACCTTCTTCTGCGACGCGTTGCAGTGCGGCCCAGAGTGTCCAGTTGGCCGGACCGGTGTATTCGGCACCGACCAGGTCGCGCAGCGGGTCGACTACATGCACGCGCACCAGGGTCGTTTCGTCGCGGCGTATATCGCCCATCACCATCGCCATGTGCACGCCGCCTTCAATGCGGTCTTCATAGCTGAACAGGCGGAAGATGCCGTGGACTGTCGGCAGTTCGCGCTCGCCGATCCTCACGATGGTGTGTTCGGTGCTCAGTCGGTAATGGATCAAGTCGGCGATGGTGCCGATACGAATGCCGTGCTTCTCGGCGAACAGTTCCAGGTCCGGCCTTCTTGCCATGCTGCCGTCGTCATTCATGACTTCGACGATGACCGACGCGGGCGTAAAACCGGCCAGCCTGGCCAGGTCGCAACCGGCTTCAGTATGTCCGGCGCGGGTCAGCACACCGCCGTCGCGCGCGCGTAAAGGGAAGATATGGCCTGGCTGCACCAGGTCTTCAGGCACTGCATCCGGATTGACTGCGGCCTGGACGGTGCGTGCGCGATCTGCCGCGCTGATGCCGGTCGTGACGCCCGTTGTGGCTTCGATGGACACTGTGAACGCAGTGGCGAATACACTGCCGTTGCTTGGCACCATCTGTTCCAGGCCCAGACGCTGACAATGCTCGTCGGTCAGTGTCAGGCAGATCAGCCCACGTGCTTCCCGGGCCATGAAGCTGATCGCCTGTGCCGAACAGCAATCGGCGGCGAGCAGCAGGTCGCCTTCGTTTTCCCGGTCCTCATCGTCGACCAGCAACACCATCCTGCCCTGGCGGTAGTCTTCAATGATGTCTTCGATACGATCAAATGCCATGTTCAGTATCCCGGTTTTATGATTGGATGGATCGTGGTATACCATAAGACAGAATATTTCACAGATTCCCCATCATTGAAACAGTGAGATCGCGATGAAGGCTTATTGGATTGCACACGTCGATGTAACCGACCCTCTGCAGTACAGCGAATACACCCGGCGTGCCCCAGCAGCGTTCGAGCTGTTTGGTGGCAGGTTTCTGGCAAGAGGCGGGCGTTCCGAGGCGGCGGAAGGGCGCAACACACCGCAGCGCACGGTGATCATCGAATTCGAGTCGTATGAAAAGGCAGTGGCCTGTTATCAGTCGCCCGAGTATCAGAATGCAATGAGCCACCGGCAAGGCGCGGCAAAAGCCGAGATCGTGATAGTAGAAGGGCAGCCTTGATCACGAGCCGGAAGCACAATCCAGGCAAGCATCGGACGGCTTCGCTTTTAGCTACCGTGGCGCTGCGCTTTTACCTGATAAAGTGGACTTTGCCGGTGTCATCGTTGCCGATGTAGATGCCGTAGACCCCCGCCTGGCGCTCTTCGATGTAACGTTCCAGTATCTGGCGGATGGCGGGGTAATAGATGCTGTCCCAAGGGATGTCTTCGGCGGCGAAGAATGTGCAGTCGCGGGTTTCCGGGCCGAAATGGCCGGTGACTTCCAGCGCGATGGCGCGGAACACGATGTAGACTTCGCTGATTTGCGGCACGCTGAATATGGAATAGGGCGAGAGGATTTCGGCGCGCACTCCGGTTTCTTCCCAGACTTCGCGTAACGCTGCCTGCTCGGTCGTTTCGCCGCTTTCCATGAACCCGGCCGGCAGAGTCCAGGTGCCGGGGCGCGGCGGTATGGCGCGCTGGCAGAGCAGATACTTGCCTTCCTGCTCGATGATGCAGCCGGCAATGATCTTCGGGTTCACGTAATGAATGTACTGGCATGCACTGCATACCAACCGCGTGTGGGTATCGCCCTCGGGGACGCGCTGAATCAGGTCAGCGCAACCGCACTGAGGGCAGAAGCGCGGTGAGGCCATGTCAGCGCCCTATGCGGGGTTCTTTGAGTGCGACGGGCGCGACGATGTCGCGGACTTTGGTGTCTTCGTCCTGCTTGGATTTCAAGTATTCCAGCGCGACGCGTGCAGCATTGCGGACATGGTCGACCGAGGCCTGATGCGCGGCCAGAGGGTCGCCGCTCTTGATGGCCTCGACCATGAGTTCCATTTCCTTGTTGCTGGCACCGCGACGGTTTTCCTGTGAGACCGAGGTGGCGCGCAGGTAGCTGATGCGCGCCTGCAACTGGCGCAACTGGGTAGCGGCAACGTGATTGCCCGAGCCTTCCAGCAGTACATCGTAGAAGCCCTGGACCGAATCGATGACTTGCTGCAGTTCGCCTTCCTTGAGCGCCTGGCGATTCTCCTCCAGGGCTTTTTCGAGCGCGCGGATGTCCTTGGGTCTGGCACGCAGGGTGAACAGTTGAACGATCAGCCCCTCCAGTACGCACCGCAGCTCATAGATATCGCATGCGTCTGCCAATGTGATGATGGCCACACGCGGACCTTTGGCATCGGCGAATTCGACCAGTCCTTCCGATTCCAGATGACGCAGCGCCTCGCGTACCGAGGTGCGGCTGACACCCAGACGGTCACACAGATCACGCTCGACCAGACGATCTCCCGGCAGCAGCTGAAAGTTCATGATCGCGCTGCGCAGCTTGTCCAGCACGATCTCCCGCAGGGTGACGGGGTTGCGGTTGACCTTGAAGGTGTCGTCGAGAGGCAGGCGTTTCATCGGGTGTGCTCGGAATGGGGCTGTCAAAGTAAAAACGTGACTGAAAACAATGTCTCGCTCATGTCGGCAGCCCGGGAATCACGAGACTGCTGCATGGCCCGGAGGTGTGAACCGGGATCGCGGCGGAGTTTATCACGCCGATGCCTGCAACCACCAAAACAGCCCCGCGCAGTCATCAGACGATGGCTGGCAGTGCGCCCATCTTGCCGCGGTGATACACCATCGGGGTGACCGGTATTGCAGGCAATATCAGGTTTTTAACCGCGCCGACAATGATTGCGTGATCGCCGCCGTCGTATTCGCGCCACAGCTCGCACTCAATGATGGCCGTCGCCTTGCCCAGCAGCGGATTGCCCAGCTCGCTCAGGTGCCACTCGATGCCCTTGGTCTTGTCCTTGCCCTTGCTGGCGAATGCATAGGCTTCAACCTGTTGATCGGCAGACAACAGGTGAATGGCGAACTTTTTGCTGTCACGCAGCACCGGGTAAGTGTCCGATGCGTAGTTGGGGCAAAACAGCACCAGTGCCGGGTCGATGGACAGCGCACTGAACGCGCTGGCAGTGATACCGACCAGATTGCCCTGTGGGTCCAGCGTGGTGACGATGGTCACGCCCGAAGGGAATGACGCCATGACTTCTTTGTAAATACCGGGTTCGATCATCGCAGCGGCCTCGTTAACGCATGACAAATGGATCAGGCATGGGGGCCTGCGAAAGGTTGATCCACACCGTTTTCAGTTCGGTGTAGGCCAGTACAGAGTCTATCCCGCTCTCACGGCCGTAGCCGCTGTTTTTGAAACCTCCGATTGGCGCCATGGCCGATACGGCACGATAGGTATTGACCCAGACGATCCCCGAGCGAATATCGCGCGCCAATCGGTGTGCGCGACCCAGGTCGCGTGTCCAGATTCCTGCGGCGAGTCCGAACCGGGAGTCGTTGGCAATGGCCAGCGCTTCGGCTTCATCCTTGAAACGAATCACCGATGCAACGGGACCAAACACCTCTTCCTGCATGATTTTCATCGAGTTATGGTCGCACTCGAACAGCGTAGGTTCGTAGAACCAGCCGTTGTTGTCCAGCTCCGGGCGCTTGCCGCCCAGACGCAGGCGTGCACCTTCGGCCAGCGCATCAGCCACCAGACCTTCCACGACGGCCAGTTGCTGGGCCGTGGCCATCGGTCCCATTTCAGTCGTTTCATCCTGCGGATTGCCAATACGAATGCGGCTGGCGCGCTCTGCCAGTCGCTCGACGAACTCATCGTAGATTTCTTCCTGCACCAGCAGCCGCGAGCCGGAAACGCAACTTTGTCCGGAAGCGGCATAGATGCCTGCGACGGCACCGTTGATGGCGCTGTCCAGATCGGCATCGGCGAAGATGATATTCGGTGATTTTCCGCCCAGTTCCAGTGACAGTCTGGCGAAATTCTCTGCGCTGCTGCGTACCACGTGGCGTGCAGTGGCCGCGCCCCCGGTGAAGGCGATTTTACGCACCAGCGGATGGCGGGTCAGGGCAGCTCCAGTGGTCGGTCCGAAACCGGTGATGACGTTGACCACGCCGGGCGGTATGCCTGCTTCAAGTGCCAGACGTGCCAGCTCCAGCACCGTGGCCGAGGCGTGTTCCGACGGCTTCAGCACGATGGTGTTGCCGGCAGCCAGCGCCGGGGCCAGCTTGATGGCGGTCAGATAAAGCGGGCTGTTCCACGGAATGATCCCGGCCACCACGCCCATTGCTTCGTGCACGGTGTAGGCGAACAGGTCCGGCTTGTCGAGGGGCAGGGTGCCGCCTTCGAGCTTGTCCGCCAGCCCTGCGGTGTAATGAAAGAACTCCGGCAGGTAGCTGACCTGGCCTCGTGTTTCGCGAATCAGTTTGCCGTTGTCACGGCTTTCCAACTGCGCCAGTTGCTCTTTGTTTTCAGCGATCAGATCGCCCAACCGGCGTAGCAGCTTGCCCCGTGCGGTCGCGGTCAGGCTGCGCCACGCTACGCTCTCGAACGCTTTCTGCGCAGCCTGCACAGCCCGGTCGACATCGGCTTCGTCGGCGTCGGGCAACTGAGCCCACGGTTCGGCCAGTGCCGGGTTGAGGCTGTCGAACGTCTTGCCGGACAGTGCATCGACCCATTGACCGTCAATGCACATCTGAAAGCGGGTAAGGCTCATGCAACAATCCCCTTGATCGAGTTTTGGACAGTCGCCGACTTGTCGAGACCGATTTTCTCGAAGAAATCGAGTAACACCTGATTGACCAGGCGCGGTGATTCAACCGGCATCATGTGGCGTTGATCGGGCAGTATCGCGACCTCGGCACCCTGGATGCGCATGGCCAGTTCGCGGGCCATTTCAGGAGTTGACCCAGGGTCAAGTTCGCCTGTGGCGATCAACGTCGGTACGCGAATATCGCCCAGATCCTCGGCGCGGTACATGTCCTGAGTGGCGAACAGTTTGTACGTGGTCAGGTAGCCTTGCGGATCGTTGCTGGCCAGATTCTGTCGAATGGCAGCGATTTGCGCCGGGTTGGCCGCCTGATATTCACGGCTGAACCAGCGCGACAGCGCCTCGCCTGCGTTGGCGTCCGGACCGTGCTCCGCGGCCTGGCTGGTACGGGCAATGACGCCTGCACGCTGTTCCGGACTGCGATTGAACACGCTATTGAGGATCACCAGCGCCGACAGATGCTGTGGGAACTCCAGCGCAAACGCGCGTGCCACCAGCCCGCCCATCGAAAAACCGATGACCGCCGCCCCGGGCAATTGCAAATGCTCCAGAAGCTCACGCAATTGTTCGGCATAGCCCGGCAGGCCGGTGTCAGGATCAGGACGGGGGCTGGCACCGTGGCCGAGCATGTCATAGGCAATGACCTGGTAATGCGAGGCCAGCCCGACGATCTGGCCCCCCCACATTTCCTTGTTCAGGCCCACTCCGTGAATCAACACCACGGGGTGGCCTTGGCCGGTCGCCAGATAGCTGGTACCCGCCGGGGTGTGTTCAGCGGTGAGCTGAATCATGGATCGCTCCTGCACAGACATTCAGAGGAATGGATCAATGAGCCGTTATGGATTACTGAGCCTTTTCGGCGGCCAGTTCTTCCAGGTCGATGTAGCGATTGCCGATGCGCGGGTGCAAGCGTCCACCATTGGCCGCGCCGAGGACGACGACAATTTCATCTGCGCGCGGTGAGTCCTCGATATGCATTTCCAGGGTGATGTAGTGCGAGCGCAATCCTTCATCGTCCTTGTGCATCATCGGAATCTGAATGGACGTGCCGGGGCCACCGCGTTTGTTGGTAAAACTCAGGTAGCTCTTGGCTTTTACGGCTTCACGGTAGTGATTGCCAAAGCGCAAGGTATGGATCACTGCCGACGCATGTTCGATTTCACCGTCCGCGCCGACGACCGCAGCCTTGCCGTAGGCCTCGATCTTGTCCGCTCCGCCAATCGCATCAGTAAGACGCTTGACCATCAGCTCGCCGAGTTCGGAGCAATTGGCGCGAATTTCCGGCTTCAGGTCTTCGACAAACCCGCGGCCCGACCACGGGTTTTTGATGACTGCCGCGAGCCCGGTCATGGTGACTGGTTTGTCAGTAGCCTTTGCGCCTTCGATGAAGGTTTCTTCGGTGTACGTAACGATCTTGCGAATTTCAAAGCTCATGAACGACTCCTGAGGCGAGCGCTATTGTATTTCGTATGATGGTATACCATAAGATTGTGCGTGCAAATGCTTTATTTGCTGTGCGCCGCAGGGCAGTGAAACGGCTGATCGGGCTTGAATCGTCGAGTGCGCGTCGCTCTGCGCAGCGTCTGGTGGTGACCACTCGTCAGGTACAAGGGCAATCGCTTTGAACATGACTGTTCTCGTTGTGACAGACATTCGGTGAGTCATGAAAAGCTCCACCGAATTTTCACTTCAGGAGAGTCCCAATATGAAAGCCATCGTCTATAGCGGTCCGCGTGACGTCAGCGTCAAAAACGTGCCGGATGCGAAAATAGAGAAGCCGACAGACGCTCTTGTCAGAGTGACCTCCACAAACATCTGTGGCTCGGACTTGCACATGTACGAAGGTCGTACGTCGTTCGAGACCGGGCGTATTTTCGGCCACGAGAATCTGGGCCAGGTCATTGAGGTCGGCGCGGGCGTCGACCGCATAAAGGTTGGTGACTGGGTGTGCCTGCCGTTCAACATTGGATGCGGCTTTTGCGAAAATTGCGAAAAGGGCCTGACCGGTTATTGCCTGACCGCCAACCCCGGCAGTGCAGGGGCAGCCTATGGGTTTGCCGACATGGGTGACCACGAAGGCGGACAGGCCGAGCTGTTGCGCGTGCCTTATGCCGATTTCAACTGCCTGCTGTTGCCGGAAGACGCCGCCGAGCGCGAAGACGACTACGTCATGCTCTCGGATATCTTTCCTACCGGCTGGCATGCCACAGAGCTGGCGGGTCTGCTGCCTGGCGAAAGCATAGCCATTTATGGCGCTGGCCCGGTCGGCCTTATGGCTGCGCACTCGGCAATGATCAAGGGGGCGTCGCAGGTTTTCGTGGTCGATAATCACCCGGACCGTCTGGCGCTCGCGGCGAAAATGGGTGCGACGCCGATCAACTCGCTGGAGCAGGGCGCAGTGGATCAGATTCTCAATCTGACCCATGGCAAAGGCACCGACCGCGGTTGCGAATGTGTGGGCTATCAGTGCTGTGACCGTCATGGTCATGAGGCCAATCACGTGACCATGAACAACCTTGTAGCCTCGACCAAGGCGACTGGCGGAATTGGTGTCGTCGGCGTGTTCGTCCCGCAGGATCCAGGGGCCCATAACGACCTGGCGAAAGAAGGCAAGATGGCCTTCGACTTCGGGTCGTTCTGGTTCAAGGGCCAGCAGATCCGCACCGGCCAGGCCAACGTCAAGGCTTACAACCGCCGCCTCGCCGAACTGATTCACCACGACCGCGCCAAACCATCGCAGATTATTTCCCACCGTCTGAAGCTTGAAGAAGGTCCTGCGGCCTATCAGCACTTCGATGCACGTGATGACGGCTGGACCAAAGTGGTGCTCAAGCCAGGTGCCTGATCGCTGCCTGTGATCAATCCCCCTGTCGCGTCCGGCCGAGTCCGGCGACAGGGGGCGCTATGTGTATTTAACCAGTTTTTATTGATTTCGCTTTTATTGAGTCAGGGAGATTTATTCAGATGAACGAAGAATACCCAAAGCCGCCGTTTGCCAGTCAGCCGCAAGAGGTTCCGGGCGTGCAGGGCAGAATGGACCCGTACCCTGATTGCGGTGAAAAAAGCTACAAGGGTTCCGGGCGTCTACAGGGCAAGATTGCGCTGATTACCGGTGCTGACAGTGGCATCGGTCGTGCCGTCGCCATAGCGTTTGCACGCGAGGGCGCCCAGGTTGCAATCTCGTATCTGGATGAGCATGAGGACGCCGAAGAAACCCGGCGATGGGTCGAGGAGGCTGGCAGAAAATGCCTTCTCCTGCCCGGTGATCTGGCGCAGAAGCAGCAATGCGAAGACATTGTAAGCAAGACCGTTGCAGAGTTCGGCCGCATCGATGTGCTGGTCAATAACGCGGCATTCCAGATGACCCACGAAACCCTCGACGAAATTTCCGATGAGGAATGGGTCAAGACGTTCGATATCAACATCACTGCGATGTTTCGTATCTGCAAGGCTGCGGTGCCGCACATGCCAAAGGGCGGTTCGATCATCAACACCAGTTCGGTGAATTCGGATATGCCCAAGCCGACGCTGTTGGCCTACGCGACCACCAAAGGCGCAATTGCCAACTTCACCGGTGGCCTGGCGCAGTTGCTGGGCGAGAAGGGCATCCGCGTGAACAGCGTGGCCCCCGGCCCGATCTGGACGCCACTGATCCCCGCGACCATGACCGACGAAGACGTGAAAAGCTTCGGCAGCGAGACGCCGCTGGGTCGCCCAGGGCAGCCGGTAGAAGTGTCGCCGATCTATGTGCTGCTGGCCTCGGACGAAGCCAGCTACATCTCCGGTTCGCGTTATGCGGTGACGGGCGGCAAGCCGATTCTGTAGTTGCAACGAAAGTCAGCGCAGTTGAAACGGTGCCTGAGCAGGCACCGTTTTTTATCCAGTATCAGAAAGTTCGCAATTATGTGGGAACCGAGTCGCTCATTGAACCACCCAGTTGTGTCTGTTTTATCCCGATTATGCCTCTATCGCGCCAAGGCACATGCCAGGAGGTATTGATCTGTCGCATGAGTGAGGTAATTGACTATGACTATGGGTATTACGCCTGTTGGTAACTCAAGCTCCGTACCCCTCGACTTTTCGTCGTTGAGCGCAAAGAATGGCGAATATAACGGGCTGGGAAGTGGAGGCAACTCGACTATCGATCCGAGCACATTGTTATTTGCCAATCAAGGGCAGACGCAGGTCAATTTTGCTCCGCCCAATAGCACGGACTCCTCGCCCAGCGGTGTTAACGCAGCGTCAGGCACCAGCGTGTCCGGGTTGGTCGAGCAAATCATGAGCCTGTTGCAACAATTGATGCAGATGCTTACGAAAAACAAGGATGTTTCCAGCAACCCTCAGAATAATCCGTCACCGCAAGGCAGCGGTGCTGGAAACAGCGTTGCAGACGGCAGCACTGGCGACGATGGGGCAGGTATCGGCAGTGGTGAGGGTGGTCTGGGTGGCGAGGGCAGTACGTCGAACGCCAGCGCGCTTGATGGCGTGTCCCCGGATACTTCGCTCCGTGGTAGCGGTGGGCTGCATTTGCCCCAGCAGCTTGAGCAATATCGAGGCGATATCATGGACGCTGCCAACGCCACCGGTATGCCGCCCAGTGTGATAGCCGGGCAGATATGGGCAGAGTCGCGTGGTCAGTTGAATGCCGCCACCACTAACGTCAACGGCAAGGCCGATGCGGGCCTGATGCAGGTCAACGCTGATACGTTCAAATCATTGCAGCAACAAAACCCCGGGTTACTGGGTAACGATGTCAATGACTCGCACACCAACATCATGGCGGGCGCGCTGTATCTGCGTGACCAGAACAAGGCGTTCGGCGACATCGGCGCAGCGCTACGCGCGTATAACTCCGGACCTGACAAGGTCAATAAAGCCGATCTCAGCGACACAGGAGGCGTGGGTGGCAGCAGTTACCCTGCCGATGTGCTGAATTTCGCGAAAATTATCGAAAGTGGGCAAGGTAATTTGCCGTCCTGATACGTTGTGTAAACAGCTTGCGCAAAGCGGGCGGCTTCCTCATGAGGCAAGCGCCATTGATCAATCAAAGCTGTCGATAACCTGAACGGCTGACTGACAGCAGGACATTTCAAGGCTTGCAGGTGTCCATTCAAGACCCCCGTGTTCAGGCAGCCGTTGATGAAGTTTTCCAGATTTTCGCAGTCCCTTTCGAAATGGGCCGGCAGCCCGGCCACGTTTGCATCAGCCGTCGTGCTGATCTGCCTCTGGGCAATTACCGGTCCGTGGTTTCACTATAACGATACCTGGCAGTTGATCATCAATACCTCGACTACCATCATTACGTTCCTTATGGTGTTTCTGATCCAGAACACGCAGAACCGCGACAATGATGTCCTGCACCTGAAGGTGGACGAGTTGTTGCGTGTGACCAAGGATGCGCAGAATTCGCTGTTGAACCTTGACGATCTCACTCAGAAAGACCTCAGGGCCTTGCGCAAGAAATACGAGGCCATGGGCGGCGAGCATGATGTCCATGCTCCTTTACCGATGGCGGGTGCCGATCAGCGCATCTGACTTGTCGCCATTCCGTTCAACACCTATGGAGATTTTTCATGTATCCAGACGTACAGCTTTACATTGATGGCCAATGGCGCGCGAGCCGTGATGGCCGTTCCATTCCGGTGATCGACCCTGCTACCGGCCAGTCGCTGGGCAACGTGGCGCATGCGGGTATTGCCGATCTGGACGAGGCGCTAAAGGCAGCCGAGCGTGGCTTTGCCACTTGGCGAGCGACCTCAGCGTATGACCGTTACAAACTGATGCAGAAAGCTGCCAACCTGGTCCGTGAGCGGGCCGACAGCATTGCCCGCATCATGACTCAGGAACAAGGCAAGCCATTGGCCGAAGCGCGCATGGAAACCCTGTCTGCTGCTGATGTTATCGACTGGCTGGCTGAAGAGGGACGCCGCAGTTATGGCCGTATCGTGCCGTCGCGCGGGGTTTCCATAGAGCAAAAGGTCATCAAGGAGCCTGTTGGCCCGGTCGCTGCGTTTACGCCTTGGAACTTCCCGATCAATCAGGTGGTGCGCAAGCTCTCATCGGCGCTGGCAGCCGGTTGCTCGATCATCGTCAAGGCCCCGGAAGAAACGCCAGGGTCACCTGCCGAATTGATTCGGGCCTTTGCTGATGCAGGTGTTCCTGCGGGCGTCATTGGGTTGGTTTACGGCGACCCGGCGGAGATTTCCGGTTATCTGATCCCGCATCCGGTCATTCGCAAAGTAACCTTCACCGGCTCTACGCCAGTCGGCAAGCAGCTCGCTGCGTTGGCCGGCAAGCACATGAAGCGCGCGACCATGGAGTTGGGCGGGCACGCGCCAGCACTGGTGTTCGACGATGCCGACATCGACCTCGCAGCTCGCGTGCTGGCGACCGCCAAGTTCCGTAACGCCGGGCAAGTCTGCGTATCGCCAACGCGGATTCTGGTTCAGCGCAAGGTACTGGACGCGTTCACCGAGAAGTTCGTGGGCCTGACGCACGAAATCAAGGTTGGCAACGGTCTGGAAGCGGGCACGACCATGGGGCCGGTGGCCAACGATCGGCGCATTCCTGCGCTGGTGGATTTGATCGAGGACGCCGTGCGCAGCGGTGCAACGCTGTCCGCCGGGGGCAAGGCTGTCGAGGGGCCTGGTTATTTCTTCCAGCCAACCGTCTTGAGTGGCCTCAAACCGCAAATGCGCATCATGAACGAGGAGCCGTTCGGGCCCGTCGCCCTGCTGGTGCCGTTCGACACGGTTGAAGAGGCAATTGCCGAATCGAACCGCGTGCCGTTCGGATTGGCTTCCTATGCGTTCACGACCTCAATGAAGACGGCTCAGGCACTGAGTACGCATATCGAAGCAGGCATGCTGTCGATCAATCATCAGGGCATCGGTTTGCCTGAGGTTCCATTTGGCGGGATCAAGGACTCGGGCTACGGCTCCGAAGGCGGTACCGAGGCCATCGAGGCTTACCTGAATACCAAACTGGTCACTCAGTACAGCTGAGTGCGGTTCGGGTAAATAAAAACGGTCGCGATGTGCAAGCATCGCGACCGTTTTTTTGCGCCTGCCCATCAGTCCTTGGCTTGAATACCGGTCTGTCTCATGACCAGATTCTTTTCTTTCTTGTATTGCAGTGCAACTTCAGGGGCCGGGCCGCTTTGACCGGTTTCCATCCATTTGCGTATCCGGCTGGCGTCGGCGAAATGGGTGTACTTGCCGAACGCATCCAGAATCACCACGGAAACCGGACGGTTGGCCATGCTGGTCAGCAGCACCAGGCAGTGGCCGGCCTGGTTGGTAAAGCCGGTTTTGGTCAGCTTGATATCCCAGTTGTCCTTGCGCACCAGATGGTCGGTGTTGCTGAAGCCGAGGGTGTAGGTCGGCTTGCGAAACGTTACCGTCTTCTGCTCGGTGGTGCTCAATTCACTGAGCATCGGGTATTTGCGCGCGGCCATCACCAGTTTGGTGAGGTCGCGTGCGGTCGACACGTTGTATACCGACAGCCCGGTAGGTTCGACATAGGCCGTATGTTTCATGCCCAGCGCCTTGGCTTTGGCGTTCATTGCCAGGATGAACGCCGGATAACCACCGGGATAGCTATGCGCCAGGCTCGCGGCAGCACGGTTTTCCGAGGACATCAGGGTGATCAGCAACATGTCCCGGCGGTTCATTTCGCTGCCGAGCTTGACCCGTGAGAAAACGCCTTTCATTTCCGGCGTCTGAGAAATATTGACCGGAATGACTTCATCCATCGATTGCCTGGCGTCCAGGACAACCATTGCGGTCATCAACTTGGTGACCGAGGCTATAGGCACAATCACGTCCGGGTTGCTGGAGTACAGCACCTTGTCGGTCTGCAGGTCGATAACCATTGCGCTGCCTGAGGCAAGGTGCAGGTTGGAAGGATCACGATTCAGGACAGCGGATTCGTTTGCCAGCGTAGTGGTGGAAAGCGCCGGGCCGGTAAGTACAAATAATAGGCCCAGAAGAGACAGACGAATTTTCAAGAGCAAGGCTCACTCGATAAAGGGTGGTAATGGAAGGGATCGCGTCAAAACGCTGCATTTTATGAGCAGACTTTGTGGTATGTCGATGGGGGCGCAGGACGATTCATCAATAAATGCAGGAATCGGGATTTCGTTAAGTTGCTGTTAAGTGGCTTTTTGCTACTGAGCCTGCCTAAAACCGGAGCACCATTGAATAGTCGTGGTGTGAAAGGTCCGCACCGATTAGCATTCCATGCCATTCAGGTCAGCGATTCAAGGAGTCACGTAATGCTCAAGGGGTTTGTCAGCAAGCATTATGCGGTGCTGGTGATTGTCGCTTCACTGGTTGTCATTTTGCTGCTCGGTGTCGGCTTTACATCACGTCCCAGTGACTGGGCTGGCTGGATGCAGGCAATTGGCTTGATCGTCGGGTTGATGGCCGCTGTGGCTGTCCCGGCCATTCAACGCAGGCAGGAGGCTGAACTGGCTCGCAAGCAGCTGCGCGACCGCGAAGTTGGCTATGCTCGGCGCATGCAGTATCTGTGTGGCGAACTGAGTGAGTTGCAGGGGCGTATCAGTCTCAACCTGACGCATTTGCGCGCCAGTGACCGGCACAGTCTGAAATACACCTTGCAGGACTATCTGCATCGCCTCTTCGAGTCTCATAAACAAGACCTGAACGATGATCGCGTGGTGCTTGCTCACGAGTTGCGTCAGGTCGCCAATGACCTGATCGACGAACTGGACAGCGGTCGTACCGATCGTGTGGTGTTCATGGCACTGGAAAAGCGCCTGCAGAAGCTTGCGCATCGCTGTCAGGTCAATGCCGCTATGGCAGAGCGCAGCTGAGGCGGATCGCCTGCTTTCCCGAGCTCAAAAAAAACCCGCCTTCAACGAGGCGGGCAAGGGGGATGTGCGGAGCAACGCACGAGGTTCGCAGGGAAAATCAACTGTTGAGGGGCTGGCACTGCATTTGCCGCGACAACGCTTGCGCCACAGGCAAAGACGCCAGAGGGCCGCTGACCGGCTCGCCGTCTTGAATCAGGTACCAGCAGGCCAGCAGGCCCCGCTCTCTAAGCGGCGCTGGAACTGCACTACCGACGACGGACATGATGTGTACATTGGTCATAACTGCCTCCTCAATCCATGCCGCTACTGTAGAGGCCGATCGGGCACGGTAGAAATCGACAGTCTCAATAGTGGTCATTGATAACAACGAGGGTCGGGCACATTGCATTGGCAGGCGATAGTGTGAGCACACCCATGAAAAACCCGCCTGGAGAGGCGGGTTTTTTGTACTGTTACCAGCGGCCGCGTGGCGGACCGTAGTAGTAGCCAGGGCCGGGTGGTGGCCCGTAACGATGGTAATAGCCTGGCGGTGGAGGCGGTGGGTAGCGCTCGACAACCTGATAAACCGGGGCCGGCTGGTAATAGACCGGTGGTGGCGCATAGTAGACCGGTTGCTGTTGCACATACACCGGCTCGCGCTCGACGTACACCGTTCTGTCGCGACCTGAAGACACCGCCGCCCCGACAACGGCAGCGCCTACGATAGCACCTACCACGGCAGGGCCACCCCAGCCACGGTCAGCATTCGCCTGGCCAGCAAGGGCCAGGGCACCTACAAACAAGGCGATCTTGGGGATTTGACGAATCATGACTGTTCCTCGCTCTCAACCCGTTGTCGCGCGCCTGCATCACTCTCAAGCACTGCCACGGGATAACACTATGACATCGAAATTGTAAGAATCTGCGAAAGTGCTGAGTAAATTTTATGTAAGGTGCGCTGGCAACGGCGTTGCACCTGTACTCGCATTCGATGCGGCGTAGCATACGCTTTTACTGAAGAGCCAAGCCATTACCGTCCGGAGGAAATTAAATGCCTGTCACCGCCAACAGAGATACGCAGCTGTGTATGTCCATGGCTGCACGTCCTGGAAACTTCGGTGTGCGTTTTCATAACCATCTTTTTCAGCAGTTGGGCCTCAACTTTTATTACAAGACATTCTCGCCTAACGATCTTGGCGCTGCTGTCGCGGGTATACGTTCCCTGGGCATACGTGGCAGCGCGGTTTCGATGCCGTTCAAGGAGGCCTGCATTGAACTGGTCGACGAGCTTGACGCTTCAGCCGCCGCTATTCAGTCGATCAATACCATCGTCAATACCCATGGACATCTGAAGGCGTTCAATACCGATTACATTGCCGTAGCCCAGCTGATGGAGAGTCACGCCGTCCCGCGCAGCGCATTTGCCTTGCGCGGAAGCGGTGGCATGGCCAAGGCGGTTGCGTTTGCGCTGCGCGATGCAGGCTTTACCGATGGGCTGATCGTCGCTCGCAACGAACAGACAGGCCGGCGTCTGGCCGACGCGTGCGGCTTTCGCTGGCAGGCGACACTGGGCAGCGCACGACCACCCTTGCTGGTCAACGTCACGCCGCTAGGCATGCAAGGTGCGCAAGCTGACGAACTGGCGTTTGACCTGCAGGCCATCGGTGCGGCCGAGACGATTTTCGACGTGGTGGCTACCCCGGCCGAAACGCCCCTGATCCAGGCTGCACGCCGGCTGGGCAAGCGTCTGGTGAGTGGTGATGAGGTTGCAGCCATCCAGGCGCTGGAGCAATTTGTGCTCTATACCGGCGTTCGCCCGACCGATGAGCAGTATCAACAGGCTGCGGCGTTCGCCAGAGCCGGCTAATGGTGGCCTACCGCACGGTCGGGCGGGCAGGGACGAATTCTCGCGCTACTCCAGTCTGGCCAGGCGTTCTTCAAGGGCCGCAACGCGCGCCTCCAGTTCATCGAGACGCTGATTGGCAACCGGAGTTGCCGAGTGACGTTCCGTTGTCTGCTGGCGCGCTGCAAGAAGGGCCTGCAGTTCTTCGCGATCGCCCAGCAGGTGCATGTAACGATCTTCCCGCTGACCGGACTGGCGCGGCACGAGCATCGCCAGGCCTCGGGCGATAAGGCGCTCCAACTGGTGGATGACCTGTTCGCTGTCCTCGAAATCGTGCATGCGCTGGCTGCGAGTCAGCAGTTCGCTGACGGTCTGCGGTCCGCGCAGCAGCAAAAGGCCGGTCAGTATTACCTGCGCAGGGACCAGTTCGAGGCTTTTGTCAGCCCTGTGCTCCCAGCGATCGGCGCGACTGCCCATCACCAGACGTGTCAAACCACGGCCCTCGAGCGCGCGCAGGCTCTGGCCGACCTGGCCCTGAGTCAGGTTCATGACCGGATCGCGGCTGGTTTTCTGATTGCAGGCTATCACCAGTGCATTGAGGGTCAGCGGATAGGTTTCCGGATGGCTCGCCTGTTTTTCGATCAGGCAACCCAGAACGCGTGCCTCAGAACTGTTGAGTTGTAGCGCCTCGGCTGTCGGGGACGATTCGGAGGAGGAGGACGATTCGATGGACATGACGCTTCCCTGAGTGATGGCGGTGGATCAGCGTAGGGCGTGGCGGTCATTATTGCCAGTCTCAGTTGCACTCATCTGCATCGGCGCTGAAAAGTGTCACGGTGATTGACGTCAGGTGGGTCTATAATTGCGCCTTTCTCAATCAGGATATGACATGTCTATTTCCCTGTACGCCGCTTCCATTCCTGTCTTTCAGCAAATGCTCAATGCGCTGAGTGACGTCCTGACCAAGGCTGAAGCCTACGCGACCGAGAAGAAAATCCAGCCGCCAGCGCTGCTGCAGGCGCGTCTGTTCCCGGACATGCTGCCATTTACCCGGCAGGTGCAGATTGCCGTCGATTTTGCCAAGGGTGCTTCGGCCCGCCTGGCAGGCGTCGAGATCCCGCAGTACGAAGACACCGAAACCACCTTTGCCGAGTTGCAGGCACTGCTTGCCAAAACCCTGGCGTTCATCGGCAGCATCACGCCCGAGCAGGTCGACGGCAAGGAAGGCATCGAAATCGTCCTGCGCCCCGGCACTGAAAAGGAAAAGCGCCTGAACGGTCAGGCTTATTTGCTCAGCTACGCCTTGCCGCAGTTCTTCTTCCATGTCACCACCGCTTACGACCTGCTGCGCCATAACGGCGTTGAAATCGGCAAACGTGACTTCATGGGCAAGTTCTAAGCAGTGCGGGGCTTAAGCCTCGCTAGTGTTCTTGTCTCTCGGCGTTATGCACAAGCCCACTGACTATCGTGCCAATGCTCGCATTGGCATGTAGTGGGTGACGCAGAGCGTCACGAAATGCATTACCACGCGGAGCGTGGGAACGAGAATTGTCGGGGTGTCAGCCCTGTTTTTCGGGCTCTGCCTCACGAAATGCATGCCAGTGCGCAGCATTGGCGTGACAGTCATCTTCAAGCCGCTTTAACCCCCTCCCAGAGGCCGCGCCGTTGCAGCGGTCTGTACCGTTGTTCTGGAGTGTTCATGTTGTTGCCCATACTTCTGCTGTCAGCCGCCGGGTTTACCGTGCTGACCACAGAATTCGTCATTGTCGGTCTTCTGCCTGCCGTTGCCCGCGATCTGCATGTCACGGTTTCGCAGGCAGGGCTGCTGGTCACGCTATTCGCGTTCACCGTTGCGGCTTTTGGTCCTTTTCTGACCGCCTATTTTTCACGCTTCGAGCGCAAGCGTCTGTTTATCAGCATTCTGGTGCTGTTCGGCTTTTCAAATGCCCTCGCAGCGCTGGCACCCAATATTGCCGTGATGGGCCTGGCACGGCTGATCCCCGCCTTGGGGCTGCCGGTGTTCTGGGCGCTGGCCAGCGAAACCGCTGTGGACATCGTCGGGCCGGAGTTTGCCGGCCGGGCGATTGCCAGAATCGGTTTCGGGATCGTTTGTGCCACCGTGTTCGGCATACCCATAGGCACCCTGATTTCCGATGCCTTTGGCTGGCGCACTGCGTTTCTGGCGTTGGCCTGCCTGGCGTTTGCCAAGGCACTGCTGCTGGCGGTCTACCTGCCACGGACGGTCGCGAAGCAAAACCCGGTGTCGATTCTCAAACAATTCGGTATTTTGCGCAGCCGGATGATGCAGGGGCATGTACTGCTGTCGGTGCTGGTATTCAGCGGTATGTTCACTGCTTATACCTATCTGGCAGACATGCTGGAGCGTCTCGCCGGTTTCGACGGCAGTCTGGTCGGCTGGTGCCTGATGGGGTTCGGCGCGGTCGGGCTGCTGGGCAACTCGCTGGGCGGACGTATGGTCGACCGCCATCCCTTGATTGCCAGCCTGGTGTTCTGCGCATTCATGGTTGTCGGCATGGTCGCGGTGGTGCCCAGCATCCACTCGGTATTTGCCTTGCCATTCGCGTTGGCCCTATGGGGGATCACCCAGGCAGCCCTGTTTCTGGTCAGTCATGTCCGATTGATCAAGGCTGCGCCGCAAGCGCCCGCGTTCGCGGCTTCGCTGAATATTGCAGGAGCGAACCTTGGCATCGGAATAGGAGCCGTTATTGGCGGCAGGGTCATCGATCATCTGGGCCTGGGTAACGTGGGTTTTGCCGCCGCTGGCATTATCGTCCTTGCAATTGTGCTGGCGTTGCTATTGATGAGGCGTGATCCTGGTCCGCTCGCGGCCTGAGCATCAACTCTGGCCTGCATCGGTAAACAGCTGGTTTCGGGCACTTTCGGCGATGGCGACAACGCCTGGGTGCCTGACCTTGCGCTCCACGGTAATGGCGTAGAACGATTCGGTTACCGCGTCGGTGTGGCCGATCACCTGCACGCCGTACTGGCTCTGCACCTCATCGGCAATCACGCTGGGCGCGACGAAGACCCCGCTGCCGGATTTGCCAAATGCCTTCATCAGCGCGCTGTCATCGAACTCGCCAATGATACGCGGCTGGATTTTCTGCTCGGCAAACCAGCGCATCAACCTGCCTCGAACAACCGTTTCCTGACCCGGAATCAGCAGCGGTGCCGCGTGCATGCACTGCGGAAAGCCGGTCCCGATACGTTCTGCCATTTCGCGGGTCGCAAAAAAACTGACCCCGCATTCTCCCAGTTTCTGGCTGTAGCCCTTGATATCCAGATGCGGTGGCATAGGGCTGTCCGAAATCACCAGGTCCAGGCGCTGGATTGCCAGGTCTGCCAGCAGCCTTTCCAGCTTGTCTTCCCGGCAAGTGATGCGAATAGGCTCATCCAGGCCCATGATCGGGGCGATCAGCCGATACACAATTGACTTGGGTACGACATCCGCCACACCAATGCGCAACAGCAATTGTTGTTCATCCGGTTGAGAGCGCAGCAGGTTTTCGAGGTCATTGCCCAACTGGAACATCTGTTCGGCGTAGGGCAGGGCCAGACGACCCGCTTCGGTCATTTCCAGTTGCCGTCCTGCGCGCCGAAACAGATCGACACCCAGCGATGCCTCGAGCAGGCTGATCTGACCGCTGACAGTCTGTGCGGTCAGGTTCAACTGCTCGCACGCGCGCACGATGCTCCCGGTTTTGGCCACGACCCAGAAGTAATGAAGTTGACGATAATTGAGCATGGGCACTGCCGATTCGTTAAAGCCGAAGTATAAGCCTTATAAAATCGAATTTTCCTTATGTTTCAAGATGTCTAGAATTCGCTTCCAACGCCGGGCTGAACATGTCGCCGGGCCTTGCTCACCGAGGAAGCCATGACTAAAACCTTTTACGCCGCATTGTTGAGCTGTTCGCTACTGGTGCTGGCAGGATGCGATCAGATAGAGTCTTCTACCAAACAGGTGGTCAATGCTGCCGCTGACACTGCCAGACAGGCCATCGACGAGACCCATCAAGCCGCTACCAAGGCGCTTGATCAGGCCAGACAGGAACTTTCGGTGCAAGAGCCACCACCAAGCTCGGCTGAAACCGAAAACACGTCCGATAAAGAAATCTAACTGACAACTATTGGCTCAGGCAGGGCAGTGATCTATGGAATACCTATTGGAACTCGTAACAAGTCCGGCAGCCTGGATCGCGCTGGCGACACTGGTCGTGATGGAAGTCGTATTGGGCATCGATAACCTGATCTTCATCTCGATCATTACCAACAAGCTCCCTGAACATCAACGCGAGAAGGCGCGCAAACTGGGTATCGGTATGGCCCTGGTAATGCGCTTGGGCTTGCTCAGTACCGTGGCGTACATCGTGCAACTGACAGAGCCGGTATTCGAGGTATTCGGCCAGGCGTTTTCATGGAAGGACATGATCCTGATTGCCGGTGGCCTGTTCCTGGTCTGGAAAGCGACGACGGAAATTCATCACAGCATGGACGTCAAGACCGAGGAAGAGAAAGCCATGGGGTCGGTCGTGGCCTTGAGCATGAGCGCGGCTATCGTACAGATCCTGATGCTGGACCTGGTGTTCTCCATCGACAGTATCATCACTGCCGTGGGCATGACCGAACACTTGCCGATCATGGTCATCGCTGTCATCACTGCCGTCGTCGTGATGCTTGTCGCGGCCAACCCGCTGGCGAAGTTCATCAATGACAACCCGACGGTGGTCATGCTGGCTCTTGGCTTCCTGATCATGATCGGTATGACGCTGATCGCTGAAGGCTTTGGCGCTCATGTACCCAAGGGCTATATCTACGCGGCAATGACGTTCTCAGCGGCTATTGAGGGCCTGAACATGCTGGTACGCAGGGCAAGACGTAAGAAAGCCGCCTCTCAGGTGTCTACGCACTGATTACTGGCGAAGGTGTAAAAAAGGTCGGCCCCGGTAACAGGGTCGACTTTTTGCATTCAAGGAGCTGACAAATACGCTGAAGAGGGCAGATCAGCAATACGCTGCTCATGCCCTTACAAGTCAGTTGGCTGCTACAACGGGGACCTTGACGTGTTTTGCAAGGACAGGCCGCTTGGCCACGCGTGGCTGATGATGGCGACGGGATATGCGCATCACTCCCCACAGCATCGCGCTGGCGACGGCAAGCCACGAAGCGATCAGCATCACTATTGTCAATTCCAGGCTCATAAGTGCCTCCACATTCCTGCTTTTTGTCACGGTCTTGATAACTGACAGTCTAGTGCGGGGCATGTTTCGGTTAATTGACCAGTGGCCTCGCGCTGAGAACTATTTTTGCCATTTCGCTGGGCGGGGGGCTCGCGCGCTGCTATACCCGGAACGCT
Organism: Pseudomonas caricapapayae; assembly: GCF_001400735.1. Lineage (GTDB taxonomy): Bacteria > Pseudomonadota > Gammaproteobacteria > Pseudomonadales > Pseudomonadaceae > Aquipseudomonas > Aquipseudomonas caricapapayae. The sequence goes on from NZ_LJPW01000064.1 coordinate 88,732, forward strand.
GTCGGCTCTATCATCGCTGCTCAGGTTGGGTCGCGGGTTGCCCGAAACAGTTGAAGTGAGTGAGCATGTTGTCGGTTTCTTTCTTTTCCGGTAAAGCCAGTGCGCTGCGTTCATGGCTGATCGCTGCCTTGCTGGTGGGTCTTGCTGGTTGTTCGTCAATGGTCACCCCCGAAATCAAGCGCCTTCCGGACCGGGTCGAGTTGACATCGGTGCCTTTCTTCCGGGGTAACGCGTATCAGAGCGGGCCGATGGTGTTGGCAAGCATGCTGGCCAACCAGCAGGTACAGACGACGCCTGGTTTGCTCGATAAGCCGTTGCAACTGCCGGGCGCCGAGGATCGACTCGAGCAGAACATGCAGAAAGTGGCGCGTGAATACGGTTTCATGGTGTATCCGCTCGACAGCCAGTTACAGGACCTGCTGACTCAGGTCTCGGCGGGCTATCCGGTCATGCTGCGTTTTGCCCAAGGCTCTGCGCTTTGGAAAGGACCGCGTTATGCCGTGCTGATCGGCTACAACCGCATCAAAGAGACCGTTCTGCTCAACGCAGGAATGGATCGTCGTTACTCAATGAGTTTCAGCAGCTTTGCGTCGGCCTGGAAAGACGCGGGCAGTTGGGCGGTGCTGATCCAGTCGCCCCGACAATTGCCGGCCAATGTCGACCGGCAGCGTTGGTTGCAGGCAGCCGACAACCTGTCCCGTTCGGGACAGGAGCAAGCGGCGGGCGAGGCGAAGCGAACGTTGGCACGCAGCGTTAAATGAAATCAACGCGGTCAACGAAACGGCACCCATGAGGTGCCGTTTAACTGCTGGCGAACTCAAAAACCCAGTCGGTCACGCAGGCTGTAATACCAGGCGCCCAACGCAGTCAGGGGCGTGCGCAGCATTTGCCCGCCAGGGAACGGGTAGTGCGGCAGGTCGGCAAAGGCATCGAAACGCTCTGCCTGACCGCGCAGCGCTTCAGCCAGCACTTTGCCCGCCAGGTGGGTGTAGGTCACACCATGTCCGCTGCAGCCTTGCGAGTAATAGATGTTATCGCCGAGTCTTCCTACCTGAGGCAGACGGGACAGGGTCAGCAGGAAGTTGCCGGTCCACGCGTAATCGATCTTGACATCCTTGAGCTGGGGAAAGGCCTTGAGCATCTTCGGTCGAATGATGGCTTCGATGTTGGCCGGATCTCTGGCACCGTAGACCACGCCGCCGCCAAAGATCAGGCGCTTGTCGGCGCTGAGGCGGTAGTAGTCCAGCAGGTAATTGCAATCCTCGACACAGTAATCCTGAGGCAGAAGTGCCTTGGCCAGCTCATCGCTCAGCGGCTCTGTGGTGATGACCTGAGTCCCGCAAGGCATAGACTTCGCTGCCAGCTCCGGGACCAGATTACCCAGATAGGCATTGCCGGCCACAATGATGAATTTCGCGCGGACCTTGCCTTGCGCCGTATGGACCACAGGATTGGCACCACGCTCGATGCGAATGGCCGCCGACTGTTCGTAAATCGTGCCGCCCAGGGTTTCGACTGCGGCCGCTTCACCCAGTGCCAGATTGAGCGGGTGAATGTGGCCGCCGGTCATGTCCAGCAATCCGCCGATGTATTGATCGCAGGCGACGACCTCATTTATCCGCCGTTTGTCCATCAGTTCAAGGCTGGTGTGGCCGTAACGCTCCCACAACCGCTGCTGGGCTTCGAGATGCGCCAGTTGCTTGCCGGTCAACGCGGCGAACACGCCTCCATCCTTCAGATCGCACTGAATGCCATAACGGGAAACCCGGTCGCGGATGATCGATGCACCCTCAAAAGCCATCTGTCCCAGTAATTGTGCCTGGCGTGGCCCTACGGTGCGCTCGATTACATCAATGTCACGACTGTAGCTGTTGACGATCTGCCCGCCATTGCGCCCCGACGCGCCAAAGCCGACTCTGGCGGCTTCCAGCACCGTGACCCGAAATCCGTTCTCCAGCAGGAACAGAGCGCTGGACAGGCCTGTATAGCCAGCCCCGATGACACACACGTCGGTTTCGACTTCACCCTGCAACGCCGGACGCTGCGGGGCGGGATTGGCCGAAGCTGCGTAATAGGATTGAGGGTAGGGCGTGTTAGCCATCCTGAGACTCCGTTTAATATTCTTGACGATTGCGCCGATCCTACCCGAGATACAAAGGCTCTGCCAGCAACAGACAAAAGAGTCATTCCTTGCAAGCTGGCAAAAAACGCTTTAATTCATAGGGTTAGCAAAAAAACCGATTGACACGTAGGTGGATATCCGTAGAATGCCGACCCACAGCAGGCACGTAGCTCAGTTGGTTAGAGCACCACCTTGACATGGTGGGGGTCGTTGGTTCGAGTCCAATCGCGCCTACCAGAAAAAATCCGCTCTGCTGGGCGGTAAGAAAAGGGTCAGCCGAAAGGTTGGCCCTTTTTTGTTGTTTTCAGTGACGTCATTGCGGCAAAAAATTCACGTATTCAGAGAGTTACTGCAAAAAAGAATTTGACAGGTATTCGAATATCCGTAGAATGCCGACCCACAGCAGGCACGTAGCTCAGTTGGTTAGAGCACCACCTTGACATGGTGGGGGTCGTTGGTTCGAGTCCAATCGCGCCTACCAGACAAAATCCGCTCTGCTGGGCGGTAAGAAAAGGGTCAACCGAGAGGTTGACCCTTTTTTGTTGTGCCTGCCTTACCCTTCGCCAGTGCCAGCTCTCATGCCAATGCGAGCGTTGGCATGAGAGGGCAGGCAGCTTCAGGGGATCAGGCGATCCCTGCGCAGCTTGTCAAACACGTCGAAGAACGCATCGTCACTGGCCTGAAACGCAGTAAAGCCCAGCTTGCGGCTTTTCGACATGTCGGTGACCACCTCAATGGGACGCCCAAGATCGGCATCGCTGTGCCACGGCGAAATCAGGCGGTTGATATCACTTTCCTTGAGCTGATGCTCGCGGACAATATCAGTCCAGACAGCCTGATCGTTGGCCATCTGCGTTTCCAGCGGAGCAGGCTGGTCCGGGAAGGCGGCTGGTTGCAGGCCGAAGTATTCAGCAATCTGCCCCCACATCCAGCTCCAGCGGAAGACGTCGCCATTGGTAATGTTGAACGCCTGATTGGCCGCTGCAGGTGTTGTCGCAGCCCACAGTTGCTGATGGGCCAACTGGCGTGCATCGGTCATGTCGGTAAGGCTGTCCCACTGCACACGCGAGCCAGGGAATACGAAAGGCCGTCCGGTTGCCTTGCAGATCGAGGCGTACACGGCGAGGGTGGTCGCCATGTTCATTGCGTTGCCGACCGCTACACCGGTTACAGTGTGCGGACGATGAACGCTCCAGGTAAAACCGTCCTTGTCAGCGGCAGCGAAGACCTCGTCTTCCTGCGCATAGTAGAAGTTCTCGATGTCCAGGCGCGCTTGCGTCTCCCGGAACGGCGTCTGGGGCAGGGTGCCTTTGCCGTAGGCCTCGAACGGGCCGAGGTAATGCTTCAGCCCTGTAACCAGCGCTACATGCTGCACGCTGCCAGCGGGGCGCACGGCGTCCAGCACATTGCGCACCATCGCAGCATTGACGCGGATATTTTCCGCCTCAGTGGCCTGACGCGACCATGTGGTGATGAAAACGTGGGTGGGTTTCAAATCAGCCAGGGCCGCACTGACGGACTCCCGGTTCTGCAGGTCTGCAGCCACCGGGATCACGCCGGGCCGCGCTGATGGGCTGCGGGAGAGAGCGGCAACCTGCCAATCGTTTTCCAGTAACAACTGTGTGATTGCACTGCCGACAATGCCACTTGCGCCAACAACCAGGGCGGTCTGAGTCATGGGGATCTCCTGAGACGGGGGTGAAAGTAATGAACCGTCTGCTGTTTCAGAACAGCATCAGGCCATACCGTTCAACCCGATCGTCCTGATCACGTTGTTGCATGACTCCCTGCGCCTGGCATTTCTCAGGACCTTTGGGCGTATGACTTGACGATGGTCTTGGTCGCGCTGCTGGCTTTAAGGTCGGCGAGCTTTTCCGGCGCAATCCACTTGCAAGCGGCAATCTCGTTTTGTGGCGACGGCTCGCTTGAATCCGGAACCTGCGTTGTAAACACGTAATGGGCGACCTGATCCTTTTCGTACACCGCGAGGTATAGCAGATCGAGGTTCTCCAGCCCCGTCTCCTCGCAGAGTTCACGCATTGCAGCCTGCGCAGGAGTTTCCCCGGCTTCGATCTTGCCTCCTGGCAGCGCCCAGCGGGACTTGGGTTTGCGCACGTAGAGGACCTGGCCGTCACGTTTGCAGATGACTGTCGCTCGTTGTTTCATGATTCGTTCACCTGTTAAAACGTCCGTTGACATGAGTATCTGCAAGGACTTCGTGAACTTGAGACTCAGGGGCAGTCAGCAATAGTCACTAAAATGTAATAAATAGTTCATTTTTGCGACCGCGACAATCAGGCAGCGCCGTGAAGCGGCATGAGCGAGTCGCAAATGCAGACGTCGTGTTGGGGCCGACGCTTCGAGTGAGTATGGACATCAGTGGGCGATTGCCAGTCATCGGTTCAGGTATTACGACGTACGGCGTGTTTTCGTAGGTACAGCGCTCCGCTGCCACCAGGCAGGCCAGACGCATTCAGGCTGCATCGTGCAGTGTTTGGGCCAGCAGGTAATCGTCATTTCCACGACGAAACCGATGCTGTATTCGGCGCAGAAATCCGGCAGGTCCTGAGTCTCCTGATGCCTTTGATCCGTGACCGGCAGACCAGGCGCAAGAGGGCGCAAGTGGTACCTATAAATAAATGTATAGATGCATTACGCATCCTAATCGCAAAACGCCATCTCTCGATTGACGCTAAGCCAACGCGTCGTGATTAATAGCTTCAACGCTATCCACGAGAGTTCGCCGCCATGCTCAGATTCCTGTCTCGTAAAACCGCTGTTCTCCAGGCCTGTGCCGGGCTGGCTTTGCTCCTCGGCAGCCACCTGGCGATGGCTGGGCAGACCCTGCGTCTGGCTCATGCTTCCAGCTCCAGCAGCCTGATCAACCAGGCGATGACGCGTTTTGCGGCAGAGGTCAGCGCCGAGACCAAAGGCGAATTGAACGTACAGATCTACCCCGACGGCCAATTGGGTGATGAAGCGCCTATTGTCGACTCGGTCGGTGCCGGTGCGATCGATATCGGCCTGGGCGGATCAACGGACGGTATCGACCCAAGGCTCAATGCCTTGTCGCTACCGTTTCTGTTCGAAGACTCGGTCGCCGTGCATGCCTACCTCGATAGCGAGGCGGGCAAGAAATTCCTGAGCATGGGCCAGGATCATGGCTTCGTCATGCTTTCAGCACTGGACTCGGGCTTTCGCCAGTTCGCCAACAGCAAGCACCCGATACTTCAGCCAGCGGACCTCAGTGGCCTGAAAATACGCACGCCGCCCAATCCGGTGATCCTCGCTACCATCAAGCAACTGGGTGGCCTGGGGCAATCGATTCCATTCGGAGAGGTCTACACCTCACTGCAATCCGGTGTAGTGGACGGAGTAGAGCCCGAACTGCGCGATTTTTACGATCAGAAGTGGTACGAGGTCGCCAGGTACGTTTCGCTGTCGAATTACGTGTGGTCGGCAAACTTCTGGTTCATCAACAAGGACAAGTATGAAAGCCTGAGTGAAACGGACCGGGCTGCCCTGGACAAGGCTGTCGTGACTACCACTGCCTGGTATCGATCTCAACTGGAGGCGGTGTACAGCAAGATTCAGCAGGAAATGCAGGGCAAAGGCGTGAAGTTCAACGACGTCAATCCCCGGCCATTCCGCGAGTTGAGCAATCCGGTGTACGCGCAGTTCGGCAAGGTATGGGGTGAGGATTTCGTCAACCAGTTGCGACGCGACGCTCAAGGCGAGTGACGGCCATGTCTATCAGCCCACATCCGGATCAACCGCCCAGCAGTCGGGCTGAGCGTTGCCTTGCCGTGTTCGGCTCGCTGATGTTTGGCGTCACCTTCCTGGCCATACTCGCAGGAGTGTTCTCCCGTTACTTCAATCTGCATGGCTTTGAGTGGTCATTTGAAATAGCCACCATCGGCTTTATCTGGGTGACATTCATCGGTGCAGTCATCGCCGAACTCAGGCACGAAAACGTGCGATTCCAGGGGTTGGTGAGCATGTTGCCCGCGCCCCTGCAAAGAGCACTCGATGCCTTCGCCAGCGTTGCCTTGCTGGGTATCAGCGTATGGCTGTTGAGCAGCGGTGCCGCGTTCATTTCTCGTTCCGGCTGGATGCCGACCCCGGTCTTGCGCTGGCCTGCCGGGCTGAGTTCACTGGCGCTGATCAGCGCTGCCGCGATGCTTGCGTTACTGGCCGTGGTTCGTCTGGCACGCCTGATTCGCAAGGGAGTACGCCCATGACCGTGCTGATTCTTTTTCTGGCGTTCTTCTGTTTGTTGATGGCGGGTTTGCCCGTCGTCTGGGCAATGGCTGGTGGCAGCATCGCGGCCTTGTTATGGGGCGATCTGCACATGCCGCTGGCCTGGCTTGCCCAGCAAACACTACGCGGTGCCGACTCGTCTACCCTGGCCTCGATACCGCTGTTTCTGCTGGCGGGCGAGCTGATGAACCGTGGCGGCCTTACGTTGCGCATCATGCGGGTAGCAGAACACTGCTTCGGGCGTTTGCGTGGAGGTCTCGGGCTGGTCAACGTGGCTACCGCGTTCGTCTATGGCGGTCTGACCGGATCAGCCACCGCCGATACCGGTACTGTCGCCAAGGTCATGATTCCGGTGATGGAAGCGCGCGGCTACCCACGAGCCTTTGCCGCCGCTGTCACCGCAGCCTCTGGCACGCTGGGCATCATCGTTCCGCCAAGCGTTATTCTGATCATGTTTGGTGTACTCACCAATACGTCCATCGGCGGCCTGTTCATGGCTGGCGTGATCCCGGGCCTGATGCTGGCGGCGGTGTTTATGGTTACTGCCTACGTAGTAGGCGTTCGCGAGGGTTTTCCAAAGGCCGAGGGAAAGATGGACTGGGGCCTTTTCCTGCGCGACACCTGTGGCGCGTTACCCGCAATGCTGATGCCGTTCATGGTACTCGGCTCGATAGTCACCGGCTTTGCCACGGCCACCGAGGCGGCTTCCCTGTCGGTACTCTACGCGATGTTCGTCGGCACTGTGATTTATCGGCAACTGGGCTGGCGCGACGTTTTCCCGGCCGTGACCGAAGCGGTGACCACCACCGGGTCAGTCATGATCATCATGGCGGTGGCCATGCCGTTTGGCTGGATCCTGACGTTTGAATTGGTGCCGCATACCGTGGCTACCTGGATCGTGGGGCTGCATACCGGTCCGCTAGTCACCATATTGCTGGTGATTCTGGTACTCAAAGTGGTCGGGTTCTGGCTGGACCTGGGACCGGCAATGATCATCCTGGCACCCATTCTGGTCCCCGTCGCCAAGGCAGCAGGCTTCGAGCCTTTCCAGATAGGCCTGATCTTCACCATGACCCTGGGTTGGGGGCTGTTCACTCCGCCCATCGGTACCAACATCTTTGTGGTGTGCAACGTCGGTCGTATCGACATCGGTGCCGTTTCACGACGATTGATACCGTTCTGGATTGCAACGGCGTTTGCCATCGCCTTGCTCGTGTTTTTCCCGAACCTGACGCAATGGTTGCCCCGCGTCATGGGCTATTGATCCTTCCCATTTCCTGAGAAAAAAGATGAAACATTTGATCGGTGGAATTTCCAGCGGTGGCCGCGCTTTGCCCGAAATCGATGGTGAAGCCTTCAGTGTCGTGCGTTCCAGTGGGCCGTGGCTCTGGGACAGCCACGGTGTGCGTTACGTGGATACAGCGATGGGGTTTGGTGCAACCATGCTCGGGCACGCTCAGGTGGACGTCGTGGCGGCGGCCAGCGCTGCAATGCTCAATGGCCCGATGCCTTCCTTCGCTCACGTCAACGAGGAGCAGGCGGCGGCTGCATTGGCAACATTCACGGGAGATCTCAGCCAAGTCATATTCCTCAACACCGGCAGCGAAGCCGTACACCTGGCCTGCCGGACGGCCCGCATCGCAACGGGACGGCAGCGCATCGTCAAGTTCGCCGCCGGCTATGACGGCTGGTACGACTCTGTAGCCTTTGGCAATGCCGGACACGCCTCGGCATTGATGAACGCTTCGCTGCGTCCTGAAAAGGATGGCGTGCTGCTATTGCGTTACAACGATTTTGAGGATGCCGAACAGCTGTTTCGCGATTACAGCGACATTGCAGCGCTGGTGGTGGAGCCCGTGCTGGCCAACGCCGGCTGCATCGAGCCTGCACCAGGGTATTTGAAGCACCTCAGCGATCTGGCTCATCGCAATGGTGCACTGGTTATCCTGGATGAAGTGTTGATGGGGTTGCGCCTGTGCCCCGGGCTGTCCGGTACGCTGCTGGGTGCCGAGCCTGATCTGGCGACAGTCGGCAAGGCAATCGGCAGTGGGATTCCGGTCGCGGCTCTGGTCGGTAAACCCGAGTACATGAGTCTTTTCGAGCAAGGAAAAATCGTACGCGCCGGCACCTACAGCGGAGCGCCGCCGGCGTGCGCGGCAGTGCTGGCGACCCTCAAGCAATTGGCAACAGCCAACTATGCTGCACTGCTGACGCGAGGGGACCGGTTACGCGCCCAACTGGTTGCGGCCTTTGCCAGCAAAGGCATGGCGGTCAGCAGCACCGGCTATGGGTCAGTGTTCACGTTATGGCCTTCGGCAGTGCCACCCAGGACCTATGCCGATGCGGCGCAAATGGCAGACAGCGACTGGACGCTCGCACTGCACAAGGCGCTGCGCCGTGAGCGGGTCATGAGCATGCCATTTGCCTTTGGCCGCACTTACCTGACCTTTGCCCATCAGGAGCACGCGCTGCAAGCGCTGCTTGACGGCTACAAGGCCGCCATCGCTTCGCTTTGAGACTCGCTTTTAGAGCGGTTCTCGGCCTGAAAGCAATCGCGAACGAAATGCGCCAGGCGTCGGGTGTTAAGCAGGGCATGCTCGGGCACCAGCAGCTCCAGCTCGATGCTTGGCAATCCGGGCAACTGCTCGCATTCCAGGATGCGCCAGTCAGAGGGCACGACTGACGCTGGCAATACTGTCACCGAGGTGCCCAGCCGGACAGAATGCATCACGCCCGGCAGGTGAGATGAAGAGCTGATCACCCGCCACGGGGTGCCAAGCAGATCGAGAGCCTCGATTATTTGCGGACGGGCACGGCAGCTCTCGGTAAACAACGACAATGGAAGCACCTTCTGTTGTTCGGGAAAATGCCCCGGCGCTGCGCACCACAGCATGGGTTCGCACCTAAGTAATTCACCTCGTACCTTGGCGTTGGAGCGCGTGATTATCGCCAGGTCGATGCTACCTTCCGTAATCATGGCTTCAAGGCGAGAAGAAAAATCACAGATGATTTCCACCTGCAAATGGGGGTGGCGCAGGGTAAACGCCTGCATGAGTTCGCAACCCAGAGACTCAAGGTAGTCATCCGGCATGCCTATGCGAACGCGAGTCGCTTCCTGACCACACTCCAGTGCGGCAAGCGCCTCGTCTTCAAGCATCTGGATGCGCCTGGCATAGCCGATCAGCCTTTCACCGTGCTCGGTCAGCGTGACGCCACGGCGAGAACGTTCCAGCAGCTTGCGCCCGACCCTGGCTTCCAGTCGTCCCAGCATCAGGCTTACAGCTGCCTGAGTCTTGCCGATGCGTTCGCCAGCAGTAGTGAACCCGCCGCAATCGATGACAGCAACAAAAGCGGCAAGACAATCGGTATCGAGATGGCGCATGGGAATACCTCGTATGAAACGTTGTAAACGAGGCCCATGCACGTTCCATTCCGTTACTGGAGATGGCGCAACTGGAAAGATCAGTACCGAGGATATTCAGTTGCCTGGCCTTTGCGTTGGCGCTGTATATCCCAGCAATGATAATGATCGGTCAGCGTTTGTGCGATTGATCGATAGCGAATGCCCAGATCGTCCACACTGCGCTGGTTGTCCACGGTAAAACGAATGCCGAGATGCTTGCTCAGGTAATCCTGAGTGAGCCCGAAGAACGGCCCGATCAGCCTGACAATAGCGTCAGGGATCTGATAGCGGGGCAATAGCCACGGACGTCGGTGCAGGCGGCGCACAATGCTGGCGATTTCCACAAAAGAAATCATCCGTTTTTCGGCAAGGATGTAACGTCCATGTGCATCAGGCTTGTTTGCCGCAATGATGTGAGCGGCCGCGACGTCCCGGACGTCGACCGTCGTCAGGCTTAGATCAGGCATTCCATAAAAAAAGTAACCCCGGAACATTTCATCCAGAAGGAAGAGGCTTCCGGAATCCGAAGCGGGCGTCAGAGAAGGGCCAAGGATCATGCCGGGATTGATAGTGACAAGACTCCAGCGGGACTGTGCCTCACAGATACGCCATGCCTCTTTCTCGGCTTCCACCTTGGCGTAGTGATAGGGGTTGGTTTCAAGTGTGCTGCTGGTGTTGAAATAGTCTTCGGTCAGGGTCTTGTTCTTCATGTGCAGGACATCACTGTAATCGCCGAATATTGCGCCGACAGTGGAGGTCATGACGACGCGGCTGACGCTGGGCGTTTTATCGACACTGCTCAACACATTCCGAGTGCCCCTCAGTGCCGGCTCAAGCATTTCCCGCCGGCCGTCCTTGATTTTTTCAGGCAGCAGAAAAGGTGAGGCAACATGATGAACGGTTGTGCAATCGCGCATGGGCGTGTCGAATGCACCGTCCACCAGCAGGTCCGCCTCAAATAGATTCAGATGACCCGGGTATTGCTTCTGCAAGGCAAACAAAGGAAGCACTTTTGCCGTATGGGCAAGGTTACGAACGGTGGTATTGACGGTCATGCCGCTGACGAGCAACTGCTGAATCAAGTGGCACGCCACAAAGCCTCCGCCCCCGGTAACAAGCACTCGATCTGTCATGACGGCCATCTCTTGTTTGATTATTGATGGAGAGCAGAGGCTACGTTAAACAAGCGGTCGCAGAACGATCAGGGGCAGATCGGACGTAAACGGGGGCGGCAGCGGCCATTCGATAACTCAATGGTTTCTCGCCACTGCATAAAAGCTCAGGAGGGTGACGGGCGCTGGATGTCTTTTCGGAACTGTTGAATTTCACACCTGGCCTGTCGAGGTGTTACCCCGGTCCAGCGCTTGAATGCGCGCCGAAAGTCACGGATATCGCTGAATCCGGTCTCTGTCGCCACGTCGATAAGCTTCGTTTCTCTATGACTCAGGAGTGACAAAGCCTTGGCTCTGCGCAGAGAATCAATGACCCCCTGATAAGACTGTCCTGCTGCTTCCAGGCGACGCCTTAACGTGCGCTCGCCGATATTGAGCTGTTGGGCAAGATCATTGAGCGACGGAGGAGCGCAGAGCTGCTTGCGTATTTCCCGATGAACCGTTTCAACAAGATCAGACGTGCCTTTATCTTCCCAGTTTGCACTGTCCAATAACTCTGCCACTTCGGCAGCCACAAAGTCGTCGCGCGTCGACAACGGGATTTCCAGCCATCGGGCATCAAACTCGATCAGATTATGAGCACCGGCAAACACTACCGGACAACGGAATATCTCGGTGTATCGCTGACCGTGCGGGGGTTCTGGATACTCAAGCTCGACCCGGCTGGGGACCAGATCATGACGCCCGCTCAGATGCCGGGCGATGGCCATCGCGCTGGCGAATGCCTCTTCCAGATAAAAACTGATGACGTCGGGGTCAAAGAACTGCGGCACCAGATAAGTCAGGCAGCGATCTTCATGAAACTCCATTCGATGGCAAAGCAGGGCGCCGGTGTGTTTCTGATAACGGATAGCCAGATCCAGTGCATCACCTAGCGTGGGGCTGGCCTGCATGCCCAACCCGACAATACCCCACGACACCGCTGTCTGGCGCTCGCCGACCGATAGGCCCAGGCCATCATCACCCAATACCGTGATTGTCCGGCGTACCAACAGGTTACTTTGCCTGTGCGACAGAAGATAACCAGGCTTTTTCAGGTCATCCGGCGCAAATCCCAGGCCCCGGCACAGCCACTGGGCATTGACGCCACGTTCCATTGCATAGTGCAGGAGCATGCGCGATACCTGCGGTGGAGCAGAGGCTTCAGAGAACAGTGGGTCAGCAATGGGTTTCATGTTGATCCAGACCTTTCATATCAGGTTTTTTGTTTTATCGAACCACAGTATGCCTGAAAAAACAGCCGAAACATCCTCTGATTTGGCAAAGGGTTCAGTGATCCGAAATGTTCGTCGAACAAGTCCGTTACCACCCCCTTTTACGTCCATTGACCCCCTGCGTGCCTGGCGGCTCCTTGGCTAACTTAGGCTTCTCGCTGTAGAGCCCGAGGAACGCAACGTGAACAACGACAATAAAATCCATGAGTGTGCCGATGCAGTCTGCATTATCGGAAGCGGCCCCGGCGGGCTTTGCATGGCAAGGGCGCTCAAGCGTCAGGGCCTGGATTATGAGCAGTTCGAGCGACACAGCGAAGTGGGTGGCGTCTGGGACATCAATAACCCCGGAACCCCGATGTACCAATCGGCGCACTTCATCTCTTCCCGTGATCAGTCAGGTTTTATCGACTACCCCATGCCCGCGCATTTTCCCGATTATCCGAGCAACCGACAGATTTTCGAGTATGTTCGCTCTTTTGCGGTGGCGTTCGATCTGTACGGCAAGATCCGTTTCAATACGGCAGTCACACACGTTGAGAAGGAAGACAGCGGGCGCTGGCTGGTAACGCTGGCGAACGGCGAAAGACGCCGCTATCGCGCGGTGGTATGCGCCACCGGCTGTAACTGGGACCCGAACATGCCCGAAGTGAAGGGCCTTTTTGAAGGCACCATTCGACACTCGGTAACGTATAAGAACGCCGACGAATTCAGGGGCAAACGCGTGATGGTCATCGGCGCGGGCAATTCCGGTGCCGACATCGCCTGTGATGCGGCCAAACAGGCGGACAAAGCTTTTATCAGTATGCGTCGTGGTTACCACTTCATTCCCAAACATCTATTCGGCATGCCGGTTGATGAGTTCGGTGAAAAAGGACCGCAGTTGCCAATGTGGCTGGCGAGGCCGATTTTCCAGACAATCCTGCGCGTCATGAATGGAGATACCCGTCGCTTCGGTTTGCCCAGGCCGGACCACAAACTCTTCGAAAGCCACCCGTTGCTCAACACAAAGTTGCTGCACTACTTGCAGCACGGCGATATTCAGGTCAAACCGGATGTGTCGCATTACGAAGGACAGTATGCGGTGTTCAAGGACGGTACCCGTGAGCCGCTGGATCTGGTGCTGTACGCCACCGGGTATAAATGGAGCTGCTCATACGCCGCACCGTATTTCGAGTGGGAGGGCGGGCGGCCACGGTTGTACCTGTCTATTTTTAGCCGAGCGCATCACAACCTGTTCGGCATCGGGTACGTCGAGACCAACTCCAGCGCCTATAAGTTGTTTGATAGCGAGGCGCATGCAGTGGCCTGCTACTTGCGCGACCAACTGCATCAAAAGACCCGGGCCCATCAATTTGATCAGTTGATCGCTTCTGACAATCCTGATCTGTCCGGCGGCATCAAGTTCGTCAAATCCCAGCGACATGAGGTCTATCTGGAGGCGCATGCGCTCAAGAAATACTTGCGCAAGCTGTTCAATAACATGGATTGGCCAGCGGTCGACGACGGGTATTACAAAAGCCTGCGCAACGGCGCTGGTTACATTCCGGCGCCCCTGCAACAACAGACAGTCGCCCTTCAGGAGACCTGTTCATGAAAGCTGTCGTCCTGATCACCGGCGCGGCCGGCGGCATCGGCCAGGCGATCTGTGCGCAGTTGATCCAAAGGGGGATGCAACTGGTACTGGCTGATATTGATGAGAAGCCACTGAAGTCGCTGGCAGAAAAACTGGGTGAAGACGCGCACCCTTATGTGGTTGATCTGACCGACCAGGACAGCCTGGCAGGTTTGATGACTTATATAGAGTCTGCGTTTGGCCGGCTCGACGTGTTGATCAACAATGCGGCCATTGCAGTGGTTGAAGCATTTGATACACGCTCGGTGGAAAGTATCGGCCGAGAGCTTAATATCAATCTGGTTGCCCCACTGATTCTTACCCGTCTCGCCATTCCGCTGCTCAAGCGCTCGACGGATGCGCGGATCATATCCACTGTTTCGCTGGGGGGCGTATTCCCGACGCCGGAGTCACCCATCTACTGCGCCAGCAAGTTTGGCCTGCGCGGCGCGATGCTGTCGATCGGGCTGGACCTGGCAGACAAAGGCATCAAGGTCGGCTCCATTCTGCCAACCGCCACAGACACACAAATGCTGCGCAAGGAAGCGATCGAAGGCGGTAACGCCTTACAGTTCATCGCGCCGCCACAATCACCGGAAGATGTTGCACGTCAGGTGTTACTGATGCTCGACAAGCCTTGCCTGGAACGCACACCAAAACCCAGTGAATCGTGGGCATCCAGCCTGGCCATGCTTTTTCCCAACCTCTTGCCGCGCACCACTCGTCTACTGCAGAAACGGGGCGAAAAGGGCATGAAGAAGTACATCGAGTCGCTCGGCGAGCGCGGGCTGGCGCATAAAGTGGAGGGCATCTGGCGTTTGAAATAGCGTCCCGATGAGCCAGCGGGCGATTGGTAATATTGAAATATCTTGAAACATTCATGCAGCACCGCGAGTCAATGGAATAACTCTCTTCAAGGTTTTCCAATGAAAACGCCTCGCCCCGATGCACGGCTTAAATCCCTTACAAACCTGCGCAATCTAAAGATGGCGCGATCTGCACACGCATTCGTTCGGGGCAACACCGCTCAGTTTTACGAATGGCTCCACAGCCAGTCCGGCAGGCGTCTGCCCAGCGGCCCGCCGGTCTGGATCTGCGGAGATTGCCATGCCGGCAACCTGGGTCCAACGGGGGATTCGAAAGGACGCATCGACATGCACATACGCGATCTTGATCAAGCCGTTATCGGTAATCCCGCACACGACCTGGTAAGGCTGGGATTGTCGTTGGCAACGGCCGCTCGTGGCTCGGATCTGCCTGGGGTCACGACCGCACGTATGCTGGAAGAGATGATGCAAGGCTACGAAGAGGCTTTTCTGAGCAACGACGATGAAGAGCCTGTTCGCCCGGCCCAGGTAAAAGCCGGGATGCGCAGCGCCGTGCAACGTACGTGGAAGCATCTTGCCAAAGAGCGTTTCGAAGATATCCAGCCCAGCATTCCACTGGGCAAGCATTTCTGGGCACTGTCCCGTGCCGAACGCGACGCCATTAAAGCGCTGTGTGCGACGCCTGAGATTCACGCGTTGGTGACATCGCTCAAAGGTAGATCCCAGGATGACCGGGTGCAATTACTCGACTCTGCCTATTGGGTAAAGGGATGCAGTTCTCTGGGACTGCTTCGTTACGCGGTGCTGATGGGCGTTGGCGATGAAGATGATCAAGAGTTCTGTCTGCTGGATGTAAAGGAAGCAATAGCTGCAGCGGCACCCCGTACCGCCCGAGCTGCCATGCCCAGAGATAACGGCAAAAGGGTCGTGGAAGGTGCCCGGCATCTATCGCCCGGCCTCGGTAGCCGGATGGTGGCCGTCAGGATGCTGGATCACTCATTCTTCATACGTGAACTGCTTCCCCAGGATATGAAGCTGGAACTGGATGAACTAACGCAGCCAGAGGCCATGCAAGCAGCAGCGTATCTCGCTAAGGTCGTTGGCAATGCCCATGCAAGGCAGATGGATCTGGCGACACGGGCAGCATGGATTCGGGATCTGCAATCGAATCGGTCCCAGACCCTGGATGCTCCGTCCTGGCTGTGGTCAAGCGTCGTGCAACTGGTGGGCAGCCACGAGCAGGGCTATCTGGAGCATTGTCGACGTTACGCGCTGTAGCGCTTTATGCACGACGCCGACAGACGATAAACCAGGGCGTTTATCTATTGTGGCGCAGAATGGAAACGTTCAGCGCCGCTGCTACCGAGAGCCATACCAGATAGGGGAATAAAATCAGCCCCGTAATGATATCCAGCTGCAATGCCATCACGATCATCGTGGCGACGACAATCCACAGGATCGCAAGAATCACCATCGCAGCGCCGATCCGGTTTGCCCCGAAAAACACCGGTGTCCACAAGGTGTTCAGCGCGATTTGGGCTGACCACAAGGCGAGCACGGTCTCGCTGCCGGGGATCAGGGTCAAGCGATAGCCTGCCCAGGCGAGGAGCAGGTAGATCGTTGTCCAGGCCACCGGAAATGCCCAGTCTGGCGGAGTGAAGCTCGGTTTTTGAAGCGATTCGTACCATGCACCTGGTTTGAAGATAATGCCGGTTGCGCCGGCGGCGCAGCATGCCAGAAGAAAGATCAAGAAGGTCATGGAGTGTCCTGAGCGTCAGCAATAGGGGAATGGCTATCCCGGGTTTGGACGCCTGTGCAACAGAAAAGGTCTGTTTTTATGGAGCTGAGGGCTTAAACCTGCACTCAGCGAGGCCTGCGCGGCCGTGATGCAGTCACGTGTGGTCCGCTTGCTTCAAGCGCCTCTACTTGCCCTGCCTCGTACGCAGCAGCGAGAGCTGGTCGGGATACCTGACCAAGGTCAGGAATACGATAGTGCGCGGCACCCTCTGCATAGGGTGTACATTGCTGGCAGTTGTGGGGGATAGGTGTACTGCTGCATATCAGCACAGTAAGCCTTTCGCTCACTTACCGTGCCGGTATTGCGACATGCCTGGTTCTGAGCCGTCTCATGCAGGTCTCACCAAAGATTCAAAGGGTCTGCCAAAAAGGTATGAACTTTGCAACAATGTCACTACATGCTTGTAACCTTTGGTCATGGTTTTTAAGGATGACCGCCGTCGGCTCATGTATCTGGTGTTTCCATGACAGTCTCACACCTGGCCACGGGCCTGTGCCCGAGCGTAGCTTCCAGCCCAGACACCACGTTGGCTGCCAACCATGACAGATTTTCCAGTCATGCCCCCATCGATGCCCTGCTCAGCGCGGCTCGGGAGCAATTGCCGGATATCGCATGGGCCGCATACGCCGCGGGCGAGCTGAAATGTCTGCTGGGACAGGGAGACGCAGCAGTCGTCTGGCCTGCCCACATCGCTGCCGAGGACTTCGACACGTACTGTGCTCAATTGCAGCTTCACTGCAGAGTCGCCGGGCAAGGCGAGGGTGTGCTTGGCTGGGTGCTGGCGCCAATGGCCGACAAGGACCACCCGGTGCTGGTGGATCTGGCTGCCAGGCTAGGCTCCCTGTTACAGACTGCGGCATTGATACGCGCGCAGAATACCCAGCGGGTTTTGTACGAGATCAGCCTGCTGGCCAGTTCGACACTGGATCGCGGTGCTTTTCTGCAGGGCATTCATGAACAGCTGGGTGCGCTGATCGACGCCGAGAATTTTTATGTCGCGCTTTATGATCGACAGAGCGGCAAGATCACGTATCCGTATTACATCGACCGTTTCGATGACGAAGCGATGGGGCATGAGACATTCGAATTCCTCGACGCTGATCGAATGTCGCTCACCGGCTATGTCTTGAGCACCGGGCAGCCTTTGTTTCTCGATGCTTCCTGTATTGAGCAGGCAAAAGCCGAAGGGCGTTTTTTCTGGGTCGGACGTCTGCCGGAGTTCTGGATGGGCGCGCCTTTGAAAAATGCGTCGGACGAAGTATTCGGGATGGTTGCGATGCAGGTCTATGACGTCGCTCGCGTCTACAGTGCCCAGGATCGTGCGTTGTTCTCCGTGGTGTCGCGGCATGTGGCGATGGCGCTGGACCGGTTGCTGCGCCGTACCGACCTTGAGCAGATCGTGGCGCTGCGCACCCAACAGCTTTCTGCAGCCAATGACGCGCTGCGCCAGGAAGTGAGGGATCGCGAGCGCGCCGAGCATTTGCAGAGCGCGCTGTTCCAGATTGCCGAGCTTTCCAGCCAGCCTGGCGATATGAATGAGATTTTTCGCAGCCTGCACATGATTGTCGGCGAGCTCCTGGTGGCACTCAATTTCTACATTGCCCTCTATGACAGCACCACGGGCGAAGTGACATTTCCGTACTACATAGATGAATATCAGCCCACACCGCCGCGCTCACGGCGTGGGCAACGTGGCTTCACCGAATACGTGATAGGCCAGCGGCGACCGTGCCTGATCGATTACGACGATGCGCGCAGGCTGGAAAGCCTTGGCGAAATCGAAATGCAGAAAAACACCGGTCGCTCTTCTTCCTGGCTGGGCATTCCGTTGTTCGATGGCGATCAGGTACGCGGCGTGCTGGTAGTGCAGAGTTATTCGAAGGATGTCAGCTATACCTTGCGTGATCAGGAACTGCTGACCTTTGTCTCACGCCATATCGATACGGCGCTGTCCCGACGCACCGCGGCTGAGGCGATTCATACCGCCAATGTTCTTCTGGAAGCCAGGGTTCGGGACCGCACCCGGGAGCTGGATCAGGCCAATGCCAGACTTCAGCATGAAAACTCCCACGACTCCCTGACCGGGCTGCCCAATCGCAGTCACCTGCAACATCGTCTGAAACAGGCCTGGCAGAACTTCTGTCTGGACGGCCGGCAGTTGATTGTCATGTTCATCGATCTGGATCGTTTCAAGATGATCAATGACAGCCTTGGTCACCATTGCGGCGATATCCTGTTGGTGCAGGCCGCCGAGCGACTGCGCAGTTGCATGCGTGAAGGGGACCTGCTGGCCAGACTTGGAGGGGACGAGTTTGCGGTGCTGAGCATCGATACGCCGCTGCATACCGGCACCGACATCGCCCAGCGGATCCTCGCAGCGTTCGAGCAGCCGTTCGTGATCGACGATCACAGCGTCTTTTCTTCTTGCAGCATTGGTGTGGTAGGTGCGGACAGCCGCTTCCATCAGGAGCCGGCCGACCTCCTGCGCGATGCCGACACCGCTATGTACCGGGTCAAGAATGGGGGACGTGACAGTTTCGCGGTGTTCAATCAGGCACTGCGCCGGGAAGTGTCTGACCAGGTTGAGCAAGAAGGTGCGTTGCGCGCGGCGCTGAAGCGCACGGATCAGCTGATTCCTTATTTCCAGCCAGTGATTTGTGTGAAGAGCGGGCAGTTGCTGGCGTTCGAGGCGCTGATCCGCTGGCGCCTGCCGGATGGGCGGATCGTTGCGCCAGAGAGTTTTCTACCTGCGCTGGAAGGGTTGCGGCTAATAGGCCGTCTGGACCTCTACATGCTCAAATGTGTGGTGAACATTCTGGCGCAACCAGAAAACAGCCATTGGCCGCCTGTGCATGTGAACTGTTCCAGCTACAGCATTACCCGCCCGGCTTTTGCCGCTGAAGTGCTGGCGATGCTTGCCGAGCAGAATGTTGCGCCTCAGCGTTTGTGCCTGGAACTCACGGAGGGCGCACTGGTTGCCGACCCCGAACAGGCACGTCTGTCAATGAAGCAGCTCGCCGAGCAGGGTATGTCGGTCATGCTGGACGATTTTGGCGCGGGTTTCTCTTCGCTCAGCTACGTGCATCAGTACCATTTCAGCGGTTTGAAAATCGACAAGTCGTTTATCTTCGGCCTGGCCTCCAGCATTCGCAGCCGGGCTATCGTGCGTGCAATCGTGCGCATGGCCGAGTCTCTCGACCTGACCGTCGTTGCCGAAGGGGTGGAGGATCTCGAGACCCTGGAGCTGCTGCGTGAAATCGGCGCGACACAGGCTCAGGGTTACTACTTCTCCGAACCGTTGCCGGTCGAGCTGTTGGGCATTAATGCCGGGCGTGCGGCAGGCTGAAGACGGTTTCTTGCGGTAAATGTTTGCCGTAAACGGCAGGGCGTATCTGTTTCTTTGACGGTGCAGGCTGGATTGATCTGAGCGTAACTGTTTCAAATCAAGGTGTTATGAGTTTATTGCACACTTGGCACTGGACTTGCTGTTGAACCTGCGCAACACGTTCATCAGGAGGTGAAAGATGATTATTGGCACAAGTGCGCTTGAGCAGCTTGTTTCCCGGGCTGTCGTTGGGCGCAAGACCGTAGACGAGGTGTCTCAGGACGCTTTCAGCTCGGTCGCTGCCGCTGGCCTGACATCAGGTTCGGCACCGGTTACCACGCAGGTCAGCAGTTCGACATCGCAGGACAGTAAGCAGGACAGTGGTGGTTACAACGAATCCTTTGCGCGGATGATGATCAACCTCAAATCTGCCGGTGATACGTCACTGTCGGAAAAAACGGCTGATCGGGACAACGGTTTCATCGGTTCAGTGGCAAGCGCCACCAGCACCGCTGACACCTCGTCGACGGATTCGGTAGAACAGAAATTCATGGATTCTCTGAAGCAGACAGCCGAAGAGAAAGTGCGCGAGAAACTGACGGGCGTCACCCAGAAAGACTACGACGCCATGGCACCTCAGGACCAACTGGCCATCGACCAGAAAGTCCAGGACGCGCTCAAGGACAAGCAGAACAATGTTGCGGATGACATCAACACCCGCATCAGAGGCATCAAGGCCGGGATGGTGGCTTGATCAGTCACTCTACTCAGTGGCTTGTCCAGCGGCTTTAACGACCCTTTCAGGGCAAGTCTGTTCCCACGATCGGAGCGTACAGCCAGTGGCAAGAGGGCTCAGGCCCACTTGCCACTGCAGTGCGCTGCCAGGGTGGGCTTGAGCTTGCTCACCGAGACTATCGTCCGTACACCGCTGAGAATGCGGATGTATGGCGGTAGCGTTTAAGCCTTGTCACCCAGCTGATGTCGATACGGCAAATCCGGCCCGACCTTCGTGCAGGTCAAAGCGGCTGCGCCGACGGCAAAATTCAGCATGTCGTTCAGCGTTTCTTTCGAAAGCATCGACAAGCCTTGTGGCGTGTCCAGCCGACGCTCACTCAGGAAGGTCAGCAGCGCAGCCTGAAACGTGTCTCCGGCCCCCACAGTATCGGCCGTCACCACGGTTTTGGCGGGCACCGACCAGGTGCCGTGCTGGCGGGTAAAGACGCTGGCACCTTGAGTACCTCGGGTGACGATTACCAACTGGGTTCGCTTGCCCAGCCAGCCCTCGGCGATGGTTTGCGGGTTGCTGTCCGGGTACAACAGGTGCAGGTCTTCATCACTGACCTTGATCAGGTGCGCATGCTCGGCGAACGAGGCAATCTGCGTGCGCCAGCGCTGAATGTCCGGTGCCGGGTTGAGGCGCACGTTAGGGTCCAGCGAGATCAGGCGGGTAGCGCTTTCACGGGCAACCAGTGCCAGCAGTGTGTCGGCTATCGGCTGGACCACCAGTGAAAACGAGCCAACGTGAATGCCGCGTACCTGCTCATCCAGCTCCGGGAGATGTTCCAGGCGCAACTGCCGGTCCGCGCAGCCATCGCCGCGAAAACTGTAAGTCGGCGAGCCGTCGCTGCCTACCGCAACCATGGCCAGGGTCGTGGGCGCATCGAATTCGATCAGGTGCCCGGTATTGACGGTTTCCTGCTCGAGCACTGCGCGCAGACGTCGCCCCAGATAATCGGTGGACAGCCCGGTAAAAAATGCCGCCTCAACCCCCTGACGACGCAAACCGATGGCCACATTGAACGGCGAGCCACCGGCAATGGCATCAAACCCCAGTCTGTTCAGGGCCCCGCCGTTGTCGGCGCGGGTAAATATATCGAACAGTGCTTCACCGCAAACCAGAAACATAAGTGCTCCATGAAAAACAGGGGTCAGATTTTGCGTAATTGTGCCTGATAACGCTGATAGACCTGCTCGTAAGCGATCACATTCTGCGCGACCGGATGCGTCTCGCTGCGCTGATCGAGACTTACACAGCGCTCGCACAACGCTTGCAAATCCTGAGCCTTGCCATTGGCATGCGACCAGCACCATGCGGCCTGAATGGCAGCACCCAGCGCGGCGGCTTCAGCGTGATCCGTGCAGATCACCGGAGTGTCCATGATGTCGGCCACGATCTGTCGCCATACCGCGCTTTTGGAGCCTCCGCCAATCAGGCGAATGTTCTCGCTTTTGATGCCGCTGTCGCGCAGCAAGTCAAGGCCGTAGCGAAGGCCGAAGGTGGTGCCCTCGACCACGGCGCGGGACAGGTTGGCCTGGGTCAGATTGTTACTGTCCAGTCCTGCAAGGCTGCCGGTGGCATCGGGCAGGGCGGGCACACGTTCGCCGTTCAGAAAAGGCAACATCAACACGCCTTCGGCACCGATCGGTGCCTGGGCAACGGCTTCGTTGAATCCGGCGACGTCGAGTGCAAACAGCTCACGAATCGCCGTGGTCGCATTGGTCAGGTTCATGGTGCAGATCAGTGGCAGCCAGCCGCCGGAGGATGAGCAGAAGGTAGCGACCGACTCGTGCTCGCTGACTCTCGCCTCATCGGCATAGGCGTAGACAGTGCCTGACGAACCGAGGCTCATGGTGATCAGCCCCGGCTGGATATTGCCCGTGCCGATAGCCCCCATCATGTTATCGCCGCCACCACTGGACACCAGCGCCTCAGGGTTCAGATCCAGCAGTCGGGCGATTTCAGGGCGTAATACACCTACCGCTTCGCGAGCTTCTAGCAATTCCGGCAGTGCCTTGGCAAGATGGCCTCCAGGCTCGATGTGCGCCAGCAACGGCAGGTCCCACTGGCGCGTGCGCACATCGAAATAGCCGGTGCCCGAGGCGTCGCCGAACTCGGTACAGCAGCGACCGGTCAGCCAATAGTTGAGGTAATCGTGGGGCAGCAGCACCTTGTCGATACGCTCGAACAACTGTGGGTACTGTTCCTTGGTCCAGAGCAGTTTGGATACGGTATAGCCTGGCGCGATGACCAGTCCAAGGCGCTGTAGCGATCCCTGTGCGCCGCCCAGATAATCCAGCAGACGCTGGTTTTCCGGGGCCGATTCGGTGTCGCACCACAGCTTGGCCGGGCGCAGCACCTCACCCTGAGCGTCGAGCAACACCAGACCATGTTGCTGGCCGGAGACGCCGATGCCGAGAATCTGCTGCCCTGACACCCCTGACTGTGCCAACGCTTCACGGGTAGCCTGCTGCAGGGCGCTCAGCCACTGCTGCACGTCCTGCTCGCGGCGACCGTTATGGTCGCTGATCAAACTGTGCGGGGCAGAACCTTCGCCCAGTACAGTGCCGTTCCCGGTATCCAGCACCAGCACCTTGGTGCCTTGTGTGCCGCAGTCAATTCCAAGAAACATGGACGCACCTCACAGGCTTTTGGCCAGAATTTTTTCCAGCGTGGCGCTGACGCCCAGTTCGCGCAGGTTATTGAGGTTCTGCTCGAAAGCGGCGACGAATTCGGCGGATTTCGGAATGGCCACGCCAAATATTTCCTCCACCTGCAACAGGCGCTGGGTAATCAGCGTGTTATCAGCCACCAGCGCCTGGCAGAAGTCCGCACGCGGGTCGGGAATCTTGTAAGTGGTGCCATTTTCGTCAACACCCTTCAGGTACAGCGCCCATGCAGCGACCACCAGAGAGGCGCGTTCGAGATTGCCCTGATCGACGATCAGACGATTGATCGTCGGAATGGTGAACTTGGGGAATTTGGATGAACCGTCCGAGCAGACCCGTTCCAGCTGATCGGCAATTGCCTGATTGGAAAAGCGCTCGATCAGTGTGTCCTTGTAACCTTCCAGATCGATACCCGGCACAGACGCCAGCTGTGGGGTGACGTCCAGGTCCATGTAAGTACGGATGTAACGCACGAACAGTGGGTCATTCATGGTTTCGTGCACAAAACGGTAACCCTTGAGAAAACCCAGATATGTCAGGGCAAGGTGACTGCCGTTGAGCAGCTTGATCTTCATTTCCTCGTAGGGTGTTACATCGTCGGTGAACTGTACGCCGACTTTCTCCCACGCCGGGCGTCCGTTGACGAACTTGTCTTCCAGTACCCATTGCACGAAAGGTTCGCAGACCACCGGCCAGGCGTCGTCGATGTGCTTTTCGTCCGCCAGCTGCAGGCGGTGAGCGGCACTGGTCATCGGTGTGATGCGATCGACCATTGCGTTGGGGAAGCTCACGTTGTCTTTGATCCACTCATGCAGATCGGCATCGCGCAAGGCTGCAAAAGCCAGCAGCGCCTTGCGGGTGACTGCGCCGTTGTGGGGCAGGTTATCGCAGGACATCAAGGTAAAGGCTGGTGTACCTTCGGCGCGACGGCGAGCCAGTGCGGCGCAAAGGAAGCCGAATACCGTCCCGGGCTGGTCAGGATTGGCCAGGTCGTGCTGGATCTGTGGCAGATGCGCCATGAACTGACCGTTGCTGTCATCGATGCAATAGCCGCCTTCGGTGATGGTCAGCGAGACGATGCGGATGTCCGGGCTGGCCAGCTTGTCGATCAGCGCCTGCGGACTGTCATCGGCCAGCAGCATGCCGCTGATCGAGGCAATGATGCGGGTTTTGGTGTCAGGCGTGTCGCCCAGTTCGTAGAGCGTGTACAGATAATCCTGCTGTGCCAGTGCGTCGCAGACGGCTTTGTCTTCAGGGCGCAGGCCTACGCCGCAGATGCTCCATTCAAAGCCTTCGCCGCTGTTCATAAGCGCATCGGTGTAAAACGCCTGGTGCGCCCTATGGAAGCCGCCGACGCCGATGTGGGCAATGCCCTGACGGGGGTTATCGACGGTGTAGGCGGGCAGGGCAATGTCGGCGCCCAGCTGTGACAAATTGTTTTTGTTCAGTTTCATGACGGGCTCTCCGGAACTCAGGCGGCGGCAGTCTGCAAGGCTTTGGCAATCACCAGGCCTTGCGCGTCGAACAGGTGGCATTGGGCGCTATCGAGATGCAGGTTCAGCGTCTCGCCATACTGACTGGCCAGATCACCGCGGATCCGCATGGTCAGCGCTTCGCCCGAGCGGGTGCGCACGTGGCAATAGGTGTCGCTGCCCAGGCGTTCGCTGACATCGGCGATGACCTGCAACTGGCAATCGCTGTTCTGGGCAAGATTCAGGTGCTCCGGGCGGATGCCCAGCGTCACGGGTGCACCGGCACTCAGTCCTGCGCCGTTGACCGGCAGACTTATGCGCGTACCTGCATCCAGTTCGACTTCACAACGGGCGCTGTCCACCTGGCTGATCCTGCCCTTGAGGAAGCCCATTTTAGGTGTGCCGAGAAAACCTGCGACGAACAGGTTGGCCGGATGGTGGTACAGCTCCAGTGGCGAGCCGACCTGCTCGACCTTGCCGCCATTGAGCACCACCACCTTGTCAGCAAGGGTCATGGCTTCGACCTGGTCATGGGTCACGTAGATCATCGTGGCCTGCAGTTCTTTGTGCAGGCGCGACAACTCCAGG
Organism: Pseudomonas caricapapayae; assembly: GCF_001400735.1. Lineage (GTDB taxonomy): Bacteria > Pseudomonadota > Gammaproteobacteria > Pseudomonadales > Pseudomonadaceae > Aquipseudomonas > Aquipseudomonas caricapapayae. The sequence continues at coordinate 113,972 of NZ_LJPW01000064.1, forward strand.
CGAGTCTGCACGCGCAGCGCAGCGTCGAGGTTGGACAGCGGTTCGTCGAACAGGAAAATCTTCGGGTTGCGAACGATGGCCCGGCCAATCGCAACACGCTGGCGTTGACCACCGGAAAGCTGCTTGGGCTTGCGCTCCAGCAACGGTCCGAGCTCCAGAATACGGGCAGCCTCATCGACCTTCTTCTTGATTTCGGCCTTGTCGCCACCTGCAAGGTCCAGCGCGAACGACAGATTCTTGCCCACCGTCATGTGTGGATACAGCGCGTAGGTCTGGAACACCATTGCCAGGTCCCGCTTGGCCGGAGTGACCTGAGTAATGTCGCGGCCATCGAGTTCGATGGTGCCCGAGGTAACTTCTTCCAGGCCCGCGATAAGTCGCAGCAGCGTGGATTTGCCGCAGCCCGAAGGCCCGACGAAGACCACGAACTCGCGGTCTTTCACGTCCAGATCGATACCTTTGATGATCTGGTGACCATCAAAGCCTTTTTGCAGGTTGCGGATGCTCAGGTTAGCCATGTTTGACTCCTTCTTGTTCTTTGGGCCGGGGCTATTTGACAGCTCCGAACGACAGGCCGCGAACCAGTTGCTTCTGACTGATCCAGCCGAAAATCAGGATGGGCGCACACGCCAGTGTCGAGACCGCCGACAGCTTGGCCCAGAACAGCCCTTCGGGGCTGGAATACGACGCGATCAAGGCTGTCAGTGGCGCTGCGGCGGACGAGGTCAGGTTCAGCGACCAGAACGCTTCGTTCCAGCACAGAATCAGCGACAGCAAGGCTGTGGAAGCCAGCCCGCCCTTGCAGATCGGCATCAGCACGCGGAAGATCTCCTGACGTGTACTGGCACCGTCCAGTCTGGACGCCTCAAGGATCTCGCCGGGGATGTCCTTGAAATAGGTGTAAATCATCCAGACCACGATGGGCAGATTGATCAGCGTGTAAATAATGATCAGCGCCAGTCGCGAATCCAGCAGGCCAAAAGTCTTGGCCAGCAGATAGATCGGCATCAGCACGCCCACTGGCGGCAGCATCTTGGTCGAGAGCATCCACAGCAGCGTGCCTTTGGTGCGCTTTGTCTCGAAAAATGCCATGGAATACGCCGCAGGAATCGCGATCAGCATGGCCAGGGCGGTAGCACTGAAGGAAATCAGCACCGAGTTCCAGGCAAAGTGAAAGTAGTCGCTGCGCTCCTGAATGTGCAGGTAGTTTTCCAGGGTCGGGGTGAAGAACAGCTGTGGCGGTGTCGCGAACGCATCGATCTCGGTCTTGAAGCTGGTCAGGACCATCCAGAAGATCGGGAAGAACACCAGCGCGGCGATGATCCAGGACAGAGCCCCGAGCAGCAGGCTTTGCAGGCGGCGTGATTGTTTGAGGGTCATCATGGCAAGGTCCTCATGACTTGTCGGTGAGGTTTTTGCCGATCATCCGGATCAGGATGATCGCCGCGATATTGGCGATTACGACCGCGATCAGGCCGCCCGCCGAGGCCATGCCGACGTCGAATTGCAGCAGCGCCTGGATGTAGATCAGGTAGGCCAGGTTGGTCGAGGCAAAGCCCGGTCCGCCATTGGTCGTGGTAAAGATTTCAGCGAACATCGAAAGCAGGAAGATGGTTTCGATCATCACCACCACGGCAATCGGACGTGCAAGATGTGGCAGGGTCAGGTGCCAGAAGATCGCGATGGGGCCGGCGCCATCCAGACGCGCCGCTTCTTTTTGCTCCTGGTCGAGCGACTGCATGGCGGTCATCAGGATCAGGATCGCGAACGGCAGCCATTGCCAGGACACAATGATAATGATCGACAGCATGGGGTAATGGGCAAACCAGTCGATGGGCTGTGCGCCGAAAAACTTCCAGACCGCGGCGAGTACGCCGGACACCGGGTGGAAAATCAGGTTTTTCCAGATCAGCGCACTGACTGTGGGCATGATGAAAAAGGGTGAGATCAATAGGACGCGGACGATGCCTCGTCCAAAAAACTCGCTGGCTTCCAGCAGCGCTGAGATCAGCACGCCGAATATCACACTGATAGCCAGCACACTGCCCACCAACAGCAAGGTATTGCCGGCACCGGGCAGAAAGCCGCTGTCGGTTACAAAATACTGGAAGTTTTCCAGCCCGACGAACTCGTTTTCGCCAGGTGACAGCAGGTTGTAGCGGATCAGCGAGAAATAGATGGTCATGCCCAGCGGCACGATCATCCACACCAGCAGAAGCGCCACTGAAGGACTGACCAGAAACCAGCCCGGCTTGAATCGACGGCTTTTGAGCGGTGGCTGTTCGCCGGACAGGTCCGTGCGTTCAGGGGAGGCTGAGGTGTTCATGGGGAGCTCCGAACCGGTTGCACCAGAGTTGTTGCGCAGAGGGGCGGCAGGGCGTTCAACCCTGCCGCATTGCGATTACTTTTTCGGGTAACCCGCCCGTTTCATATCCCGCTCGGTGGCGGTTTGCGCGTTGCTCAAAGCCTGCTCAACAGTCGACTGGCCTATGAGCGCCGCCGAGAATTGCTGACCGACACTGGTACCGATGGCCTGGAACTCAGGAATGGTGACCAGCTGGATGCCGACATAAGGCACTTTTTTCTCCGTCGGCGACTTGGGATCAGCTGCTTTCAGTGATTCCAGCGTGATGCTGGCGAACGGTGCTGCCTTCTTGTACTCATCGGTGTAAGTCGAAGCGCGGGTGCCAGGCGGTACGTTGGACACACCGTCGGTATCGGCAACCAGTTTGGCGTACTCTTTCGAGGTGGCCCACTGGGTGAATTCGGCAGCATCCTTGGTATTTTTGGCGCTGGTCGGGATCGCCAGCGACCACGAATAAAGCCACGACGAGCCCTTGTCGGTTGCTTCATGCGGGGCGTAGGTGAAGCCGACGCTGTCAGCCACTTTGCTCTGCTTCTTGTCGGTCACGAACGAACCGGCAACGCTCGCATCTACCCAGATGGCGCATTTGCCGCTGTTGAACAGCGCAAGGTTCTCGTTGAAACCGTTGCTGGATGCGCCCGGCGGGCCGGACTGCTTCATGGTGTTGACGTAGAAGTTCAGGGCGTTCTTCCACTCTGGCTGATCGAACTGCGGCTTCCACTGCTCATCGAACCAGCGTCCGCCAAAGGCGTTGGCCAGAGTGGTAATCAGCGCCATGTTCTCGCCCCAGCCCGCCTTGCCACGCAGACAGATGCCGTACTGTTCCTTGGACTTGTCAGTCAGTTTGCCTGCGAACTCGGCGATCTGCGTCCAGGTAGGGCGCTCGGGCATGGTCAGCCCAGCAGCCTTGAACAGATCGGTACGGTAATAAGTGATCGACGCTTCAGCGTAAAAAGGCAGGGCGAACAGTTTGCCATCCACTGAAAGGCCGTCGCGCACCGAGGGGAATACATCGTCCAGCTCGTAACTGGCAGGCAGGTCCTTCATTTCCTGCAACCAGCCTTTCTGTCCCCAGAGTGACGCTTCGTACATGCCAATGGTCAGCACATCGAACTGACCGCCTTTAGTGGCGATGTCGGTGGTCAGGCGCTGACGCAGGACATTCTCTTCAAGCACCACCCAGTTGAGTTTGATGTCCGGGTGTTTTTCTTCGAAAGTCTTGGAGAGGCGCTGCATGCGAATCATGTCGCTGTTGTTGACCGTGGCGATGGTCACGGTCCCGGCGGTGGCGCTGCCACTGAACACGAAACAGCTGCTGAGGACGGAACTGGCGAGCAGAAGTTTTGCTGAGTTCTTCATTGATCACTCCTCTTCCACGCCCAATGAGCTGTAGAAGGATGGTTATTGTTTTTTTCTCTTCCGGAGGTGAGGAAGATGTGGATTGATTACACCGGCGTTCGATCTGAAAGACAAATCCTGCACAGCACTGTGACTGATACTTTTTTGCACTAGCGCATGAGCAGGCCACAGCGCCGAGCCGCCCATAGGCTGGCATCACCGCAATTCCAGCGTAGACGATGGGCGCGCAAGCAAGGCGAATCAGTACAGGTTTTGTTCGGTCAGACGCTGAACGGCGAGGCGGCGATAGTGCGAAGGCGTCATACCCTTGAGTTTCTGGAAGCGCCGATTGAAGTTGGATATGTTGTTGAAGCCCGATTCAAAGCACACGTCAGTGACCGGTTTGTCGCCGTCGGCCAGCAATTCGCACGACTTGCTGATGCGCAGCCGATTGACGAACTCCACAAAGCAGCGTCCGGTGGCCTGCTTGAACACTCTGGAAAAGTAGGTCGGCTTCATGCCCAGATACTCGGCGACTTCCTCCAGCGGCAGCTCTCGGCCATAGTGGGCAAAAATGTAATCCACCGCCCGGTTGGTGCGATCGATGCTGTGCTCGTCAGCTGTATGGGCAACCGCCGTACCGGACAGCAATTGATAATCTTCGCTGGCTGCCAGCAACTCGAGAAGAATGAAAAAATGGCCGAGGCGGGTGATGCCGCTTGAATCGGCGATCTTCTGCATCTGTTTCATGGCCTGACGAATCGTGCGCTTGCAACGGAATTCAATGCCGTAGCGGGCGCGCTCCAGCAATGGCGTCAGGGTCCTGAGCTCGGCAAACACCTGATTGCCGCTTTCCAACAGTTCATCGGTAAAGTTGACCAGCATGTCGCGCTTGGGCACCACTTCACCTTCGTCGATCTGGCTTATCCAGTTATGTGGCAGGTTCGGGCCGGTCAGAAACAGGCTGGCAGGGTTGAAATTGCCGATGTAGTCGCCGACAAAGACTTTGCCGGAGCTGGCAACAATCAGGTGCAGCTCGTATTCCTTGTGAAAATGCCAACGTACCAGCGGGCAGGGAAATCCATGCTCGCGATAGATGATCGACAGACCGTTATGGTCGTCCATCAGCTCGTAGGAAGGGTCGGCGATTCTTGTTGTTTTACTCATGGCTATGTCGTATTCAGCAGTTGCCAGAACGATAATGTGCCTGATTTTTTCCTTCAATGCCCGGTTGCTTAAAAAATCGACTACGATCAGCGCCTGGTATCGAGTGCCGCCGCGGAGTAGTCATCAGATGAAACAGATCCTGCTGATCGGCATGGGGGCCGGAGATCCGGAGCAGATTACCCTGCAGGCCATTGCTGCGCTAAACCGTACCGATGTGGTTTTCATCCTCGACAAGGGCTATGTCGACGATGAGCTGCTACGCCTGCGCAAAGAGCTTTGCCAGCGCTATATCAGTCATCAGGGCTACCGTCTGGTGCAGGTTCAGGACCCACGACGCGAAAACGACCCGGACATTTACGAGCGGGGTATCGAGGGGTGGCACGAACAGCGCGCGGTGTTGTTCGAGCAATTATTGAACGACGAGCTGTGCGCAGATCAGGTCGGGGCATTTCTGGTCTGGGGAGATCCGGCGCTTTACGACAGCACCATGCGCATCCTTGATCGCGTGCTGGCGCGGGGCAGGGCGGTCTTCGAGTATCAGGTGATTCCCGGCATCACCAGCGTCCAGAGCCTGGTCGCCCGGCACCGCATACCGCTCAATCGCATCGGCGAGTCGATCCATATCACCACCGGCAGACGCCTGGCGACTGCCCCGCTGGAGCAGCCGCGCAACGTCGTGGTGATGCTGGATGCGCAGTGCACATTCGAACGCTATATCGGACAGGGGCTGGACATCTACTGGGGCGCGTACCTGGGCACACCGGACGAGGTGCTGGTGGCGGGCAGGCTCGATGATGTCTGTGCGCAGATCATGCGGCTGCGCAGCGAGGCCCGCGAGCGCAAGGGGTGGATCATGGATACGTATCTGCTGCGAAAACCGGCTTAGGCCGGTTTTTCATCCTTGTTGCGATTCTTCGCTTCGATCCACTGCGCCATGTATTTGGTGCTCTTGTGGTGATGATGCCGCAGCATGGCCCCTGTGAAATTCGCCAGGCGATGCTCTGCCAGGTTGTCGCGCAGGGTCTGGATACGCTCGACGAGGCTCGCACAGTGCTGCCGATGCTGATAGCGCGAGCGCAGCAGCGCCAGGCCAGCGTTTTGCGCATCAAGCCAGAGACTCTGGTCTTGATGAAGTCTGACCGCAGCGTCTGCGATATCCTTCGGATTACTGGCAATTATCCCTGGCCAGGCCTGCCCGCCGCTCATGGCTTCTGCGCCGACCGGGGTGGTGACCGACGGCGTGCCGCAGAGCATCGCATCCATCAGCTTGCCTTTGATACCGGCACCGAAACGCAGCGGAGCGAGACAGATACGCGCAGTTGACATCACTTCCAGTGCGTCTTCGGCCCAGTGTTTTACAAGAAACCCCTGGGCCGCGTTGTGCATCGCTGTTGCCTTGGGGGGCGTATAGGCTCCGTAGATGTGCAGCTGTGCTTCAGGCAGTTGCTGGCGGATCAGCGGCCAGATGGCGGTTTTCATCCACAGCACTGCATCCCAGTTGGGCGCATGACGAAAGTTGCCGATGCTGAGGAAGTGTAAGCGCTCCGCAAAAGGCCGAAAGCTGTCCGGGACGCCATCGATCATCAGCGGACACCAGTGCAGCAGCGAGGCAGGCAGCCCGAACGAGCTGGTCAGCAGCGCCATTTCAACGTCGGATGTCATCAGGTTCAGGTCGCAGCGATACAGCGATGCAACCTCGCGCTGCGCCAGGTCACTGGACGCGATCTGCTTGAATAGGCGGGGCGCCGCTTCGTCGAAAACGCCCTGCAGATCGTTTGCCGGATCACTGTTCAGCGAGTCCTTCAACAGTTGCTGACGCGCGTGGCGCAGGCTCTGGAAGTCCGATGTTTCCAGAATGCGCAAGGCCCCGGGGCACTGCTGCTCGACGCGCCAGCCGAACTGCTCTTCAATCATGAATTGATCGAACAGCACCACGTCTGGCTGCATTTCGCTGACAAACACGTCAAAACTGCTGTCGTTCAGCGCGATGTGGACTTCTTTGATACCCAGACTGAGCAGATCCGCCCGGTGCTCGCCTTCTGTCGCCGGACTGGCAAAAGTGATCTGCCAGTCTTGCTCAAGAAAACATTGAATCAGTTGCATCATGTGCCCGCTGGCGGCCGAAGAGCGAGGCTCGGGCCATACGTAACCGATGATCAGCAAGCGTGTACTGGCGGGCGTGTCAGTGCTACGCAAAACAGTGTCGATGTCAGTCAAGGCTGCTTCCAAGAATGCTTTTTACCTTGTCCCGCAACTGATCGATGGAAAACGGCTTGCCGATCGAGTGCATGCCTGGCGGCACGTCGATATTTTCCGAGTAGCCGCTGGCGAACAACACCGGCAATTGAGGGCGATGTTCGATGACCTTTTTGGCCAGTGCGGTGCCCTTCATATCGGGCAATCCCTGGTCAGTCATCAACAGGTCGATGTGATGGGAATCGTCTGTAACGAAGGTCAGGGCAGAGGTGGCGTCCTCGGCTTCGAGTACCTTGTATTCCAGCTCTTCGAGCACGTCGACAATCAGCATGCGCACAATGGCGTCGTCTTCGACCACGAGAATGGTGCGGGCTGTGTCCGGCATGGTTGACTCCTTAACCTGAAAAATGGTGATAGCGCAGACAGCATGGAATGCCATGCATCCTTTTCCGGCAGCTCAGGGTAACCGAGCGCAGGCCTGTCCACTTTCAATACTGTCCCTGTATCAGTAAATAAAAACCGGGTGGAAGTTCAATCGACGCACAAATACCGTAAATCGTGAAAGCGATTCGGGACTTTGCGTCATGAACGCAATATGCGCGTGAGCTTATCGCCGATTTATGTGTGAAATTTCAATCCTCTATGTCAGAAATAAGAGTGTTTTTCGCGACTTTGCGGCAAACTCTATGGTTTTGATCCACTCGTCAGGGATATTTCATGAATCGGACGTCTGTTGTCGATGAACAACGCTTTCGAAAACTGCTGGGGCGTAACGTTGGCTTGCCACTGGGTGTCGGTGTACTGAGCGCAGTTTTCTTCATTCTTCTGATCAGTTACCTGCTCACGGCCATACAGTGGGTCGAGCACACCGACCGGGTCATTAATAACACCAACCGCTCGATGAAACTGTCGATAGACATGGAAACCGGCATGCGCGGTTTTCTGCTCACCGGTGATCAGCATTTTCTTGACCCTTACGAGGTCGCCAAGCCCCTGCTGCTGGCCGAACTGGAAGGTATAAAGGCGCTGGTAGACGACAATCCGACGCAATTGGACCGGTTCAGACGTCTGGCCACTCTGCAGCAGGAGTGGAATGAATTTGCCCAGCAGATGATTAACCTGCGGCGCGATAATGGCGACTTTCAGACGCCCGTCATGGCCGGACGTGGCAAGCGAATCACCGACCAGATTCGTACCGAATATGATCAGGCCGTGGAAATGGAGCAGCAACTTCGTCTGACCCGCAATGCCGAGGTCACGCGCAGCACCATTCTCTCTGTCACCCTGTATCTGATCTTCGTGGTGATTGTCAGCGCCATTCTGGCCTATATCGGCCGACGGGACTTGCTGTCGCTTTCGACGACCTATAGCGAAAACCTCAGGCTGCAGGAAGTCAATTCCGAGCGCCTGCAGAAGGTTGCGTGGCTGCGCAACGGTCAGAGCGAACTGGCCGAACAGGTACTGGGCCAGTTGACACTCAACATGCTGGGTCGAAACATCCTTCAATTTCTGACCCAGTACCTGGGGGCTTCGGTGGCGGCTGTCTACATTCGCCAGGATCACGGCGGCTTGACGCGTGCTGCATCCTTCGGCTTTTCCCGCGAGCAAGAGCAGCAGGAACAGACCATTCACAGCGATGAAGGCATTGTAGGGCAGGCCGCACAGCAAGACCGGATCATCACGCTGGACGATCTGCCGGAAAACTACTTCAAGGTCGCTTCCGGCCTGGGAGATGGCTCGCCGCGCAGCGTGGTCGTGGTGCCGACCAGCAATGACGATCAGGTCAACGGCGTGATCGAGCTGGGCTTCCTGCGTCCCCTGACTGAGCGGGATGTTGAGTTTCTTGAACTGGTGGCGGACAACATCGGCACCTCCATTGAAGCCGCGCGCTATCGCCAGCGTCTGCAGGAAGTGCTGGCCGAGACCCAGCAGCTCAATGAAGAGCTACAGGTTCAGCAAGAAGAGTTGCGCACGGCCAACGAAGAGCTGGAAGAGCAGTCGCGCATTCTCAAGGAGTCCCAGGCGCATCTGGAGACTCAGCAAGCGGAGCTGGAGCAGACCAACGAGCAACTTGCCGATCAGAGTCAGGCACTGGCCGATCAGCGCGATGCACTGGACCGCAACAACGAGGAGTTGAGCATCGCTCAGGCCGAGTTGCAGGCGCGAGCGGACGAGCTGCAGCGCGCCAGCAAATACAAGTCCGAATTCCTCGCCAACATGTCACATGAGCTGCGCACGCCGCTCAACAGTTCGTTGATCCTCGCCAAGCTTCTGGCCGAAAATCCGGGTGAAAACCTGACCGCCGAGCAGGTCAAGTTTGCCGAGTCGATCTATTCGGCGGGCAATGACCTGTTGAATCTGATCAACGATATTCTGGACATTTCCAAGGTCGAAGCCGGTAAGCTTGAAATGCGCCCGGAAAACTGCAGCGTGTCCCGTCTTGTCGAAGGCCTGCGCAGCCTGTTTCAACCGCTGGCTGCCGAGAAGAAGCTGGCGTTCACGGTCGACATACAGGCAGGCGCACCGACCATGCTGTTCACGGATCGCCAGCGCCTGGAACAGATCCTCAAGAATCTGCTGTCCAACGCGATCAAGTTCACCGAAGCCGGCGCTGTCAGCATGGTTGTCTCACGCCAGCCAGGCGCAGGCATTGTGTTCATTGTCCGCGATTCGGGCATCGGCATCGCCGAGGAGCATCAGCAGGGTATTTTCGAGGCGTTCCGTCAGGCAGATGGCACCACCAATCGGCGTTATGGCGGTACCGGGCTGGGGTTGTCGATTTCCCGTGACCTGGCAGCGTTGCTGGGCGGGTCCATCAGCGTCACCAGTGCGCCCGGGCAGGGGAGTATTTTCAGCCTGGTACTGCCAGAGAGCTACGTCGAGTCAGGTTCTCAGGTGCCAGACAGCGATCCTTCGGTCGTGCTCGCGCCTTCTTTGCCGCCAGCACCGCACATGCCGGTGCTGGCCGCACCGGTCATCGAGCAACCGACGCCGATGGAAATCCCCGTCGCAGTATTTGCCGACGATCGGGACAAGGCACCTTTCACGCGACGTTGCATTCTGGTTATCGAAGATGAAGTGCGATTTGCTCAGATTCTCTTCGATCTGGCCCATGAGCTGGGCTATGACTGCCTGGTCGCGCATGCTGCTGACGATGGTTTCAACCTGGCGTCGCGCTTCACGCCCGATGCGATTCTGCTGGATATGCGCCTGCCGGATCACTCAGGTCTGACAGTGCTGCAGCGTCTCAAGGAGCTGGCACCCACGCGGCACATCCCGGTGCATGTGATCTCGGTCGAGGATCGCCAGGAAGCTGCGCTGCATATGGGTGCCATCGGTTACGCCGTCAAGCCGACCACGCGTGAGGAGCTCAAGGACGTTTTTGCCAAACTGGAAGCCAAGCTGACCCAGAAGGTCAAGCGTATCCTGCTGGTCGAAGACGATGCGCTGCAACGTGACAGCATCGCGCGTCTGATCGGCGACGATGATATCGAAATCACGGCGGTGGGCTTCGCCCAGGAAGCACTGGATCTGCTGCGCGATCATGTCTACGACTGCATGATCATCGACCTGAAACTGCCGGACATGCTCGGTAATGAGTTGCTCAAGCGCATGTCCACGGAAGACATCTGTGCCTTCCCGCCGGTTATTGTCTATACCGGGCGCAACATGACCCGCGATGAAGAAGCCGAACTGATGAAATATTCGCGCTCGATCATCATCAAGGGAGCGCGCTCACCTGAACGCCTGCTCGATGAAGTCACACTTTTCCTGCACAAGGTCGAGTCGCAGCTGTCCAACGAACGGCAGAAGATGCTCAAGACTGCGCGCAGTCGTGACAAAGTCTTCGAGGCGCGCAAGATCCTCGTGGTTGATGATGATGTCCGTAACATCTTTGCCCTGACCAGTGCGCTGGAGCACAAGGGCGCGGTGGTTGAAATTGCCCGCAACGGTCTTGAGGCGATTGCCAAGCTCAATGAGGTCGAAGACATCGATCTGGTCCTGATGGATGTGATGATGCCGGAAATGGACGGTTATGAAGCGACCATCGAAATCCGTAAAGACCCGCGCTGGCGCAAACTGCCTATCATCGCCGTCACGGCCAAGGCCATGAAGGATGACCAGGAGCGTTGTCTGCAGGCAGGTTCCAACGACTATCTGGCCAAGCCCATTGACCTTGATCGACTGTTTTCACTTATTCGTGTCTGGCTGCCGAAGATGGAGCGTATTTGAATGACGACTCAATGGCGGCGTGCCCTGGAACGCAAAACCGGATGGCATCATGCACCTTGATCCAGGCATCGAGATCGAGCTGCGCCTGTTGATCGAGGCGATTTACCTCAAGTACAGCTACGATTTTCGCGACTATTCCGGTGCATCGATCAAGCGGCGTGTGATCCATGCGCTGCGTCAGTTCGATTGTGCGACCATCTCGGCGCTGCAGGAGCGTGTGCTTCACGATCCAGCTGCGTTCATGCAGCTGTTGCAGATTCTCACGATCCCGGTGAGCGAGATGTTTCGTGATCCCTCGCACTTTTTGGCGATCCGCAACGAAGTCGTGCCGATGCTGCGCACCTACCCCTCGATAAAGGTGTGGATTGCCGGATGCAGCACGGGTGAGGAGGTCTATTCCACGGCTATTCTGCTGCGCGAAGAGGGGTTGCTGGAGCGGACCATCATTTATGCCACCGACATCAATCCCAGCTCGCTGGAAAAAGCCAAGCAAGGCATCTTCTCAATGGACAATCTGCGCACCTATACCGAGAACTACCGTAACTCGGGCGGGCAACGCAATTTTGCCGATTACTACACGTCCGCCTACGATTACGCGATTTTCGACAAGACGCTGTGCGAAAAAGTCACGTTTGCCGATCACAGTCTGGCCACGGATAGTGTATTCTCCGAAACGCAGTTTATTTCCTGTCGTAACGTGCTGATTTACTTCAATAAAAAGCTTCAGGATCGCGCTTTTGGATTGTTCCACGACTCGCTGTGTCATCGTGGCTTTCTGGCGCTGGGCAGTAAGGAGACCCTGGACTTTTCTGCGTACGGCGGTGCTTTCGAAGCGCTGGTCAAACCTGAGCGGATCTACCGGAAATTATGAAAACCACGTTCGATGCCGACGTGTCCGGCACCCCGTTGCCTGAGGTCGATGCTATTGTCGTGGGCGCATCGGCAGGCGGGGTAGAGGCCCTGCTTAGAATATTCGGCAACCTGCGCCCGGGTTTCCGCTTGCCGATCCTGATGGTTTTGCATTTGCCGGATGACCGGCGTAGCCAACTGGCCCACGTGTTTCAGAACCGTCTTGCGATTCCGGTCAAGGAAGCCGACGACAAGGAAGACATTGTGCCCGGTACTTTGTATGTCGCGCCGGCGGGTTATCACGTTTCGGTGGAGTCTGATTTTTCCCTGTCATTGAGCCAGGAGGACAGGGTGTTTTACTCAAGGCCCAGTATCGACATTCTGTTCGGTTCGGCCGCCGATGCCTATGGCCCGCGACTGGCTGGCGTATTGTTGACCGGAGCCAATAGTGATGGTGCCCGGGGTTTGCTGCAGATCAAGAAGTATGGTGGTTTCACGGTGATACAGGACCCCTCGCAGGCCCAGGCGTCGACCATGCCCGAGGCTGGCCTGGCGCTGCACTCGCCGGATTACCTTCTTTCCCTGAACGATATTGGCCGCTTGCTGGTCGAGCTGGAACGAACCGCATGTTAAGTGAAATTCAGGCAAAACTGCTCATCGTCGATGATTTGCCGGAAAACCTGCTGGCCCTTGAAGCGCTGATCAAGCGCGGCGATCGAATCGTCTACAAGGCGCTCTCGGCGGACGAAGCGCTGTCACTGCTGTTGCAGCACGAATTCGCGCTGGCCATTCTCGATGTTCAGATGCCCGGACTGAACGGGTTCGAGCTGGCCGAGATGATGCGCAGCACCGAGAAAACCAAGAGCATTCCGATTGTTTTCGTCAGCGCTGCCGGCCGCGAGCTCAATTATGCCTTCAAGGGCTATGAAAGCGGCGCCGTGGACTTCCTGCACAAGCCACTGGATATCCATGCGGTCAAAAGCAAGGTCAATGTGTTCGTCGATCTGTATCGACAGCGCAAGGCCATGAAAATACAGGTTGAGGAGCTGGAGCGCAGCCGCCAGGAACAGGAAGCCTTGCTCAAGCGTCTGCAGTCGACGCAGGGGGAGCTGGAACACGCGATCCGCATGCGTGACGACTTCATGTCCATCGTTTCCCACGAGGTGCGTACGCCGCTCAACGGCCTGATTCTGGAAACCCAGTTACGCAAGCTTCACCTGGCCAAGGACAACGCATCGGCGTTTACCATGGAAAAGTTACGCGCGATGGTCGACCGTGACGAGCGACAGATACAGAGTCTTATCCGCCTGATCGAAGACATGCTGGATGTATCGAGAATCCGTACCGGCAAGCTGTCGATCAGGCCGAGTCCGTTTGACTTGAGCGAGCTCGTCAGCCAGTTGCTGGAAAGTTTTGCCGCACAGATCGCCGCCGCCGATTCCACGATTACGCTGTTTGCCGATGCACCTGTCATCGGTGTCTGGGACGAGTTCCGTATCGAGCAGGTGGTTGCCAATCTGTTGACCAATGCTCTTCGCTACGGTGCGCGCAAGCCGATTGAAGTGCATGTGTACAGCAAGGACGGCGAGGCCTTCATTGAAGTCCGGGATCAGGGTATAGGTATCACGATCGAGAACCAGAAGCGCATCTTTCAGCAATTCGAGCGGGTATCGAGCAGCCATGCCGTTGCCGGGCTTGGCCTGGGGCTGTTCATTTCCGACCAGATCGTCATGGCTCATGGCGGCCGTATCGAGGTGGAAAGCGAAGAGGGCAAGGGTTCTGTGTTCCGTATTTGTCTGCCTTTATAAATGACAGCCGGGGGCGATACATAGGGTAGCCACTGGCAATCAAGTTTAATCACACATTGGCGCAACCTCCCACGTATGCCGTGGTCGTAATGGCAGCTATTTATAAGATCAAAGGCAGTTCAATGAGCGCTGATGCAGAAAACGTCGTACTAATCGTCGAAGACGAACCCCTGATCCTGATGCTTCTGGCAGATTATCTGTCGGGTGAGGGTTATCGTGTCCTGAAAGCCGAGAACGGCGAGCAGGCCTTCGAGATTCTGGCGACAAAACCTCACCTGGATCTGATGATCACGGATTATCGGCTGCCAGGGGGCATTTCGGGAGTACAGATTGCCGAGCCTGCGGTGATGCTTCGACCTGAATTGAAAGTGATCTTCATCAGTGGATACCCCGCCGAAATCCTTGATTCAGGCAGCCCTATTGCGCTCAAGGCACCTATTCTCGCCAAGCCGTTCACCATGGAAACGCTGCAATCGCGGATTCAGCAATTGCTGGCCTGAGAATGTAAGTCGCCAGCCGGACGAGCAGGTCGCTTCGCAGGACCACGCTGCCCGAAGCCTGAGCATTCTCAGGCTTCTATCATTTCCCGCACTTTCGAAGTCAGGTGGTCGAATGCAAAGGGTTTGGTGATCAGTTGCATGCCGGTGTCGAGGAAGCCTCCGCGGACAGCGGCGTGTTCCGCATAACCGGTGATAAACAGCACTTTGAGCCCCGGTCGCAGTTGCCTTGCGATTTCTGCAAGCTGTCGGCCATTCATGCCCGGCAGCCCTACATCGCTGATCAGCAGATCGATGCGCTGACCCGACTCCAGGATAGGCACGGCATCCAGCGCTTCGCCCGCCTCGATGAAGGTATAACCCAATTCGCTCAATACCTCACTGACCAGCGCCCGGACAGCCGGATCGTCTTCGACGATCAGCACCGTTTCGCCATTTTCGGCGTAAACGGCATTGCTCTGGAAGCTTTGCTCGACTTCGTCTGCAAGCCCCTTGAACCGCGGCAGGAACAGTTGCACAGTGGTGCCCAGGCCCACTTCACTCTTGATCGACACATGGCCGTGAGATTGTTTGCTGAACCCGTAAATCATTGAAAGACCCAGGCCGGTGCCCTGGCCGATAGGTTTAGTGGTGAAAAACGGATCGAAGGCCCGGCTGATGACGTTATCAGGCATACCGCAGCCGTTGTCGCTGACGCTCAGCACCACGTAGTCGCCGGGCAGCAGGTTTTCGTGGGCATTGGTGAACGACCTGTCCAGTTGCTGATTGAAGGTCTCAACTACCAGTGTGCCGCCGTCTGGCATGGCGTCGCGGGCGTTCAGCACCAGATTGAGCAGGGCACTTTCCAGCTGATTGGGGTCTGCTTCCGCCGTCCATAGATCGTTTGCCAGGCGCAACTGCAAATGAATGCTTTCGTTGACGCTGCGCTGCAGCAGTTCGTCCATGGCGTTGACCAGATGGTTCATCTCCACCGCTTTGGAGTCCAGCGACTGACGCCTTGAGAATGCCAGCAAGCGGTGGGTAAGTGCCGCAGCACGATTCGCCGAGGTCACGCCAAGATCGATAAGGGTGTTCAGGTCTTCTGTATGGCCGCGTGCCAGACGCCTTCTTATCAACTCCAGGCTGCCGATGATGCCTGTCAGCATGTTGTTGAAGTCATGGGCGATTCCGCCTGTCAACTGACCGACCGCTTCCATTTTTTGCGATTGGCGAAGAATGTCTTCCTTGTGTCGCAACTGGGAGGTGCGCTCTTCGACCTGCTGCTCCAGTGTTTCGTTGAGTCGGCGTAACTGCGACTCGGCTTGCTTGCGCTCGGTGATGTCGGAGGTGACGCCGGCCAGAGAACTGATCAAACCGTTCTTGGCGCGAATGGCGCGAGCGCGCACATCCACCCAACTGAGCGAGCCATCCGGCCAGACGTTGCGGTACTCGATGATCAGGTCGACACCGGTATCCAGACTGCGCTGGAGCGCCGACTGCATTCTGGGTTGATCTTCGAAATAGACAGCCGCGAGCCAGTCGTCGTAACTGAACGTGTCCTGCTCGTCGCGGCCGTAGTGGCTTTTGGTGATCGCCGAGCAGGTCAGCGTGAGATATTCCGCTTCCAGCAACCACGAACCCAGCCTGCCGGCCTTCAGCGCGTTTTGCAGTCTGCCTTCACTTTCATGCAGGTCTTCCATGCGAGCCCGGGCTTCATATTGACGTCTGCGACCGCGCACTGCCGTAACCACCAGGCTGACCAGCGTTACAGGGTGGAAAGGACGTTCGAGAAAGGTCACATTGCCCAGCAGGTTGCCCATGTGTGCAGACGGATTGTGATCCGGGCCACCGTGATGGGTGAGCAGGACGATCGGCAAATCCGACCACGCCGGCTGGCGACCCAGAAGCTCCAGCAAGGGCGTGATGTCCCCGTTGCGCAGAGCCTCATCGGCAATGATCGCCAGGCCTGCGCCCGTGTCCAGTTCTCTTACCAGTTCGAACAGATCACGGGCTACCGTCGCGGGATAACCGGCTTCATTGAGAATGCGTGTGGCAATCTGGCTGTCTCGCCCTCTGGGTGCCAGAATGACTGCACGCTCTGACAACAGACCTGGAATACTCACAGGTCGTCATCCTCCAGCAGCGGTTTCTTGTCGCCAAGGTAGGAAGGCACGCCGCGCAGTACACCCTGAAAGGCCTCGAGCGGCTCACCTATCTTCAGTCCGTTGGAGCTGATGCGGTATTCACGAATAGTCGACTCATGCGTGCCCGTACGCTTTTTGATGATGGATATCGCACGTCGTACCTGGCCCAACGCTTCGAAGTAACGCAGCAGAATCACGCTGTCGGCCAGATAGGTTATGTCGACCGGAGAGCGCATGTCACCGACCAGTCCGTGCTGCGCGACGGTCATGAAGGTCGATGCGCCCTGGCGATTGAGATAGAGCAGCAGCTCATGCATGTGCAGAACCAAAGCGCTTTCTTCCGGCATGGCAGCCTGATAACCATTGATGCTGTCGATGATCACTGTCTTTATCTGCTTGCGGTCCACGGCGCGCCTTACGCGATGCGCAAACTCGCCAGGAGAAAGCTCCGCCGCATCAATCTGCTCCACTACAAGATTGCCGGTTTCCTGAAGCGCGCGCAGGTCGATCCCGAGCTTGAGCATGCGTTCGAAAAGCAAACCCATTTCTTCATCGAATATGAACAGGCCCACGCGTTCGCCACGGGCCACCGCCTGCACGGCGAACACCAGTGAGATGAGGGATTTACCGGTACCGGCAGGGCCCAGAATCAGGGTGCTGGAGCCGCCCTCTATGCCACCGCCCAGCAGGTTATCCAGCTCCTTGATGCCACTGCTGACCTGGGTGCGGGCGTAATTGGAGCGATGCTCGGCGGCAACCAGGCGCGGGAACACATGAATGCCGTTCTCGACGATGGTGAAGTCGTGGAAACCGCCGCGGTACTTCTGGCCGCGGTACTTGACGATCTTCAGACGCCTGCGCTCTGCACCGTAGGTAGGCGTCAACGCTTCGAGCCGGATAACGCCATGAGCGACGCTGTGTACGGTTTTGTCCAGCGCTTCGGTCGTCAGGTCATCCAGCAGGAGTACCGTCGCGTTATACCGAGTGAAGTAATGCTTGATGGCCAGAATCTGACGCCTGTAGCGCAATGAACTTTGCGCAAGAAGGCGGATTTCCGAAAGGCTGTCGATCACCACGCGAGAAGGTTTGACCCGTTCAACCACCTCGAATATCTGTCGCGTTGCTTCCCCCAGCTCCAGGTCCGAGGAATACAGCAGGCTTTGATGATGATCCGCATCAAGGAGGCTTTCAGGTGGCGTCAACTCGAAGATATTGATTTTATCGTCAAGTTCCCAGCCGTGTGAGGCAGCCCCTGAGCGCAGCTCGCTCTCGGTCTCTGACAAGGTGATATACAGCGAGATTTCGCCCGCTGCCGCACCTGCCTGCAGGAAATGCAGTGCCACGGTTGTCTTGCCGGTTCCGGGTTCTCCTTCTAGAAGAAAAACATGACTGCGTGAAAGACCACCCGAAAGGATGTCATCCAGACCTTCAATCCCGGTTGCCGCTTTTGACGTATTCAAGTATCGCCCTCTAGTCACCCATATAGGTTTTGCTGTCGCTCATTACTGGACCTCCCGGCATTCTGACCGTTCACAGTATTTAACGGTAGCCGGTACGCCCAGAATAGACAGTTAGTGGGTGGGCGGTCCGGCAAATGTCACTTCAGTCCGGTTACGATGTCTGCGCTGCTGTTGTTATAGTCCAGCGCCTGAACACGCAATCTGCCTGAGGATCAAGTCGTGACCGATTATCAAAGTTTCCGGGTCGAGCTGGTTGACAGCATTGCTCGCGTGCAGATCAACCGGCCTGAAAAGCTCAATGCAATGAACGAAGCGTTCTGGACTGAAATAATTGCGATATTCGACTGGATCGAACGCAATGATGAAGTTCGGGTGGTCGTTCTCAGCGGAGCGGGCAAGCATTTTTCTTCAGGTATAGATCTGGCATTACTGGCCTCGGTCGCCGGCCAGTTGGGCAAGGACGCAGGTCGCAATGCCCGGCTGTTGAGGCGCAAGATTCGGGATATGCAGGCTTCTTTTACGGCAGTGGCCAATTGCCGAAAACCAGTGTTGGCGGCGATTCAGGGCTATTGTCTGGGGGGCGCAATTGATCTGATTTCGGCTTGCGATATGCGTTATGCGGCCGCCGACGCTCAGTTTGCCATTCGTGAGATCGACATGGGCATGGCGGCGGATGTGGGAACGCTGCAACGTCTGCCCAGGATCATTGGGGACGGCATGCTGCGTGAACTGGCTTATACCGGCCGTACTGTGGGTGCTGAGGAGGCGCAGAGGATCGGGCTGGTCAATCGCACCTTCGATGACCTGGAAGGTCTGTTGCAGGGCGTCTTCGCAGTGGCTCGGGAAATAGCCGATAAATCCCCTGTTGCCATTGAGGGCACCAAGCAGATGATCAGCTACATGCGCGATCACCGAGTGGAAGATGGCCTCGAACACGTTGCCATCTGGAACGCAGCCATGCTGCAATCACCTGACCTGAAACTGGCAATGGTTGCGCAGATGAGCAAGCAGAAGCCGGTCTTCGATAACTGATACATGACTGCGCTCAAGTCTGAGCAGAGGAGTTTTTCCATGGCACGCCCGGAGCGTTGGACAACTGCAGTTCTGGATGTCGAGGCCGATGGTGGTTTGGCCGTGGTTCAGAGCGAACAGGGTTTTTTACTGGATGCCAACGGGGCAATGTTCCCCAGAGGCTGGTTGGCGGGCCTGGACCTGCCGGTACAGAGCGAGCACGGCATCGGCTATTTTGAAGGTGAGCCGGTATATTTGCTGGTGCTTGATCGTTCGGTTACGGTCGAGGGCTGCTCATGGCAAGGCTTGCGTCAGTTCATGCTTGAGGGCGATTTTGCGGTCTTCCAGATGCTGGGGTACGCCGCTCAGGTGAGCACGTGGGCCAGGGAACATCGCTTTTGCGGGGCCTGTGGTCGTGCGACGGTGCAGATTCGCGGAGAGCGGGCAATGTTCTGCGAGCATGACAACCTGCGTCTTTATCCGCGTATCTCCCCAAGCATGATCGTGCTGGTCACCCGTGGCGATGAAATCCTACTGGCCCGCTCGCCACGTTTTGTCACCGGCATGTACAGCGCGCTGGCCGGGTTTGTGGAGCCAGGAGAGTCTGCTGAAGATTGTGTGCATCGCGAAGTGATGGAAGAGGTGCAGGTACGCATCAAGAACCTGAAGTACATGGGCAGTCAGTGCTGGCCGTTTCCGCATTCAATGATGCTCGGGTTCCATGCTGAGTATGACAGCGGAGAAATCGTGCCTCAGGCTGAAGAAATCGAAGATGCACGCTGGTTTCATGTCGATGACTTGCCGCCGTTGCCGGCCAACCGTTCCATCGCTCGCTACCTCATCGAGGCTTATCTGGCCGAGCGCTCAGGCGCCCCCGAACCAGTGTTGCCAGGCTAGGCGCACAGTCAGGCCCAATACGACGGTAATGAACACCGGACGGATGAATTTTGCACCGCCTTTGATCGCGGTGCCTGCGCCGAAGTAGGCACCTAGCATCACCGCAAGCCCCATGCTCAGGCCGATGATGTAATCCACCTGGCCGGAAAAGATGAATACCGACAGCGCCACGGCATTGCTGACAAAGTTCATGCTGCGTGCAACACCGCTCGCCTTGACCAGGTCGACCGGGTAGAGAAGCAACGTGCTGACCGTCCAGAAGGCACCGGTGCCCGGCCCTGCAACGCCATCATAGAAACCTAGCCCCAGCCCTTGCGGCAATTGCCATTTCTTTTTGATTGGCGCATTGCTGTCCAGCGGTGCCTTGGGCGTGCCGCCAAACAGCAAGTAAAGCCCGCAACCAAACACGATCACCGGCAACATCTGGTTCAACCATTCCGCTGGCAGATAATGGGCGATGACTGCACCTGCTGCTGCACCCACCGCAGTGCCGACCACCGCGTGTATCCACTGCTGCGGATGGAAAAGCTTGCGGCGGTAGAACGTGAAGCTGGCGGTTGCCGAACCAAACGTCGAGCTGAGCTTGTTGGTCCCCAGCACCAGATGCGGCGGCAGGCCTGCCGTCATCAAGGCCGGCGTGGTAAGCAGTCCGCCGCCACCGGCA
Source organism: Pseudomonas caricapapayae (assembly GCF_001400735.1). Taxonomy (GTDB): domain Bacteria; phylum Pseudomonadota; class Gammaproteobacteria; order Pseudomonadales; family Pseudomonadaceae; genus Aquipseudomonas; species Aquipseudomonas caricapapayae. The sequence goes on from NZ_LJPW01000064.1 coordinate 134,580, forward strand.
ATGGCGTCGATAAATCCCGCGATGAAGGCGACAGCAGCAAGGATGGCGAGGGTGGTCAGGTCGACGCTGAGTTCAAAAGGCATGGTGGCAGGCGTGCTTGCAGGGAGAGGCGAGAGGGCAGAATGGCTGCCGGAATGTGGCGCATTCTACCCCCTTGGCAAGCGTTGCAGGAAGTCAGATATCGCTGAGTGCGACCCAGCGTTGCTCTGCGGCGGCAAGGCGAATGGCTGTCGCCAGACGCTCGATCTGCCAGGCTTCTTCGAAGTCCGGACCACGGCAGCCCTGACCGCATACCGCCTGGACGAGCGCCTGTACTTCAAGGGCCTTGAGTTCGTTGTAACCCAACTGATGGCCGGGAGCAGGGCAGAATGCCGCATAACCGGGTTGCGCAGGGCCCGCCAGCAGACGCTGGAAACCATCGCGCCCGGTTGCACCTGTGCGGTAGATACGCAACTCGTTCAGGCGCTCCTGATCAAACGCCAGTGTGCCCTTGGTGCCACTGATTTCGAAGCTCAGGTGGTTTTTGTAGCCGTGTTTGAGCCAACTGCTGCTGAAGGTACCGCGCGCACCGTTGGCGAAGCGCAGCAGTGCATGGGTCTGATCATCCACGGCGATGGCACGCATCTCATGACTGCCGGTGCTGGCAGGCCGTTGGCGGTGGACGGTGCTGGCGTCGGCGCAGACCGCTTGCACATCGCCCAGCAGATGGCGAGCCATGGCCAGCAAGTGACTGCCCAGATCGGCGAGCGCGCCGCCCGCATGCGCGGCTTCACAACGCCAGGACCATGGCGAAGACGGATTGCCCATGAAGTCTTCACTGAACTCGCCCTGAAAACTGACGATATCGCCCAGCTCTCCCGCTTCGATCATTTCTCTGGCGAGGCCGATCATCGGGTTGTGCTGGTAGTTGTAGCCGACTTGAGTGATGACTCCGGCGGCTTTGGCGCTTTGGCGCATCTCATCAGCCTGGGCGAGACTCACCGCCAATGGCTTTTCGCAATAAACTGCCTTGCCCGCAGCGATGGCGGACATTGCCATGGGGAAGTGCAAATGATTGGGCGTGGTGATCGCCACGATCTGTACGTGCGGATCATGGATCAATTGCTGCCAGTCCGCATGGCTGCGATCAAAGCCCCAGGCGTTCGCACATTGTTCAGCCCTGGCGCTGTCGGCATCTGCGACGGCGACCAGCCGGATGCGTGCTGGCAGCTCAAGGGCGGCGTTGGCATTGCCAAACGCCAAGGCATGGGCGCGGCCCATGAAGCCGGTGCCGATCAGCCCGACGCCCAATTGCGGCTGAGATGTAAAAGAGGATTCCCGCATGACATTCTCCAGAGAGGATTGTTGTTATGCGGAAAATATATTCCATATAGATAAAATATGGAAAATTAATTCATTTTTTTGGTGCGACGTTCAGATCAAGCCCTCAGGACAGGAAGCCGCCATCTACGTTCAGCGCTACGCCAGTGGTGTAGCTGGATGCCTCACTCGCCAGATAAAGGACGGCACCAGCCATTTCGCTGGGGGCTGCGACGCGTTTCAACGGGATCTGCGACAGCGCCATGTTGAGGATCGCATCATTCTTGACCAGCGCTGAGGCGAACTTGGTGTCTGTCAACCCGGGGAGCAATGCGTTGCAGCGGATACCGAACTCTGCGCATTCCTTGGCAAACACCTTGGTCATGTTGACCACCGCTGCCTTGGTCATTGAATAGACACCCTGATAGGCACCAGGCGACACCGCATTGATGGATGCAACGTTGATGATGCTGCCGCCACCACCTTCGCGCATCAGCTTGCCGGCCTCCACTGACATGAAAAAGTAACCACGGATGTTGACGTCGACTGTCTTCTGGAAGGCACCGGGGTCAGTGTCCAGTACATTGCAGAACTGCGGGTTGGTGGCCGCATTGTTGACCAGCACATCCAGGCGCCCGAATTGCTGACGAATCTGGGCAAAGACGGCGGTTATCTGCTCCATCTCACCGATGTGGCAGGCAATCGCCGTCGCCTTGCCACCCTCATTGACAATGGCGTCGGCGACCGCCTGGCAGCCGTCGAGCCTGCGGCTTGACACAACGACATGTGCGCCCTGTAGGGCAAGCAGTCGGGCAATGGCTTCGCCGATTCCCCGGCTGGCACCTGAAACGAATGCAACCTTGCCATCAAGGTCGAAAAGCTGGGTTCTGGACATGTCATTTCCTTGTCTTGGTGCGGTTTGTTACAAGCTGGATCTGGCGATAACGTTCAGGCTCATTTGCTCCAGCAGCCTGTTCATGTCGATGAACCGGGCAAAGCGCTTGTCCTGAGTCTGGCCGTGAAAAAAGCGGTAGTAAATCTGTTGCACGATACCGGCCAGACGAAACAGGCCGTAGGTGTAATAGAAATCGAAATTGTCGATACGGATGCCCGAGCGTTCGGCGTAATAGTCGACGAATGCCTGGCGTGTCAGCATGCCTGGGGCATTGCTCGGCTGGCGACGTGTCAACTGAACCGGTAGCGGATCGTCAGCCTGGACCCAGTAGGCGAGCGTGTTGCCGAGGTCCATCAACGGATCGCCGAGCGTGGTCAGCTCCCAGTCCAGCACGCCGATGATGCGCATCGGGTTGGCAGGATCGAGGATCACATTGTCGAAGCGATAGTCGTTATGCACGATGCTGGAAACAGGCGAGTCGGCGGGCATTTTGTCGACCAGCCAGCGTTTGACCTGGTCCCATGCCGGGGCATCCGGCGTCAGTGCTTTTTCATAGCGCTCGGACCAGCCGGAGATCTGCCGCTGAACATAGCCCTGCGGCTTGCCAAGATCACCCAACCCGCAGGCTTGATAATCGACGCGGTGCAGGTCTACCAGCTTGTCGATGAAGCTCTTGCACAAGTCTTCGGTCTGCTGTGCTTCCAGAGCCAGCCCGGGTGGGAGGTCGGAGCGCAGGATGACCCCTCTGACGCGCTGCATTACGTAAAACTCCGAGCCGATCACCGACTCGTCCGTGCAGTACAGGTAAGCTTCGGGGCAATACGGGAATGCACGCTTGAGCTGGTTGAGAATGCGGTATTCACGACCCATGTCGTGCGCCGATCGTGCCTTGTGTCCGAAAGGGGGGCGACGCAGTACCAACTCTCGCTCAGGGTACTGAATCAGATAGGTCAGATTCGATGCTCCACCCGGGAACTGGCTGATTGCCGGAGCGCCCTGCAGATCCGGCATATGCATCTTCAGGTACGGATCTATCAGGGAAGCGTCCAGTTCTTCGCCGGCGCGAATCTCGGTGGACTGGTCAGTCAGTGCCATACGTATCCCTAGTGTTTATTATGGTCAGCTCAAACTATTGACTAATCTAATGAGCGTCCAGGCCCTGAGCAAGCTGGTGACAGCTTTATAGGCTAGCGTATTGCCGGGCAATCAGTGGCTCTGATTGCTAAATGTTACGGACAAAAAAACCGAAGCTGGCGGGCTTCGGTTTTCAGGGGTGCAGCATCTGAACCGCCAGGCGTTTAAACCGGGAACAGTTCGCTGAGCTTCATGGCCAGCATCATGTCGCCCTCGGCGCGCAGTTTGCCGCCCATGAACGCCTGCATGCCATCGGTCTCGCCGCTGACGATGCCCTTGAGGGTTTCGCTGTCCATGACCAGAGTCACGTTGGCGTCCGGGTTTTCGCCTTCCTGCAATTCGCAGGTGCTGTCTTTGACGATCAGCGCGTAGTGTTTGTCTTCGTCGGTGATGTTGAAGCCGAAGACCAGATCCAGCCCGGCAGCCGCAGCCGGGTTGAACTTGTTTTTCATGGTCTGTACGGCGTCTGCTACTGAGGTCATGTCTTGATCCTTTTGTGGTGAGTGCTTGCGTCCGTAGGGACGCGATTGGCCGGGCTCAGCGATAGGTAATGAGCTCCGGCGTCTTCAGCAGTTGCAAATGCGTGTAACCGTTGAAGGAAGCCAGGGTAACGTCGTTGCCTTTGAATTTAAGCCGATGCAGCGAAGTGTTGACGATATGCCAGTGAAGCGCCAATGCGTTCAATGCGGGCATTCCGGTAACAAGGTGCAGCAGGGCGGTAATGGTGCCGCCGGATGTGAATACAGCAATGCGCTCATGAGGGCCGGCGGTCTGGAGGATTCTCTTCAGACCTGCTTCAACGCCGGCGACAAAACCCTGCCAGCTTTGCAGCCCCGGCGTGTCATGGCTGCCACTGAGCCAGCGCGTGGTTATCAGGTTGAACAGCCGTTGAAACCCTGCGGGGTTGCCGACAACGTCGCGCAGAATGTCCAGCGCTTGGGGTTCGTCGCCGAGCATCGCCGGGATCAGAGCACGGATCACCCCTTCGGCGTCGAATTCGTCGAAAGCGCTGTCCAGTTGCAGGGGTGGCGCTTCAAGACCGGCTTCGGTGTACTGGCCCAGCACATGCTGTGCGGTGTCTTTCTGGCGCAGGAGTTCACCGGATATGCAGCGGTCGAACGTCAGGCCCAGTTGGGCAAGGTGGGCACCCAGCACTTGAGACTGACGAATGCCAACAGGCGACAGGACGTCGTAATTGTCTGCACCAAATGAGGCCTGGCCATGTCGTATGAGGTAGATGCTGCCCACGTCCGTATCTTCTCGGTACGCTGAAGGTTCGTCGAGGTTATGAGGGATGCCGGGGAACTGTCAATGAAAAAACATACGCTCGTTTGAAATCATCGTTTTAATGGTTTGTAACGGCTCGGTCGCTGGTGCACCGCACCGGGCGTCGGTATGCTGCATTCATCGCGGCCCTTGGTTGGTAAGGGCCTGAAGCACATGAGGGATATTCGTGGATTTCGTTGTCGATTACGCAAGTTTTCTGGCTAAAACCGTGACGCTGGTAATCGCCATTGTGGTGGTGCTGGTTGCAATTGCCTCCATGCGTGGCAAGGGGCGTCGCAAGTCGGCCGGGCAGTTGCAGGTCACCCGGCTCAATGATTTCTACAAGGGGCTGCGCGAGCGGCTCGAGCAGTCGTTGCTCGACAAGGATCGCCTTAAGACGCTGCGCAAGGAGCAGGGCAAAGCTCTGAAGAAAGACAAAAAGCAGGCCGAGCACAAGGCCCGAGTCTACGTGCTGGATTTCGACGGCGACATCAAGGCTTCGGCGACTGAAAGCATGCGTCATGAAATCACCGCACTGCTGACGCTGGCCACCGACAAGGACGAAGTGGTCCTGCGTCTGGAAAGCGGCGGCGGCATGGTGCACAGCTACGGTCTGGCATCTTCGCAGCTGGCGCGCATCAGGCAGGCGGGTATTCCGCTTACCGTATGCATCGACAAGGTAGCCGCCAGCGGCGGGTACATGATGGCCTGCATCGGCAACAAGATTATCAGCGCACCGTTCGCCGTCCTCGGGTCCATTGGCGTTGTGGCGCAGTTGCCCAATGTCAATCGCCTGCTGAAAAAGCATGACATCGATTTCGAAGTGCTGACCGCCGGCGAATACAAGCGCACCCTGACCGTTTTTGGCGAAAACACCGAGAAGGGCCGTGAGAAATTCCAGCAGGACCTGGACATCACCCATGATCTGTTCAAGAACTTCGTTGCCAGCTACCGCCCGCAATTGTCCATCGACGAAGTAGCGACGGGCGAGGTGTGGTTGGGTATGGCAGCGTTAGACAAACTGTTGGTCGACGAACTCAAGACCAGTGACGAATACCTGGCCGAGCGAGCCAGGGAGGCAGACGTGTTCCACCTGCACTACGTGCAACGCAAGAGCCTGCCGGAGCGCATGGGCATGGCTGCGGCTATATCAGCGGATCAGATGGCTGCGAAGTGGTGGGGGCGTTTGACCCAGCAGCGTTTCTGGTAGGTGCGGGCGAAAGACTGACCTGAGTCGACTCCTAATCCACCCGACACCACAGAACCGCCGTGTGACGCAGAGCGTCAGGACTGCATTCCGATGCGCAGCGTCGGCACGATAATCAAAGTCTCGTGCCCAGCCATGAGCACGTCGACCAAGTATCAGGTGCCTGACTCAGCGGCGGCGAAACAGCGGCAGTGGCTCGTCGGTCGCGGCCTGATAGGTGACCGAAAAATCTTTCAGGCCTTCCAGTGCTTCGTACGGATCCTTGTCGGCACGCACCGCAAACGCGTCGAAGCCACAACGGCGCATATAGAACAGCTGGTCGCGCAGCACATCACCGATGGCACGCAACTCACCTTTGTAGCCGAAACGATCACGCAACAGGCGCGCATTCGAGAAGCTGCGACCGTCCGTGAAGGCCGGGAAATTGAGAGCGATGACCTGAAACTGGTCGACGTCCGCTCCGATCTCTTCGGCTTCTTCATCGCTGTCCAGCCATACGCCCAGGCCCCCGTCGCGGGCCTTGAGCGCATGAGCGTGTTCACGCCACAGTGCCAGGGGCACGATCAGGTCATCAGCGTTCGACAGGCTGTCAAAGGTGGTTTCCTTGGGCAGCAGATGCCAGGTTTCATCAATGACTTCGTTGTTCTTAATGATTCGCTGCATAGACGCGCTCCTTGAAAGGGTCAATGCCAATACGTTGATAAGTGTCGATAAAGCGCTCGTCTTCGGTACGTTTTTCAACGTAGACATCGATCAACTTCTCGATCACGTCCGGCATTGCCTCCTGAGCAAAGGAAGGGCCGAGGATCTTGCCCAGGCTCGCATCGCGGCTCGCGCTGCCGCCCAATGAGACCTGATAGAACTCTTCACCTTTCTTGTCCACGCCCAGCACGCCGATATGGCCGACATGATGGTGACCACAGGCATTCATGCAACCGGAAATGTTCAGGTCCAGCTCACCGATATCGAACAGGTAATCCAGATCGTCGAAGCGGCGCTGGATCGATTCTGCAATCGGAATCGATTTGGCGTTGGCCAGCGAGCAGAAATCGCCGCCTGGGCAGCAGATGATATCGGTCAGAAGACCAATGTTGGGTGTGGCGAAGCCGTTATCGCGCAGTTCGTTCCACAATGTGAACAGCTCGGCCTGCTCGACGTCGGCAAGGATGATGTTCTGCTCATGGGAAGTGCGCAACTGACCGAAGCTGTAACGGTCGGCCAGATCGGCGATGGCATCCAGCTGCTTGTCGGTCACATCGCCTGGTGCAACGCCGGTTGGCTTGAGCGAAAGGGTCACCGCGATGTAGCCCGGCTTCTTGTGAGCCAGCACATTGCGTTGCCGCCAGCGAGCGAAACCGGGGTGTTGAGCGTCCAGCGCAGCCAGTTCGGTGTGCTGGTCGCTCAGGGTTTTATAGTCAGGATCGACAAAGTGCCGGGAAACGCGCTGCACTTCTGCCTCGGTCAGGGTGGTCTGACCGCCACGCAGGTGAGCCATTTCGGCCTCTACCTTGGCGGCGAACACTTCAGGCGTCAGTGCCTTGACCAGAATCTTGATCCGCGCCTTGTACTTGTTGTCACGACGGCCATAACGGTTATAGACCCGCAGAATGGCATCGAGATAGCTCAACAGGTCCTGCCAGGGCAGGAACTCATTGATGAACGCGCCGACAACCGGCGTACGGCCAAGGCCGCCACCCACCAGAACGCGGAAGCCCAGCTCGCCGGCTTCGTTGCGCAACGGCTCAAGGCCGATGTCATGCACTTCGATGGCCGCGCGATCACTGGTCGAACCGTTGATTGCGATTTTGAACTTGCGCGGCAGGTAGGCAAATTCCGGGTGGAAAGTGGTCCACTGACGGACGATTTCACACCATGGCCGTGGGTCCACCAGTTCGTCTGCGGCGACGCCGGCAAACTGATCGGTGGTCACGTTGCGCAGGCAATTGCCGCTGGTCTGGATGGCGTGCATCTGGACGGTCGCGAGTTCAGCAAGAATGTCTGGCACATCTTCAAGCGCAGGCCAGTTGAACTGCACGTTCTGGCGGGTACTGATGTGCGCATAGCCCTTGTCGTAGTCACGCGCAATTTTTGCCATCATGCGGGCCTGACGCGATGTCAGCTGGCCGTATGGAACAGCGACGCGCAACATCGGCGCGAAGCGCTGGACATAAAGGCCGTTTTGCAGGCGCAACGGTCGAAACTCTTCCTCGCTCAGCTCCCCGGCCAGATAGCGTCGGGTCTGATCCCGGAACTGCTTGACGCGGTCCTCGATGATCTTCTGATCGTAATCGTCGTATACGTACATATAGATCCTGTTCTCAGGCTTCGTCATGAAGCAGGGCGGTGGCGTCAGTGCGGACACAAGCCCGCTGTTGCCTGCTTCATCTGGTCAATTCTGCGCGCACGGCCGCGCACTCCCCGGGGAGCGAAGGCGACGATAGCAGTTTGCAGATATCGATAAAAGTGATGTTTATATATATGCAAATCACTAAAAGCGATAAGCAAAAAGTGCCTGCTCATGTCCCTGCTTGCCGTGTGGGCAAGACTCGACTTAACTATGCATTGACCGATGCCGAATGAGTGTCGTAACCCTACATTTCATATGCAATCACCCACAAGACCGACAAGAGGCGATGCGATGAGCAAGCACCCCAAAGTAACCAAGCCGGGCAGATCCGTGGACACCTGGGCCATTCTATTCATTGTCATTCTGGCAGTGGGCGCCGCAATGTTCTGGGCCAGTAGTCAGTGACAAGCTGAATAAACAATCTGCCGGAGTCTCCAGAACCTTGCTGTAGCAGCCGATAACCCGCGTGTAGCGACAAATTCGTGCTACTTCAAGGTTCGTTGATATGAAGGCGCTATTTGCGCGGTGTCTGCTGCTGTGCAGCTTTTTTTGGGCTGCGTCTGCACCTGCCGCCTCGGTGATATTTCTCAGTCCCGGTTCGGAAACCGATGGCTATTGGCAGAGCCATGCCCGAGTGATGCAGACGGCAGCCGATACCACCGGTATGTCGCTGAAAATTCTCTATACCGATCGCGACACCCGAAAGCTGCTCGCCATGGCGCGAGAGGTGCTGCAAGGGTACGTGCGTCCGGATTACCTGATGTTTTCCAACGAGCTGAATGTCGCCCCCGAGATCCTGCGTATGTCTACCGGCAGCGGGGTAAAGCTGTTTGCGGTCAACAACACGCTGACGGCGGATCAGATTCGTATCCTGGGTGACTTGCCGTCACGCTATCCGGATTTTATCGGCAGTCTTGTGGGCAATGATGAAGATGGCGGCTACCTGACCGCGAAGAGGCTTATCAGTCTGGCTCACCCGCCCGCAGACGGTCAGGTAATCGAAATGCTCGCGTTCTCCGGGACCAACACTACGCCGGTTTCCCTTTTGCGTGAAAAGGGCATGCTGCGCGCCCTTTCAGAGCACCCCGAAGTGCACTTGCGGCAAATCGCGCTGGGGGGATGGCGGCGTGACCGCGCGCTTGAACAAGCGCGTGTATTGTTCAAGCGCTACCCGAACACCCGGCTGGTGTGGGCTGCCAACGAGCAGATGGCGTTCGGTGCGATGGACGCACTGCGGGAAAAAGGAGGAAAGCCGGGCAATGAAGTGCTGTTCAGTGCAATCAACGGCACATCGCTTTCCCTGCAGGCACAACTGACTGGCAGTCTGAGCGTAGTGGCTACCGGGCATTTCACCCTGGGTGGATGGGCCATCATCCTGCTGCATCGCTATGAGACGGCCTATCGACAAACCTGGCAACACGTGGGCGCACGCACGATTGACGTACTGCATCTGGTCGAGCCACAGGACACGCAACGCTTTCTGAACGCGACTCGCGACGAGCGCTATCGGCTCGACACCCAAGCGTTCAATGTGGGGGCTTTTGGCGAAGAATCACCGTTTTCCTTGAAAAGCATGCTGCCGCCTGATCGCTCGGGCGGCAGATAACCGGTCAGCGCTTATTCGTCGTAGCCAAGATTGGGTGCCAGCCAGCGCTCGGTGATGCTCAGATCCTGGCCCTTTCGGGCGGTGTAGCTTTCGACCTGATCCTTGTCGACCTTGCCCACCGCAAAATACTGCGCTTGAGGATGGGCGAAGTACCAGCCACTGACCGCCGCAGCCGGGAACATTGCGTAGTGCTCGGTAAGGAATACGCCGCTTTTGCCGGGCGTGTGCTCGGGCGTCCCTTCAGGCAGTGGATCGAGCAAGGCGAAAAGGGTGCCTTTTTCAGTGTGGTCCGGGCACGCCGGGTAACCGGGAGCCGGTCGAATGCCCATGTATTGCTCCTTGATCAAGGCCTCGTTGTCCAGCGCCTCGTCTTTCGCGTAACCCCAGTACTCCTTGCGCACTTGCTCGTGCAGCCACTCGGCGCAGGCTTCGGCAAGACGGTCGGCAAGTGCCTTGACCATGATCGAGTTATAGTCGTCGCCCTTGTCCTGATATGCCTTGGCAACTTCTTCGGCGCCAATGCCGGCCGTGGTGATGAAGCCTCCGATGTAGTCGGTCAGGCCACTGTCTTTCGGGGCGACAAAGTCGGCCAGGGAGAAATTCGGTTTGCCGTCGGGCTTGATGGTTTGCTGGCGCAAGTGATGCAGCTTCGCCAGCGGCTTGCCCTCGTCGTCGTAGACTTCCAGGTCATCGTCGTTCACCTGGTTGGCTGGCCAGAAGCCAAACACCGCGCGGGCGCTGATCAGTTTCTCGTCGATCAGCTTGCGCAGCATCTGCGTGGCGTCTGCATAAAGTGCGGTGGCTGCTTCTCCGACCACTTCGTCGGTGAGAATGCGCGGGTATTTGCCGGCCAGGTCCCAGGAGATGAAGAACGGTGTCCAGTCGATGTAGTGCGCCAGGACGTTCAGGTCGATGTCCTGCAGAACGCGGGTTCCGGTGAACGTCGGTCGGGCAGGGGTGTAGTTTTCCCAGTCGAACCGGGGCTTTTTCGCCACCGCTGCGCCGTAGCTCAAGCGCTCGGTGCGCGCACTGCGTGCCGAGGTACGCTCACGTACTTCGACGTATTCCAGGCGGGTCTTTTCGATGAAGGCCGGCTTCAGTTCTTTCGATAGCAACTGGGTCGCGACGCCTACCGCACGCGACGCATCGGTGACGTAAATGACCGCATCGTTGCTGTATTTAGGCTCGATCTTGACCGCCGTGTGTGCCTTTGAAGTCGTTGCGCCGCCGATCATCAGGGGCAGATGGAAGTCCTGACGCTGCATTTCCCGGGCGACATGAACCATTTCGTCCAGCGACGGTGTGATCAGACCGGACAGCCCGATGATGTCGCACTTTTCGTCGCGAGCCACCTGGAGGATCTTCTCGGCAGGAACCATCACGCCAAGGTCGACGATGTCATAACCGTTACAGCCCAGCACCACACCGACGATGTTCTTGCCGATGTCGTGCACGTCGCCCTTGACCGTCGCCATAAGGATCTTGCCCTTGGCTTCGGGTTTGTCGCCTTTTTCCAGTTCGATGAACGGAATCAGGTGCGCGACCGCCTGCTTCATGACCCGCGCGGATTTCACTACCTGGGGCAGGAACATCTTGCCTGCGCCGAACAGGTCGCCGACCACGTTCATACCCGACATCAGCGGGCCCTCAATCACCTCGATGGGGCGGCTGAATGCCAGGCGCGACTCTTCGGTGTCCTGAACGATGTGTGTGGTGATGCCCTTGACCAGCGCATGTTCCAGCCGCTGATTCACCGGCCAGCTGCGCCATTCTTCGGTTTCGGCTTCCTTGATGCTGCCATCGCCTTTGAACTTGTCGGCAATCGCCAGTAACGCATCCGTGCCTTCGGCATTGCGGTTGAGCACCACGTCTTCGACGCAGTCACGCAGCTCGGCAGGGATCTGGTCATAGATTTCCAGCTGTCCGGCGTTGACGATACCCATGCTCAGGCCATTGCGGATCGCGTGCAGCAGGAATACCGAGTGGATCGCCTCGCGCACCGGGTTGTTACCGCGGAACGAGAACGAAACGTTGGACACGCCGCCCGAGGTCAGGGCATACGGCAGCTCGTCACGGATGTAAGCGCAGGCGTTGATGAAGTCCACGGCATAGTTGTTGTGTTCTTCGATCCCTGTGGCAATGGCGAAGATGTTCGGGTCGAAGATAATGTCTTCCGGCGGGAAACCCACTTCGTTGACCAGTATGTCGTAGGAGTGCTTGCAGATTTCCTTTTTGCGCGCTTCAGTGTCGGCCTGACCCTGCTCATCAAAGGCCATCACCACCACGGCGGCTCCATAACGCTTGCACAGGCGGGCGTGATGTATGAACTGCTCGACGCCTTCCTTCATGCTGATGGAGTTGACGATGCCTTTGCCCTGGATGCACTTGAGGCCTGCTTCGATTACTTCCCACTTCGAGGAGTCGATCATGATCGGTACGCGGGAAATATCCGGCTCGCCTGCGATCAGGTTGAGGAAGGTCACCATGGCCTTCTTCGAGTCGAGCATCCCTTCATCCATGTTGATGTCGATCACCTGAGCCCCGGCTTCGACCTGCTGCAGGGCGACTTCCAGCGCCTCGGTGTAGTTGTCTTCACGGATCAGGCGGGCAAAGCGCGCAGAACCGGTGATATTGGTCCGCTCGCCGACGTTGACGAACAGCGACTGGCGATCAATCGTAAACGGCTCAAGGCCTGACAGGCGGCATGCCTTGGGAATGTCAGGAATTTCGCGCGGTGCATAGCCCGAGACCGCTTCGGCAATCGCCTTGATATGCGCCGGAGTCGTGCCGCAGCAACCGCCGACAATGTTCAGAAAACCGCTCTGAGCGAACTCTTCGATGATCTTGGCCGTCTGGCTCGGCAGTTCGTCGTATTCGCCGAAGGCGTTCGGCAGGCCGGCGTTGGGGTGTGCGGAAACATGTGTATTGGCCTTGTTGGCCAGTTCCTGCAGGTAAGGGCGCAGCTCACTGGCCCCCAATGCGCAGTTAAGACCGACTGAAACCGGTTTGGCGTGGCTGATCGAGTTCCAGAAGGCTTCGGTGGTCTGTCCCGAGAGGGTCCGCCCCGAGGCGTCGGTAATGGTGCCGGAAATCATGATCGGCAGTTCGAAGCCCAGCTCTTCGAACACTCCTTGCACGGCGAAGATCGCCGCCTTGGCGTTGAGGGTGTCGAAAATGGTTTCGATCAGGATCAGGTCGGCACCGCCCTCGATCAGTCCTTTGGTGGCTTCGGTGTAGTTTTCGACCAGTTCGTCGAACGTGACGTTGCGATACCCAGGGTTATTGACGTCCGGCGACAGTGAGCACGTGCGACTGGTAGGGCCGAGCACGCCGGCGACGAAGCGAGGCTTGTCCGGTGTCTCCAGGGTCTTGGCGTCGGCGACCCTGCGTGCCAGGCGTGCGCCTTCGACGTTCAGCTCATAGACGATCGACTCCATTCCGTAGTCGGCCTGAGACACCTGAGTAGCGTTGAAAGTGTTGGTTTCGAGGATGTCGGCACCGGCATCCAGGTAAGCCTTCTCAATGGCGCCTATCACGTCGGGGCGAGTCAGGATCAACAGGTCGTTGTTGCCTTTGACATCGCTCGGCCAGTCAGCAAAGCGCTTGCCGCGGTAGTCTTGCTCTTCGAGCCTGTAGCTCTGGATCATGGTGCCCATGCCGCCATCGAGGATCAGGATCCTCTGTTTCAGAGCAGTGAGAAAGGCTTGATGGCGGGCGCTGCGGTCAGACATGGGGGCTACCTTGAGAAGGTCGATACTTTAAAGGACGGGATGATAGCAAACCGGAAAGGTTTTGGTGGTGTTGCGCCTTTTGCATGAAAATCATTCATGTTGATCGCGATGAGGCCCGAGTAGAATTGTGCCATTTTAATATCAGGGCCTACGGGATATGCCGCACCGTTTGTTGGCAAGTGTCATCTTGCTTTTTATCTGCTGTGCTGCCCAGGCCCAGACACCCTCCGCTACACCTGCACCCCCGGCCATCTCCTATGTAAAGGATATTCAGCCGATCCTCACCCAGAAATGCGTAGCTTGCCATGCCTGCAACGATGCTCCCTGCCAACTGAATCTGGGCAGTGGAGAGGGCGTGAGCCGTGGTGCGAGCAAAACCCCGGTGTATCAGGGCGAACGCAGTGAGGCGGTGGCGCCGACCCGGCTGTTTTACGACGCACGTGATACCGATGCATGGCGCGGTAAGGGCTTCTACTCAGTGCTGGAGGCTCAGGGCAGCCAGGCAGCACTGATGGCGCGCATGATTGATCTCGGGCGTAGCGCGCCGTTGCCTGCCAACAGCAAAATCCCGAATGAGATTGCACTGGGTATCAATCGCGAAAATGTCTGTCCGTTGCCCGGCGAATTCGACGCCTATGCTGCTGCTCATGCGCAACAAGGCATGCCGCTGGCCGTGGCCGGCCTTACCGACGCCGAATACCAGGCGCTGCAGCGCTGGCTGGCTGCCGGTGCGCCAGTCGAGCAACAGGCCATTACTCCGAGCGTTGCCGAGACGGCGCAAATCAATGCCTGGGAGGCGCTGCTCAATCAGCCAGGCGCGAACCAGGCACTGGTCGGCCGCTGGCTGTTCGAGCACCTGTTTCTGGCGCATATCTATTTCGAAGACGGTGAAGCGGGGCATTTTTTCCAGTGGGTACGCTCGCGTACTCCAAGCGGCAAACCTGTCGATCTGATCGCGACCCGGCGTCCCGACGACGATCCGGGCAGTGACGTCTATTACCGACTCGTCCCCGTACAGGGTGTGATCGTTCACAAGACTCACATTACCTATGCCATGAGCCCGCAGAAGCTGGGGAGGGTCAGGCAGTTGTTCTATGGCAGCGACTGGAAAGTCAACGCCTTGCCGGGCTACGGGCCGGGTCATCGGGCCAATCCGTTTCTGACCTTCGAAGCGATTCCAGCAGCGGCGCGTTATCAGTTCATGCTCGATAACGCTGAGTACTTTGTCCGCACCTTCATTCGCGGGCCGGTCTGTCGCGGGCAGATTGCGACCGATGTGATTCGTGATCAGTTCTGGGTGTTGTTTCAGGACCCGTCGCGCGACCGGTATATCACCGATGCTAGCTATCGTGGGCAGGCGACGCCTTTGCTGGCCATGCCAGGTCAGAACGACGACGTTGGCAGCGTGCTCAGCCTGTGGCTGTCTTATCGGGACCGGCGCAACCAGTATGAAGACCTGCGTCGCGATAACTACGCGAAAATGCCCGCGCCGGGGTGGAGTACGCTGTGGGCTGGCAATGACAACGCCTTGCTGACTGTTTTCCGTCATTTCGACAGTGCGTCTGTCAATAAAGGCCTGATTGGCGATGTGCCGCACTCCATGTGGTTGTTCGACTTCCCGCTGCTGGAGCGCACCTATTACCAGTTGGCAGTGAACTTCGACGTCTATGGCAACGTGTCGCATCAAGCCCAGACGCGGTTGTATTTCGACCTGATTCGCAACGGTGCTGAAATCAACTTCCTGCGCCTGATGCCTGCCGATCTGCGTGAAGGCATGCTCGACGATCTTTACCAGGATGGCGGCAAGATCAAGATGTGGCTGGATTACCAGAAGATCGATGACGATACGCCGAGCGGTATCAAGCTCGATGAAAAGGCACCGCAGCGCGACTTTGCGTTCAAACTGATCGAGCGTGCGGGCAGCCTGAACGCCGCGCCGGATCCGATCAATCGCTGTAGCGGGGCGTATTGCTCGCGTCCGGACCTCGACCGCGGCTTTGCCCAGGCTGAGCAGGTGCTTAGCCGTTTGACGTCACGCCCGGCGGCGGGCCTGAAAGTCATCGATCAATTGCCGGAAGCGAGCATGTTGCGCATCGAGGGCAGTAACGGCAAGCGTTTGATCTACAGCATGCTGCGTAACCGCGCGCACAGCAACGTGGCGTTTCTGCTGGGCGAGTCGTATCGCTATATACCGGGTCTGGACACACTGACTGTCTATCCTGGGGTACTCAGCAGCTACCCGAACTTCATATTCAACATTCCGGTCGCCCAGGTGTCTGCTTTTGTCGATGCCATGGAGCAAAGCAAGGATCAGACGAGCTTCGAGCAAATCGTGCAGCGCTGGGGCGTGCGCCGGACTCATCCGCTGTTCTGGACCTATTTTCACGATCTGAACCGCTATATTCAGGAAACTGAACCACGCGAAGCAGGTGTACTGGATATGAATCGCTACGAAAACCTCTGAAAACAGGGGGCTTGCGCCGCAGACCCCACGTGGAACATGGCCTGCAGCCATCGTTACTTCCTGAACGAAACGTATCTTGGGCGACCTTTTTTTTGAAACAGTGGTCCGAAATGGTGCGCGTCATCGACCGGTCCGTCGAACCGTCGATGATTGAAAGTCAGGCAGTAGAGGTTTCTTGTGATGTTGATTTCAGTTCAGGCCCTACGGGCGTTCGCAGCGTGGGTCGTGGTGTGCCATCACTTCATGCAGATTTTTTTCGATTTCAAGGCCAGTGGCCCGGTGGGCCAGTTCTTTGTGTCAAAAGGCGCGGTCGGGGTCGATATCTTTTTTGTCATCAGCGGTCTGGTTATCTTTTTGTCTACGCAGAACAGTGATATGCCTGCACGGCGGTTCATTCTGCATCGCCTGATTCGCATTGTTCCCGCTTACTGGCTGTACACCGCCGCCATGGCGTTGCTGTTGCTGATCGCTGCACCGATGCTCCCGCACCAGGTGATCGGCTGGCAGAACTTCCTCCTGTCACTGGTGTTTATTCCGTCCGAAAATCCCGGAGGCTACGGGCTGTATCCGACGCTCAACGTCGGCTGGACGCTCAATTATGAAATGTTTTTCTACCTTCTGTTCTCGATGGTGTTTCTTTTTCGGCAACGTCATCGACCACTGATCATTGCTGCCGCACTGTTTGCCGTCAGCGAGGTTCTGGCCCGTGCCGGATTGATCAGCCGGTTCTACGGCAATGACATCATTTACGAATTCCTGCTGGGTATCGGCATTGGCATTCTCTATCGCCGTGGCTGGATCAGGCAGGCGCGATGGCTGCCGCTGGCGGGTATTGCGGTAGGGCTGTATGCGATCAACCACCTGACCAACGAGCAGCGCCTGCTCAACTGGGGCCTGCCCAGCGCCTTGATTGTGTTGTCGTGTATCTCGCTGGAGCCTTATTTCCAGGGCAATCGTCTGCTCAAGGTGCTGGGGGACTGTTCTTATTCTGTCTACCTGCTGCACGTGCTGGTGCTGTACGGCGGCTTGCTGATGGCGCAACGCTTTGGGCTCAGCCCCTATGTGGTCTTCGCGTTCTGCGTTCCGATCATCGCCATCGGTGCCTGGGTCAGTTATGAGTGGATCGAGAAAGGCCTCTATCGTCGGATGAAGGGCTGGCTGGATGGACGTCGAACGCTCAGTCGCGCGCAAGCATTAACCTGACAAAAATACTGGGACTTTGTGTGACGCGGCCGATTGGCGTAAACTGCTGGCACGTCTGCGAGGAATTTTCATGACCGCTATCACTATTACCGATGCCGCCCACGATTATCTGGCCGATCTGCTGGAAAAGCAGAATACCCCGGGCATAGGCATCCGGGTATTTATCACCCAGCCCGGCACTCAGTACGCCGAAACCTGCATCGCTTACTGCAAGCCGGGTGAAGAAAAGCCGGAAGACAAGGCCATCGGCCTGAAAAGCTTCACTGCCTGGATCGATGGTTTCAGTGAAGCCTTTCTGGATGATGCCGTGGTTGACTATGCCACTGATCGCATGGGCGGCCAGCTGACCATCAAGGCACCCAATGCCAAAGTGCCTATGGTCAATGCCGACAGCCCGATCAATGAGCGCATCAACTATTATCTGCAAACCGAGATCAATCCGGGCCTTGCCAGCCATGGTGGTCAGGTGACACTGATCGATGTGGTTGAAGAAGAAACCAGGAATATTGCCGTCCTGCAGTTCGGTGGCGGTTGCCAGGGCTGCGGTCAGGCTGACGTCACGCTGAAGGAAGGCATCGAGCGCACGTTGCTTGAGCGCATTCCCGAGCTGTCCGGCGTTCGCGATGTCACAGACCACACGCAGAAAGAAAACGCTTATTACTAAGCGGGTCCCTGTTGCATAAAAAGCGCCCTGATTGTTCAGGGCGTTTTCATGTTCGGCAGCCAGCGGATGTCAGTCCATCTCCACCAGCACTGCGCCTTCTGTGACCATTTCACCCTCGCGGCAGTAGAGCGCTGAAATCACGCCGGCCCTGGCTGCGCGGATGCTGTGTTCCATCTTCATGGCTTCCAGCACCACCAGTTGCGCTCCGCACTCGACCGCCTGGCCCACTTCAACCAGCACACGCACGATGCCGCCATTCATCGGCGCTTTCAGACCGCCGTGCTGACCCTCAGCGGCATCTGTCTGAGCAATGGAGTCCAGCCTGCTGACGGTGTACAGATCGCCTTGCCAGGCTAGATAAAGCGTATCGCCACGACGTATCGCCAGATGTGTGCGGCGCGTTCCGTCGTGCTCGACATGCAGATGCTCGCCGACGAGCTTGAACAGCGGGGCGCTACTGTCGCGCAAGCAGACGCTTCGCGTCTGGCCGTTGCAGTTCAGTTGCAGATCTGTTTCCGCAGGCAGTCCGGCACGAAAGCCTGTGGCAACGGCCCAGGGCGAGTGCACATCGGCCTGATCGATTCGTGCCGGTTCACTCTGGCGATAGGCCTCGGCAGCGGCCTGCCAGAACGTTGCGCACAGCTCGCTGGCTGGCGGCAACAATGCAGTCTGATGGCGAGGGATGAAGCCGGTATCCAGTTCGGCGGCAGCAAACGCTGGATCGGCGATGATTCTGCGCAGGAACGCCAGGTTGGTCCTGACACCACCCACAGCGAACTCATCCAGCATGCCCAACAGGCGAAGGCGCGCTTGTTCACGGTTTTCGCCCCACGCAATCAGCTTGCCGAGCATAGGATCATAGAAGGGTGAAATGCTATCGCCCTCGGCAACGCCGCTGTCCACACGCCTGCCGAGGCCGGGTACAGGCTCTTTGTAGAGCGTCAGCGTGCCGGTTGCTGGCAGAAAGTCATTGGCCGGGTCTTCGGCATACAGCCGGACTTCGATGGCGTGACCAATCAGCGGCACTTGCTCTTGGGTAATGGGCAGCGGCTCACCTCTGGCGACTCTGATCTGCCATTCGACCAGGTCCAGTCCGGTGATGTACTCGGTCACCGGGTGTTCCACTTGCAGGCGCGTATTCATCTCCATGAAGAAAAACTCGCCGCGTGCATCCAGCAGGAACTCTACCGTGCCTGCACCTACATAGCCGATGGCCTGAGCAGCCTTGACCGCCGCGTCACCCATTGCCTTGCGCAATTGCGGTGTCAGACCGGGTGCTGGCGCTTCTTCAACGACTTTCTGGTGTCGACGCTGAATCGAGCAGTCGCGTTCATTCAGGTAGAGACAGTGACCGTGGCGGTCGGCAAATACCTGAATCTCGACATGACGTGGAGTGAGTACGTATTTCTCTACCAGCATCCGCCCATCACCGAACGAGGAGAGCGCCTCCCGCTGAGCGGAGGCCAGCGCTTCGGCCAGTTCGCCGGTGTGTTCAACCACCTTCATGCCTTTGCCACCGCCACCTGCCGTGGCTTTCAACAGCACCGGGTAACCGATGCGCTCGGCGGCGGCGCGGAACGTCTCGATGTCTTGTTCATCCCCGTGATAGCCAGGCACCAACGGCACACCTGCCTGTTCCATCAACGACTTGGCTGCGGATTTGCTGCCCATGGCGTCAATGGCAGAGGCGGGCGGCCCGAGGAAGATCAACCCGGCCTCTTCAATAGCGCGCGCGAAGTCGGCATTTTCGGACAAAAAACCATAGCCAGGGTGGATCGCTTGCGCGCCGCTAGCCTTGGCGGCGTCGATAAGCTTGTCGATCGCCAGGTAGCTCTCTGCAGCCTTGCTGCCCCCCAGGTTGACGCAAATGTCGGCTTCGCGGCTATGACGCGCGTTCCGGTCGATGGCGCTGTGCACGGCGACCGTGGTCAGCCCCATGTTTTTCGCGGTCCGCATGATGCGACAGGCAATTTCACCACGATTGGCGATCAGTAATGAAGTCAGCTCGGGCGTGCTCATGATTGCGAGTCCTTCTGGGAGGCTTTTCGGGCTGCGGGCTCTGCGACAGGTTGATCGTCGCCTGCCTGCCAGCCGGGCGTGCGTTTCTGCAGGAACGCACGCAGGCCTTCCTGACCTTCGGCACTGGTGCGGATACGGGCGATGGCGCTTTCACAGTAGCGACGCAATGCGGGTGTCAGTTCGCCGCTGCCGACTTCACGCAACAGCTCCTTGCTGACCTGCATGGCCTGCGGGCTGTTGAGCAGCAGATTGTCGATCCAGTCCTGGGCGCGGGCTTGCAATTCGGCGGCCGGGTAGCACTCGGCGATCAGACCTATCTGCTGTGCTCGCTGACCGTCGAAACGCTCTGCAGTCAGGGCATAGCGTCGCGTCGCACGCTCGCCGATGGCCTGCACCACAAACGGACTGATAACCGCTGGTGCCAGGCCAATGCGCACTTCCGACAGGCAGAACTGCGCATCCACCGCAGCGATAGCCATGTCGCAGCAACTGATCAGGCCCAGTGCGCCGCCGAATGCCGCGCCTTGTACCACCGCAAGCGTCGGAATTTTCAGCCTGGCGAGGCTGTACATCAGTTCTGCCAGTTCGCGTGCATCGTCCAGGTTGGTGTTGTAGTCCAGGTCTGCTGCCTGCTGCATCCACGCCAGATCGGCACCGGCACTGAAATGCCTGCCATGCCCACGCAACAGCAGGAAGCGCAGGCTGACATCCGCTTGTACCCGCTCCAGCGCAAGAATCAGCTCGCGGATCATCTGCGCGTTGAAGGCATTGTTTTTGTCCGGTCGGTTCAGCCACAACGTGGCAAAGCCGCGCGGGTCGATGATCAGTTCAAGGGTCGCGAATGAAGTCGAAGTCATGGTCATTTCCCGGCTCACATCCGGAACAGGCCGAAAGTGGTAGGTTCGATAGGCGCATTGAGCGAGGCGGAGAGGGCAAGCGCGAGAACGTCGCGGGTTTGTGCCGGGTCGATGACCCCGTCGTCCCACAGGCGGGCACTGGAGTAATAAGGGTGTCCCTGATGCTCGTACTGATCGAGAATCGGCTGCTTCAACCCGGCCTGCTGTTCGGCGCTGAACGCCTGGCCGGCACGTTCTGCCTGCTCGCATTTGACCTGCACCAGCACGCCGGCCGCCTGCTCGCCGCCCATCACGCCGATTCGCGCATTGGGCCACATCCACAGAAAGCGCGGATCATAGGCGCGGCCACACATGCCGTAATTGCCTGCGCCGAAACTGCCCCCGATGATCACCGTGAATTTCGGCACTTTCGCGCAGGCCACCGCCGTCACCAGCTTGGCTCCATGCTTGGCGATACCGCCGGCTTCATACTTCTGGCCGACCATGAAGCCGGTGATGTTCTGCAGAAACAGCAGCGGAACTCCCCTTTGGCAGGCCAGTTCGATGAAGTGCGCACCTTTCTGCGCCGCCTCTGCGAATAGAATGCCATTGTTTGCCAGAATCGCGATCGGGTAGCCATGCAGGCGGGCGAAGCCACAGACCAGCGTGGTGCCGAATAGCGCCTTGAACTCATCCAGCACTGAACCGTCCACAAGACGCGCGATGACTTCCCTCACGTCAAACGGCTGTTTTGTGTCGGCCGGAATGATGCCATAAAGCTCCTCAGCCTCGTACAGCGGCGCTGTGCAGGGCGCGGCGTTCAACCGACCCTGCTTGTGCCAGTTGAGGTTGGCAATGCTGCGGCGTGCCAACGCCAGTGCATGCGCATCGTTGTCGGCATAGTGGTCGGCAACGCCAGAGGTGCGGCAATGCACATCGGCACCGCCCAAATCTTCAGCGCTGACAACTTCTCCGGTCGCCGCTTTCACCAGTGGCGGACCTGCCAGAAAGATGGTCGCCTGCTGACGCACCATGATCGCCTCGTCGGCCATCGCCGGAACATAGGCACCGCCCGCAGTGCAGGAGCCCATGACCACAGCGATCTGCGGAATGCCTAGCGCGCTCATGTTGGCCTGATTGAAGAAAATTCGCCCGAAGTGCTCGCGATCCGGAAAAACTTCGTCCTGGCGGGGCAGGTTGGCGCCACCGGAGTCAACCAGGTAGATGCAGGGCAAGCGGTTTTGCTGGGCAATGGTTTGCGCGCGCAGATGCTTTTTGACAGTGAGTGGGTAATAGGAGCCACCTTTGACCGTTGCGTCATTGGCGATGATCATGCACTCGACGCCTTCGACACGGCCAATACCGGCAATCACTCCGGCCGCCGGAACCTCTTCGCCATACACCTCATGCGCGGCGAGCTGGCCTATTTCCAGAAACGGTGATCCGGTATCCAGCAGTTGGTTGATACGCTCGCGGGGCAGCAACTTGCCACGTGACGTGTGACGCTCTTGGGCCTTGAGGCCGCCGCCTTGCCGGACTTTGCTCAGCAGCGTGCGGAGCTCTTCGACCTGCTTGAGCAGCGTAGCGCGGTTAAGGGCAAATTCCGGCGAGCGGGCGTTGATTCGGGTCTGCAGAATAGTCATGGCAGCTCCACAATCAGCGGGTTTCGTTGAACAGTTCGCGACCGATGAGCATGCGCCGGATTTCGCTGGTGCCTGCGCCGATCTCGTAGAGTTTGGCGTCACGCAACAGCCGTCCCGCCGGGAACTCATTGATGTAGCCATTGCCGCCCAGAATCTGGATGGTATCCAGCGCCATCTGCGTAGCGCGTTCAGCGCTGTAGAGGATAACGCCCGCTGCGTCCTTGCGTGTGGTCTCGCCACGATCGCAGGCCTGGGCGACTGCGTACAGGTAGGCCCGACTGGCATTGAGCTGGGTGTACATGTCGGCGACCTTGCCCTGAATCAACTGAAACTCGCCGATGCTCTGGCCGAACTGTTTGCGGTCATGGATGTAGGGCACCACCACGTCCATGCAGGCCTGCATGATCCCGGTCGGCCCGCCGGAGAGCACGACACGTTCGTAGTCGAGACCGCTCATCAGGACTCGGACACCACCATCGAGTACGCCGAGCAGATTTTCTTCGGGTACCTCGACATCGTCGAAAAACAGCTCACAGGTGTTAGAGCCGCGCATGCCCAGCTTGTCGAACTTGTTTCCGCGCGAGAAACCTTTCCAGTCCCGCTCGACGATGAACGCACTGATACCATGCGCAGCCTTTTCCAGGTCGGTCTTGGCGTAGATCACATAGGTATTGGCGTCGGGCCCGTTGGTGATCCAGGTCTTGCTGCCGTTGAGCAGGTAGCGATCACCGCGCTTGTCGGCGCGCAGCTTCATCGACACCACATCCGAGCCTGCATTGGGTTCGCTCATGGCCAGTGCGCCGATGTGCTCGCCGCTGATCAGTTTCGGCAGGTATCTGGCTTTCTGAGCCGGGGTGCCGTTACGGTTGATCTGGTTCACGCACAGGTTTGAGTGGGCACCGTAGGAAAGCGCTACGGATGCAGAGCCGCGGCTGATTTCTTCCATTGCCACGACGTGCGCAAGATAACCCAGACCCGCGCCACCGTATTCCTCGCTGACGGTGATCCCCAAAACGCCCAATTCGCCGAATTTGCGCCACATGTCGACGGGGAACAAGTTGTCCTTGTCGATTTGCGCAGCACGTGGGGCAAGTTCTGCGGCAACGAAGGATTGCAGCTGGTCGCGCAACATGTCGATGGTTTCGCCCAAGGCGAAGTTCAGGCTGGGGTAACTCATGGAGCGTTCCTTTTTTTGTTCTTGGGTGGCGTTTGTTCTTGAAGGCGCATAGAGGGCGAACAAGCCATGACCTTTACGTTAACGTAAACCTGTCGGATTAAGCTGTCAACGTTGACGCCAAGGCATGCGCAAAACGATCGAGGACTGCCTGGCAGGGGGAGGGGCGAAGGAATCAGGGAGCGTCTGGCTGGCGGAAAGCACGAAGGGGAGCCTGGGCTCCCCTTCAAGGTATCTTGCTATGCTCTTTATTGTTTTTCGGGAGGCCTGTTGTTGTTTTTGGCGACCTGACCCTTTACCTCTTTTCTCGAGCGGTCCGCAGGCGGGACCAAGAGCAAACGTATTTTTTTGAGCGCTGATCAGACTTTCATCGTATTGATCCAGCCAGTTCTGGAGCTGCCTGAGGGCAGTTTTATTGTTCTCTGTCTGGCTGCGAACGACCTGCAATCACTGCACGTAATTCTGAAAAGCTGTCCACTCCAAAAAAATCTGTTAGCTACGTCTCTGTCCGTGTTGTTCTTGTTATGTCAGAGCCGGTACGTGTTGTTTTTATTGGGTTGCTGCGTGTTTTTATTTTTGTTGTACAAGGGATATAGCAGGACCCGTGCCAGTTTTTAAATCCTCCCGTAAAGCCGGGGGGCTGAGCGTTTTTCCAGTGCAGCGGGCCATTTGATTCTGTCGTCGAGTGTTTCTGTGTTACCCGTTTGTCTCGATGTGCTGCGCGGCAGGGTAACACTCTGTGACAAGTTGTCGCACCCTGTTACCGACAGGTGACATTCCTTACGCTGACAGCCGAGCCCTGGCCACGCGCGAGCCATTGTCGCGTTGCAGCACGTCGCAGATGCGCTGGCCCGCCGCAATGACCTGTTCCAGATCAACACCGGTTTCGATGCCCATACCGTGCAACATGTACAGCACATCCTCCGTGGCAACGTTGCCGCTCGCACCCTTGGCGTAAGGACAGCCGCCGAGGCCCGCGACGGAACTGTCGAAGACCTGGATGCCTTCCTCAAGGCTTGCGTAGATGTTCACCAACGCCTGGCCATAGGTATCGTGGAAGTGTCCGGCAAGCCTGCCGCGCGGGATCTGCGCAGCGACAGCGTCGAACAGTGCCCGGGTCGCTTGCGGCGTACCGGTACCGATGGTGTCGCCCAGCGAGACTTCATAGCAACCCATTGCGTGCAGCTCGTTGGCGACGACAGCGACTTGTCGAGGCGAGACATTGCCTTCGTAAGGGCAGCCCAGCACACACGACACGTAACCCCTGACCTGCACGCCATGCATCTGCGCCGCGGCCATGATGGGCGCAAAGCGCTCCAGACTTTCGCTGATCGAACAGTTGAGATTACGTTGGGAGAACCCTTCGGTCGCCGCCGCAAACACTGCGACCTCTCTCACACCCGCCGCCAGTGCATCCTCGAACCCGCGCAGATTAGGTGTCAGGGCCGAGTAGATCACGCGTTCACGGCGCTGGATCCGTTCAAAAACCTGGGCGGAGCCAGCCATCTGTGGCACCCATCTGGGCGAAACAAAGCTGCCGACTTCTATGTGGCCCATGCCGGCAGATGTGAGGTCATCCACCAGCCGCACCTTGTCGTCGACACTGATGGGTTGCGCTTCATTCTGCAGGCCGTCACGCGGACCGACCTCAACGATATTCACCTTTTGCGGAAAAACCATGGCAGCGCCTTATAGTCAGTCAGTGCGGACGAGGTCAGTGAGCAGTGGCAATAGTCTTATCCAGTTCAGCCCGACAGCGCTCTTCAGCGGTGTCCAGCTCCAGTTGCATCTGCCGGATATCCAGCAACTGCTGTTCAAGCTGCTCGCGTCGCTCCGCGATCTTGCCGAGCATGGTCTGCAACTGTTTCTGGTTGCCGCCGGCAGGGTCATAAAGCGAGATCAGTTCCTTGCATTCAGCCAGTGAAAAGCCGATGCGCTTGCCGCGCAGGATCAATTTCAGAGTGACTTTGTCACGGGCGGTGTAGATACGCTCCATTCCCTTGCGCTCAGGGCTGAGCATGCCTTGCTCCTCGTAAAAGCGGATCGCGCGTGTGGTGATGTCCAGCTCTCGGGCGAGCTCGGAGATACTGTAGGTCTGACTGCTCATGGCATCGCTCGGCGGAGTACATGGCACTAAACCTAAAGGTTGCTTTACGTAAGCGTCAAGCAGAAGTCATGGTGAAGGGGCGCGTCTGGTCGCGCCCATGCGGCTCGAAAGCACTTTAATATTTAGAAATAACTACTTTAAAAACATAATCTTGTGGTCTTTATTTCATGCTTTTTCAAGGTTGTGTTCCTGTGCTACTACCCGTTGTGAGAGCTCGATGATCTGCTCGCGCATCCAGCGATTGGCCGGATCCTGATCAGTGCTTTCATGCCAGTACAGGTGGGTTTCGACCGAAGGAACATCGTTGACCGGCAGGTAGACATAGTGCAAGTCGTTACGCCGGGCGAAGCGTTCCGGCACTGTCATGACCATGTCGGTTTGCTGCAATACTTGCGTGGCCATCAGGTAATGCTGCGAGCGCAACGCGATTCTGCGCTGGATGCCCATTTTGCCGAGCGCCAGGTCCACGTGGCCGAGCCCGCTGCGGCGACTGGAAATATGAATGTGCGCCTGGCTCAGATAATCATCCAGTGTCAGGGTGACTTTGTTGGCCAGAGGATGAGCCTTGCGCATGCCGCACACATAGCGATCTTCCATCAGCTTGACATGCCGGACCTGCGGGTCGGTATTGAGCGGCGCATCCACGGCGAAGTCGAGGCGACCGGCCGCCAGCTCCTTGGTGGTTTCCCTGCGTTTGGACAGAAAACTCTCGATAGTGACGGCGGGCGCAAGGCGTCGCAGCCGCTGGAAAAGCACCGGCAGGATTACCGCTTCGGTCAGATCGGTCATGCTGATGCGGTAGTTCTTGTTGGCCTGCAGCGGGTTGAATATACGGCTTTCCTGCACCGACACCCTGAGCAACGAAAGCGCGTTGCGCACCGGGCCAATAATGTTTTGCGCCATGGGTGTCGGCACCATGCCCTGTGCTGTGCGCACAAACAGCGGGTCATTGAAGGTTTCTCGCAACCGCGCCAGAGCGTTGGATACCGCAGGCTGGGTAATGCCGACGATCTGCCCGGCGCGGGTCAGATTGGCTTCGGTGTAGATGGCGTCGAAGACAATGAAAAGATTGAGATCGACCTTGCTCAGGTTCATTGATGGGCGCCTCGTGCTGTTATTGTGATTCGCTGTTCGGCAGGCTGGGATGCCGCAACGATGGTGGATCATATATCGGTTATGAATGTTTATACACGCCGAGAATAGATTAGATAAATGTACGGTGTTTCTCTAGCATCAGGCTGATGAATTCGACACCCTGATCGAGAAGGTAGTGGCCCATGGATTTTGCGTATTCCCCGAAGGTGCAGGCCCTGCGTGAGCGCGTTACAGCGTTCATGGACGCCTACGTGTACCCAGCCGAGCCGATTTTCGATCAGCAAGTGGCCGAAGGGGACCGCTGGCAGCCCACTGCGATCATGGAAGAACTCAAGGCGCGTGCCAGAGCGGAGGGTCTGTGGAATCTGTTTTTGCCGGAGTCCGGCCTTGGCGCCGGGCTGAGCAATCTGGAATATGCGCCGCTGGCGGAGATCATGGGGCGTTCGCTGCTCGGTCCCGAGCCGTTCAATTGCTCGGCGCCGGACACCGGAAACATGGAGGTATTGGTTCGCTACGCCAGTGAGGAGCAGAAAGCGCGATGGCTGGAGCCGCTGTTGCGCGGCGAGATTCGTTCCGCCTTTGCCATGACCGAACCTGAAGTCGCTTCATCGGACGCCACCAATATGGCTGCACGTGCCGAGCGTGAAAGCGACGAATGGGTGATCAACGGGCGCAAATGGTGGACATCCGGTGCCTGCGACCCGCGCTGTAAAATCCTGATTTTCATGGGCCTGACCAATCCCGATGCGCCGCGTCATCAGCAGCACTCGATGATTCTGGTCCCGGTCGACACGCCGGGTGTGAAGATCGTCAGACCGCTACCGGTGTTCGGCTACGACGACGCACCACACGGGCATGCAGAAGTGCTGTTCGATAACGTCAGGGTACCTTTTGAAAACGTATTGCTGGGTGAGGGGCGGGGCTTTGAAATCGCTCAAGGGCGGCTGGGCCCAGGCCGCATCCATCACTGCATGCGCTCCATCGGCATGGCCGAGCGGGCGCTCGAGTTGATGTGCAGACGCTCTGTCGACCGGGTTGCTTTTGGCAAACCGCTGGCGCAGCTGGGCGGCAACATCGACAGGATTGCCGACTCCCGCATGGAGATCGACATGGCCCGCCTGCTGACTTTGAAAGCGGCTTACATGATGGACACGGCTGGCAACAAGGTCGCCCGGAGTGAAATCGCGCAGATCAAGGTCGTCGCGCCGAACGTGGCGTTGAAGGTCATAGACCGGGCGATTCAGATACACGGCGGGGCGGGTGTTTCCAATGACTTCCCCTTGGCCTATATGTACGCCATGCAACGCACACTGCGCCTGGCAGATGGCCCCGATGAAGTGCATCGGGCTGCAGTCGGCAAGTATGAGCTGGGCAAGTACCTGCCAGCTGACGGGGTGCGTAGCCGGACCTGAACTGCTAGCCGGTCACTGCACCCAGACCTCGACCCGGCGGTTCTTGATGCGCCCGTCGTCGATATCATTGGTGGCTACTGGCATTTCGTCACCCATGCCAACGATGTCGCGGAACGTGACGCCGCTTTTCAGCAGTTCTCGACGCACGGCCATGGCGCGCAGCCTTGAGAGCAGGGCTGCGCGTGCCGGGTCACTCTTGGCGTCGCCAAAGCCGACCAGCGTCACATGCTGATTGAGCTTGTCGCTGGCCTTGAGGTACTCCGCTACCCGTTTGAGGTCCTGCTGCGCCTTGTTGTCCAGCCTCGCACTGCCTTGGGCAAAGCGAAAGTTGACTGACAGGCGTTCGGCCTTGCGCGCCAGCGCCTGATAATCCGCGGGCATTTGTGCGGTAGGCTGCACCTTGAGTGCCTGCACAGTCTGTGCGACGAAACCACTCTGCGCCACGATGTCCTGACCCCCGGCGCTCTGCGCGAAACGCACAAGCGCCTGGGCCCAGCGCTGATGAGCCGAGGCGGGCACATAAAAATACAGTCGTCGCGACAGCGGGTAGTCCTCGGTGGCAATCAGGCTCACGGTCGGCAGCATGGGCCTGGAATCGCCATCGGCAATGGCCACCGCTCTGGCATGCCTGACGGAAGGCAGTCCGGTGAAGCCAATGCCATTGATATCCTTGCTCACCTCGTCAGAGAGCTGTTCGCTGGATTCGAAGCGCGCGGCTGCGCCAGACAGAATCTTGCCGTACTTGGTCAGTACCAGCTCCTTGAACGTTTCGTAGGTGCCAGACTTTTCATCACGCACATAAAGATGAATCACACCCGGATTGCCGCCCACTTCGCTCCAGTTCCTGACTTCCCCGCTGAAAATACGCGCCAGTTGAAGTGTATCCAGCTGTCTCACGGAATTGCCGGGATGCAGAATCACGGCAACGCCATCAATGGCAATGGTCTGCTCGCTTGCTGCGCTTTTCAGATCGCCAAGGTCTGCCAAATCCTTGGCTTCCTGATCCTTGATCGGTCTGGAAGAGGCCGCGATATCGGCGTTGCCTGCTTTCAATGCAGCAAATCCGGTACCTGATCCGTGTGCGGCGATCTCGACGCTGACCGTTTGCCCGGCTGCAGTTGTGCCCACGACACGCTGTTCATTGATGACGTTGCCAGCAAGAGTCTGTACCGATTGCAGGCCTTGCTGACGCATCAATCCTTCAACCAGCGCGGGACCTAACCGGGCATTGATGGTGTTGGAGCCTTGAATGCGCAAGGCAGGTATCTCGCCAGCAGGCACTGGCAGTGCCGCCAGTACAATGGCGGGCAGGGTAGCGCTCGACAGGGTCAGCGCCGTTAGCAAAGCGCGCAACATCGGCGTCACCATGAGTCACGGGAGGTTGCGGGAGAATAAGACAGAAAGGTTGCAGGAACATGACGATTGCTCGACCGCTGCGTGCGACCCGATTCTGGATCGCGCGACAGGGTGCCTGCTCAGTTCAACTCCAGCCAGATCGGCGCATGGTCCGATGGCTTTTCCATACCGCGCAAGTCGTAGTCCACGCCGGCCGCCTTGATGCGCGGCTGCAGACCGGTAGAAGTCATGATCAAATCAATGCGCAGCCCGCGTTTGGGCTCGTCTTCAAAGCCCCGGCTGCGGTAGTCGAACCAGCTGAACCTGTCGATGACCTCCGGGTAAAGGTAACGAAAGCTGTCGACAAGGCCCCAGTTTTTCAAGCGCTCCATCCACTCGCGCTCTTCCGGGAGGAAGCTGCACTTGCCGGTTTTCAGCCAGCGTTTGGCATTGTCGGCACCGATGGCGATATCGCAGTCCTGCGGTGAGATGTTCACGTCGCCCATGACGATCAGCGGCTGGTCGTTGCTGAAGCGGCTTTCGAGCAGCGTTTGCAGGTTCTCGTAAAAACGCTGTTTTGCCGGGAATTTGGTGGGGTGATCGCGGCTCTCGCCCTGCGGAAAGTAGCCATTCATGATGGTTACCGGCTGGCCATTGCTGTCAGCGTAAGTACCCCATATGAAGCGTTTCTGGGATTCCTCGTCGTCGCCCTCGAACCCCTTGTGCAGGGTTATTGGCGGATTGCGCGACAGCAGGGCAACGCCGTAATGGCCTTTCTGGCCATGAAAGTGCACGTGATAGCCCAGCGCTTCGACGTCCGCGAGTGGAAATTGCTCGTCCGAAACCTTGGTTTCCTGAAGACCGATCACGTCCGGCTGGTGTTTGTCGATCAATGCCGCCAACTGATGAGGTCGAGCGCGCAGACCATTGATGTTGAACGAGACGATTTTCATAAAACAGCGGTCCTGAGCAAAAACAAACAGCGATGCTAGCTGACCTGTCGTTTCAGGACCAGCACCATGTCCGACACTGCCCGGCTGCGTGCCCGCACAAATCGTTGGAACTGTTATCAAGTGCCATCACTCGAAAGCCTGCTTGCCAAAACTGCTGCGCCAGACGCAGTTCCGTTAACACGAGGCCCTTTATGTCCCTACCTGCTGCCATCACGGGTGAAATTCGCCAACTCGACAGTGGTTATTCCCGTGAAACCCGCTCCTTGCTGTTCAGGGCCTATCGGCACGATCCGACCTTCGCCTATCTGTTCAATGCCGAGCGCGAGGGATATGAGCAACGCGTATTGGCGACCATTCGCCAACTGGTCAAACAACACTTCCTGCAAAATCAACCGGCGCTTGGTCTGTTTCTGGATGATCGGCTGGTTGGCGTGGCACTGATCGCGCCACCTCAGCGTCGCCTTGGGGTCACAGAAAGCTGGGCCTGGCGCCTGCGCATGGTGATGGATACCGGTCTGGGCTGCACTCAGCGCTACCTTGCTTATTACAACGCGGTGCTCGCCTGTGTACCTTCCGAAACCGTGCATGTGCTGCCATTGATAGGGCTCGACCCGGAATTTCAGGGACAGAAGCTGGGGCAGGATTTGAGTGAGCAACTGCTGGGGGCTCTGCACGATTGGTGCGCAGTAGACGAACAGTCCCAAGGCATCGTCGTAGACACGGGTAATCCTCGCTATCTTGAGTTCTATAAGCGACAGGGTTACGAGGAAATCGGCGAGATTGCCGTAGGCCCGGTCCGAGAGCATGTGTTTTTTCATCCGAACCCTCAGGTTTCACTGCCGGTGCCTGATGTAACGGTCTGAATATTCGACAATTCGTGGGCTTCCAGTGCAGCCCGTCGATCGTGTTAGCATCTACGCCCATGAAGCTTTTCAGACTATTCAGCAGCCTGTTCCTGATGACGATGAGTGCAGCGGCGCTTGCGCAGGCTCTCCTTGACGTCAGGATCAAGCCCGCCAACCCGGAACTCAAAACCAACGTCGAAGGGTATGTGGGGGATTTGGGTGAGCGTGACGTTCAGGCATTGCGCAACTACAGCCTGGGTGCCGAGCAGCAAGCGGAAAAGGCAGCTCAGGCGCTCGGCTATTATCAGGCGCAGATCGACAGCGAAATAAAAGACGGAGACCCGCTACGTCTGGTGATCAATATCCAGCCGGGCGAGCCCGTCCATTTGCGTAACGTGGTGATTCGGGTCGAAGGACCTGCAGCGTCGCTGAAGGCTTTCCGTGTGCCCAGGAGCGATGCGCTGAAAACCGGCGCGGTGCTCAATCACGGCAATTATGAAGATGCCAAGCGGCTGATCCAGAATCAGGCATCACGCTACGGTTTCTTCAGTGGCCACTTCACCAGCCTGCGCCTGGCGATCGACCCCAGGGCCGGGGTTGCCGACATTGAGCTCGTGTATGACAGCGGCCCGCGCTACTCACTGGGCAAGGTCATGTTCAGCGGCGATGCCCCCTTCGATGATGACCTGCTCAAGCGCATGGTGCCGTTCAAGGAAAATACACCTTACGATTCACAGCTCATCGCCGAACTGACCCAGGCCATGCAGGGCAGTGGTTATTTCGAAGGTGTACGGGTCGATGCCGCCCCTACGGCAGCCGAAAACCGGATTATTCCGGTGACCGTCCAGCTTGAGACCCGCAAACCGCGCACCATGGGGCTGGGGCTGGGCTATTCGACCGATGTCGGCCCGCGTGGCAAGGCCAACTGGACCCGCCACTGGGCCAATCCGCAGGGTCACAGCTATGGATTCGAATCGGAGATATCCGCGCCACGGCAGAACATCGGATTGTGGTACGACGTGCCGCTCGATCCGCCCCTGACCGATAAATTGCGTTATGCCGGGGGCTATCAATATGAAGAGATTGCCGGCACCGACAGCCTCAGCAAGCTGCTGACTGCCGGGCCTGAATGGCACAGCAAGCTGCCCAGCGGGTGGGAACGGGTCATATCCTTGAAATGGCAACGCGAAGAATACCGGCTGGGTGACGATTCGGGCCTCAGTACCCTGCTGATGCCCGGTATCAGTTACTCGTACCTGCGCAGCGATAACCGTATCGACCCCCACCAGGGCTACCGCTTGCAGTTCGACACCCAAGTGGCAAAGGAAGGCATGTTATCGGACGCCAACCTGGTGCATGCCAACGTGTTGCTCAAGGGGCTGACGACAGTCGCGCAGAACCACCGTCTTCTGGGCCGCGTGCAGTTTGGTGGCAACCTTACTGACGGTTACACCGCGATCCCCCCATCGCTGCGTTTTTTTGCCGGTGGCGATCAAAGCGTTCGCGGCTACGACTATCAGAAGCTGTCACCGACCAATTCCGACGGCGACCGCATCGGTGGACGTTACATGTTTGCCGGGAGTGTCGAGTACCAGTATTCCATCGCGGACAAATGGCGTCTGGCGACTTTTATTGATCAGGGCAACTCGTTCAACAATCTGGACAAGCCGGATCTGAAGACCGGAGTCGGGTTCGGGGTACGTTGGGTTTCTCCCGTAGGCCCCTTGCGTCTTGATCTGGCGCACGCGCTGGACGACGACGGCGGGATTCGCCTGCATTTCTCGATGGGGCCGGAGCTGTGAACAGGATGAACATCAAGCGCAGCCTGAAGGTTGCCGGATCGAGCCTGATCGCATTACTGCTGCTGGCGCTTGTCGGCGTCAGCCTGGTGCTGGGAACCCAGGCTGGCAGCCAGTGGGCGCTGGCACGTGTGCCAGGCGTACACCTGGAAAACTTTCAGGGACGTCTGGGCGGGCAGTGGAGTGCAGAGCGGCTGGTATGGCAGCAAGGCGCAGACCGTGTGGAGATGCAATCTGTCGATTTCGCCTGGACCCCCGCCTGCCTGCTGAAAATGGCCCTGTGTATCGATCGCTTGCATGCGGCACAGGTACTGCTGCGTTTCCCTCCGAGCGATGCGCCAAGCGATAGCGGCCCTGTCAATTTGCCAGCCCTCAAACTGCCGCTGGCTCTGCAACTGGGTGATATACAGCTGGGCAGTTTGCAACTGGACGGCGTTGAACAGTTGCGCGATCTCAAGCTGACGGCGCACTGGACCTCGGAAGGCTTGCAGATCGATAGCGCGCACCTGCAGCGCGATGCGCTGGTGCTGGACCTCAAGGGCCTGCTGAAGCCCGAAGGCGACTGGCCGCTGAGCATTGGCGGGCAACTGCAACTTCCGCCACAGGACGGCCAGCCCTGGACGCTGGCGCTGGATATTCAGGGGGATGTGCTCAAGACCCTGCAACTCAAGGCTGACAGTAGCGGCTACCTGCCCGGGCTGCTGACTGGCGAGCTGCAACCGCTGGCTGAGCATGTGCCCGCGCGACTGAAACTGACTGCCGAACGCTTCAAGCCCAGCGCTGCATTGCCCGACACCTTGCAACTCGATCACTTGCTGCTGACTGCCGAGGGCAATCTCGACTCGGGTTACCGGATCAACGGCTCCGCCAGCCTGCCTGCAGAGAAAGGCCCCGTGGCGTTGTCCTTGCGGGGCAGCGCCGACGCCAATGGTGCGAGCATCGCTGCGCTTGATCTCAGCGCCAATGACCAACAGCGTCTGGCGGTAAATGGCACGTTGAATTGGCAGAATGGCTTCTCGGCTGATGCAAGCATCGACTGGCTGGATTTTCCCTGGCAGCGTCTTTATCCCGTGGAATCCGAACCGCAGGTCTCGTTGCATGCATTCAAGGGCGAAATTTCCTATACCGACGGTCATTACCTCGGCAATTTCAACGCCAGCCTCGAAGGGCCCGCCGGTGCATTCACGCTGGTCAGCCCCTTCAGCGGCAACCTGCAGGAAATCCACCTGCCGCAATTGGAACTGGTTGCAGGGCAGGGCAAGGCCAGCGGTTTTCTGAATCTGCAATTCGCCAACGGCATTGGCTGGGACACGGCCCTGGATCTGAGCGCGCTGGACCCCTCATTCTGGGTCGCTGAATTGCCCGGTACACTCGCGGGACCCTTGCGCAGCAGGGGGCAACTCATCAACGAGCGGCTCGAACTCACTGCTGACCTCGACCTTAAAGGGCGTCTGCGTGGACAGCCTGCGCTGCTGCAAGCCAAGGCCGAGGGTGGTGATCAGCAATGGAGCCTCAGCAACCTGAACATGCGTTTGGGCGACAACCGGATTCAGGGCGCTGGCAATTTGCAGGAGCGTCTCAAAGGGCAGCTGGATCTCGATCTGCCGCGTCTGGCTCAACTCTGGCCACGTTTGCAGGGACAGGTCAAAGGTCGCCTGGATCTGAACGGAACGCTGCAGGCACCTCAAGGGCAACTGGCGTTACAGGGCAGTCAGCTCGCGTTGCAGGATAATCGCCTGCAAACCCTGTCGCTCAATGCCCGGCTGGATCAATCGCAACGTGCCACCGTCAACCTCAAGGGCGTCAGTATTCAAGTCGGCGACACCGGGCTTGGGACCTTGCTGGTGGACGGCCAGGGGACGCTCAAGACGCAACAGTTGAAACTGGACCTGCAAGGACCGCTGCTCAAGCTTGCCATCGGGCTGGACGGGGGGCTGGACAAAGGCGACTGGCGGGGTCGGCTGGCCAGTGGTTCGGTGCAGAGCGGCGGGCAGAACTGGCGCTTGCAGCAACCAGCGAAGATCGAGCGCCTGGCTGACGGCAGGCTCGACTTCGGCGCACATTGCTGGCTGTCCGGTTCGGCCAGCTTGTGCGGTGGCGATCAGCGGCTGATGCCAGAACCACGCCTGCGTTATCAACTGAAGAATTTCCCGCTCGACAGTCTGGGGCAATGGATGCCCAGGGATTTTGCCTGGAAAGGTGCGCTGAACGCCGATGTTCAGCTCGACATTCCGGCAGCAGGCCCCAGTGGCAAGGTCACGATCGATGCCGGAGGCGGCACTCTGCGCGTACGCAATAACGCGCAGTGGCTGGACTTCCCGTACCAGACGTTCAAGCTCGACACCTCTCTGACACCAAGACGTATCGACACGCGTCTGAACTTCGAGGGTGGCAAGTTGGGGCGGTTGCTGCTCAACGCGCAGATCGATCCTTTGGGCAAAGACAAGCCCCTTTCAGGCGACTTCAGCCTTTCCGGGCTGGACATCTCGGCAGCCCGGCCATTTGCACCAATGGTGCAGAAACTCAACGGACGCCTGAACGGTAACGGTCGATTGTCAGGCAGCCTGCTCGCGCCTCTGGTCAACGGCAGCGTGACGCTGGAAGGCGGTGAAGTGGCAGGGGCCGAGTTGCCGATGGAGCTGCATGACCTCAAGGTTCAGGCGCTTATCGCCGGAGAGAGCGTACAACTCAACGGTGGCTGGAAAAGTGGCGATAACGGGCAGGGAAGCATAGGCGGCCAAGCGGCCTGGGGGCAGAGTCCGAGCGTCGACGTGAGCCTCAAGGGCGCGCGACTGCCCATCAATGTCGAGCCCTATGTTGCTGTGGAAATTGCACCTGATCTGAAAATCTCCATGCAGGGAGAACGATTGGCCGTGTCCGGCAAAGTGCTGGTGCCCAAGGGCACAATCACCGTACGTGAGCTGCCGCCTTCCACCGTCAAGTTGTCAGGCGATACGGTGATCGTCGGGCAGCAGACCGAGGAGGGCGCACCACCGCTGGCCGTGGCGATGGATGTAAATGTTGAAGTCGGCCAGGAAAAACTTGCTTTCAGCGGTTTCGGGCTCACCGCCAACCTGGTGGGTCGCGTACACATTGGTGACAATCTGGACACCCGTGGCGAGCTGAACCTCAATGACGGGCGTTACCGTGCCTATGGCCAACGGCTTACCATCCGCAAGGCACGCCTGCTGTTTGCAGGCCCGGTTGACCAGCCCTATCTGGATATTGAAGCGATTCGGCAGACAGATGACGTAATCGCGGGTATTCGTCTGACCGGCAGTGCCGAGCAGCCTGCCACCGAAGTGTTTTCCGAGCCCGCGATGAGCCAGGAGCAGGCGCTGTCCTATCTGGTCATGGGCAGGCCGCTGAGCACTTCGGGCGAAGACAATAACATGGTCGCCCAGGCCGCGCTGGCGCTGGGCGTTGCAGGCAGCTCTTCCACAACCGGAAAGCTCGCGGACAATCTGGGTATTAAGGACTTCGAACTGGACACCTCGGGCACCGGTGACAAGACCAATGTGGTTGCCAGCGGCAAGATCACCGAGAAGCTCAGTCTGCGCTATGGTGTCGGTGTATTTGAACCGGCCAATACCATTGCGTTGCGCTATCTGCTCAGCAAGCGTGTGTACCTTGAGGCGGCAAGCGGTGTTGCCAGTTCGCTGGATATTTTCTATAAAAGGGACTTCTGAGCACGGGCCAGCCGCTGTCATGGCACTGGCCTGTGTCAACCGGTTTACCCTGCCAAAACAGTGTGACCCTTCACACGCTACCCTCTCTATCAGGCTGCCGGTAATCATGGACCGATTCAACGCCATGCGCGTCTTCACCCGTATCGTCGAGCTGGGCGGTTTCGCCAAAGCGGCCGAAAGCCTGCACATGCCCCGTGCATCAGTGACGATGCTGATCAAACAGCTGGAAGCTCATTTGGGTGTGCAACTCTTGCAACGCACCACGCGCCAGGTGAATACCACGCCTGACGGCCGTGCCTACTATCAGCGTTGCGTAAGCCTGCTGGCCGATCTGGATGACGCCGAAGCCTCCTTCTCTGCGGCGGGCGCTGAGCCCAGGGGGTTGTTGCGCATCGACCTGCCGGTCAGTCTGGGGCGCATGATCGTGATTCCTGCCTTGCCCGAATTTGCCCGGCGCTACCCACAAATCAGGCTGGAAATCGGCATGAGTGACAGGCCTGTCGATCTGATCCGCGAGGGCGTGGACTGTGTATTGCGCGCTGGAGCAGCTCTGGACGAAATGCTGGTCGCAAGACCGTTGGGCAATCTGACCCAGATCACCTGTGCCAGTCGCGAATATCTGCAGCAATATGGGACGCCGCTGAACCTGCCGGACCTGACGCAACATCAGGTAATCGAATATTTTTCGACCAGTACCGGCAAACGTTATGGTCTGGAGTTCATGGCCGACGGCGTTCAGGTTGATCACGCGTTGGCCTGTTCTATTTCCGTCAACAGTGCCGATGGTTATGTGGCGGCTTGCGAGGCAGGTTTCGGCCTGATACAGGTGCCGCGTTATCATGTCGCCGCGCAATTGCGCAGCGGAGTACTGATCGAAGTATTACGCGCGCATCGTC
Source organism: Pseudomonas caricapapayae (assembly GCF_001400735.1). Taxonomy (GTDB): domain Bacteria; phylum Pseudomonadota; class Gammaproteobacteria; order Pseudomonadales; family Pseudomonadaceae; genus Aquipseudomonas; species Aquipseudomonas caricapapayae. The sequence goes on from NZ_LJPW01000064.1 coordinate 172,199, forward strand.
CGCCGCCTTTACCGCTGACGGCGCTTTACCCGCCTCATCGACAGTTGTCGCGGCGGGTCAGGGTATTCGTCGATTGGCTGGTGGAATTATGTGCCCACCCTGATATCAGGGACAGACTGGTTTCCTGAGAAAAATTCGGAATTATCCGATATAGGCTCCGGCACACTTTCGTGTTTAACTTCCGAACTCTTTTATTCATTTCAAAAAGGAACGTGTTTCATGGCTCAAGTGACCCTCAAAGGCGGCCCCGTTCAGGTCGATGGCAACCTGCCTGAAGTCGGCAGCAAGGCACACGCCTTCACGCTGGTGGGCGAAGGTCTTGCCGACAAGACCCTGGCGGATTTCGCTGGCAAGCGCAAGGTACTGAACATTTTCCCTAGCGTCGACACGCCGACCTGTGCAACGTCGGTACGTAAATTCAACGCCCAGGCAAACGAGCTGAGCAATGCCGTCGTGCTGTGCATCTCCGCTGACCTGCCGTTTGCCCAGGCGCGCTTCTGCGGCTCCGAAGGTCTTGAGAACGTCAAGAACCTTTCTTCTTTCCGCAGTGCCGACTTCAGTAAGAATTATGGGGTTGCAATTGCAGACGGTCCGCTGAAAGGTCTGACTGCCCGTGCAGTGGTTGTTCTGGACGAAAACGACAATGTGCTGCACAGCGAACTGGTCGCAGAGATCGCTCAAGAACCCGACTACGACGCGGCATTGGCTGTGTTGAAGTAACTTCCCGCAACACTTCGACGGCCTGAGTCCGCTCAGGCCGTTTTTTTGTCTGTGCTTCATACGTTTATCAAAAGTAAGCGCTTGGTAAAGGCGCTTTGCTTGTAACGCATCTGTGCTTATTGTTCAGCCTTCTGAACAAGCCCCCACCTGTAATGGTTGATTTATTCATGCAATCGTCTGGCTCTCGTAAATCCCGTCGCTGGTTGATCAGTTTGTTGATCCTGTTGGTCATTGTTGCCCTGTGCTGGTGGCTCTGGCCTGCGTCCACCCCTGGGAAAGGCTCCGAGGGCAGGAAGCCTGGCGCGGGCGGCATGGCGCGGCCAGGCTTCGGTGGATCGGCTGTCGCTGTCCCGGTGCGAGTGGCCCCGGCAACCGAAGGCGATTTTCCGATCTATTACAAGGCGCTTGGCACTGTGACGGCGATGAACACCATCAATGTGCGCAGCCGGGTGGCGGGAGAGCTGGTCAAGCTTTATTTCCAGGAAGGGCAGATGGTCAAGGCCGGTGATCTGCTGGCTGAAATCGATCCGCGCAGCTATCAGGTGGCATTGCAGCAGGCCGAAGGTACGCTGGCCACCAATCAGGCGCTGCTCAAGAATGCCCAGCTCGACGTGCAGCGCTACCGTGGATTGTATGCAGAGGACAGTATTGCAAAACAGACCCTCGACACGGCCGAATCGCTGGTCAATCAGTACAAGGGCACGATCAAGACCAATCAGGCGGCCGTGGCTGATGCCCGGCTGAGTCTGGATTTCACCCGCATCCGCGCCCCGATTGCCGGTCGTGTCGGCCTCAAACAGCTGGACGTCGGCAATCTGGTTGCCGCCAACGACACAACCGCCTTGGTGGTGATCACCCAGACCCAACCCATTTCGGTCGCCTTCACGCTGCCGGAGAAAGACCTGTCCAAAGTCATTTCCCGCTATCGCACCGGCGACAAGCTGCCGGTCGAAGCCTGGGACCGTGGCGATACGAAAATGCAGGCTGCCGGTGTACTTGCCAGTCTCGATAACCAGATCGACGTGACGACCGGCACCCTGAAGTTCAAGGCTCGTTTCGATAACGGTGACGAGATCCTGTTCCCCAACCAGTTCGTCAATGTGCGTCTGCGCGCCGATACGCTGAAACAGGCGACGCTGGTACCTACCGCCGCAGTTCAGTTCGGCACCGACGGGACCTTTGTCTATGTGCTGGACGGGGACAAGAAGGTCAAGCTCAAGCTGTTGAAGACCGGTCCGAGCGACGAGACGTCAACAGTCATCACCGAAGGGCTCGCAGCAGGCGAGCGGGTGGTGCTTGAAGGCACCGATCGCCTGCGCGACGGTGCTGAAGTCGAGGTCGTCAACGACAGCAAGGATGTGCCGGCAGGCCCGGTTCAGAAACTGCAAGGCAAGCCTGACAGCAAGACCGACAAGTCGGCAGCACTCGGCAAGGTGGAAAAACCAAACGTATGAACATGTCGCGTCTGTTCATCCTGCGTCCGGTTGCCACCACACTGAGTATGCTGGCAATTGTCCTGGCGGGTCTGATTGCCTACACCTTGCTGCCGGTCTCGGCGCTGCCTCAGGTCGATTATCCGACCATCCGTGTGATGACGCTTTACCCCGGTGCCAGCCCGCAGGTCATGACCAGCTCCGTCACTGCCCCTCTCGAGCGTCAATTCGGACAGATGCCCGGCCTGACCCAGATGGCTTCGACCAGCTCGGGCGGCGCATCGGTCATTACGCTGCGTCTCAGCCTCGATATCAATATGGATGTGGCTGAACAGCAGGTGCAGGCGGCGATCAACGCCGCCACCAATCTGCTGCCGACCGACCTCCCGGCGCCACCGGTCTACAACAAGGTCAACCCCGCCGATACACCGGTTCTGACCCTCGCCATCACCTCGAAAACAATGTTGTTGCCCAAGCTCAATGATCTGGTCGATACGCGCATGGCGCAGAAGATCTCGCAGATCAGCGGCGTCGGCATGGTCAGCATTGCCGGCGGGCAGCGTCAGGCGGTCCGTATCAAGGTCAATCCGGAGGCGCTGGCCGCCAACAGCCTTAATCTGTCCGATGTACGAACGCTGATCGGCGCGTCCAACGTCAACCAGCCCAAGGGCAACTTCGACGGGCCGACCCGGGTTTCCATGCTGGATGCCAACGATCAACTGAAGTCTCCGGAGGAATACGCCAACCTGATTCTGGCCTACAAGGACGGGGCCCCCTTGCGCCTGAAGGATGTGGCCGAAATCGTCGACGGGGCTGAAAACGAGCGGCTGGCGGCGTGGGCCAACCGCAGTCAGGCTGTGCTGCTGAATATTCAGCGTCAGCCGGGTGCCAACGTGATTGATGTGGTCGACCGGATCAAGGCTCTGCTGCCGGGGATCACCGAAAACCTCCCGGCCGGTCTTGATGTGGTGGTGCTGACGGATCGCACGCAGACGATCCGCGCCTCGGTGACCGATGTTCAGCACGAGTTGCTGATCGCGATCGTTCTGGTGGTGCTGGTCACGTTTCTGTTCCTGCGTCGCTTCAGTGCAACGATCATTCCTTCGATTGCCGTTCCACTGTCGCTGGTAGGCACGTTTGGCATCATGTACCTGGCGGGCTTCTCGGTGAACAACCTGACGCTGATGGCCATGACCATCGCGACCGGCTTCGTCGTCGATGACGCCATCGTGATGCTGGAAAATATCTCCCGGCATATCGAGGAGGGCGAAACCCCCTTGCAGGCGGCACTCAAGGGCGCAAAACAGATCGGTTTCACCCTGATTTCCCTTACCTTGTCCCTGATTGCGGTACTGATCCCGCTGCTGTTCATGGCTGATGTGGTCGGACGGCTGTTTCGTGAGTTCGCCATCACTCTGGCGGTCGCGATACTGATATCGCTGGTGGTATCGCTGACCCTGACGCCGATGATGTGCGCGCGGTTGCTCAAGCGCGAGCCGAAGGAAGAAGAGCAGAGCCGTTTCTACCGTGCCAGCGGTGCCTGGATTGACTGGCTGATCGATATCTACGCAGGCAGGTTGCGCTGGGTGCTCAAGCATCAGCCTCTGACCCTGCTGGTCGCACTGGCCACTCTGGCGTTGACTGTGCTGCTGTACATCGTTGTACCCAAGGGCTTCTTTCCTGTGCAGGACACCGGTGTGATCCAGGGTATTTCGGAAGCGCCACAGTCAGTTTCGTTTGCTGCCATGAGCCAGCGTCAGCAAGCGCTTGCCGATATCATTCTCAAGGACCCTGCGGTGGTCAGCCTGTCTTCCTATATCGGCGTCGACGGCGATAATGCAACGCTCAATAGCGGGCGTCTTCTGATTAATCTCAAGCCTCACGGGGAGCGCGATATCACCGCGCCCGAGGTGATCCAGCGCCTGCAGCCCGAGGTCGACAAACTCTCGGGGATCCGTCTGTTCATGCAGCCGGTGCAGGACCTGACCATTGAAGACCGGGTCAGTCGCACTCAGTATCAGTTCAGCATGTCCTCGCCTGATGCCGAGTTGCTGGCGCTGTGGAGCGAGAGATTGGTGGAAGCGCTCGGCAAACGGCCCGAATTGACGGATGTCGCCAGCGACCTGCAGGACAAGGGCTTACAGGTCTATCTGAACATTGATCGTGATGCGGCCAGTCGGGTAGGGGTCACGGTTGCGAATATTACCGATGCTCTGTACGACGCTTTCGGGCAACGGCAGATCTCCACTATCTATACGCAGGCCAGCCAGTATCGTGTAGTCCTGCAGGCAGCGTCCGGCAGTGAACTCGGTCCTGCCGCGCTCGACCAGATTCATGTCAAGACCACCGACGGCGCGCAGGTAAAACTGTCGAGTCTGGCGCGCGTCGAACAGCGCCAGGCACAGCTGGCCATTGCTCATCTCGGGCAGTTTCCGGCGGTAATGATGTCGTTCAACCTCGCGCCCGGGATCGCGTTGGGCAACGCCGTGCAGGTGATCGAGCAGGTTGAGCAGGAGATCGGCATGCCGATTGGCGTGCAAACCCAGTTCCAGGGCGCTGCCGAGGCATTTCAGGCATCGTTGTCCAGCACGCTGCTGCTGATTCTGGCGGCCGTGGTGACCATGTACATCGTCCTGGGCGTGCTCTATGAGAGCTATATCCACCCGATCACCATTCTCTCGACGCTGCCGTCGGCGGCGGTAGGCGCATTGCTGGCCTTGCTGATCAGCGGCAACGATCTGGGCATGATTGCGATCATCGGCATTATTCTGCTGATCGGCATCGTCAAGAAGAACGCGATCATGATGATCGATTTTGCGCTGGATGCCGAGCGCAACCGGGGTGTAGCGCCGGAAACGGCGATCTACGAAGCGGCTCTGCTGCGCTTCCGGCCGATTCTGATGACCACCCTGGCGGCACTGTTTGGTGCCATCCCGCTGATGCTCGCCAGCGGCTCCGGCGCTGAACTACGGCAACCTCTCGGGCTGGTAATGGTCGGCGGCTTGCTGGTCAGTCAGGTCCTTACGCTGTTCACCACACCGGTCATCTACCTGTATTTCGACCGGCTTGGCCGTCGCTGGAGGCGCAAGCCTGCCGACCCGGACCGACTGGAGCGGGCTGACGCATGAATCTGTCGGCGCCTTTTATCCGTCGCCCGGTTGCGACCGTTCTGCTGAGTCTGGCGATCATGCTGCTGGGCGCTGTCAGCTTCCGTTTATTACCGGTCGCGCCCCTGCCGAACATGGATTTTCCGGTAATTGTGGTGTCCGCCAGTCTGGCGGGGGCCAGCCCCGAGGTCATGGCCTCCACTGTGGCAACGCCACTGGAGCGATCTCTGGGCAGTATCGCCGGTATCAACACCATGACCAGCAATTCAAGCCAGGGTACGACGCGGATCATTCTGCAGTTCGATCTGGATCGCGATATCAATGGCGCGGCGCGGGAAGTGCAGGCGGCCATCAATGCCTCGCGCAACCTGTTGCCCAGCGGCATGCGCAGCATGCCGACCTACAAGAAGGTCAACCCGTCCCAGGCACCGATCATGGTGCTGTCGATGACCTCGACGGTGCTGGAAAAAGGTCAGCTTTACGATCTGGCGTCCACCATTCTGTCGCAAAGCCTTTCACAGGTTTCCGGGGTCGGTGAAGTGCAGATCGGCGGCAGCTCGCTGCCTGCGGTGCGTATCGAGCTGGAACCACAGATGCTGTCGCAGTACGGCGTATCGCTTGACGATGTGCGTACCGCGATCACGGGTGCGAACGTTCGACGACCGAAGGGCTTCGTCGAGGACGATCAGCATAACTGGCAGGTTCAGGCCAACGACCAGCTGGAAACGGCCAAGGATTATGCGCCACTGATCATTCGCTACAAGGACGGGGCGACCTTGCGCCTCAAGGATGTCGCGAAAGTCAGTGATGCCGTAGAGGACCGCTACAACAGTGGCTTTTACAACAATGATCGTGCGGTCTTGCTGGTCGTCAACCGGCAGGCGGGCGCTAACATCATTGAAACCGTGGCGCAGATCAAGGCGCAGTTGCCGGCGCTGCGAGCGGTGCTGCCCGCCAGCGTTAGCCTTAATGTTGCGATGGACCGTTCCCCGGTGATCAAGGCAACGCTGCACGAAGCAGAAATGACCCTGCTGATTGCCGTGGTGCTGGTGGTGATGGTGGTGTTCCTGTTTCTCGGCAGTTTTCGCGCGTCGCTGATCCCCACGCTGGCGGTTCCTGTCTCGCTGGTAGGCACATTTGCGATCATGCACCTGTTCGGCTTTTCCCTGAACAATTTGTCGCTGATGGCACTGATTCTTGCCACCGGGCTGGTGGTGGACGATGCGATCGTGGTGCTGGAAAACATCTCCCGGCATATTCACAACGGTCTGGACCCAATGAAGGCAGCCTTTCTTGGTGCCAAAGAGGTGGGGTTCACGCTGTTGTCGATGAACGTCTCGCTGGTAGCGGTGTTCATTTCCATCCTGTTCATGGGAGGGTTGGTCGAAAGCCTGTTTCGCGAGTTCTCCATTACCTTGTCGGTGGCGATCGTCGTTTCGCTGATCGTATCCCTGACCCTGACCCCTATGTTGTGCGCGCGCTGGCTGAAACCACGCGAAGCCAGCGGGGAGAACGCCTTTCAGCGCTGGAGCGAGCGGATCAATGATCGCATGGTCGCCGGTTATGACCGCTCGCTTGGCTGGGTCATGCGGCACCGGCGGCTGACGCTGCTCAGCCTGCTGATCACCGTTGTAGTGAATATTGCGCTGTATGTGGTCGTGCCCAAGA
>NZ_LJPW01000104.1 GCF_001400735.1 Pseudomonas caricapapayae
CGAAGGCATCGATGCCTTCGAGTTCGACGATGAAGTTCAGGCTCTTGTTGACCAGCAACGGGAACGGGTGAGTCGGGTCGAGACCGATCGGAGTGATGATCGGCGCGATCTCATCACGGAAGTAGCGCCGTACCCAGGCCTTGAGCTTGGCCGTCCAGTGCCGACGGCGAATGAAGCGGACCTGATGCTTTTCCAGCTCCGGGAGCAGAATGTCGTTAAGGATCGCGTACTGGCGATCAACATGGCCATGCACCAGCTCGCTGATTCTGGCCAGCGCCTGATGCGGCTGCAAACCGTCGGCACCGGCCTGTTCACGGGCAAAGGTGATCTGCTTCTTCAGGCCGGCAACACGAATCTCGAAGAACTCATCGAGGTTGCTGGAGAAGATCAGCAGAAACTTCAATCGCTCCAGCAATGGGTAGGACTCATCGAGCGCCTGTTCCAGTACCCGGATATTGAACTGCAATTGCGACAGCTCACGGTGGATATACAGGCTGCTGTCGTCCAGGTTCGGAGCGACGATAGCGGGCACCGCAGCAGCGGGTGCCTCAATGGCCGGGATTACTTCGATGTCAGGTTCAACCACGGGCGTAGCCTCCGGGACATCGACTTCAACAGCGGCTTCGATGAGTGCTTCGGTATTCATGAATGTTCCTGTGAGGCTATTGCCCCTTCAACAGTTGAGCGGCGCGGACAGCAAAGTAGGTAAGAATGCCGTCGGCACCGGCGCGTTTGAAGGCAGTGAGGGATTCGAGAATCACCCCTTCACTCAGCCAACCATTCTGGATTGCTGCCATGTGCATCGCATATTCGCCACTGACCTGATAGACAAAGGTCGGCACTTTGAATTCGTCCTTGACCCTGTACAGGATGTCCAGATAAGGCATGCCAGGCTTGACCATCACCATGTCGGCGCCTTCAGCAAGATCAGCCGCCACTTCGTGCAGGGCCTCATTGCTGTTGGCCGGATCCATCTGATAGGACGCTTTGTTGGCCTTGCCCAGATTCAATGAAGAACCCACCGCATCGCGGAACGGGCCGTAGTAGGCACTGGCGTATTTGGCCGAATAGGCCATGATCCGGACATTGACATGCCCGGCCAGTTCGAGCGATTCACGGATGGCCTGAATGCGGCCGTCCATCATGTCCGATGGCGCGATCACCTGAGCACCTGCATCGGCGTGCGACAAAGCCTGTTTTACCAGTGCGTCGACAGTAATGTCGTTCTGCACGTAGCCCTCTTCGTCGAGGATGCCGTCCTGACCGTGGGTCGTGAACGGGTCCAGCGCCACATCAGTGATGACGCCCAGCTCCGGGAAGCGTTCCCGCAGGGCACGGGTTGCGCGCTGGGCAATGCCGTCCGGGTTCCAGGCTTCGGCACCGTCCAGGGATTTCTTTTCCGGTGGTGTCACCGGGAACAGCGCCAGCGCAGGAATGCCCAGCGCAACCCAGTGCGCAGCTTCTTCAAGCAACAAATCGACGCTGAGACGCTCGACGCCGGGCATCGAGGCAATGGATTCGCGACGGTTTTCACCATCGAGCACAAATACGGGAAGAATCAGATCATCGACAGTAACAACGTTTTCACGCACCAGACGACGGGAAAAGTCGTCGCGGCGATTACGGCGCAGACGAGTGAGAGGAAACAGGCGGTTAGCGGGGGTAAAGCTCACGGCGAGACTCCTGAGCCCGCTTACGCGGGCAAGCGCGACAGTTATAAGCCGCCATTATGACCAATGTGTGACAGTCATGGTTCGACCTGCGACTGCACGTCGCGGTCATGGCCCTTATGAGGATCCGACCATTGTGGTTGCAAGAATCTTTAACGTCGAGACACATATCGACACTTTCATCCTTGCCTTGGGCGAGTTAGGCTGCGCGTTCATTTCGCCAGCATCCAGACAATGCTCCAGAATTTCTTGAACGAATTCGGCTACTTTGCCCTTTTCCTCGGCACCTTTTTCGAAGGCGAGACCATTCTGGTCCTTGCCGGATTTCTGGCGTTCCGCGGATACATGGACCTCAATATCGTCATCCTCGTCGCCTTCTGCGGCAGTTATGCGGGTGACCAGTTGTGGTATTTCATGGGGCGCAAACACGGCCGCAAGCTCCTGGCGCGCAAGCCTCGCTGGCAACTCATGGGCGACAAGGCACTCCGGCTGGTGCGCAAGCACCCGGACATCTGGGTACTGAGCTTCCGCTTCGTGTACGGCCTGCGCACGGTCATGCCCGTGGCCATCGGCCTGTCGGGCTACCCACCGGGGCGTTACCTGCTGCTGAACGGTATCGGTGCAGCGGTCTGGGCTGCGGCGCTGGGTTCGGCGGCTTACCATTTCGGCGCGGTTCTCGAGGGTTTGCTGGGTAACGTCAAGAAATACGAACTCTGGGTGCTCGGCGCGCTGATACTGCTCGGCCTTGGCCTGTGGCTACGGCGGCGCATCAAGAACGCCCGCATCGCCCGTGAAGAGCGGGCGGAAAAGAGCCGCTTCTGTGCGTCGGCAGCAGCCTCCGATCTGGACACGCCTGTTACCGTGCCCGTCGATCTGAAAAAAAAATCCGACGAGTGATCATCGCTCCATTTCCTTCCCCGAGTGCAGGTTGACAGGCCTCGCTCGGTAGCAGCGTGCTGCGGCTGCCTGACCTTGTAATCCCCCTCCTTCCCCACGCAGTTGCGCAGCCGCTGAAGCGCCGAATGAACACTCGGCCCATAACGCGATCAATTAAAGGACGAATTAAAAGAAGCCCTGGGTCGCTCAAGTACAAGGAGCCGAATCGATGCAGAAAAAAGTGGCTGTAATCCTGTCCGGCTGTGGCGTCTACGACGGTGCCGAAATTCATGAAAGTGTCCTCACCCTGCTCCGCCTGGATCAACGCGGTGCGCAGGTGCAGTGCTTTGCGCCTGACATCGCCCAGCACCATGTCATCAATCACCTGACTGGCGAGGAAATGCCCGAGTCGCGCAATGTGCTGATCGAGTCCGCACGAATTGCACGGGGCGAGGTGAAGAATATCCGCGAGGCAAATGCCGAGGACTTCGATGCTCTGATCATCCCGGGCGGGTTCGGCTCGGCAAAGAACCTTTCTGACCTTGCCCTTCAAGGTCCTGCCTGCCAGATTGAGGCCGGGCTGCTGGAACTGGCCGAGGCGTTTGCCGAAGCAGGCAAACCGGTCGGGCTGATCTGTATCACTCCGGCACTGGCGGCGAAAATCTATGGCCCCGGAGTTACCTGTACGATCGGCAACGATCCCGACACGGCCGCGGCCATTACCAAAATGGGTGGTAGCCATGCGCAATGTGCCGTGGATGACATCGTCGAGGACGAAGCACGAAAACTGGTCAGCACGCCCGCCTACATGGTTGCCAAAAGCATCAGCGAGGCCGCTTCGGGCATCAACAAGCTGGTCGACCGCGTGCTGGAGCTGACTCACGTGGGCGATAGCTGAGTAACCTGTTCAAATGCCGCTCGTCAGACGAGCGGTGTTTTACCAGTCTGCGATAGTGAAACATACAGGCCCATGCCTATACTGTACATATAAACAGTATACGAGTAATGCCAGATGTCCAGCCCCTCTCCGGTCCGTGGCCGCGGTACTGCCAGCAACCCGCATAACCGTTTTGCGCCCAGCCAATCCGTGGCTGAAGATGACGGCTGGTATCAGGAGGTGCCGCTCACACAAGGCACGCAGGTGACCAGCGAGACCGCCAAAAGCATCATCACCCGTAACAGCTCGCCGGATATTCCCTTTGATCGCTCGATCAACCCTTATCGGGGCTGCGAACACGGCTGCATCTACTGTTTCGCCAGACCCAGCCATGCTTATTGGGACATGTCCCCAGGGCTGGATTTTGAAACCAGGCTGATCGCCAAGACCAATGCGGCCGCGCTGCTGGAGCAGCAGCTCTCGAAACCGGGCTACCGTTGCGCACCCATCACGCTGGGGGCCAACACCGACCCGTATCAGCCTATCGAACGCGAATACCGCATCACTCGGGCAACGCTTGAGGTATTGCTGCGCTATCGGCATCCGGTCAGCATCATTACCAAAGGCTCGCTGATCCTGCGGGACCTGGATCTGCTGGCAGAAATGGCCAGACTGCGGCTGGTATCGGTTTTCATCAGCCTGACGACACTCGACGACGAACTCAAATGCATTCTCGAACCGCGGGCCGCAGCGCCCAAGGCTCGCTTGCGGGCCATTAGGGTATTGCGGCAGGCGGGGGTTCCCGTCGGGGTGTTGTGTGCGCCCATGATTCCGATGATCAACGACAGCGAACTGGAGGCCTTACTGAGCGAGGCGAAAGCTGCGGGCGCGTTGAGCGCAAGTTACGTCATGCTGCGCTTGCCACTGGAAGTTGCCCCGCTGTTCGACGAGTGGCTGAAGACGCATTACCCGCAACGAGCAGAACATGTGATGAGCCTGATTCGCCAAAGCCGCGGCGGAGCACTCTATGACAGTCAGTTTGGCTCGCGGATGCGCGGTGAAGGGCCCTTCGCCGATCTGCTGGCGCAACGCTATGCTTTGGCAATCAAGCGCCTGGGATTGAACAAACGTGACGGCTTTGCACTCGATTGCAATGCGTTTTGTCCTCCGGGCGGGCAAATGTCGTTGCTGTGACGAACTTGGTACCATCGTGCAAACCCGCGTCCCAGAGCCATCGCATTCAGTTTCGCTTAAGCTTGGGCAATTAGTCTGTAACTCGGAGTATCACCAGCGATAGCGCTCAATGGATTTGTTCGTGACGCCCATCACAGGGATCACATCCGGCTCTGGTCAAACAGGCATGAAGAATCCACATCAATCCGTCAGAGAGGATGAAGACATGAGAGACATGGATAAACAGCATTCGGCTACGTCGCCCAGCACAACCAGCCATTCGGACAGCGCCGACGTAGCGTTGAAACACATCGTCGATGGCTTTGTACATTTTCGTAACGAGGTCTTCCCCCAGCAGGAAGAACTGTTCAAGAAGCTGGCTACGGCCCAGTCGCCTCGAGCCATGTTTATTACCTGCGCCGACTCGCGCATCGTTCCCGAACTGATTACCCAAAGCTCGCCAGGTGACCTGTTCGTGACACGTAACGTGGGCAATGTTGTACCACCCTATGGCCAGATGAACGGTGGCGTATCCACCGCGCTGGAATATGCGGTCGTCGCCCTGGGCGTGCAGCACATTATTGTATGCGGACATTCCGACTGCGGTGCCATGCGCGCAGTGCTCAATCCTGACAGCCTGGACAAGATGCCTACGGTAAAGGCCTGGCTGCGCCATGCCGAGGTTGCCCGCACCGTGGTCGAGCAGAACTGCAGCTGCAGCGGCGAGCTGGAAACCATGCAGGTCCTGACCCAGGAAAACGTGATTTCCCAGTTGCAACATTTGCGTACCCATCCTTCGGTCGCAGCGAAGATGGCCAGCGGTCAGCTGTTCATTCACGGCTGGGTCTACAGCATTGAAACCAGCGAAATTCTGGCTTATGACGCCGAGCGTGATCGTTTCATACCGCTCGACGGTTCGGGGCCGACACCAATGGCTTCCCCGAAAGCACGCTTTTCAGCCGACTGATCACCAGTCCGACTGACGGCAAGCCCTTCTTTATCAGCTGATGGCGGCTGCGCAGGATGCGCGTCGCCCGTCTTGCCTCGTCTGAAGAATCCCGGAGAAGCGTCATGGGTATTACACAATTGAAATCCGCTTTACCACGGGAGCTGCTGGCTTCCGTGGTCGTGTTTCTGGTCGCTCTGCCGCTGTGCATGGGGATTGCGATTGCATCTGGCATGCCTCCGGCCAAAGGCCTGATTACCGGCATCATCGGTGGCCTGGTGGTCGGCTGGATAGCCGGCTCGCCGTTACAGGTCAGTGGTCCGGCAGCGGGCCTGGCGGTACTGGTTTTCGAGGTGGTGCGCGAGCACGGGATGGCCATGCTGGGGCCTATTCTGCTGTTGGCGGGTCTGCTCCAGTTGCTGGCCGGTCGATTCAAGCTCGGCTGCTGGTTCCGGGTAACAGCACCGGCGGTGGTCTATGGCATGCTGGCCGGTATTGGCGTTCTGATTGTGCTGTCACAGGCACATGTCATGTTCGACAGCGGTCCCAAACCCTCCGGGCTGGATAACCTGATCGGCTTCCCTGCCACATTGATCCAGGCCATCGGGCCAGGCACCGGCATGCAGGCCGGTATGCTCGGTCTGGGCACCATGCTGATCATGTGGGGCTGGGAAAAACTTCGTCCTCAGTCGCTGCGCTTCGTCCCCGGCGCGCTGCTGGGTGTCGGTATCGCAACCGGCATCAGCCTGTTCATGGCCTTGCAGGTCAAGCGTGTCCAGGTGCCGGACAACCTGGCTGACGCCATCGACTGGCTGCGTCCGGCAGACCTTATGAACCTGGCCGACCCGGCCATTCTGGTTGCCGCGATCGTTGTGGCGTTCATTGCCAGTGCCGAAACACTGCTGTCTGCGTCGGCGGTCGATCGCATGCACAGCGGCCAGCGTTCGGACTTTGACAAAGAGCTGAGCGCTCAAGGCGTGGGCAACATGCTCTGTGGCCTGCTGGGTGCACTGCCGATGACTGGCGTTATCGTGCGCAGTTCGGCCAACGTCCAGGCCGGTGCTACAACTCGATTCTCGACGATCTTCCACGGCCTGTGGCTGCTGGCTTTCGTGTTGCTGCTGTCGAGCGTGCTGCAGAGCATTCCGGTCGCGAGTCTGGCAGGCGTGCTGGTCTATACCGGCCTGAAGCTCGTCGATCTCAAAGCCTTTCGTGGCCTGGGCCGCTATGGCCGGATGCCGATGTTCACCTACGCAGCAACGGCTGTGGCGATCATCTTCACCGACCTGCTGACCGGCGTACTGGTCGGTTTCGGCCTGACCCTGGTCAAGCTGGCTCTCAAGGCTTCGCGCCTGAAGATCAACGTGGTCGAACTGGCAGGCGAGAAAGCGTTCGAATTGCGTCTGGTCGGTGCCGCGACATTCCTCAAGGTGCCAGCGCTGACACAGGCCCTGGGCACCATTCCGCAGGGCAGCACCGTGCATGTGCCATTGGGCAACCTGTCCTACATCGATCACTCGTGTCTGGAACTGCTGGAAGAGTGGGGACGTTCCAACGCCGCTCACGGCACGCGACTGCTCATCGAGCCACGCGGCTTGAAGCGTCGTCTTGAAGGGCGGGTCTACACCACAACGGGAATCGGCTCGGGCGCAGCCTGATCGTCGCCGTGCGGGAATGAAGTGAGCCGGATGGGTCTTCGCGTAGCAGCGGAGCGATATCCGGCTCCTTCCATTGCGGGCGAAGACATTGGCTGGGCCTCTGAATCAGATGGCGGAGCGCTCCAGCTCCAGGCCGATGCCCAATTGTCGTGACAGGCTTGGCCAGCGCTTCCAGGCCGCACCGGTGTCAGGACTGGTCAGTTTCTCGCGGTAGGCCTCAACGGAGTCCAGCGCAAAACTTTCATCATCAAGCAGCGTGTCGACGGCATGATGAACCGCCTCGTCCAGCTGGTTTGCAAATTGCTCGCCGATCAACTGGTGGGCAATCACACTGGCAACCGTTGTATTTGACGGTATCAGCGGCTGACCGAAATGCTTGATGTACAGGTCATTCACTTCCTCGACCAGCCGATGAGCCAGATAAGCCTCATCCAACAGGCTTTCCAGACCTTCATGTCCATCCATGATGGAAGGTGGGGCCGCGAAAAAATGCTCGGCGATTTTCAGCACTGGCTTTATCTGCCCTTCGATCCCGGCTTCCAGCGCAACCTCATGAGCAGCGTCCAGCAGATCGGGTACCAGATCGATGTAGGCGGTGACGAAGCGCGTCAGTACGTCTTTTGCGTCGACATCCGGCAAGTGGATGGCGGGATGGAGATGTGGGAGCTTTTGTTCCAGCTGTTGCAGCAGATGGCCGGTCCGGGCCTCATGTTGATGGGCTAGTTGTATCTGCTCGCGCAATGCGGCGGTGTTCATGGCGGTGGGGACTCCTGAGGGCATCAAACCCCGTGGTTCGGTTATTGAGAGTCATACGTTAGCTCGGTTAACTAAATGCCTAAGACATTTTTGCTATAAACCCCTGGCATTTATATGCATTGGCTATATCAGAGCGTTTTTTGCCGGATTTTTGATCATACAAGCACTTTGACGCCGGAATACGGGCACTTGCCTGGCTGTATGCAGGCTACTCTGAAGACGCCCGCAGCCGTTTAGACACGCTGTCTGACATAAAAAGTGAGCCCTGCATGACCCACCCTGTTCTGTCCAGACGGCTTGCCCTGCGTTTGATGTGTGTGCTGGTCATCATGTTCGCGTGCGGACTTGCATTACCTTGGCTTTATAGAATGCTGATCGGCAATGACAATAACGGCGACCCGGACTTTTCGCGTCAGATCGAGGTGCAGTTCAGCACGGCCAACTCTGCCGGGATGGCCTGGGCGTTCTACCCGCGTGCCCGTCAGTTGCAGGTCAATCCCGGTGCGGTCAACGAGATGATTTTCGTTGCGCAGAACCCGACCGACAGACCGATGAAAGCCCAGGCCGTACCGGGTATCTCACCGGGAAAGGCGGCGGCGTGGTTTCACAAGACCGAATGCTTCTGCTTTACCCAACAGACCCTGCAGCCAGGTGAGCGTATCGAGATGCCGGTGCGGTTCATCGTTGATCGGGATTTACCTGACGATGTGAAGCATCTGACCCTGGCCTATACCTTGTTCGATGTGACCGCACCCTAGGTTCTGTCAGCGATATGAGCGATCATCATCGGCCGCACGCCGATCTTTGCCTGTGTTGATGCCATGACCCGTACTCAGAAAACCGTTTTTATTGTCGCCGCCATCGTTGCCCTCGTCCTGGGCCTGGTCCTCGGTCAGCTGCTGCCGGGCCGCGGGTCGCAGGATCAGGCCGCTTTTAACGATGCAGGTATCGTCCTGTTACCGAAAAGCCGTCCCCTGCCAGCGCTGAGCATGAACGACCAGAACGGGGCGGAAGTGGCCCTTGATGGCTTGAAAGACACATGGACGCTGATGTTCTTCGGCTACACGTTCTGCCCGGACATTTGCCCGACGACGCTGGCGCAGATAAAACAGATTCGCAGTGAATTACCCAAAGCGGCGGTCGAGCGGATGCGCGTGGTACTGGTCAGCGTCGACCCTGACCGCGACACTCCGCAGCAGCTCAAGCAATACCTGGGCTATTTCGACCCTCAGTACATCGGCCTGACCGCGCCGGTGGCCGACATCCAGAAACTGGCCAACAGCGTGAGCATTCCGTTCATACCCGCCGATACCAGCAAAGCGAATTACTTCGTCGACCACAGCGGCAACCTGGCCCTGATCGGCCCCGACGGCACCCAGCGAGGCTTTATCCGCGCGCCGCTGAATAACCAGAAACTGGTGAAGCAATTGCCGGGACTGCTAGAGAAGGATTAGGTAGGGCATTGCAAGGGGCGGCATCGGGCTCTGGTTCCGCACAGCGGTGGACTGCGAAGCGGCCCTGAGACAGGTTACCTCGGCTGTGCCTGAGGTACCGCATGCACCGGTTTTGCTGCCGGTTCCCGGCAGTTCGCGGACAAGTCCGCTCCTACGCAATACACATCACACCGGGCTTCTGCCCGGAGGGCGTGGGAGCTTTCGGAGGTTACGACGGCTGCGATGGGCTGCGAAGCGGCCCCGAACCTGGCCACCTCGGTTGTGTCTGGCACTCCGAGGCGGCCGTTTTGCAGGTATGACGCAGCGCAATCAGATCAAAACGCCGGAACCACAGCACCTTTGTACTTCTCGGCCAGGAAAGTTTTCACTTCCGGGCTTTGCAGGGCCGCTACCAGCTTTTTCATCGCGTCCGAATCCTTGTTGTCCGGGCGGGCAACCAGAATGTTTGCGTAGGGCGAATCGGCACCTTCAATGATCAGCGCGTCCTTGGTCGGGTCCAGCTTGGCGCTCAAGGCGTAGTTGGTGTTGATCAACGCCAGATCGACCTGAGTCAGTACACGGGGCAGCGTAGCCGCTTCCAGCTCACGGAATTTCAGGTCTTTCGGGTTGTTCACGACATCCGAGGGCTTGGACAGGATATTGGCCGGGTCCTTCAACGTAATCAGACCTGCCTTGGCCAGCAGCAACAAGGCCCGGCCTTCGTTGGTGGCGTCGTTTGGCAGCGCGACGTTGGCACCGTTGGGCAGTTCTGCCAGGCTCTTGAACTTGTCCGAATACGCACCGAATGGCTCTACATGAACCTTGGCCACCGCCACCAGATTGGTGCCCTTGCCCTTGTTGAACTCATCCAGATACGGCTGGTGCTGGAAGAAGTTCGCGTCCATACGGTTCTGCGACACCTGCACGTTCGGCTGGATGTAGTCGTTGAACACCTTGATGTTCAGGTCCACGCCTTCTTTGGCGAGGGTCGGTTTGACGAACTCGAGGATCTCCGCGTGCGGCACTGCGGAGGCCGCGACGGTCAGGGTTTCGTTGGCCTGCGCGGACAACGCGGTGACAGCGGCAAATATGGCCAATAGTTTCTTCATGCAACAACTCCTTTGGGCCCGCGCAAGACGGGCCAATACCAACGGTTCGATCAACGATGTGTGAAATGCGCGACCAGTCTGTCGCCGATGGTCTGCAGAATCTGCACCAGCACCAGCAACAATACGACCGTCACGAACATCACATCGTTCTGGAAGCGTTGATAACCATAACGGATGGCCAGGTCGCCCAGCCCGCCAGCGCCTACGGCACCGGCCATGGCGGTAAACGACACCAGCGCAATGGCAGTCACCGTGATGGCTGCAAGAATGCCCGGGCGGGCCTCAGGCAACAGCGCCTTGACGATGATCTGCCGAGTGGTGGCCCCCATCGCCTGCGTGGCCTCGATGATGCCGCGATCCACTTCGCGCAAGGCTGTCTCTACCAGACGGGCAAAGAACGGCGTGGCGCCTGCTATCAGCGGGGGCAAAGTGCCGAGGATGCCCAGTGACGTGCCGGTAATGATTTCCGTCAACGGCATCATCACGATCAGCAGGATAATGAACGGCAGCGCACGCAACATGTTCACGATCAACCCGACCGTAGCGTAGAGCTGCTTGTGCTCCAGCAACTGACGCGGCGAGGTGAGGAACATCAGCACGCCCAGCGGCAGGCCGAACAGGATGGTGAAACCGAGCGACACACCCAGCATGATCAGCGTGTCACCAGTGGCAACCCAGATCTCGTACCAGTCGACGTTGGAAAACAGGTTCAGAAAAGCATCCATCAGCGCAGCACCTCCATGTGAACATCGGCGGCAGTGAAGCGCGCAAAAGCGGCGTCCATGTCGCCACCGGTGATGGCCAGCGTCAGCTGACCGTACGGGGTGTCCTTGATGCGGTCGATGCGGCCGGCAAGGATGCTGTAGTCGACGCCGGTTTCCCGCGCCACGGTGCCCAGCAGCGGCGCATAGGTCGCCTCACCCTGAAAGGTCAGACGCACGATACGGCCTTGAACGTGAGCGAAGTCGTCACGCTGTTCGTTTTCGTCGATCTGATCGTCTTCCTGCACAAAGCGCCTGGTCGTCGGGTGCTGCGGGTGCAGAAACACATCAGCGACCTTGCCTTGCTCGACAATCACCCCGGCGTCCATGACCGCCACCTGATCGCAGACGCGACGAATCACGTCCATTTCATGGGTGATGAGCACGATGGTCAGTTTCAGCTCGCGATTGATCTCGGCGAGTAACTGCAGAACCGACGCAGTGGTCTGTGGATCCAGCGCGCTGGTGGCCTCATCGCACAGCAGAATTTTTGGCTTGGTGGCCAGTGCGCGGGCGATACCGACACGCTGTTTCTGGCCGCCCGACAGTTGCGCCGGGTATTTTCTGGCGTGATCGGACAACCCGACCCGCTCGAGCAGCTCGGCCACACGCCGGTCAATCTGATTGCGGGGCATATCGCCTGCCAGGGTCAGCGGCATCGCAACGTTGTCGGCCACGGTCCTGGAGGCCAGCAGATTGAAATGCTGGAAGATCATCCCGACCTGCTGACGGAAGCGGCGCAGGCCGTTGGCATCAAGCGCAGTGACGTCTTCGCCATCAACCACGATCTGTCCACCGCTCGGGGTTTCCAGACGGTTGATCAGGCGCAGCAGGGTACTTTTGCCCGCGCCGGAATGGCCGATGATGCCGAACACCTGAGCATCGTCGACGCGCAGGCTGGTAGGGTGCAGGGCCGGTATTTCCTTGCCTGCCACCCGATAGGTTTTGTGGACGTTATGAAACTCGATCACGGAGCGAACCTTGTGGGGGCGCGTTAAAAAATCAGCGCAGTGGGTCAGGATCTGTTCCCGTTTCATCGCGGGCCGCGTTGCTGAAACGGGAACAGACCCTGAAGCCACCTGCTTCGTTACCTCGGCCAGGTAAAGCCGGGCGCGCATTTTAGCCTGTCCGGCCCACTGTGCTTAGCATTTATTTGCAGGCGGCCCTGCGCAACGGGCATAACACGACCGTTGGTGATCGCAGGCCACAAATAAAAGGAACGGCTGTTTTTAGACCCGGTCACTTCTTGGATACCGTGATTTCCCGCTTACGCCAGGGAAGTCGTATTCAGCGAACCCAACTCAACGATTGGGGCGAGATAAGGAGTCTCTGATGGCTAGCAAGAAAGCACCACCTGTAACCGAAACGCTCAAGAGCGAACTGGCAGGCACCGATACGCTGGACCGTGGCAACACCAACGACAAGCTGGACAGTCTCGAGCAGTTTCGCTCGGACGCCACCCGCCAGGCGCTGCGCACTAATCACGGCGTCAAGATTTCCGATAATCAGAACACCCTGAAAGTCGGTAGCCGCGGCCCGTCGCTGCTCGAAGACTTCATCATGCGTGAAAAGATCACGCACTTTGACCATGAGCGTATCCCGGAGCGTATCGTTCACGCCCGCGGTACTGCGGCACATGGCTATTTTCAGACCTACGAAGACCACGGCACCCTGAGTAAAGCGGGATTCCTGCGTGATCCGGGCAAGAAGACCCCGGTGTTCGTGCGCTTCTCCACCGTTCAGGGCCCACGCGGCTCGGGCGACACCGTGCGCGACGTGCGTGGCTTTGCCGTCAAGCTCTACACCGACGAGGGCAACTTCGACCT
The DNA here is from genome assembly GCF_001400735.1 of Pseudomonas caricapapayae. Lineage (GTDB taxonomy): Bacteria > Pseudomonadota > Gammaproteobacteria > Pseudomonadales > Pseudomonadaceae > Aquipseudomonas > Aquipseudomonas caricapapayae. The sequence continues at coordinate 13,086 of NZ_LJPW01000104.1, forward strand.
GGTGGGCAACAACATGCCGGTGTTCTTCATCCAGGACGCGATCAAGTTTCCTGATTTCGTGCATGCGGTAAAACCTGAGCCGCACAACGAAATCCCGACGGGCGGCTCGGCTCATGACGCCTTCTGGGACTTCGTCTCGCTGGTGCCGGAATCCGCGCACATGGTGCTGTGGACCATGTCCGACCGTGCAATCCCGAAAAGCCTGCGCACCATGCAGGGTTTTGGTATCCACACCTTCCGCTTCATCAACACCGAGGGTAAGTCGAGCTTCGTCAAGTTCCACTGGAAGCCCAAGTTCGGCGTGTGCTCGCTGGTCTGGGACGAAGCGCAAAAGCTGGCCGGCAAGGACACCGATTTCCACCGCCGCGACCTGTGGGAGTCCATCGAGATGGGCGACTACCCGGAATGGGAACTGGGCGTGCAGATCGTAGCCGAGGAAGACGAGCACAAGTTCGACTTCGACCTGCTCGATCCGACCAAGATCATCCCGGAAGAGCTGGTGCCGGTTACTCCGCTGGGCAAGATGGTCTTGAATCGTAACCCGGACAACTATTTCGCCGAGACCGAGCAGGTTGCCTTCTGCCCGGGCCACATCGTGCCGGGTATCGATTTCTCCAACGACCCGCTGCTGCAAGGTCGCCTGTTCTCCTACACCGACACGCAGATCAGTCGCCTTGGTGGACCGAACTTCCACGAAATCCCGATCAACCGTCCAATTGCGCCAAACCATAACGGCCAGCGCGACGCGCAGCATCGCACCACTATCGACAAGGGCCGTGCTTCCTACGAACCGAACTCGATTGATGGCGGCTGGCCGAAAGAAACCCCAGCCGGCCCGGTAGATGGCGGCTTCGAGACTTACCCTGAGCGTGTTGAAGCGCACAAGGTTCGTGAGCGCAGCGAATCGTTCAGCGACCACTTCTCGCAAGCGACTCTGTTCTTCCAGAGCATGAGCCATCACGAGAAAGAGCACATCATCGCGGCCTACAGCTTCGAGTTGGGCAAGGTCGAGCGCGAGTATATTCGTGCCCGTCAGGTCAACGAGATTCTGGCCAACATCGATCTGGAGCTGGCCAAGCGTGTAGCTGCCAATCTGGGCTTGCCCGCACCGACTGCCGGCACCGTACCTGCGCGCCAGACCTCGGTAAAAGAGTCGCCGGCGCTGAGCCAGGTCAACCTGCTGTCTGGCGATATCGTTTCGCGCAAGGTAGCGATTCTCGTGGCTGACGGCGTCGACAGCAAAGCGGTCGAAGCGATGAAAGCCGCGCTGACTGCCAAGGGCGCACATGCCAAGGTATTGGGCCCGACCTCTGCACCGGTCAAGACGGCCGACGGCAAGAGCCTGCCAGTGGACGCGTCGGCTGAGGGCCTGCCTTCGGTAGCCTTCGACGCAGTCTTCGTACCGGGCGGCAAGGCTTCGATCGAGGCGCTGAAAGGCGACGGCGTGGCTTTGCACTTCATCCTTGAAGCGTACAAGCACCTCAAGGCCATCTCCGTCGCCGGGGAAGCCAAGGAGCTGCTGACCCTGCTACGTCTGGAGGAAGATGCTGGCCTGCTGGTCGTGTCCGATAGCAAATCGTTCGAAGCGTTCTTCAAAGCGATTGCCCAGCATCGTGTATGGGATCGCGAAGTGAAGGCCAAGGCGGTTCCGGCTTGATCTAGACGCCAGTCTCGTTCCTACGCTCCCGCGCTCATCGTGATGCATAATCTCGATGAGCGTGCGAAATGGGGGCTTCTGCCCGCGGGGCGTGGGAGCGGACTTGTCCGCGAAAGCTCTATTCCGGGCGCTACATCATCAGCGGATGTAACGGCCCTTTCGCGAACAAGTTCGCTCCCACGGTCTTCGGCTAGAATCAAGAACGGACCTGTGTCTGGCGATGGGCACTGTGCATGGGCAAGCAGTTCTGGACGCTCTGCGTCCGCTTATGAAACAACAGTTCAGGACCTGGCGGGCGTCAAAACGATGTGCGCTTTTTCATTGCGCTCGATCTGGCGACGCAATTGCAGTTCAAAATCCGGATTGGCCTTTACCACCCGCTTGGTCAGCAATGTCGCCAGCCAGGGGTAATCTTCAGTGCGCGGCACCACCAGCAGCACTTCACAGTTGAACGCTACGGTATCCGCTGCGATATCGTCCAGTTGACGACGTAATGCATGCATATCACCGATTTTTAGATCAATCGTCGTACTTTCCGCTGACGGATCGATCAGCTTCGCAACCCTTCTGGCTTCTGCTGCCTTCAAGTCTGCTTCGGCTTTCTCCAGCTCGGCCTTGCGCGCGTGGGCAATAGCGCCGTTGACGCCACTGGTCAGCGCCGGTGCCTTGGGCATCAGTGCACGCGCGCGCGTCAACGCGTTGGCCGCCGCATTCATGTCACCCTTCTGCAGACTGATCTGGCTGCGGCTCAAATACGCTTCGGCCAGACGACGCTGAAAGGGCTCCAGGCGGATATCGGCAGGATTGGCGGCCTGCAAGGTTGCCAACTGATCCTCGGCCGTGGCCAGCTCATTGCTGACGATGTTCTGCTCAAGCTGAGCAAATGCATCAGGCTGGACCTCGGAGGCGGGAGACTCGACATCAGGCGCACTCTGGCAGGCACCCAACAGGATGGAAAATGCGACAAGCAGCAGATAGCGTGGGGCGAACGGCTTCATTCCTGCGATTCTCTAGTTTGCGCAAAAAACGAGCAAGTCTACACCGCTCGCCTGGGTAGAACAAAGCTGAGCAAGAACAACGCCGCAGCGGATACCACTATAGACGGTCCCGCAGGGGTGTCCTTGAACCATGACAATGATAGCCCGACACACACGGCTATCACGCCCAACAGGCTCGCACCCAACGCCATTTGCTCCGGCGAACGGGCGTGACGCTGTGCCGCAGCGGCGGGAATGATCAACAGCGACGTGATCAACAGAACGCCGACGATCTTCATCGCCACAGCGATCACCACGGCGATCAACAGCATCAGCGCCATGCGCAGCGCAGCGACGGGCAGGCCTTCGACCCGCGCCAGCTCTTCATGGACGGTCATTGCCAACAGCGGACGCCACAGAGCAACGATCAACACCAGCACGGTCGTGCTGCCACCCAGAATCCAGGCCAGATCGGTCGGGCTTATGGCCAGCAGGTCGCCGAACAGATAGGCCATCAGGTCGATTCGCACTTCATGCATGAAACTGAGCACGACCAGACCGAGCGATAGCGTGCTGGGCGCAAGGATCCCCAGCAGCGTATCGGAAGCCAGCGGCTGACGCTGCTGCAACGTGACCAGCAGTACCGCCAGCAGCAGGCAGCCGACCGTTACCGCAATCGTCGGACTGATATCCAGCAAAAAGCCCAGCGCCACACCGAGCAAGGCTGCGTGAGACAAGGTGTCACCGAAATACGCCATGCGCCGCCAGACCACAAATGATCCCAGTGGGCCAGCAACCACGGCCAGAGCAACGCCTGCGAGCAAGGCATACAGTAAAAAATCAGCCATGCTTGCAGTGGTCTCCGTGAACATGAGTGTGGGGGTGCGAAGCGCTCGCCGGGGCGTCACTCACGACAGCGCCATGCAAATCGTGGGCGTGGTCGTGATGGTGGTGGTAGATCGCCAGGCTCTGTGCGTTCTTGCCGAACAACTCGACAAACGCCGGATCATGACTGACCTGCTCGGGGTGCCCGGAGCAACAGACGTGGCGGTTCAGACATACCACCTGGTCGGTCGTACTCATGACCAGATGCAAATCATGAGACACCATCAGCACGCCGCACTGATGACGGTCACGCAAACGGGTAATGAGGCTGTATAACTCGGCCTGCCCCGCCACGTCGACACCCTGCACCGGCTCGTCGAGCACCAGCAGTTCGGGCTTGCGCAACAAGGCACGAGCCAGCAGAACACGCTGCATCTCGCCACCGGAAATACCTTGAATCGGGCTGTCGATGACCTTCTCGGCACCCACCTCCTCCAGAGCCGCCCCTGCAGCTTTGCGGTCGACACCGGGAACCAGACGCAGGAAGCGCAGCACCGACAGCGGCAGCGTCTGGTCCACATGCAGCTTTTGTGGCATATAGCCGACACGCAGCTTCGGCTTGCGCCAGACAGTTCCCGAGTCAGGCTTGAGCAGGCCCAGCACCGCACGCACCAGCGTGGTCTTGCCTGCGCCGTTAGGGCCGATCAACGTGACGATCTCGCCGGGGCTGACGCTTAGCTGGATGTTGTCCAGAACGCTTTGCCCGGACAGGGTGACGGCGACCTGCTCCAGACGTATCAATGCGTCTGTCATCAAGCGGCCTTGCAACCGGCGCAAACACCAACAATCTCGACCGTCTGGCCTTCGACCGCAAAGCCGACGCCTGCGGCGGCATCGACGACTGCGTTGCTGATAGCCGGGTGCTGAAGCTCGATTGCCGCGTGACACAGACGGCAGATCAGGAACTGCCCCTGATGCGCGTGAGTGGGATGGTTGCAACCGGTGAAAGCGTTGAGCGAGGCGATCCTGTGCACCAGACCGTTTTCCAGCAGGAAATCCAGTGCGCGGTAAACAGTCGGCGGTGCAGCACGGCGACCGTCCTCATCACTCAGCACCGCGAGGATGTCGTAGGCACCCAGCGGTTTGTGGCTTTGCCAGACCAGTTCCAGCACGCGGCGGCGTAAGGTGGTCAGGCGCAGCCCCTGTTTGGCACACAGCGCATCGGCTTCGGCGAGGGCCGAATGCACGCAGTGAGAGTGGTCGTGAGGGCGACTGGCCAGGGGAGTATTGGGCATGAGCAGCGACGATATTGGCTAGAGACGTTATTATGTTACCTGTTCCTGGCTGATATGAGTGATTCGAGTGCGCCGTCTTTTAAATCTTGTTGCTGTTTTGTGGGTCAGTCTGCTGGTCGTTTCCCCTGCTCATGCCGAGGTCAGAGTGCTGACCAGTATCAAGCCATTGCAGCTGATTGCGGCGGCTGTACAGGATGGCGTCGGTACACCGGAAGTGCTGCTGCCACCGGGTGCCTCACCGCATAACTACGCGCTGCGTCCATCCGACGTACGGCGCGTGCAGGAAGTCGAGTTGCTCTACTGGATCGGCCCGGACATGGAAACCTTCCTGCCGCGTGTCATCCAGGGCCGTAAATTGCCTGCAGTTGCCGTGCAATCGCTGCCCGGCATGCACTTACGCCACTTTGGCGAAGACAATGCCTCGCATGATGACCACGAGCATGATCACGACAACGACGCAGACGAACATGACCACGACCACCGTCCCGGCAGTCTGGACTCGCACCTGTGGCTGTCGACCGTCAACGCACGGGTGATCGCTGCAAAAATGGCCACCGACCTGAGCGCCGCCGATCCCGCCAACGCAGCCCGCTACGCCAGCAACGCCGAGGCTTTCAGCAAACGCCTCGATGCACTGGACGCCCGCATCAAGCAGCGGGTCAGCGCAGTGGCAGGCAAGCCGTACTTCGTATTCCATGAAGCCTTCGATTATTTCGAAGAGGCCTATGGGCTCAAGCATGCCGGGGTATTCGCCATCGCCGCCGAGATCCAGCCCGGCGCACAGCATGTCGCCGCCATGCGCGAGCGCCTGAAGGCGGCGGGAAAGACCTGCGTATTCAGCGAACCACCTCTGCGCCCGCGCCTGGCTGAAACCCTGAGCGCAGGCTTGCCGGTCAAGCTGGCAGAACTGGATGGACTGGGCGGCTACACCCCGGCGACCGCGCAGGGTTACGAGCAAGTCTTGCAAAAGCTCGCCGACGACCTGACCGGCTGCCTGAGCAGTCTCTGACTGCTACCCCACATAGCAGGGCTGCCGTGTGACGCAGAGCGTCACGAACTGCATTCCCACGCGGAGCGTGGGGACGATGGTCATCAGCTCACAAGCCGTGCCTTTAGCCAAATTGCTCTAAAGCGCTTTTCAACCGCGATGGCACTGACGACGTAGAGTGCGACGTCAGTGACGGCTGAGCTCTTGCGCTGATCTACCTGACATCGCAGGACCGCCGTGTGACGCAGAGCGTCACGAACTGCATTCCCACGCGAAGCGTGGGGACGATGGTCATCAGCGACTAAGCCATGCCTTTAAAGCGCGAACGGCAACGCAATGTGCGCTTCCTGGCGCTCGGCCAGACGGCGCTCGAATTCCGCAGGGTCGTGGATCAGCACGTCCTGACCGGCGAAGGTTTCGGCAGCGATCAGGCGTGACAGCCAGAAACGCACGCAGGCTATGCGCAGCATGGTCGTCCAGAGCTTCGACTCCGCCGCAGTAAACGGACGCAGCGCCGCATAAGCGCCCAGCAAAGCGCGGGCACGCACGGCGTCGAGCTGGCCGCTTTCACGCGAGCACCAGTCGTTGAGGGCAATCGCCAGGTCATACAGCATCGGGCCGGAGCAGGCGTTGTAAAAGTCGATCAGCCCGGTCAGGTGCGTGCCTTCGAACAGGACGTTGTCCCGAAACAGGTCGGCGTGCAGGTTGGCACGCGGCAGCGCCATGATCTGCGGCTTGAGGTCTTCAATCTCCTGAAGGCTCTTTTCCAACAGGGCTCGCTGAGTCTCGCCCAGGTGCGACAGAAAATTGCGCCCCTCGCTGAGCATCCAGTCCAGCCCCCGATCGGTTCTGCGCTCCAGCACCTGCTCGCGGGTCGCCAGGTGCAGGTTGGCCAACAGCTCGCCGATCTGCACGCAGTGCTGGGTATTGGGCTCGCTGATGTGTTTGCCCGGCAGGCGCGGCTGCAGCAGCGCCGGTTTTTCTGCCAGCTGGCGCAGTGCCTGGCCGTCGGTGGTGCGCAATGCGTAGGGGACCGGCAAATTGGCGTCGTGCAGTACGTCGAGCAGCTCGATGAAAAAAGGCATCTCCTGCACCGGGCCGCGCTCGACCAGCGTCAGGACAAATTCGCCCTGCTCCAGACTGATGAAGTAATTGGTGTTTTCACTGCCGGCGGCAATGCCCTGATAGTCAAGCAGACGGCCGAGCCCGTAAGGGGCGAGAAATGCTTCCAGCTCGGGCCGAGCCAGTGGAGTAAAAACGGACATGTCAGAACTGCCAACGATTAGAGTGAATGTAGGGTGCTACCAGCTGAATATTTCCCACTGAGGAATCAGCATGTCCGGTTGATCCGAACGGATAAAATTGGGACTTGTACCATCGGCGCGCACCAGAAAATAGGGCTTGCCGTGCTTAGGGGTAATCTTTACAGCATACAGAAAGCCGTTCTGGCGGTATTCCTGAATGGTTTTGTCGCCATCGGTACGGATAGTAACGTCCGGTGCCGGCGACGGTGGATCCTCTGCTGAAACTGCGAGCAAAGGACAAAGTGCCAACAGGCCGGTCAATATCAGTCGATTTACCTTGCACATGATAACCTTGTCCCTTTGTCGTCAATGGTCCGCGCATTCTAGCGCCGACCCCGCCGAAAAGGTTGATTCTGCTCATGACCCAAGCGCCGCTCGTCTTGATAGACGGTTCCTCTTACCTCTATCGAGCCTTCCATGCACTGCCACCACTGACCACGTCCAAAGGCTTGCCGACCGGTGCCGTCAAGGGCGTGCTCAACATGCTCAAAAGCCTGCGTCGCCAATACCCGGAAAGCCCGTTCGCGGTGGTCTTCGATGCCAAGGGCGGGACTTTCCGTGATGCGCTGTATACCGACTACAAGGCCAATCGGCCCAGCATGCCGGATGACCTGCGAGTGCAGGTAGATCTGCTGCATGCCTGCGTCAAGGGCATGGGCTATCCGCTGCTGTGCGTGGAAGGCGTCGAAGCGGATGACGTGATCGGCACCCTGGCGCGCAGCAGCGCGGCGGCGGACCGTCCGGTGATCATCTCGACCGGTGACAAGGACATGGCGCAACTGGTCGACGGACACATCACACTGGTCAACACCATGACCGGCAGTGTGCTGGACGTGGCTGGCGTCAAGGAGAAGTTCGGCGTCGGTCCGGAACATATCATCGACTACCTTGCCCTGATGGGTGACAAGGTCGACAACATTCCCGGCGTACCCGGCGTTGGTGAAAAGACGGCCGTTGGCCTGCTGGTTGGCGTTGGCGGAGGGCTCAAGGAGCTTTACGACAGCCTTGAAACGGTCGCGACCCTGCCGATTCGCGGGGCCAAGACCCTGGCGGCGAAGCTTGAAGAGCACCGTGCGATGGCCTTCCTGTCCTATGAACTGGCGACCATCAAGATCGACGTGCCGCTGGACATAGAGCTGGACCAGTTGCATTGCGGCGAGCCGGACCGCGACAAGCTGATGGAGCTGTACGCCGAGCTGGAATTCAAGAGCTGGATCGAAGACCTGCAACGCGACGCCAAACGCGCCGGGCAAGAACTAGCTGTCGAAGAACCGACCGTCGAGGCAAAGGAAGCCGCCTATGAAGTCATTCTCGAACAGGGCGGGTTCGATGCCTGGCTGAAAAAGCTCAAGGCCGCGCCGCTGTTCGCCTTCGTGACCCAGAGCAATGGCACCGATGCCCAGCGCGCACAGTTGGTGGGCCTGTCCTTCGCCATCCAGACCCACGAAGCAGCCTACATTCCGCTGACACACTCCTATATGGGCGTGCCGCAGCAACTGGACCGCGACACCGTGCTCAAGGCGCTCAAGCCGCTGCTTGAGGACCCGAAAAAAACCAAGGTCGGTCAGCATGCCAAGTTCGCCATCAACCTGCTCGCCAACTGCGCGATAGACGGCGATCAGGCTCAAGGCATCGACCTGCAGGGCGTCAGGTTCGACACCATTCTGGAATCCTATGTACTGGACTCCACTGCCACCCGCCACGACCGCGACAGTCTGGTGGCCAAGTACCTGACGCACACGCCGATCAACTTCCAGGACATCGCAGGCAAGGGGGCCAAACAGCTGACCTTCGACCAGATCGCCATCGAGCAGGCTGGCAATTATGCCGCTGAAGAGGCTGATCTGACGCTGCGCCTGCATGAAGTCTTCGAAGCGCGACTGGCCGCGATTCCGACCCTGCAACCGGTCTTGAACGATATCGAGATGCCGCTGGTGCCCGTCCTGGCGGGTATCGAGCGTCAGGGAGCACTGGTCGACGCCAACCTGCTGGGCATTCAAAGCGTCGAACTGGGCGACAAGATGACCGCGCTGGAGCGCGAAGCCTTCGCCATTGCCGGCGAAGAATTCAACCTGGGCTCACCCAAGCAGCTTGGCGTGATTCTCTACGAAAAACTCGGCATGCCGATCCTCAGCAAAACCGCCACCGGCCAGGCATCGACTGCCGAGGCGGTGCTTGCCGAACTCGCCGAGCAGGATTTCCCGCTGCCCAAGGTGCTGATGCAATACCGCTCGATGAGCAAGCTCAAGAGCACCTACACCGACCGCCTGCCGGAGCAGATCAACCCGCGCACCGGGCGTATTCACACCTCCTATCATCAGGCGGTGGCAGTAACCGGACGCTTGTCGTCCAGCGATCCGAACCTGCAGAACATCCCGATCCGTACCGCTGAAGGCCGACGCATCCGTCAGGCATTCGTGGCCCCCAAGGGCTACAAGCTGCTGGCGGCTGACTACTCGCAGATCGAACTACGGATCATGGCGCATCTGGCGCAGGACGAAGGCCTGCTGCATGCATTCCGCAACGACCTGGACGTTCACCGCGCAACGGCGGCGGAAGTCTTCGGCGTCGAGCTGGAGAACGTCACCACTGACATGCGGCGCAGCGCCAAGGCGATCAACTTCGGCCTGATCTACGGCATGAGCGCGTTCGGCCTCGCCAAGCAGATTGGCGTGGACCGCAAGCAGTCGCAGGCTTATGTCGACCGTTACTTCGCCCGTTACCCTGGCGTGCTGAACTACATGGAGCGCACGCGCGCGCAAGCGGCCGAGCAGGGTTTTGTCGAAACCATCTTCGGTCGCCGCCTGTACCTGCCGGACATCAACGCCAAGAACCCTTCACTGCGCAAAGGTGCCGAACGCATGGCGATCAACGCGCCGATGCAGGGCACCGCAGCGGACATCATCAAGAAGGCGATGGTGGCGGTGAATGGCTGGCTGGAAGAGTCCGGCCTGGACGCGCGGGTCATCCTGCAGGTGCACGATGAACTGGTGCTTGAGGTGCGCGAAGATCTGGTCGATCAGATCGGTGAACAGATTCGCCCACACATGAGTGGCGCAGCAGAACTGGCAGTGCCGCTGCTGGTGGAAGTCGGGGTTGGCAACAACTGGGACGAGGCGCACTGAGCCTGAAAGGGCGAACCTGTAAGCAGGTTCGTCAAACATTGTAAGAAATGTGAACTTTTCTTCATTGCTGGAACTTAACCATTTGGACAGGAGTCAGAGGTCTCGATTGGTTGAAAAATCGATCGTGCTCCTAGTTGTGTTAAGTGTTGGCAGTTATCCAGATCCCACCCTAAGGTCTGGACCTTAAGCCCCGGAACTTCCCCCTCCCCATGCGAAGTCCGGGGTCTTTTTTGCCTGCGATTTACTCCGCAGGTGCCTTGTCTTCCAGTTCCATCCAGTCGGCCAGCACGGTGTAGGCCTCTTCCAGCCCCATACGCTTGGGAGCCGAGAACAGCTGGATGCTCACTGCGTCACCCCAGCCCTTGCGAATCTCGGCCTGAACCTTGAGCAGCGTGTTCTTGGCTGCGCCGTAGGTCAGCTTGTCAGCCTTGGTCAGCAGAATGTGCATGGGCATGTTGCTGGCAATCGCCCAATCCAGCATCAACACGTCGAAATCGGTCATTGGATGACGGATATCCATCATCAGAATCAGACCTTTCAGGCTTTCGCGGCTCCCCAGATAGGCTTCCAGGTGACGCTGCCAGTGCAGCTTGAGCGGAATGGGTACTTTGGCGTAGCCGTAGCCAGGCAGGTCGACCAGACGTCGATCGTCATCCAGTCCGAAGAAGTTCAGCAGTTGAGTGCGTCCCGGCGTCTTGGACGTACGCGCCAGGCTGGCATGGGTCAGGGTGTTCAGCGCGCTCGATTTGCCCGCATTGGAGCGACCGGCAAATGCGACTTCAAACCCTTCGTCGTCGGGGCATTGGTCGACCTTGGCGGCACTGAGCATGAACGTGGCCTGTTGGCACAGACCGAGGATGGGGTTTTTGAGTTGCATGTGATTTCCGGTGAAGGCCCTGCCTGCAAGGGGAGCGGCAGGAGGTGTCGGGTTCGTTTGGATGCGTGAGTATATAATGACACACCTGCCACCCGCCCCATACTCACAGCCTGTCGGGGTGCTCTGGCCAGGAGCTGGAACATTCAGACATGACCTGCTTCACTCCTTATGCAAAAAGGCCGTCCATGGCCGCCCACTTTTACAACCTCGGCGTTACACTAACGAACTCAAGCCCTCTTGCCCGGTCGAAACCACCGTCGCCTGAAGGCGATTCAATCTGCTCAGGAGTAAAGCATGCGTAATCTGATCATCAGCGCCGCTCTGGTTGCCGCCAGTCTGTTCGGTATGTCCGCCCAGGCTGCTACGCCCATCGAGGCCGGCAAGCAATACGTAGAGCTGGCAAGCGCTGTGCCTGTTGCCGAGCCAGGCAAGATCGAAGTCGTCGAGGTGTTCTGGTATGGCTGCCCGCATTGCTATGCATTCGAGCCCACCATCAATCCATGGGTTGAAAAACTACCGTCCGACGTGAAATTCGTACGTATCCCGGCCATGTTCGGCGGCCCTTGGGACGCTCACGGCCAACTGTTTATCACGCTGGACACCATGGGCGTCGAGCACAAGGTTCACGCTGCCGTATTCGAAGCCATCCAGAAAGGCGGCAAGCGTCTGACCGACAAGAATGACATGGCTGACTTCCTGGCCACTCAAGGCATCGACAAGGATACCTTCCTCAAGACATTCGATTCCTTCGCAGTGAAAGGTAAGATTGCGCAGTACAAGGAACTGGCCAAGAAGTACGAAGTGACTGGCGTGCCGACCATGATCGTGAACGGCAAGTACCGCTTTGACCTGGGTTCTGCCGGCGGTCCGGAAAAGACCCTGGAAGTTGCCGACCAGTTGATTGCCAAAGAGCGAGCGGCTACCACAGCCGCCAAGTAAGCGCACATCATGCGCCGCTGGGGCAAAGGCAGCACCCGTATCGTTGGCCTGCATGATCCGCAGGTCAACGAACATCATCTGATGCAAAACGGTTTGCCGGAAGACGGCAGGCTGCGTTTGCTCAGTTTCAATATCCAGGTCGGTATCAGTACCCAACGCTACCATCATTACCTGACGCGCAGCTGGCAGCATCTGCTGCCGCATGGGGGACGGGCGGCCAATCTGCAGAAGATCGGCGACCTGATCCATGACTTCGATCTGGTGGCGCTACAGGAAGTCGACGGCGGCAGCATGCGCTCCGGCTTCGTCAATCAGGTCGAGCACCTTGCTCAGCTGGGTGGCTTTCCGTACTGGTACCAGCAACTCAATCGCAACCTCGGTCGACTCGCGCAGCACAGCAATGGTGTGTTGAGCCGCTTGCGCCCGGCCAAGATCGAGGATCATCCACTACCAGGCCCGGCCGGACGTGGGGCGATTCTTGTCCGTTTCGGCGAAGGCGAGGATGCGCTGGTGGTCGTCATGATGCACCTGGCTCTGGGCACCCGTACCAGAACTCGCCAATTGGCGTACATTCGCGAGCTGATCGGCGGTTATCGTCATCAGGTGCTGATGGGCGACATGAACACCCACGCCAATGATCTGCTGGAACACTCGCCGCTTCGGGATCTGGGCCTGCTGGCACCACAAATCGAAGCGACCTTTCCCAGCTGGCGACCACAACGCTGCCTCGATCATATTCTGCTCAGCCCGACCCTGACGCTCGAACGCGTACAGGTGCTGGCGCAACCCATTTCCGATCACCTGCCGGTTGCTGTCGAGATTCGCCTGCCTGACTCACTGCGTGGGGACTCGCTGCCTGTGCCCTCTGGTGGAAACCTTGCATGAGCGACGACGCGGAGCGTTGGAAAGAGAAGTACCTCAAAGGAATCGAGCAACAGGACAAGCTTGAAAAGCGCTGGGATGCGCGGCTCGACCTGCTGCGGCGCGGCCTGGTGCGCAGTAGCCTGGCAGCAGAAGGGTCTGACCGCGCCGTCGATGAGTGCATGAAGGAAATGCGGGAAATTGTCCGCAAGGACGATATGGACGCCGGTCTGGCAGCATTGATCCCGCGTCTCGAAAAAGCCGTGCTGGACTCGGAACATCGCCGTGAAGTGCGGGTTGGGCAGATTGGCTCGGCGCTGACCGCACTGGTTACGCAGCTGCAAGCGCTGCCGCTGCCAAGAGAAGTGCGCAAGCCACTCAAGCGCTTTGCCAAGGATCTTGAAGAGCGTGCGTCGCAGGCACGCGAACTGCCCTTGCTGCTCAGCGAGTTGAGTGGCTTGCAGGGTCAGGCTCTGACGCTGCTCGAAAAGCACGAAGAAGGCCCGCGTCAGGGGCTGCTGCAACGCCTGTTCGGTTCGCGGGACGAACATGGCAACGAGCACTCTTCCGAAGCTGCTCATCCCGAACATGCCCCCTCTGCCGAGGACCGGCATGAAGCACACATTGAACCTGAAGACGCGAATGCTCATGCTTCACCAGACGTCGTCGTTGCCGGGATCGAGGAGACGGCTCCTTCCCTCATTGACCGAGAGACCAGGATCGAGCCACCTCCGCCGACACCTGCCCCACAGACCGATGTCACCAGCACTGCAACATCTGAAGCGCCTGCGCCATTGCCAGCCGCAGCAGCAGCCATTGCACCAGCGCTGATCGAACCCGTCGCCGAACCTGTTGCTATTCCCGTCGAACCTCTTGATTTCACAGACATGCTGGCACCCGTTCCGTGGGTGCCTTACCAGCAGCGGCCAATCGTGTTGAGCGTGGAAGAGCCGCCAGACGATGCCGAATCAGAAACCGAAGCGACAGAAGGCGAAGAAGGTTATTCGCTACCCACCTCGCCAGAACCCAGCTACAGCTCGGTGGCTGCGCACATTGAGGAAACACTGCTCGGCCTGCTCGACGACCTGACATTGTCGGAACACTTCCGTCCGCAGGTCGAGGATATGCAGTTACGCTTGAAACATGGGCTCAACTGGTACGAACTGCTGCCGATCCTCGACGATCTGGCGGTACTGATGCTGGCAATCAATAACGGTGGCCAACAGGAATTCGGCACCTATCTCAAACAGCTCAACGAACGGCTCGAATCCTTTCAGAGCCACTTGCAGGCCGCCAGCGAAGATCATGCCGAGGATCAGTCCACCGCACGCGACCTGAACGAACAATTGCGCGAACAGGTCGGCGGCCTGCAGATAAGCGTTCAGGACGCGTCCGACCTGACCAGTTTGAAGCAGGTGCTCGACAACCGTTTCGAAGGCTTGCTCAGTACTATGGATCACTACCAGCTCAAGCGTGACGCACGCGAGCGGGAAGTCGCCTCACGGCTCCAGGGATTGGCAGCACGCGTGGCAAGCATGGAGCAGGAAGCTCTGGGTTTCAGAACCCATCTGGAAGAACAGCGCCAAAAGGCCTTGATCGACCCGCTCACCGGCTTGCCCAATCGTGCAGCCTGGGGCGAGCGCCTCGAACAGGAGATGAGCCGGTGGCAGCACGAAAAAAACAGCCTGCTGGTGTGCATCCTGGACCTGGACCACTTCAAACGCATCAATGACGGATACGGCCACCTGGCTGGCGACAAGGTGCTGAAAATTGTTGCCAACGTCTTCAGAAAGCGCCTGCGTGGCGACGATTTTCTTGCACGGTTTGGTGGCGAGGAATTTGTCATGCTGCTGCCTGCGACACCTCCCGCCATAGGGCTGACCTTGCTGGACGAGCTGCGCGCTGCAGTAGAAGCCTGCCCGTTTCACTTCAAGGGCGAGCGGGTCACGATCACTGTGTCCATCGGGGTAACGGCTTTTCGAACGACTGAACGAAGTGACACAGCGATCAAGCGCGCCGATCAGGCGCTGTACAAGGCCAAGGAAAATGGCCGGAACCGGGTCGAGCAAGGCTGAAACATTTTGATCTGAACGAATGCTTCGCCGCCAAAGCTATTTGCACACATTTTGTTATGATGTTGCATTTCCCGCTGACGCTGCCAATCCATGAAACTGTATTTTTCCGCCTTCCTGTTGCTCGTCCTCACTGCCTGCGCCAGTGGCCCCAGGCTGGACACCAGCCATCCATCGGTGAACTTCGATGGCCGTGCTCAGTACGTGGTGATGCATTACACCTCGACTTCACTGGAGCGCTCGCTGCAGTTACTGACCCATGGCGAGGTCAGCGCCCACTACCTGATCGGTGACGACAGCAAGGCGACCATCTACAAGCTGGTCGATGAAAGCGCGCGTGCCTGGCATGCCGGTGAAAGCGAGTGGGAAGGCCGTACCTGGCTCAACTCCAGTTCGATCGGCATCGAGATCGTCAATCCGGGCTTCAAGGAAACACCGACAGGTCGGCTGTGGTATCCGTACACCGAAGCACAGACCCAGTCGATCATTGTCCTGCTCAAGGACATCGTCAAGCGCAACAGGATCGACCCCAGACACATCATCGGTCATAGCGACATAGCCCCGTTGCGCAAACAGGACCCGGGGCCGCTGTTCCCGTGGAAACGCCTCGCTGCCGAAGGTCTGGGGAACTGGCCGGACGAACGCCAGGTTGCCCAGCGTCAGGCACTGTTGGCAACCAACCTGCCAAGCATCACCTGGTTCCAGCAGCAGTTGGCGCGCCTTGGCTACAGCACTCCGCAGACCGGCGAGCTGGACGTCGCGACACGTCAGGTACTGGCCGCTTTCCAGATGCACTATCGCCCGGCACGCTTCGACGGCGAGCCTGACGCACAGAGCGCGGCCATCCTGCAGGTGCTCAATCACTCGAATTGAAGCGTATGAAGGCTGGCACTCAGTCAACCGATGAGGGCCTGGTGCTCAAGCCCTCAGAGCGGCAACGCCATGTAGAACTGCGTGCCCTGTCCCGGCCTTGAATAAACGCCCATACGCCCGCCGTGCAACTGGACAATCTCCTTGCATAGCGCCAGCCCGAGCCCGGCCCCGCCTTTTTTGCGACCGACCTGCACGAAGGGTTCGAAAATTCGCCCCTGCTGCCCGTAGGCAATGCCCTCGCCGTTGTCTTCGACACTGATGATCGCCCGCTCGCCATGGCGCCTGGCCTGCAGACGAATCAGGCCGTTCTGCGGCGTATGCCGCAACGCATTGTCCAACAGGTTGTCCAGTACCCGCTCAAGTTGCGACTGGTCAGCATGCAGGCGTGGCATGGGCTCCTGCATATCCAGCATCAGTACGATGTCCTGCTCGACGGCCTTTTCCTCGAATCGCGCCCTGGCTTCTTCCAGCAGGGTTTCGATGGAGCATGGTGCCAGTTTGAGTTTCTGCAGGCCGTTCTGGTAACGCGAGAAATTCAGCAGGTCATTGATGAGCTGCATCAGGCGCTGCATTTCTTCGGTGACCGTATTGAGCAGATCGGCCTCACGGGTCTCAGGGGCGAAATGCAGACGTTCCTGAAGAAGACCGAACGCCATGTGCATGCCCGTGACCGGCGTGCGCAACTCATGCGAGGCACGCAGGACAAACTCGCTGCGCACTCGCTCGAACGCGCGCTGCTCGGTGACGTCATGCAGAACCATGACCGCACCGAGGATGTGGCCTTTGGTATGGCTGACCGGTGTCATGCTATAGGTCAGCAGTCGGGACTCGCCGTCGATGTCAATGGCCAGGTCTTCCGGAGCGCGCTCGAGCGTTCCGCCACGCAGCACCAGATGCAGCTGTTCGTCCAGCTCCGGACGGCTCAACGCCTCTCCGAGACTCTGCCCCAGGCGACTTTCGTCCCAGCCAAGCTGGCGTTGGGCCACAGGATTCAAGTGCTCCAGACGGCCCTGACGATCAATCATCAGCAAGCCATCGTCGATACTGTCGAGAACCGCTTGCAGACGCTGCTGGCCCGCCAGTAACTCATCGACATTGGTCGCCTGATGCTGACGCAGGGCTTCGGCCATGATGCCAAAGCGCCGAGTCAGAAGGTTCATCTCGGCGGCAGAGGAAATAGGCAGCGTCACCTCGTAATCGCCTTCACCAATGCGGTCCGCGGCTTTCGCCAGCGCTTCGATCGGCGCACCGAAACGACGGGCGATGCCATGCGCGGTCACAAAACCGATGCACAGCACTGCCAGCCCGACCAGCCCCAGCAGGCCCGCAATCCACAGCGCACGATCCCTGGAATTGATCTCCGCGCTGCTGATGTTCTCCAACGCCTTGCGATGCACATCCAGCAGGCCGTTGCGCAAGTTATCGAAGCTTTCGCTCAGTTGCGGGTTGCCACGTATGCCTCGCAGGTCAGTCCCGTATTGCTTCCAGGTTTCGATGAACCGCTGATAGTCGCCCCGGGTCTTCTCGAACCCGTTACGCACGTTCTGCTGGGTATCCTGCGCCGAACCCTCTTCCAGCAGCTCTTCAAATTGAGTCTGGATTCTTTCCAGTTCGGCCTGATCGCGGTTGGCACCCGTCATCAAAACCAGTTGATCGCCCAGGTTCTGGCGCAACTTCAGACCCAGATCAAGAATGGCGAAATTGTGCTGAATCAGCGATTCCTGAGTCCGGGCCATCTGCATGACGCTGACGAGCCCCAGCAGCAGCCCGAGCAAAGCGACCGTGATAAGTGCCGAAATACTCAGAAAGAGGCGAGTGCGCAGTTTCATGGCCAGCTTCATTTAAGGCCTTTCACAGGTTGTACTGTTTACGTTTTCGATACAGCGTCGACGCATCGATACCCAGCGTTTTGGCAGCCTGATCGAGGGTTTCACTGGTCGCCAGCACGGCACCGATGTGCGCTTTTTCAAGCTCGTCCAGGCTCAAGGCCGCTCCGACACGCGGTGCATTGTTCGCTGGCTGCTCGGCCATGCCCAAGTGACTGACTTCCACACGCTCCTGCGGGCAGATGATGCTGGCACGCTCGATCACGTTACGCAGTTCACGAATGTTGCCCGGCCAACGGTAGTTGAGCAGCGCTGCGCGGGCCTCCTCGCTGAACCCGCGCGCCGGTCGGGCGTACTCCTTGACGAAGCGCGCCAGAAACCGGTCTGCCAGGGTCAGAATGTCTTCGCTGCGCTCACGCAGGGCAGGCAGATTAAGGGTGATTACGTTCAGGCGATACAGCAGGTCCTCACGGAAGCGTCCGCTGCGCACCATGTCCTCCAGATTGAGGTTGGTGGCGGCCAGAATGCGCACATCGGCACGCCGGGTAACCGGGTCCCCCACACGCTCGTACTCCTTGTCCTGGATGAAGCGCAGCAACTTGGGCTGCAGCGTCAGCGGGAAGTCGCCGATCTCGTCGAGGAACAGCGTGCCGCCATCCGCCTGGTTTACCCGGCCCAGGGTACTTTCGCTGGCACCGGTGAACGCCCCTCGACTGTGGCCGAACAGTTCGCTTTCCATCAACTCTGCAGTGAGCGAGGGGCAGTTGATCGTCACACAGGACTTCTTCGCCCGTTTGCTCCAGCCGTGAATAGCCCGGGCCAGCTCGCCTTTACCTGTACCCGACTCACCGAGAATCAGGATGTTGGCATCGGTCACCGCAACCTGACGGGCCGTTTCCAGAATGGCCATCATGGAAGGGCTGTGAGAATCCAGCCCGTCCTTCGGTTTGCGGACTTCGCCTTCCAGTGCCTCAAGACGTGCAGACAGTTGTCGCACCTCAAGCTGCTTGGCGGTGGCAAGGCGCAGTTGATCCGGGCTGCACGGCTTTACCAGATAGTCGGCTGCACCCGCCTGAATGGCGTCGACAGCGGTATCGACCGCCGAGTGCGCGGTCACGATGACCACACGCATCCACGGTGCCTGAATACGCATCTGCGCCAGCACATCCAGGCCGTTGTCTTCACCCAGGCGCAAATCGAGAAAGCACAGGTCGAATACCTGGCGTTGCATGAGCGTGTCAGCCTGGGCTGCGCTGTTGGCAGTGGCGACACTGTAGCCTTCGTCTTCCAGACAGTACCGGAAAGTGCGGAGGATGGCGGACTCATCGTCCACAAGCAGAATACGGCCCTGATTCTCAGTGGCTGCTTCCATTTTTCCTACGCTCCTTAATGAATTGTCTCAGTTAGTCTCGGAATCATCGGGCAAGTTGCATGGTCAATTCTGATTGATTCTTCGGCATGCATGGTAGCTTTCTGATCGCCTAATGGCGAACAGCCTGATTAATCCGCGTTTATGTCGTTAAAACCGTCCATTCGGAGACGAAATCCCACCGCAAAAGGAACACTCATATGTTTTCACTGAAAAAGATTGCTCTGATCACGTCCGCCGCTGCGTTACTTGGCAGCGGTCCGGTACTGGCCCAGCCTGACCTGCCCACACAGCTTGCCGAGGCGCGTCAGGAAGGTTCGATCTGGACAGCTTTCGCGCTGAACAAGCATTTGAGCCCGTTCAAGATCGATGTAGACGTGCAACAAGGCACCGCGATTCTCAAGGGCAAGGTCGAAAACGAAGTGGATCGCGAGCTGGCCGAGCGCATTGCACTGGATACCAAGGGTATCGAGAAGGTTGATAACCAATTGGAAGTGGACGCTGCGGTTGCCAGCGAACCCGGTACGCGAACCCATATGGCCCAGCGATTTGAAGATGCGACGCTGGTCGCGACAGTGAAATCCAAATTGCTGTGGAGCAGCGTGACTGAAGCGCTGACCATCGATGTCGACAGCAAGGATGGGGTGGTCACCCTCAAGGGCCGGGCGCAGAGCCCGGAAGCCAAGGAGCTGGCGGGCAGCCTGGCAAGCAATACTGATGGTGTGGTGAGCGTCAACAACCTGATCAGCCTGAGCGCAGCCGATTCCATTGCAGCCAAGACACAGCCTCAATCGCTGTCCCCGACCGAAGAAATGAGCGACGCGTGGATCACCAGTAAGGTCAAGGCGAGCCTGATTTACAGCCGGACGCTGGACGGACTGAACATCAAAGTGGATACCAAAGCCGGAGTGGTAAGCCTGAATGGCGTGGTTGCCAACTTCGCGGAGAAGGAACTGGCCGTTGAGATCGCGCGAAACATTCGTGGCGTCAAGGGAGTGAATGGCGACGCCCTGAAGGTCATGGCGCGCAGCGCAGGCTGAACAGGCGCACGCAAAACGTCAAACGCTTCGTGCAGAACGCACGATTACAAAGGTGTAATCGTGCAGCTTGCTCGTAGGGCTTATCCCGCAAACGTCATAACTTATTGATTTTATTGAATTTAAAAGCCAGACAAAAACTGGCATGCAGTCTGCAATAACTCCTTCAACAAGGTCGATACACAATGACCCATCAGATTGAATGCCCACTCAGGCCAGGGGAGTTTGCAGATGAACAGCCAGCGTATTGCACAATTGCGTATCTCTCCCCTGCATATCCAGCAAGGCCTTTTCCTGCTCCTCGCCCTGCTTGTCACTCTGATCGCCATTCAGCAGTTCCAGCGTTGGAATCAAGCCAACGAGGCAACTCAAGCCAGACAGCAATTCATCCACACCAGCAGCATCTCGTATCGCGGTGTAAGCGCTCCAGCGGTCAAGGATGTTTCCTCCAGCCTCCGCCCTGTCGATGGCCTGGTGTCTGTAGATGAAGTCGCTCCACAGCAAAAATGGGTTTTTTGACCCGACCTGAAAAAAAGCAGCATTCATATTAAAACGGCACCAAAAAGGAGTATCACCATGTTGAGTTGGGCAATCACGTTTCTGATCATCGCCATTGTTGCTGCAGTACTGGGCTTCGGTGGTATCGCGGGCACGGCTACCGGTATCGCCAAGATCCTGTTTGTCGTATTCCTGGTGATGTTCGTTGTGTCGTTCTTCTTCGGTCGTCGCGGTCGAGGCTGATAATGCACACGTCATTTCGCACACTGGCCGCCGCCCTGTTGATGGGCGGCAGCGTCATGGTCATGGCAGCCAATGATGGACAGTCGCGGGTCAATGAACTCTTGAGTTCGGCACCCGAGTACCGCACAACCTGGGCGAAGGTCGTCAAGAAGGAAGAGCGGTTGCCGGATTGGGTGATCAACCTGTCCGGTGCTTCCCAGCAGCAGATGACAGCGGCCACCGAGGACGGCGACAAGTACCTCGTCGGACCGCTTTGCGAAACTGCCGATACGTGCAAAAGCAAGCGCCTGATCGTGGCCTTCAGCCTCGACAAGGAAGATGCTTACGCCATGTTGGTTGAAGTACCTGCAGGTCTTCCTGCAGATAAGTCACCCACTCGTCATGCCACTTACCGCTATCTGGGTAAGCCTGACGAGGGTATGCAAAAGCTCTTGAATGAAGAGCTGCGCAAAGACCCTGACTGGTATTGATCCAGAAGAAAGATGTCGACTGCAGAGTCGACATCTTTCTGATTTGTGCGGCCTGAGGAAGGTGCGCGCATGACCAAGGGGCCGGGATGCGTTGATCGAATGGATCGGCGTGACCTAGGGGTACAGGGAGTACCTCCGCCGAGGGCCGGGTCAGGCAAGCTGCCGTGCAAGTCCTTGAGAAAGCTTTGACCTTTCAAGCGCTCTCCGCGACCCTGCACGGCGCTTTATACCCGCTTTATCTCCCTCGCGACTCTTCCTTGTTATACCCCTCGTTTTATACCCCTCGTTGATTCCATTCCGGTCAGATAGCGTCCCTTGGCAGCATCAGCCCCAATGGCAGACGTACCCGAGCCTCCAGACCGCCGCCTGATCGGTTTCTCAACTCGACATTGCCGCCATGCATTGCTGCGATGCGCTTGACGATCGCCAGCCCCAGGCCAGTCCCTTTACCGCTGCGGGCACGATCACCGCGAATGAACGGGTTGAAGATGGTGTCCAGCTCGGACGGATCGATACCCGCGCCTCTGTCGAGTACGCTCAACACCACGTACGGCGCGTTCCTGTCGCCGGACACGTAAGCGGCCACCTCGATACCGTTACCGGCATGATGCCTGGCGTTGCCGATCAGATTGGTCAGCAGACGCTTCATCGATACGCGCCTTAGCGGAAAGGGCGGAATCGGCTCAAGACACAGACGGATGCTGTCTTCATCGTTATTGAAGGGCGCAACCACATCACGCACCAGATGCCCCAGATCGACCTCTTCGATCTCTTCGTCACGCCCATCGCGAATGAACGCCAGGAACTGATCGAGAATGGCGTCCATATCCTCGATATCCCGCACCATGCCTTCAGAGAACTCATTGTCGTTCATCAATTCCAGAGACAGGCGCAGACGCGTCAGCGGCGTGCGCAAGTCATGGGAAACGCCCGCCAGCATCAGCTCACGCTCCTGCCCGGCCTGTTCGACGTCCTCGGCCATCTGGTTGAAGGCGCGATAGACCTCGGTCATCTCGCTCGGCGTGTCACTGACCGGCAAACGCACGCTGCGGCCCTGCCCCAGTTGCCGAGCCGCAAAGACCAGTCGCTTGAGCGGCTGATTCAATTGGCGCACGAAAATCCAGGCCGATGCCGTGGAAAGCAACCCGATGGCGAGGAACCAGCCCAGCACGCTCCAGATCTTCTGGCCACGCAGCGGGTGAGGATATAGCGGCACTTTCAGCCAGCCGTCCCCCAGGCTCGGTGCCCTTACCCATAGCGCGGGCGGTGCGTGCACACGCAAACGCACTTCGGTATCTGCACCCAGCTCCGCCTGCATCTGCCGCTGATATATCTCGCTGTAAGGCCAGTGTTGTTCACCCTCCGGCACGCCACCGCCGACCACGCGAATCAGGCCAGCCGCTTCGGCAATTGCCTCGCGATCGTTTTCATCGGCCGCCCAGTAAGCGCGCAAAGTCAGCGCAACGCCGTGGCTGTATTGCCTGTCGACCAGAACGTCTTCGTTCATCAGCAGATAAACCAGCGTCAGGGCCTTGGAAAACAGCACGACGATGAGCACCAGCCAGAGCGTGCGAGAGAAAAAGCTTTGCGGGAACCAGAGCGGAGTCTTCATAACTGCAGCCATACACTTTGCAGGGCGAGCGAGGCTCGCAGGTTTGCCGAACGCGGGCCGGACCCGATGGACGAACGCAAAAAACCAGTACGTCGATAACCTTACGGAAGATTACCGACGTAACTGGCAGAAATGACGGATTTCTGTGCTGAGAACCAGGTTATCAGCGACTGCCGGCACCATCCGGAACGAATACATAGCCTACGCCCCAGACGGTCTGGATATAGCGGGGCTTGGAAGGATCCGGCTCGATCAGGCGACGCAGACGGGAAATCTGTACGTCGATGGATCGCTCCAGTGCATCCCACTCCCGGCCACGGGCCAGGTTCATCAGTTTGTCACGGGTCAGCGGCTCGCGAGCGTGCATGACCAGCGCCTTGAGTACCGCGAACTCACCCGTGGTGAGCATGTGCACTTCTTCGCCACGCTTGAGCTCGCGGGTGGCCAGAGACAGTACGTAATCGCCGAAACTGACTGACTCGTCCTCGCTACCGGGGGCACCGGGCACCGGTGCAGCCTGACGACGCAATACCGCCTTGACGCGAGCCATCAGCTCGTCCGGATTGAACGGCTTGGCCAGGTAATCGTCAGCCCCCAGTTCGAGCCCCTTGATACGGCTCAGCTCATCGCCCTTGGCGGTCAGCATGATAATCGGCACCTGATTGTTCGCGGCACGCAGACGACGGCAGGCTGAAAGGCCGTCTTCTCCGGGCAGCATCAGGTCCAGCACCACAAGGTTGAAAACCTCACGGGCCAATAGCCGGTCCATTTGCTCCACGTTTGCCACGGCGCGGGCACGGTAGCCCTTGCTGGTGAAAAAACGCTCCAGGAGACTGCTCAGCCCCGGATCGTCATCGACAATAAGGATTTTTTCGCCTTCAGCATTTTGTGCGGTGCTGCTCATCGGATGCTCCTCTGATCTCGGGGCGCATTATGGCGTAGCTGCGGTGATGCGCACCTTGTGCATTGTTAGCAGATTTTACTGGAGGCGGCACTTGTGCATGCTTTTTCGCCGAAAAAAGACCACATTTGTCGGCCGATCCCCTAATCCGCCTTCGCCGGGTATAATGCGCCGCCCTCAAAGTCAGGCAACGCTGGTCATATGGCAGTTCGCCAGCGCTGAAAATAAATCCTGGCGGACGATACTCAGGCAAGGCCATTCGTACATAGCCCAGTTTTTTGCTCACAACTCCAGGTGGTTTTATGGACAGCATCAACAGCCGCATCGCCGAAGAACTCGGCGTACGCCCACAACAGGTCGCAGCGGCCGTAGCACTACTGGATGAAGGCTCGACCGTGCCCTTCATTTCCCGCTACCGCAAGGAAGTGACCGGCAGTCTTGATGACACGCAATTGCGCCATCTGGAAGAACGCCTGCGCTATCTGCGCGAACTGGATGACCGGCGTGTCAGCATTCTTGCCAGCATCGAAGAGCAAGGCAAGCTGACCCCGGAGCTGGCTCGCGACATCAAGCTCGCCGACACCAAGACCCGTCTTGAAGATTTATATCTGCCTTATAAGCAGAAACGCCGTACCAAGGGCCAGATCGCCCTCGAAGCAGGCCTCGGCGAGCTGGCTGACGGCCTGTTCAACGACCCGAGCCTCGCCCCTGAGACCGAAGCAGCCCGCTTTGTCGACGCCGACAAAGGCGTGGCCGATGTGAAAGCCGCGCTGGAAGGTGCCAAGTACATCCTGATGGAGCGTTTTGCCGAAGACGCTTCGCTGCTGGACAAGCTGCGCAGCTTCCTCAAGCAGGAAGCAGTGATCAGCGCACGCGTTGTGCCGGGCAAGGAAGAGGAAGGTGCCAAGTTCCGCGACTATTTCGAACATGACGAGCCGCTCAAGAGCATGCCGTCGCACCGTGCGCTGGCGATTTTCCGGGGCCGAAACGAAGGTTTCCTCAGTTCCGCCTTGAAAGTCGGCGAAGAACTGCCAGGTGCCATGCACCCGTGCGAACTGATGATCGGCGAGCGCTTCGGCATCCAGAACCAGAACCGCCCTGCAGACAAGTGGCTGGCCGAAGTGGTGCGCTGGACCTGGAAGGTCAAGCTGTACAGCCACCTGGAAACCGACCTGCTGGGCGAGCTGCGCGATGGTGCAGAAACCGAGGCAATCAACGTTTTCGCCCACAACCTGCACGACCTGTTGCTGGCCGCGCCAGCCGGCCAGCGTGCCACGCTGGGCCTGGACCCGGGCTTGCGCACCGGCTGCAAGGTCGCCGTGGTAGATGCCACTGGCAAGCTGCTCGACTACGCGACCGTCTATCCACACGTGCCGAAGAACCAGTGGGATCAGACCATCGCCGTGCTGGCAGCCCTGTGCGCCAAACATTCGGTTGATCTGATCGCCATCGGCAACGGTACTGCCAGCCGCGAAACCGACAAGCTGGCGGCCGAGCTGATCAAAAAATACCCAGGCCTGAAAATGACCAAGGTCATGGTCTCCGAAGCCGGTGCTTCGGTCTATTCGGCGTCAGAACTGGCGGCGAGGGAATTCCCGGACCTGGACGTGTCGATCCGTGGCGCAGTCTCCATCGCCCGTCGCTTGCAGGATCCGCTCGCCGAACTGGTGAAAATCGATCCGAAATCCATTGGTGTCGGCCAGTATCAACACGACGTTTCACAGCTCAAGCTGGCTCGCGGCCTGGACGCGGTGGTTGAAGACTGCGTGAACGCCGTGGGCGTGGACGTGAACACCGCGTCGGTGGCACTGTTGGCGCGGATTTCCGGCCTCAATACCACACTGGCGCAGAACATCGTTGCGCATCGCGACGAAAACGGCGCGTTCAAGACTCGCGCAGCGCTGAAAAAAGTCAGTCGTCTGGGCGAAAAGACGTACGAACAGGCCGCAGGCTTCCTGCGCGTCATGACCGGCGACAACCCGCTGGACGCTTCTGCGGTTCACCCGGAAGCCTACCCGCTGGTACAGCGTATTGCGGCTGAAACCGACCGTGATATTCGCTCGTTGATCGGCGATGCCAGCTTTCTCAAGCGGCTGGACCCGAAAAAATTCACCGACGAGACCTTTGGTCTGCCAACGGTCACCGACATCCTGCAGGAACTTGAAAAACCGGGCCGCGATCCGCGTCCGGAGTTCAAGACGGCGGAGTTTCAGGACGGGGTCGAAGACCTCAAGGACCTGCAACTGGGCATGATCCTCGAAGGCGTTGTGACCAACGTCACCAACTTTGGTGCGTTCGTCGATATCGGCGTGCATCAGGACGGCCTGGTACACATCTCGGCACTTTCCGAGAAGTTCATCAAGGACCCGCGGGAAGCGGTCAAGGCCGGTGATGTGGTGAAAGTGAAGGTCATGGAAGTCGACATCCCGCGCAAACGTGTCGGTCTGTCGATGCGCATGAGCGACACGCCTGGCGAGAAGATCGACGGCGCACGCGGCGCGCGTCCAGGCTCTTCGCCTCGTCAGCAGAACAGCGCCCCGCGCAAGGAAACCACAGCACCCGCGCCAGCCAACAACGCCATGGCTTCGCTATTCGCCAACGCCAAGCAACTGAAGAAGCGCTGATGGACATTCCGGAGGATCTGACCCACAGCGCCTATTTCAAGATGCTCGGCTGCGAACTGCGGCGTCTGGACGAAGGCGTTGCCAAAGTTGCGTTGCCACTGGAGGCGCATCTGCGCAATCGCGGCAACGTGATGCACGGCGGGGCAATCTTCAGCCTGGTCGATATCGCCATGGGGCTGGCCTGTTCCAGTGTCCACGGTTTCGACCAGCGCAGTGTCACCATCGAGTGCAAGATCAACTACGTGCGCGGCGTATCCGACGGCGAAGTGCTATGCATTGCCAGGGTGCTGCACGCAGGTCGCCGGACACTTGTGGTTGAGGCCGAAGTCGTCCAGGGTGACAAGCTGGTCGCCAAGGCTCAGGGCACGTTCGCGGTCATCTAGACCGCGATAAAGGCTGATGAAAGCAATCACGGTGAACAGAACCTAGCCGTATCCACATCATTTGGGTTAATTTCGGCACCATTAGCGTGGTGCCGAGTCCATTTGGGTGGTACGACAAAGAGCAGTGATTGTGAACAGGCGCTACAGACCAACCAGGCGACTACGCCAGTTCCTTTCTTCACCCTTGTAGACCGTCAAGTCCACCCCCATATCGGGGCGACCGATGCGTGAAGGATTACACCTTGAGCGAACTTTTAAACCGTCGTCTTGCATTGCTCGGCGAGCGTGACCACCTTTCTCTGCTGGAGCAGTGCCTGCACGGTATCGAGCGCGAGTGCCTGCGCGTTACCGCAACGGCAGAACTGGCACAGACGCCTCACCCGCAAGCTCTGGGTGCCGCACTGACCAATGGCCAGGTCACGACCGACTATTCCGAATCGTTGCTGGAGTTCATTACGCCAGCGCTGAAGAACCCGGCCGAGACCATCGACAGCCTGGACAAGATCCATCGCTTCGCCTACAGCAAGCTGGGAGACGAGTTGCTCTGGAGCCCGTCGATGCCATGCCCCTTGCCCGACGAGGAGCACATACCGATCGCCTATTACGGCACGTCGAACATCGGCAAGCTCAAATACGTGTACCGCAAAGGCCTGGCGCTGCGCTATGGCAAGACCATGCAGTGTATCGCCGGCATTCACTACAATTTCTCGCTGCCGGAAGATGCCTGGGCGCTGCTCAAGCAGACCGAGGACTTTGCGGGTGACGCGCGGGATTACCAGTCGCATTCCTACATCGCGCTGATCCGTAATTTCCGCCGTTACAGCTGGCTGCTGATGTACCTGTTCGGAGCTTCACCGGCACTGGATGCGGGTTTCCTGCGTGGCCGCAAGCATCAGCTGGAACAGCACTTCGATGCCGATACGTTGTACCTGCCATACGCCACCAGCCTGCGCATGAGCGATCTGGGTTATCAGAGCGATGCCCAGGCCGATCTGACCCCTTGCTACAACGATCTGGTCAGCTACACCGACAGCCTGCGCAAGGCGGTGGCCACGCCTTACAAGCCCTACGTCGATGTCGGCACTCATGATCGTAATGGCGAGTGGGTGCAGCTCAACACCAACGTGCTGCAGATCGAAAACGAGTATTACTCTAACATCCGTCCCAAGCGCGTGACTTATAGCGGCGAACGCCCCATTCAGGCGCTGGTGGCCCGTGGCGTGCAGTACGTCGAAGTTCGTTGTCTGGACATCAACCCGTTCCTGCCTACCGGTATCAGCCTGGAGCAGTCGCGCTTTATCGATGCGTTTGTGCTGTACTGCGCACTCGAGGAAAGCCAGCAGCTGGCCAGCCACGAGTGTTCCAGCGCCAGCTCGAATTTCCTGGCGGTGGTCAAGGAAGGGCGTCGTCCGGGCCTCAACCTTCAGCGTGACAAAAGCCCTGTCGAACTGAAAACCTGGGCAACCGAACTGCTGGAAAAAATCACCCCGATAGCCCGACTGCTCGATCAGGCTCAGGGTATCGATGAGCACATCAAGTCGATTGCCGTGCAACAGGCCAAGATCGACGATGCCTCCCTGACGCCTTCTGCCCAGGTGCTGGCCAGCATGAAAGCGCATAACGAGGGCTTTACGGCCTTCTCCTTGCGTCAGAGCCAGGTCCACGCCGAATACTTCCGAACCCATCCGCTAAGTGCCGAAGAGCAGACGCACTTCGAAGCCCTGGCCAAAACCTCCATCGAGGAACAGGCCGAGCTGGAAGCGACCGAGGAAGTGGTGGATTTCGACACATTCGTGGGTTCGTATCAGGCGAGCATTCTGTCGATCAGCAACTGATGCACAGGTGACGCCGGGCGTCACGAACTGCACTCCCAGGCGAAGCGTGAAGCACGATCAATCGTGCGACGCTCCGCGTCGGCATACAGTTCTGAACGCTCTGCGCCCGCCCCCAGGCTTATATCGCCTTTTCGAAGATCTTCGAATTACGCTGGTAGTTGTACAGCGATGCGCGTGCGCTTGGCAGGCGGTCGACGCTGCTGGGCTCGAAACCCCGCTCGCGGAACCAGTGCGCAGTACGCGTAGTGAGGACGAACAAGGTCTTGATGCCCAAGGCTCTGGCGCGGTTTTCAATGCGCTCCAGCAACTCGTCGCCGCGCCCACCGTGCCGGTATTCCGGGTTGACGGCCAGACACGCCAGCTCGCCTGACTCCGAATCGGCAATCGGGTACAACGCCGCGCAGGCAATGATCAGCCCTTCCCGCTCGACCACGCTGAACTGAGTGATCTCGCGCTCCAGCACTTCGCGCGAGCGGCGCACCAGAATGCCCTGCTCTTCCAGCGGCGTGATCAGGTCCATCAAGCCGCCAACGTCCTCAATGGCCGCCTCGCGAACCAGTTCGAACTGCTCCTGTGCTACCAGCGTACCGCCACCGTCACGGGTAAACAGCTCGGTCAGCAGCGAGCCGTTCTCGGCATAGCTGACGATATGGCTGCGCGCCACACCGCCGCGACAGGCCTCGGCCGCCGCATCCAGCAGCTCCGCCTGATAATTGCCACCCAGACGCTGCAAGTGCGCCGGTACCTGTTGCGGGCGCAGCTCGCGCACCAGTCGGCCCTGTTCGTCGAGCAAACCGGTCTCGGCACCGAACAACAGCAGCTTGTCAGCAGCAAGATCGATGGCCGCACGCGTCGCGACGTCTTCGCAGGCCAGATTGAAAATCTCGCCGGTCGGTGAATAACCCAGCGGCGACAGCAACACGATATGACGCTCGTCCAGCAAGCGATTGATACCTTTGCGGTCAACCCGACGCACTTCGCCGGTGTGCTGATAATCGACGCCCTCCAACACTCCGATAGGACGGGCAGTGACCACGTTGCCGCTGGTCACCCGCAACCGCGAGCCCTGCATGGGCGATGCGGCCATGTCCATCGACAGGCGCGCCTCGATCGAGATGCGCAGTTGGCCAACGGCGTCGATCACGCACTCCAGGGTCTCGGTATCGGTGATACGCATGTCGCGATGAAAGCGCGGCGTGATACCCCGCTGAGCCAGACGATTTTCGATCTGCGGGCGGGAGCCGTGAACCAGCACCAGACGTACGCCCAGACTGTGCAGCAGCACCAGGTCATGGACGATATTGCCGAAGTTGGGGTGCGCAACGCCGTCGCCGGGCAGCATGACGACGAAGGTGCAATCGCGGTGAGCATTGATGTACGGAGACGCGTGGCGAAGCCAGTTGACGTATTCGGGCATGACAACAAGAGCCTGTAGAGAAAATGGACGAAGAAAAGAAGCACGCACAACGGTGTGGTGGTTATCGTCGGAACAGGCTTGGCAACACGCGCAATCTCCTTGTATTTACAGCTTGTAGAACCCGACTCATTGAGGCGTCAGGCAATAATGTTCGATCAGTTGGCGTAACAGACGCACTGTAGGGTCCAGACGTGACATTTCGAGGTATTCCCCCGGCTGATGCGCGCAGGCGATATCGCCCGGGCCGAGCACCAGCGTTTCACAGCCAAGGCGCTGAAGATAAGGCGCTTCGGTGCCGAATGCTACTGCTGCGGCCGTATGACCGGTCAGACGTTCAGCAACGCGCACAAGTTCAGCGTCGGCGACCTGTTCGAAGGGCGCGCACTCCGGGAACAGCGGTGCGTAGTCGATCTGTACCTGATGCAGCTCGGCCAGCGGCTGCAGCTTCTGTCGAATGGCTGCCCGCAGCACCTCAGGGTCCATACCCGGCAGCGGGCGCAGGTCGAACTCCAGCGAGCACTGGCCACAAATCCGGTTCGGGTTGTCGCCGCCGTGAATACAGCCCAGGTTCAGGGTCGGTTGCGGCACCGTGAACTGTGGATTTCGATGCTGCGCCTGCCATTGCGTACGCAGGCCCTTGAGCTCGCTGATCGCGTCATGCATGGCTTCGAGTGCGCTGTGGCCAAGGCTCGGGTCGGAGGAATGACCGCTGCGCCCGAGAATATCGATGCGTTCCATCATAACGCCCTTGTGCAGGCGGATGGGCTTGAGTCCGGTCGGCTCGCCGATCACCGCCGCACGACCCAGCGGACGTCCGGCCTCTGCCAACGCACGGGCACCGGCCATCGAGCTTTCCTCGTCACAGGTGGCGAGGATCAGCAGCGGTTGCCTGAACGGCTGGTCCAGCAGGCCACGCACCGCTTCGATGATCAGGGCAAAAAAGCCTTTCATGTCGCAGCTGCCCAGGCCGACCCAGCGGCCATCGACTTCGGTCAGCTTCAAGGGATCGGTTTTCCACAACGCCTCGTCGAACGGCACGGTGTCGCTGTGACCCGCCAACACCAGACCGCCAGGGCCTGTGCCGTACGTTGCCAGCAGATTGAACTTGCCGGGGGAAACCTGCTGGATGTCGCAGGCAAAACCCAGGTCGCCGAGCCATCCGGCCAGCAGGTCGATGACAGGTCGGTTGGTCTGGTCCAGAGAAGGCTGAGTGCAGCTCACCGATGGCGCAGCGATCAAGGCGGCAAACTGGTCTTTCATGGACGGCAACGGCATGGACGCTTCCTGTAATCAAGACTAAACACGGCCCATCATAGGGCCATAGCAACCCAGGAATAAACCGTTTCGGGCCATGTCCTGTACACTGACGCCCTCAGCAGCCGTTCAGTCATGGGCTGCGCTCCCGTTTATCAGTATCAGCGTTTGGATTCCCCCGGCCATGCAAAAAGAAACAGAAATCAAACTCCGCGTCAGCCGCGAGACCCTCGCTGCACTGCGCGAACACCCGTTGCTCAAGAAGCGCAACAAGAGTGGCTGGGAGCGCCTTGAACTGTCGAACCAGTATTTCGATACCCCCGAGGGTGAGCTGGCACAGGCCAAAGTCGCCCTGCGCATCCGTCGCGACGGTGATCAGATTATCCAGACCATGAAGACGCGCGGACAGAGCGTTGCCGGTCTGTCCGAGCGTAATGAATACAACTGGGACCTCACCAAGGCCAAACTGGACCTCAAGAAGCTTGAAGGCGATTGCTGGCCCGAACAACTGGCCGGGCTGGACAAAAAAACCATCAAACCGCTGTTTACCACCGATTTCATCCGTGAAAAAGCCGAAATTGCCTGGGGCCGTGGCAAAGCCAAAGTGGTGATCGAGGCCGCACTGGACCTGGGCCAGGTGGTGGCCGGCAAGCAGAAGGAAGAAATCTGCGAGCTGGAACTCGAGCTGCGCGAAGGCGATCCTGCCGCGCTGCTGGAACTGGCCGCCGAGCTGGCTGCGACCCTGCCGTTGATGCCATGCGATATCAGCAAGGCTGAGCGTGGCTATCGCCTGCTCGACGCCAACAGTTATTCACTGAGCCTGGCGGCACCCGCCCTGAGTGCAGAAACTCCGCTGGATGACGCCTACTCCGCGCTGGCCTGGCACCTGCTGGGCAGCAGCCAGCGTCTGGCCGAACAATACCGTTTCAACGGCCACTGGCGTTTGCTGCAGGACTGGGTCGAGATGCTCGCCGAACTGCGCGCACTGACCAGCAGCCTTGGTCAGGCCGCGCCACGCGCCTCGACCGCACAGCTGCGCGCGTCACTGGATGCCCTGCTGGAAGACTGGCGTCCGCTGGTTCAAGCCGGCCTGGACGATGCCGATGTGCGCGGTGCCGCCCACGAGCAGTTTCTGGAAGAACTGCAGGACCCGCGCTGGGGCGAGTTCTCGTTGAACACCTCGCGCTGGTTGCTGGCGCGCAGCTGGACTGTCGAACGCAACACGCGCGGCAATCGCCAGGGCGCTGCGCTGTTGAGCAGCTGGCTGCCACGCCTGCTGGGCGAAGAGGCAACATCCCTGCAACTGAGCCGCTATCAGCAGCAGCCGGAAGATCTGGCCGAGCAACTGCCCCGTATCGAACGCATCCAGGCCTGGCTGCACTGGGCACGCGGCGCGCTGGACCTGCCAGAGCTGGACCGCCTGTACGGGGAGCTGCGCAAGCTGGAAGAACTGGCGCATCTGGACATCAGCGACGAAGTCCTTGATGCCCGCGTGCAGCAGGCAATCACCGTCTTCCAGAGCCGCGCCTGGAAAACCCTGTTGCGCCTGTAAGGCCGGGTTCCTGACCCTACGCACGGCTCATCTCAAGGCGTAAGTTATAGAAGCCGACCTGGCTGACCGCGACTCTCGTTCCCACGCTCCAGCGTGGGAATGCCGCTCTGGACGCTCTGCGTCCGATCTTGAACATGCGGTGCGGCGCAGATTTGTGACGCAGAGCGTCACGAAAGGCATGCCAACGCGGAGCATGGGCACGATAGTCCATTGGCTGGCCGCGACGTCTGCTCAGTGGAAGTCGAACAGACCGACGCGCTGAATACCGCACAACAGACACCTGTCGCCCTGGCCAACGGCTGAAGCATTTTGTCTGCTCCGGCAATTCCCGGTCGCATAGAACGAGCAACGCTGTCACGCTTGGCGTCTACTCTTGTTCATCGCCCAATGACGAATTGCCTCAAGGAGCGCACATGGCAGCCCTGGCCCCCTCTTCACAGGACCGCTGGCTTGATCTGAATGATGTGTTGCGTGATCTGGTTGCCGAAGGCTATCTCGGCCAGGACGACGCAGAAACGGCACTCACTCAACGTCGCAGTGCGGTGAACATCCAGTTGCACCCCCTCGAGTTTCTCGCTTCGCTGCAGTTCGACGATTTGAAGCGACCCGGCAAGAAGCTGGATCTGGAGACCCTGACGGCCTGGCTGGCAAAAGCCTCCGGCCAGCCCTATATGCGCGTCGACCCTCTGAAGATCAACGTGGCAGCCGTTACGCCACTGATGTCTTATGCCTTTGCCCAGCGGCACAAGATTCTGGCTGTGGCGGTTGATCGCGAGTCGGTGACCATCGCCAGTGCCCAGCCGTATGTCCGCTCCTGGGAGGCCGACCTTGCGCATGTGCTCAAGCTGCAGATCAAACGCGTGGTCGCCAACCCGACAGACATCCAGCGCATGGCGATGGAGTTTTTCAGGCTGGCCAAGTCGGTCAGTGGTGCCAGCGCCTCTGAACAGAAAATGAGCAACATGGGCAACTTCGAACAGTTGCTCAAGCTGGGGGCCAGCGATCAGGAGCCCGACGCCAACGACGCGCATATCGTCAACATCGTCGACTGGCTGTTTCAATACGCGTTCCAGCAACGCGCCAGCGATATTCATATCGAGCCGCGCCGCGAACAGGGCACCGTACGCTTCCGTATAGACGGGGTACTGCACAACGTTTATCAGTTTCCGGCGCAGGTCATCATGGCCATCGTCAGCCGCCTGAAAAGCCTGGGGCGGATGAACGTCGCCGAAAAACGCAAACCACAGGACGGACGGGTCAAGACCACCACACCCGAGAATCGCGAAGTGGAGTTGCGCCTGTCGACCCTGCCAACGGCTTTCGGTGAGAAGATGGTGATGCGGATCTTCGACCCTGAGGTGCTGCTAAAGGATTTCGACCAGTTGGGCTTTTCCAGCGATGACCTGCGTCGCTGGCAGGAAATGACCCGTCAGCCCAATGGCATCATTCTGGTAACCGGGCCGACCGGCTCGGGCAAGACCACCACGCTGTACACCACCCTCAAGAAGCTGGCGACCTCGGAGGTCAATCTCTGCACGATCGAAGACCCCATCGAGATGGTCGAGCCCGCCTTCAACCAGATGCAGGTCCAGCACAACATCGAACTGAGCTTTGCCGCTGGCGTCCGCGCCTTGATGCGACAAGACCCGGATATCATCATGATCGGCGAAATTCGCGACCTGGAGACGGCAGAAATGGCGATTCAGGCGGCACTCACCGGTCACCTGGTGCTGTCAACGCTGCACACCAACGATGCGCCCAGCGCTATCAGCCGCCTGCTCGAACTGGGTGTGCCACATTACCTGCTCAAGGCGACCATCCTTGGCGTCATGGCCCAGCGTCTGGTGCGGACCCTCTGTCCGCACTGCAAGGCACCGATCAACCTGAACGAAACCGACTGGCAGACACTGACCCGCCCCTGGCAGGCACCCGTGCCACCCGGCGCGCATCAGGCAGTCGGCTGTGTGGAGTGTCGCGACACCGGCTATCGGGGCAGGGCCGGGGTCTACGAGATCATGGTCATGTCAGACAACATCAAGGCCCTGATTTCTGCGGACCTGGACCTGACCGCCATGCGACGCCAGGCCTTCAAGGAGGGGACGCGCAGCTTGCGCCTGTCCGGTGCGCAGAAAGTCTCGGCAGGGCTGACTACACTTGAGGAAGTGCTGCGAGTGACACCGCAGAGCGAGCAACGCTGATCAGGGTTGAAAGGGCTGATCCAGCCGCCTGCACATTATGGTGCTCGATCTAAACTGAACTACTTGGTACACCTTGATTGAACTAGTTCGTGGCTTTGGCTATCCAACCCCTCAGAACAACCACAGTTGGAGTAACTCATCATGCGTCTCAAGTTTGCTGTCGCCACCGTAGCCTTGCTTTCCATCCCAATGGGTTCAGCGATGGCTGACACCTTCTGGCGTAATGTGTTGTCCTCGGGTGCCACTACCGGTTCGACGTACCTCACCTTCAAGGATCACAAGCTGATCGTCGCGGCACAGGACGATGCAGGCAGCTACGTCGCCAGCAACGGCGACATCCGTGGCCCGTTTCTGGAAGCCGCCATCGCACAGGTACGCAAAGACAATCCTGGCCTGAAAGCCACGGACATGGAGCTGGCCAACGCGATTCTGGATAAAAACCTGGTCGCTGAAAACCAGTAAGTCTTGCTGGCAAATTGCGCATAAAAAATGCCGCTCGATGAGCGGCATTTTTTTGTCCAGCGATTGGTTATTCGCCGATCGCGCTCTTGTAACCTGCAGCGTCCAGCAATTTGGCCAGATCGGCTTCAGCGGCGCTTGGCTTCAGCTTGAAGATCCAGGCGCTGTACGGCTCGCTGTTGAGCAACTCGGGCGAACCGCTCAGGTCTTCATTGACCTCGATCACCTCGCCCGCCACTGGCGAGTAGATGTCCGAGGCGGCCTTGACCGACTCGACAACACCGGCGGTATAAGCGGCAGCGAACACTTTGCCGACTTCCGGCAGTTCTACGAACACCACATCACCCAGCGCTTCCTGTGCGTGGTCCGAGATGCCGACGGTCACGGTGCCATCTGCTTCAAGGCGTGCCCATTCATGACTTTCGGCGAAACGCAGCTCGGCGGGAATATTGCTCATTTAGTCATCCTCAACATCGGGTCAGCGGAAAACCCGCCATAGGTTAGATCAAGGTTTTGCCGTAGCGCACGAACGCTGGCTGTACCACCCGCACCGGATACCATTTACCGCGGATTTCGACCTCGGCCCGGTCAGCGGTAGCCATCGGAACGCGAGCCAGCGCAATGGATTTGCTCAGCGTAGGAGAGAAACTACCACTGGTGATCTCTCCTTCGCCAATTTCTGCGATGCGTACCACCTGATGTGCGCGTAAAACACCGCGCTCTTCAAGCACCAAACCGACGAGTTTGAAGGCACTTCCATCAGATCGCTCGCGCTCCAGCGCCTTGCGGCCGATGAAATCACGTTCGGCAGGCTCCCAGGCAATGCTCCAGGCCATATTCGAGGCCAGCGGCGACACGTGTTCACCGATGTCCTGGCCATACAGGTTCATGCCCGCTTCCAGACGCAACGTGTCACGAGCGCCCAGGCCGATCGGCGAAATACCCGCGCCGACCAGCTCATTGAAAAAGCCCTGTGCCTCTTCGGCCGGCAGCATGATCTCCAGGCCGTCTTCGCCGGTATAGCCGGTCCGCGCAATAAACCAGTCGCCGTCATCAAGCCCTTCGAACGGCTTGAGCTGGTGGATCAGTTCAGCGCGGGCACTTGAAACCAGCTCGGCAATACGGGCTCTGGCCTTTGGTCCTTGAATCGCGAGCATCGCCATTTCGCTACGCTCGACCAGCTGTACATCGAAGTCGCCCAGTTGTGCCTGCATCCAGGCAAGGTCCTTGACGCCGGTCGCGGCGTTGACAACCAGCCGATAACCTTCGGGCGTGAGGTAGACGATCATGTCATCGATCACCCCGCCGCTCTCGTCCAGCATCGCGCTGTACAACGCCCGGCCCGGGGTTTTCAACTTGTCCACATCATTGGCCAGCAGGTAGCGCAGCCAGGCTTTGGCTTGCTGGCCAACGACATCGATCACATTCATGTGAGAGACATCGAAGACCCCACAGTCGCGACGCACCTGATGGTGCTCCTCGACCTGCGATCCGTAATGCAACGGCATGTCCCAGCCACCAAAATCGACCATTTTCGCGCCAAGAGCGAGGTGCAGGTCGAACAGGGGGGTACGCTGTCCCATGGGTTTCTCCTTCCGGGCGTGGCGAAGGTGCGGGCAGAAAAAATCGGCAAGCCCCCAATAAACCGGAGTTTGCAGCACGTTACAGCTGACCGAATAATCTGACAGACCGCACCAATTGCGGCGCATTGTAGCCGCAAGGTGAAGGACCCGCACCTAACCAATCTGACGGGCAGAGCGACGAATCAACCCAATGACGGGTAATAATCCTACAAGCACCAGCGACAAAGCTGGCAATGCCGCTCGTGCCCACTCGCCCTCGCTGGTCATTTCGAAGACGCGCACCGCCAGCGTATCCCAGCCAAACGGGCGCATCAGCAAGGTCGCCGGCATCTCTTTGAGTACATCGACGAACACCAGCAGCGCCGCGCTCAGGGCTCCCGGAATCAGCAGCGGCAGATACACGTTGAGAAACAACTTTGGCCCGCTGACGCCCAGACTGCGCGCAGCTTCAGGCAGTGATGGACGGATGCGCGACAGGCTATGCTCCAGCGGCCCGAAGGCGACGGCGATGAAACGTACGAGATAGGCCAGCAGCAGCGCCGAGAGGCTGCCCAGCAGCAACGGTTTGCCTGCACCACCCAGCCAGCCGGAAAGCGGAACCACCAGCTCACGGTCCAGATAACTGAACGCCAGCATGATCGAAACGGCCAGTACCGACCCCGGTAATGCATAGCCGAGGTTGGCGAGACTGACGCCGGAGCGGATTACAGGCGTGGGAGCCATGCGTCGGGCGAAAGCCAGAACCAGCGCCACGCTGACAGTGATCAACGCCGCCATGCCGCCCAGGTAGAGCGTGTGCAGAACCAGGCCGGTGTAGCGCTCATCAAGATCGAACCGGCCGCGCTGCCAGACCCAGACAATCAATTGCAGCACCGGCACCACGAAGGCACAGAGAAACACCAGCCCACACCACAGGCTGGCACCCCAGGCCTTGACGCCGCGCAGCGGGTAAAGCGCAGCGCCGCGCGGGCGCTCATTGGTCGGGCGGCTTGCACCCCGGGCACGACGTTCGCCATACAGCAGCACCAGCACGGCCAACAGCAGCAGGCTCGCCAGTTGCGCAGCGCTGGACAGGCTGAAGAAGCCGTACCAGGTCTTGTAGATTGCCGTGGTGAAGGTGTCGAAGTTGAACACTGACACTGCACCGAAATCGGCCAGGGTTTCCATCAACGCCAGCGCCACGCCCGCTCCGATGGCAGGACGCGCCATGGGCAGCGCCACGCGCCAGAACGCCTGCAAGGGCGTGTTGCCCAGCACTCGCGCAGCTTCCATCAAGCCCTTGCCCTGCGCCAGAAACGCCGTGCGCGCCAACAGGTAGACGTAGGGATAGAAGACCAGCACCAGCACGATGATCACCCCACCGGTGGAGCGTACCCGAGGCAGGCGAAGACCGGAACCGAACCATTCGCGCATCAGGGTTTGTACCGGGCCGGAAAAATCCAGCAGCCCGACAAACACAAATGCCAGTACGTAGGCAGGGATCGCGAACGGCAGCATCAGCGCCCAGTCCAGCCAGCGACGCCCTGGAAACTCACACAGGCTGGTCAGCCAGGCCAGACTCACCCCCAGCAGCGTCACACCCACGCCGACACCCAGCACCAGAATCAACGTGTTACCCAGCAGACGGGACATCTGGGTTTCCAGCAGGTGTGCCCATATCTGTTGGTCAATGGTCTCCCACGACAGCAGCAGCACGCTTAGCGGCAACAACACCAGCGCAGCGATGGCGAAGACCAGCGGATACCAGCGACGTTGGACAGGATGGGCCAAGGGGGTTCTCGAAATGAGGGGGTTTAGGAGCGTGCGCACAGGTCTGCTTCTGATTCTGGCTGAAAGCCGTAGGAGCGGACTTGTCCGCGAAAAGGCCGGTACATTCTCAGAAAATGCACTATCTGAACTGACGGCTTCGCGGACAAGTCCGCTCCCACGCCCTTCGGGCAGAAGCCAGAAAGCCCTGTATTCCGGGCTCGTCAGGGCTTGTGTATACCGCTGAGCGTGGCGCGATAAAGCGGTGCGTATTAAATCAATTCCAGCCCGCGCGATCCATCATGCGGATCGCTTCTGCCTGACGCTTGCCTGCCACTTCGACCGGGATGGTGTCGGCCCTGAACTGCCCCCAGCTGGCCACTTCTTCTGACGGTGCCACTTTCGGGTTGGCCGGGAACTCCTGATTGACGCTGGAGAAGATTTTCTGCGCTTCGGGGCCGGTCATCCACTCAACCAGCGCCTTGGCCGCTTCAGGGTGCGGAGCATGCTTTGTCAGGCCGATACCCGACAGGTTTACATGGACGCCCCGATCCGCCTGATTGGGCCAGAACAGCTTCACCGCCAGATCCGGCTTCTCCTTGTGCAGACGACCGTAGTAGTAGGAATTGACGATCCCCACATCGCACTGCCCGGAATTGATTGCCTCAAGCACGGCGATGTCGTCGGAAAACACATCGGTGGACAGGTTGTTCACCCAGCCTTTCAGAATTTTCTCGGATGCATCGGCACCGTGGGTTTCGATCAGCGTGGCGGTCAGCGACTGGTTGTAGACCTTTTTCGCTGTACGCAGGCACAGGCGCCCTTCCCAGTTCTTGTCGGCCAGCGCCTCATACGTGGTCAGCTCGACGGGTTTTACCCGGTCAGTCGAATAGGCAATGGTTCGCGCACGAAGGCTCAGGCCGGTCCAGCCGTGAGTGGACGAGCGATACTGCGGGGGAATGTTGGCTTCGATCACCGGCGAGGTGAATGGCTGCAGGATGCCCATCTGTTCGGCTTGCCAGAGGTTGCCGGCGTCGACAGTCAGCAACAGGTCGGCGGTGGCATTCTCGCCTTCGGCCTTGATGCGTTGCATCAATGGCGCTTCCTTGTCGGTGATGAACTTGATCTTTACCCCGGTGCTGGCCGTGTACGCATCGAACACCGGTTTGATCAGCTCGTCGATCCGGGACGAATACACCACCACTTCGTCAGCGGCCTGAGCAGCGCTGCCCAGTAAAGTCAGCGTCATAGCCGCCAGAAGTCGCTTGCTTGCCTGCATCGGGGTATCTCGCGTTCGCAAATGAGGCGAAATGGTAGTGAATCCCATTTGCTATCTCAATCGAAGAGGCAGCAGAGCCGTTACCGGATGTTTCTGGACTTAATACATGCAGCTCATCAGCAAACCGCTCGGGCTCTGGAAAAGTTCGCAACCCTGCGCAACCGTTCCACATCAAACACTTCAAGCTGCAATTCCCCCAGGCGCACGATCTTGCGCTCATGCAGGTCCTGAAGCACTTCCAGCAAGGCCGGAGGCGACAGCGCCAGACGCTCCACGGCCTGAATGTCCTCCAGCACAATCAGACGACGCGCCTGACTCAGCGTGCCGTAACCCTCACTCAGCATCAATAGACGCCACGCGACTCTCGCCCTGGGCGGCAGTCGGCGCATTTTCTCGGGGTTCTGCAAGGGCAAGCCGATTTTCTGGCTGAGTAATGCGGCAAACCAGCGCCAGTATTCCGGGTGCCTGTCGAGCAACCGGACAAGGAATTGCTGAGGGATCTGCAGAAAAATGCTTTGCTCCAGCGAACGGACCTCAAAACGGCGAGCCAGCCCGTCAAACAGCGAGACTTCGCCAAACCAGCAAGGCAATCGCGCTGGCTCCATAGACGAAAGCAGCCGCTGCTCCCGAGCACCACCGATACGCACGCTGCCCTCAAGCAACACATAAAGACCGCAAGGTAGATCACCCTTCTCGAACAGCGGCCTGCCGGGCGTCTTGCGCCTCTGGCGCGCGGCGTCCAGCAAGCTATCCTGCAAACCGGCCGGTAAATGGGAGAACCAGTGATCGGATAGCAATCGTGACCGCCACGCCGCTCCATTTGTCATTTTTGCTCCCTTTTATTCCAGGCACACGTGCTATACAACGATCTTAGCTCAAGCCGATCATCGTCTCAGGCAGGAATAATAATGAAAACCCTTGTCGATCATCTCAGCCAATATGCGGCCTATCACCGTGATTCGCGCAATATCGTGACGCACTTCGTGGGCATTCCCCTGATTGTGCTGGCTGTGGCGGTACTTCTGTCGCGTCCGGGCTGGACCATGGCCGGATTGTGGATTTCGCCTGCTGCATTGCTGGCCCTGGGCTCGACGATTTTCTACCTGCGTCTGGATCGCCCGCTGGGCGTGGTCATGGCAGTGCTGCTGGCACTGTGCATCTGGGCCGGGGCCAACCTTGCGCAACAGCCAACCATGGTCTGGCTGAGTGCCGGCGTCGGGCTTTTTGTGGTGGGCTGGATCATCCAGTTCGTGGGCCATTACTACGAAGGGCGCAAACCGGCATTTATCGATGACGTGACCGGCCTGATCATCGGCCCGCTGTTCGTGGTTGCCGAACTGGCGTTTCTGACAGGCCTGCGCAAACCGCTGCAACACGCTATCGAAGAGCGCTCCGGCCCGGTGGGGCGCAATACCCGCAAGGCTGCGCTCTAGGCGCGGAAGACCGATCGCCGGCAACGGATCGTCGTTGCCCGCGACCATTCGTTTCCGGGTTCTAGCCCGTGAGGCCGCTGGTGTTCTGCAGCCCGGCCAGCAACAGCCGTTGATACAACTCTTCACGCAAGCCCTGAGGCTGATCGAGCTGCATGCGTTGCAAATGCTCCGGGAAAGCGTCAGGGTCCGGCGCGTCGAGGGTGGCTTTACCCAATTCGAGAATTTCGGTGAGTTTCAGTTTGCTTTTCAGCCAGTTCAACGCTCGCAACAAGTCGCGCTCTTCGGCTGTAAAGTCGCAACCCAGCGGGTATTCGGTAAACAGTGACGGATAGCGCGCTGCCGTGTCCTTGAGGCGTTCCGGAGTGTTTTCTGTGAAGCGTGGATCAAGGCTGAAATCCCTGGGCAACTTTCCGGCCTTTTGTGCCTGCTCGATCAAGCCGGACTGGAACCGCGAGTCGGTGATGTTCAGGATGCGCTCAATTACCGTGGCGTCGGTCTGACCGCGCAGATCGGCGATGCCGTATTCGGTCACGACAATATCGCG
Source organism: Pseudomonas caricapapayae (assembly GCF_001400735.1). Lineage (GTDB taxonomy): Bacteria > Pseudomonadota > Gammaproteobacteria > Pseudomonadales > Pseudomonadaceae > Aquipseudomonas > Aquipseudomonas caricapapayae. The sequence continues at coordinate 55,142 of NZ_LJPW01000104.1, forward strand.
AAGGTGCCGGGGGATCGTTGTGTGGCCATACTGCCAGACAATGTTGGAGCTGACCTCACCGCCCGATTCACGCCAGCTGCGCAGCATCAGGATCGAGCGAGCGCCCTCCAGCGCGTGGGCCTGCGCGACAAAGTTGTACTGGCCGCCCACACCGCTGAGCACTCGGCCATCTTCCAGTTGATCAGCCACTGCTGCGCCCATCAGGGTGACAGTGAAAGCACTGTTGATGAAGCGTGCATCGCGACGTTGCAGGCGCTTGAGTTCTTCCTGACCGTAAAGCTCGTTGATGTAGCTGATCGCAGTCATGTTGAACTGCGCCAGCCGCTCGCGGGGCAGCTCGCGCAATCGCTCATAGAAACTGCGCGGGCCAAGGAAGAATCCGCCGTGCACGACCACGCCATCGGGGTGGGCGTCTTCATCCAGCGTGCCCATGTTGGCCAGACGTTGCAGCTCTGCGTCGGCATACACTTTGCGCCGCACGATCCCGGCATCGGCGAGTACCAGCAGGCCGTTGACGAACATCTCGCTGCAACCGTAAAGGCCCGTGGCGAACGGCTGAACACCGCCTTCCCGATCGATCAGGGTCTGCCAGTTACTCATGTTCAACTCGGCCAGCAGGCCGCGCCAGGTTTCGTTATCGGCCTGCCGGGCCAGCAGTGCGCCGGTCAGTGCATCCCCCATCGAGCCGATGCCTATCTGTAAGGTCCCGCCGTCACGCACCAGTGTGCTGGCGTGCAGACCGATCAAGTGGTCCTGATAGCCTACCGGCATGTTCGGGGTGGAAAACAATGTGCTGCACTCATCTGCGTCGATCAGCAGGTCAAAGGCCTCGACGTCCAGCTCAGAGTCACCCGGCATGTAAGGCAGGTCGGCATGAACCTGGCCAAGCATCAGAATGGTTTCTCCGGCAGCGCGGCGCCTGGCGATCATGGGCAGCAGGTCGAGGGTCACGTCGGGGTTGCAACTCAGGCTCAACGTGCCCGGCCGCTGATCATCGCGGGCCACCAGTTGCGCAACCAGATTCAGACCGTTGGCGTTGATGTCGCGGGCGGCATGGCTGTAATTGCTGCTGACATAGTCTTGCTGGGCGGACTCACTGTTCAGCAGGCTGCCCGGCTGCATGAAGAATTGCTGCACGCGAACGTTGGGCGCAAGTTTGTCGCGCCGCAGCGCGGCCAGAAACTCCAGCTCGGGGTAATCGCCGAACACCCGCTCCAGAAACGGTTCCAGAAACCGCGCCTGCAAACCCTCTCCCGGTGTTGGCCGCCCCAGTGTCAGCGCGGTGTAGATCGTCAGCCGTCGCTCAGGCATCCGGCTGATGCGCTGGTACAGCGCGTTGACGAACCTGTTGGGCTTGCCAAGCCCGAGCGGCATGCCAAGGTGGATATGCTCGGGCAGTTGCGCCAGAACGTGATCGACAGCGTGCTCGATAGAACAGGAATACGGCATCCCAGCGCTCCTGAATTGTTATATAAGTGCAGGTTGGACCGATGACGGAGCGAAAGCGTTGCATGCTCGCCACGCCCATCGTTCAGGACCCTCTGCGTCCAGCATGAGTTAACGCGGAGCGTCACGAAATGCATTACCACGCGAGTATGCACTTCACTTCAGCCCGGACATGCTCCGGATGGCGCTCTTCAATTCGTCGTCGGTGCAATCGCCGCAGGTGCCCTTGGGCGGCATGATGCCGAGGCCCTTGATGGTGCTGGCCAGCAATCCATCAAGACCGCCTTTTTGACGGACCCGTTCTTCCCAGGCCGCTGTATCACCGATCTTCGGTGCGTTGAGCAGGCCGACGCTATGGCAGGCGACGCAATGGGCAGCAATGATGTCGTCGGAAGATCGCGCGGTGTCGGCTGCCTGAGCATCGAGCGCGCAGAACGTCAGAGCGCCCGCAAAGGTCAGAATCCTGCTGGTCAGTTTCACACGTCACTCTGCATGGGGGCGGGTCAGAAGTTGGCAGGCGTTGCTGCACTGATCAATCGTGCAGCAACGTCGAACGGGTTGCGAAAGCGATGCGGCCGGGTGCTTTCGAAATAATAGCTGTCACCTGCTTCCAGCACGTACGTGTCGAGCCCGACCACCAGCTCAAGGCGCCCTTCAACGAGAATGCCGGTTTCTTCGCCTTCATGGACGAGCATTTCTTCACCGGTGTCGGCACCCGGCGGATAGGTTTCGGTAAGAAAGGCGATGGCGCGGCCCTGATGCGATTTGCCGACCAGCTTCATGGTCACTGCGCCGTCCGAGATATCTATCAGCTCGCTGGCCTTGTACACCACTTGGGCGGCGTTTTCCGGCACGGTTTCTTCCGAAAAGAACTCGACCATGGACATGGGAATACCGCCGAGCACCTTGCGCAGCGAGCTGATCGACGGGCTTACGCTGTTCTTTTCGATCATGGAGATGGTGCTGTTGGTCACGCCTGCGCGCTTGGCGAGTTCACGCTGGGAAAGGCCCTTGAGCTTGCGGATCGATTGCAGTCGTTCACCCACGTCCAATACGATATTCCCCCGGTTTCTGTAAGGTCTAGTCGAGATGAACGCCATCATGGCAACAGCGTTCGATATTTACAACACTTCGACAGACACCAGACATACAGCGGCCAGGCAGACAGGGGGCTCAATCAGTCTTCGGAATAGATGCGCGGAACGCGCCGCAGATTGCAGAAGATTTCGTAGGGAATCGTTTCAGCCTGCAAGGCTACTTCACTGGCGAGCACCTGCCGGCCCCATAACTCGACATGGCTGCCAAGCCCGGCTTGCGGCACGCACGTCAGGTCGACACAAAGCATGTCCATGGACACGCGCCCGAGCAGCCGGGAGGGCTGGCCATCGATCTGCACCGGCGTGCCGGTCGGCGCATGACGCGGATAGCCATCGGCGTAACCCATCGCCACCACACCGATACGCAACGGCTGGTCACAAACGAATGTCGCGCCATAGCCCACGGCTTCACCGGCGGGCAATTCACGCACGCTGATGATCTTTGATTCCAGGGTCATGACCGGTTGCAGGCGGTCTGCCAGCGGGTGTGGCTGGCCAAACGGCGTGGCGCCGTAAAGCATGATGCCGGGGCGCGACCAGTCACTCGGGATATGCGGCCAGCCCAGAACGGCCGGAGAGTTTTTCAGGCTGGTTTCTGCTGCCAGGCCTTTGCGAAAAGCCTCGAATACGGCGAACTGTTCATCACTGCATCCGCTGTTCAGCTCATCGGCGCGCGCGAAGTGGCTCATCAGAACGATTCGCGCCACTTTGCCGGTTGCCAGCAGCCGCTCATAGGCCGCCTGATACTGGTACGGATGCAGACCGACACGATGCATGCCCGTATCGAGTTTGAGCCAGACCGTAATCGGCTTGCCGAGGTGCGCCTGTTCGATGGCCTCCAGTTGCCAGGTCGAATGCACGACCGTCCAGAAGTCGTGCTCGACAATCAGAGCCAGCTCATCGGCTTCGAAAAAACCTTCGAGCAGCAGAACGGGTGCGCGGATGCCTGCCGCACGCAACTCGAGCGCTTCTTCGATGCAGGCCACTGCGAAGCCGTCGGCCTGCGCCTCCAGTGCCTGGGCAACACGTGTCGCACCGTGGCCATAGGCATCGGCCTTGATGACCGCGAGCGCCTTGCCACCGCAGTGTTCACGGGCCAGTTGGTAATTGTGACGCAGTGCCTGAAGATCGATAAGGGCGCGGGCTGGACGCATGATGACGTTTCTTGCCTGAAGGAGTGATAAGGGTCGAAAAAGCCCGACGCCGGAAACGCATCGGGCACAGCAGTATCAAGGCAACGCAGCGACAACCGACATCTCGACGAGGATTTCCGGCTCGCACAGTCGGGCCTCGACCGTTGCACGTGCAGGCGCGAACCCCTTGGGCAGCCATTTGTCCCAGACGCTGTTCATACCGGCAAAATGCGCGTCGATGTCTTTCAGGTAGATCGTGACCGACAGAATACGGGTCTTGTCAGTGCCGGCCAGGTCGAGCAGGCGCTCGATACTGTTCAGGATCTCTCGGGTCTGTTGCTCGACACCTGCGGTCATGTCATCGCCGACCTGGCCCGACAGATAGACGGTGCCATTGTGGACAACGACCTGACTCATGCGCTCATTGGTGAGCTGGCGCTGGATTGACATGCTGTGCATTCTCCTGAGTGTTGCCGTAACGAGAGATATCGAGACCTTCGGCACTGATACGGGGTGTCTTGCGGGCAATGAGGTCTGCCAGCAAGCGACCGGAACCGCACGCCATCGTCCAGCCCAGTGTGCCATGGCCGGTATTGAGGAACAGGTTGCGCAACGGCGTTGCACCCACAATCGGTGTGCCATCGGGAGTGGTCGGACGCAACCCGGTCCAGAAGCTGGCCTGGGCCAGGTCGCCGCCCTGAGGATAGAGGTCACCGACGATCATCTCCAGTGTTTCGCGCCTGCGCGGGTTGAGCGACAGGTCAAAGCCGGCGATTTCCGCCATGCCACCGACCCGGATCCGGTTGTCGAAGCGGGTGATGGCAACTTTGTAGGTTTCATCGAGAATGGTCGACGTCGGTGCCATCGCAGGGTCAGTGATCGGCACTGTCAGCGAATAGCCCTTCAGCGGATAGACCGGGGCCTTGATGCCCAGCGGCTTGAGCAGTTGCGGAGAGTAACTGCCCAGCGCCAGCACATAACGGTCGGCGGTTTCCAGCTTGCCGTCGATCCATACGCCCTTGATACGGTCACCCGCCTGGTCGAGGCGTTCGATGTTCTGCCCGTACCTGAACTCGACACCCAGCGCCACGGCCATCTCTGCCAGGCGCGTGGTGAACAGCTGGCAATCGCCGGTCTGGTCGTTGGGCAGCCGCAGTGCGCCGCTGAGGATACCGGTCACACCGGCCAGCGCAGGCTCGACGCGGGCAATGCCGTCGCGATCCAGCAATTCATAAGGAACGCCCGACTGCTCGAGCACGGCAATGTCCTTGGCGGCATTGTCCAGTTGCGCCTGAGTACGGAACAACTGAGTGGTGCCCAAGCGGCGCCCTTCGTAGGCAATGCCGGTTTCCAGGCGCAGTTCATCAAGGCAGTCACGGCTGTATTCAGACAGGCGCACCATGCGCTCTTTATTGACGGCATAGCGGCTGGCCGTGCAGTTGCGCAGCATTTGCGCCATCCACAGGTATTGGTCAATATCGGCCGTGGCCTTGATTGCCAATGGCGCATGACGCTGCAACAACCATTTGATCGCCTTCAGCGGAACACCGGGTGCTGCCCATGGCGATGCATAGCCCGGCGAGACCTGACCGGCATTGGCAAAACTGGTTTCCATCGCGGCGGCAGGCTGACGGTCGACGACGGTCACCTGGAAACCGGCACGCGCCAGATAATAAGCACTGGTTGTACCGATTACACCACTTCCAAGGACCAGAACGCGCATGTCGATGACCTCATCGCGGATATCCGCTGACGTTTTGAAGTTTTAAGCAAGATTGTGCGCAGTATATTGAGCAATGGGCAGTGCTTCTCACTGTATAAACATCTATATTTGGCGTTTATTCCCGGCGATAAACGCTTTGGTAGAGGGGAAACCACCCATGCGCACTCAACACCAGTCAAATCGTGAACTGGACAAGATCGACCGCAATATCCTGCGCATCCTTCAGGAAGACGGACGTATCTCGTTCACCGAACTGGGCGAGCGGGTAGGCCTCTCGACCACGCCATGTACCGAACGGGTTCGCAGGCTGGAGCGCGAGGGGATCATCATGGGTTACAACGCCCGCCTGAACCCGCAAAGCCTGAAGGCCAGTCTGCTGGTGTTCGTGGAAATCAGTCTGGACTACAAGTCTGGCGACACCTTTGAAGAGTTTCGCCGGGCCGTGTTGAAGCTCCCGCACGTACTGGAGTGCCATCTGGTATCGGGCGACTTCGACTACCTGGTCAAAGCGCGCATTTCCGAGATGGCCTCCTACCGCAAGCTGCTGGGCGATATCCTGCTCAAGCTGCCCCATGTGCGCGAGTCCAAGAGCTATATCGTGATGGAGGAAGTGAAAGAGAGCCTGAACCTGCCGATTGCCGACTGATCCGGGGCGCGTTGCGAAAAGTCGGCGAGCAAAGGTCGGGCAAGGCAAAAACAGCTACCTTACGCACAACGCCTAGACCAGTACCTGCCGGGTCGAGGCCATGTACTGATGAATCTGTTTTTCGACCCGAGGGTGAATCAGTTCGACCGGGCGACGGCCATTCGGGCATGGCAGGCTTTCGGTGGTGCCGAACAGACGGCAAATCAGCGGGCGTTCGTCATACACGGTGCAGCCTTGCGGGCCGAGGTGCACACAGTTGAGTTCATTGAGCGCCGCTTCCTGCTCCACGGCAGTCTTGCGCGGCAGGCGCGACATTTCTTCGGGCGAGGTCGTGACCGGACCACAGCAGTCATGGCAGCCTGGCACACACTCGAACGAAGGGATCTGGCGGCGCAGATCACTTATTTTCTGACGGTTACAACTCATTGAATCGACCATTCCTGCGCAATGCGCAGAGTTTGCCCCAGTTGGCAGGCTCATGACAGCGGCTTATCCTCCCGACACGCCTTCCCCCGCCAACAGGACCCACTCATGAACGCCCGCGTTCGGCACCCGACGCTTCACGACGACCGGCATGTTGCCTCTTATTACGCCGCGAGCAGCCATCCGCAACCGGATCACCCTGCGCTGCAAGGCGAAGTGTCAGTTGACGTGTGCGTGGTGGGCGGCGGATTTTCCGGCCTCAATACCGCCATCGAACTGGCCGAGCGCGGGCTGAGTGTTGCGCTGCTTGAAGCGCGCAAAATCGGTTGGGGTGCCAGCGGGCGTAATGGCGGCCAGTTGATTCGCGGGGTTGGTCATGGCGTCGAACAATTTGCCAGCGTCATCGGCAGCGATGGCGTGCGGCAACTGAAGCTGATGGGCATCGAGGCTGTCGATATCGTGCGTCAGCGTATCGAACGGCATGGCATCGATTGCGACCTGAAATGGGGTTATTGCGATCTGGCCAACAAGCCGCGTGATCTGCATCACCTTGCCGAAGATGCGCAAGAGCTGCGCAGCCTCGGCTACCGCCATGAATTGAAGTTGCTGCAACCGGATCAGATGCGCGATGTGGTGGGCTCCGATCGCTACGTCGGCGGCCTGATCGACATGGGCTCCGGGCACCTTCATCCGTTGAACCTTGCCTTGGGTGAAGCTGCCGTTGCGCAGTCACTGGGTGTTCAGTTGTTCGAGCACACTGCGGTGACGAAAATCGACTACGGTCCGCAGGTCAAAGTGCATTCGGCACATGGATCAGTGCTGGCGAAAACACTCGTGCTGGGCTGCAACGCCTACCTTAACAACCTGAATCCGGAAATCAGCGGCAAGGTTTTGCCTGCAGGCAGCTACATTATCGCGACCGAACCCTTGAGCGAGACCCAGGCCCGTGAAGTGTTGCCGCAGGACATGGCGGTCTGTGATCAGCGGGTAACGGTGGATTACTACCGGCTGTCAGCCGACCGACGTTTACTGTTCGGGGGTGCCTGTCATTACTCGGGCCGTGACCCGCAGGATATCGCCGCCTACATGCGACCGAAGGTGCTGGATGTGTTCCCGCAACTGGCCAGCGTGGCAATCGACTACCAGTGGGGCGGAATGATCGGTATCGGTGCCAATCGCCTGCCGCAAATCGGCCGGCTCAAGCAGCACTCCAATGTGTTCTACGCTCAGGCCTACTCGGGCCACGGCCTCAACGCCACGCATCTGGCAGGCCGGTTGCTGGCTGAAGCCATCGCCGGGCAACACAGCGATGGCTTCGAGCTGTTCGCCAGGGTGCCCCACATGACCTTTCCGGGCGGCAAGCACTTGCGCTCGCCGTTGCTGGCATTGGGCATGCTCTGGCACCGACTGAAAGAGCTGCGCTGAGGAGACTCAGGGCCTCCAGAACGGTTTCATCGCTTCGATCCGCGCCTGCCGGAAATCCAGCCCGATATCGCGCAATTGATCGTCCGTCATTTCCAGCAAGGTGCGACGGGAAGTCCAGCGGTGCCGGTACAGTGCCCAGCGGCCCATGCCTGCCAGCAGATCGGCCTTGTTCGAACGAACCGTCCTGACCGCAGCTGGCCGATAGTCATTCAGTTCCTGGCTGTGAAGCGCAAGGCGCACATCGCTGAACCCGTTCATTTGCAATTCCCTCATCCTGGTTGGGTATGGGTCTATGATGAAGCGGGCGGCAAAACCATTACAGATTCAAAATTACATTATATTTTCCATACAGAAGATGCAAAAACCGCTCTGAATGCTATATTTTTGCCCAATCTGTATTGCTCTCCATCCTGCACAACCTGAGAGTACGTTATGACGCTCTACGTCAACCTCGCCGAACTGCTCGGCTCGCGGATCGAAAACGGCTTCTATCGCCCCGGCGACCGCTTGCCATCGGTACGCGCGTTAAGTGTCGAACACGGCGTCAGCCTGAGCACCGTGCAGCAGGCGTATCGGGTGCTGGAAGACAACGGTCTGGCGTCGCCGAAACCCAAATCCGGCTATTTCGTATCGAGCAGTCGTGCAGCTCCCGCGCTGCCTGCTGTCGGGCGACCTGTCCAGCGGCCTGTGGATATCTCTCAATGGGATCAGGTGCTGGACCTGATTCGCGTGGCACCGCTCGAAGCCGTCACGCAACTGGGACGTGGCATGCCGGATGTCACCAGCCCCACCCTGAAACCGTTGATGCGCGCCCTGAGCCAGTTGAGTCGCCATCAGGACATGCCGGGGCTTTATTACGACAACATTTACGGCGTGCGCAGACTGCGCGATCAGATTGCCAGGCTGATGCTCGACTCGGGCTGCAACCTGACCGCCAATGACCTGATCGTCACCAATGGCTGCCATGAAGCCCTGTCGGCGAGTGTTCGGGCCATCTGCTCGCCGGGCGACATTGTGGCGGTGGACTCGCCAAGCTTTTTCGGTGCCATGCAGACGTTGAAAGGCGTGGGCATGAAAGCCCTGGAAATCCCCACCGACCCACTGACCGGCATCAGCCTCGAAGCGCTGGAGCTGGCGCTGGAACAGTGGCCGATCAAGGTCATCCAGCTGACCCCCAACTGCAACAACCCGCTGGGTTACGTCATGCCCGAAGCTCGCAAGCGGGCGCTGCTGACGTTGGCGCAACGGTTCGATGTGGCAATCATCGAAGACGATGTGTATGGCGATCTGGCTTACAACTACCCTCGTCCGCGCACCATCAAATCCTTTGATGAGGACGGCCGTGTCCTGTTGTGTAGCTCGTTTTCCAAGACGCTGGCACCAGGCCTGCGGATTGGCTGGGTGGCGCCGGGACGTTATCTGGAGCAGGTACTGCACATGAAATACATCGGCACGGGCTCGACTGCTCCGCAGCCGCAGCTGGCCATCGCTGACTTCATCGAAGCCGGCCACTACGAGCCGCATGTGCGGCGCATGCGTACCCAGTACCAGCGCAGTCGCGACCAGATGATCGACTGGGTGATGCGCTATTTCCCCGAGGGCACCCGCGCCAGCCGCCCGCAAGGAGGCTTTATGCTCTGGGTGGAGCTGGCCGAAAGCTTCGACACGCTGCGCCTGAATCGAGCCTTGCTGGGCAAGGGCGTACAGATCGCCGTGGGCAGTATTTTTTCGGCCTCGGGCAAGTACCGCAATTGCATGCGCATGAACTTCGCGGCCAAGCCGGACCGTGAAATCGAGAACGCCGTGCGTATCGTCGGCGAGACCATTGCGCTATTGAATGCGCAAACTGACTGACGCTGGCAAATCTTTCCCGGTTTTGCAGGTCTTATCGCCAAGTCGAGCCATGTCCAGACGCGGAAAACACATTTGAACAACTCATGGGCCTTGCCCTTTTGCCTGCTGGTTGCATTGTGCGTCAGCGGTTGCGCACACCAGCAAATCGCCAGCGAGCCAAGCCAGGTCATGCCGCCTTCGGGTTCTGCGTTCGGCCGCTCGATTCAGGCCATGGCCATGCCGCACGAAGGCCGTTCCGGCTTCCGCCTGCTGCCTGACAGCAGCGATGCCTTCAAGGCGCGCGCCGAACTGATCCGTAACGCCAAAAGCAGCCTCGACCTGCAGTATTACATCGTCCACGATGGCCTGAGCACACGCGCCCTGATCGATGAACTGCTCAAGGCGGCAGACCGTGGCGTTCGTGTGCGCATCCTGCTGGACGACACCACCAGCGACGGGCTGGACCAGGCCATCGCCACACTCGCCGCCCACCCGAACATTCAGATCCGCCTCTTCAACCCGCAAAACCTGGGTCGCGAGACGGGCATCACGCGCAGCCTCGGGCGCTTGATGAACCTGTCGCGTCAGCACCGGCGCATGCACAACAAACTCTGGCTGGCCGACGGCAGCGTGGCCATCGTTGGCGGACGCAACCTGGGTGATGAGTACTTCGACGCCGAACCGAACCTGAACTTCACCGATATCGACATGCTGAGCGTGGGGCCGGTCGCCGAGCAGCTCGGTCACAGCTTCGATCAATACTGGAACAGCACGCTCAGCAAGCCTATCGATGCGTTCATGTATTTCCTGCCGGACGGCGAGGATCTGGCCGAGGCCCGGCAGCGACTGGACGATTCACTGGAACAGGCGCATCAGCAACACAAGGCGCTTTATGAGCGGTTGATGGCCTACAAGACTCAACCACGCATGAAAACCTGGCTGAACGAGCTGGTCTGGGCGCATAACCAGGCACTGTGGGACGCACCGACCAAGGTATTGGCGCAGGGCGATCCCGATCCGCATCTGCTGCTGACCACGCAACTGGCCCCCGAGCTGCTGAACACTCGCAAGGAACTGATGCTGATCTCGGCCTACTTTGTACCGGGCCAGGAAGGTTTGCTGTATCTGACTGGCCGTGCCGACGCGGGCGTCAACGTCAGCCTGCTGACCAACTCTCTCGAAGCCACTGACGTGCCTGCCGTGCATGGCGGTTATGCGCCTTACCGCAAGGCGTTGCTGGAGCATGGTGTAAAACTGTTCGAGCTGCGCCGTCAGCCGGGTGATACCGAGACCATGCGCGGCAGCGGCCCGCATTTGTTCAAGAAAAGCAGCTCGCTGGCCAGCTCCGAATCGAGTCTGCACAGCAAGGCGATGATTTTCGACCGGCAAAAAGTCTTTGTCGGCTCATTCAACTTCGACCCGCGCTCTGTGCTGTGGAACACCGAAGTCGGCGTATTGGTCGACAGTCCGCAACTGGCCGAAGAGCTGCGCGAACTGACGCTGCAGGGCATGGCCCCGTCACTCACCTACGAGGCGAAGCTTGAGGACGGCAAAGTCGTGTGGGTGACCGAAGACAATGGCCAGATCCATACGCTGCACACCGAACCGGGCGACTGGTGGAGGCGTTTCAACGCATGGATGAGTCGCGCCATCGGCCTTGAAAGAATGCTTTAAGCGGGCGCAGCCTGGGCGTCCCCGAATGCTCCGCGCCGCCTGATCAGAATCAGCAGGCCCAAGGCACCCGCCGCCATCATCAGCGGCAACGCTTCACCGCTGACCCACTGACTGCCAGCGCCCGCTATCAAAGGGCCCAGCAGGCAGCCGATGCCCCACAGCTGAGCGACATGCGCATTGGCGCGGACCAGTGAATCATCACGGTAACGCTCGCCGATCAGGATCAGCGACAGGGTAAACAGCCCGCCTGCACTGGCACCGAATACGGTCCAGAGCGGCCAGATCAGAACGCTGTCGATCAGCAGTGGCACCAGCAGACTGGACGCCAGCAACAAGGCGGCGCATCCGCTAAACATCGCGCGCCGCGAGATGCGATCAGCGAGCATGCCGATCGGCAATTGCAGCAATGCGTCACCGACCACCACCACGCTGACCATGATCAGGGCAATTTCCGGGGTAAAGCCGTGGCGTATGCAGTAGAGCGGCAACAGCGTCAGAATCAGCGCTTCGAACGCAGCAAACAGGGCGACCGCCCAGGCGATGGCGGGCATGCCGCGACAGAACCCGAACAGGTCGGTAAACGTTACGTTGCAGGACTCGGTCGAAGGCGCCCCCGTGCGCCCCAGAAGCAGGAACGGGGAACCGACCAGCAGCAACACGCCGATCCAGAAACCATAGTCGGCCTGAGTGCCGATAACGCCCAGCAACAGTGGGCCAGCCAGTTGGCTCAATGCGTAGGTGCTGCCATACAGTGCGACCAGCCGCCCGCGCAAACGCTCGATGACCAGTTGATTGATCCAGCTTTCACCCAGCACAAAGACAATGGTCAGAATGACACCCAGCGCCAGACGCAAGATCAACCAGATGCCGTAATACGGCAGCAGCGCCAGCGCACCGACCGACACGGCCCCGCCCCACAGGCACAGACGCATCAGCCTGGCCGTGCCGAAGCGCGCTGCAAGACGACTGGCCAGCGCTGCGCCGAGCAGCACGCCCACCGCAGGCATCGCCGCCATGATGCCGATGGCAAACGAGCCGTAGCCCCAGCCTGCCAGCCGCAATGAAACCAGCGGCATGCTGACGCCCATTGCCAGACCGACGCCCAGCACCGCCGCCAGCACAGCAAAATAAGTACCCCAACGCATTTCAAGCTCCTGCCCGGCGCGGCTTGCTCATCGCCCTGTACAAATTCTGTGCGCAGCGATGATCAATCTTGAGATGGCCATCGTGCCAATGCTCCGCGTTACACATCTGCGTCGTTGCGCACATGCAAAACAGGACGCGGAGCGTTCAGAACTACACTCCCACGCAGAGCATGGAAGCGATGATCAGACCTGGGCTTACAACTTGATCCAGGTCGCCTTCAGCTCGGTGTATTTGTCGAACGCATGCAGCGACTTGTCACGGCCGTTGCCCGACTGTTTGAAGCCGCCGAACGGCGCGGTCATGTCGCCGCCGTCGTACTGGTTGACCCACACACTGCCTGCGCGCAAAGCTCTGGCAGTCAGATGCGCCCTGGAAATGTTCGCGGTCCACACTGCCGCGGCAAGACCATAGGGCGAGTCGTTGGCGATCTGGATCGCTTCCTCGGCGCTGTCGAACGTCAACACCGAGAGCACCGGGCCGAAGATTTCTTCCTGAGCGATTTTCATGGCGTTGTTCACCCCATCGAAAATGGTCGGCTCGACGTAGGTGCCGCCGGTGTCCTGGAGAACGCGCTTGCCGCCCGCCACCAGCCTGGCACCGTCTGCATGGCCCGCTTCGATGTAGGACAACACGGTATTCATCTGCTGCGTATCAACCAGTGCGCCTACATTGGTCGCAGGATCAAGCGGGTTGCCGGGTTTCCAGGTGGCCAGCGCTTCAATCACCATCGGTAGGAAACGATCCTTGATGGAGCGCTCGATCAACAGCCGAGAGCCGGCGGTGCACACTTCGCCCTGGTTGAAGGCAATCGCGCTGGCAGCTGCATCGGCGGCGGCCTGCAGATCCGGGGCGTCGGCAAAGACAATATTCGGGCTCTTGCCACCGGCTTCCAGCCAGACACGCTTCATGTTCGATTCGCCCGCATAGATCATCAGTTGCCTGGCGATTTTGCTCGAACCGGTAAACACCACAGTGTCCACGTCCATGTGCAGTGCCAGCGCCTTGCCGACGGTATGGCCGTAGCCCGGCAGTACATTGAGCACGCCTGCAGGAATACCCGCCTCAATGGCCAACTGCGCAACGCGAATGGCGGTCAGCGGAGATTTCTCGGACGGTTTCAGGATGACGGAGTTGCCGGTGGACAGCGCAGGACCCAGCTTCCAGCAGGCCATCATCAGCGGAAAATTCCACGGCACGATGGCAGCCACGACACCCACCGGCTCGCGCGTGACCAAACCAAGCTGGTCATGAGGCGTTGCGGCGACTTCGTCATACAGCTTGTCGATGGCCTCTCCGCTCCAGCTCAACGCTCTGGCAGCGCCGGGTATGTCGACACCGAGCGAGTCGCTGATCGGTTTACCCATGTCCAGGGTCTCAAGCAAGGCCAGCTCTTCGGCGTTTTGCTTGAGCAGCCCTGCGAAACGGATCATGGTTTCCTTGCGCCGGGCCGGGGCCAGTCGTGACCAGGCTCCCGAGTTGAAGGCACTGCGCGCACTGTCTACGGCGCGCTGGGCGTCGGCGGCGTCGCAACTGGCGACCTTGACCAGCAACCGGCCATCGACCGGGCTGACACAATCAAACGTCTCGCCGGAGGCGGCTGCGGTATATTCCCCTTGAATGAAGGCACGGCCTTCGACCTTCAAATTCTGGGCGCGTTGTTCCCAGTCAGCACGAGTCAGGGTGGTCATTTGCATGTCCTCCTCTTGTTGAATGTGGGTGTGTCATGGTTGATTAAAGACACAATCTGAAATTTTTCAGGAAGGTCGTCACCCTAAACCAGCGGCTTTGAAAAACCAATATATTTGACACAGACAGCCTTTAATCGGCTTTTATGTTGATTTTATTAAACAGACCTGCTCACGACCAGGGCACTAACGCCTCGCTCGTTCGTCAAAACGTCAACGCACTCAAGAAGGGGCCAACATGAGCATCGAAAGCATCGTCGACTTCAGCGAAGCCAGCACCGCCGCCGAGCACTATCGGCCCGCATCGGAAAAAGTCTTCAAGGGCGATCCGGCGCAAACCCTCTACAACCACTACAACAGCCCCTGCGGCCAGATGAGCGCAGGCGTCTGGAATGGAGAGCCAGGGCAGTGGCAGGTGAATTATTCCGAGCATGAGTATTGCGAGATCGTACAGGGCGTTTCAGTGCTGCGCGATGAGCAAGGCAATGCCAAAACGCTGCGCGCAGGCGATCGTTTTGTGATTCCGGCGGGCTTCAAAGGGACTTGGGAGGTGCTGGAAACATGTCGCAAGATTTATGTGGTGTTTGAAGCGGCTGCACATAAATAAGTACCACGTCATTCAGGGCTTTCTGAGGGATTCTGAGCGTGTCCAGTAAAGGACATTCACTCAAAAAAAGGATTTTGAACATGACCAACGAAGTTATCACCCAGACACTTCAGTACCTTGTAGGCAGCCGCTATGTACCTACCGTCAAAGCCTACATCAGCGAAATCACCGGCCTTCAGAAGGTGCTTGGCCCTGGCGACATGACTACCCACGACCTCAACCCGAATCGACTGAACATCAATGTCGACAAGGCTGGTCTGGTGTCCGGCTTCAGCTTTGGCTGATCAGAAGCGCACATCTTCGCGGCACGACAGCAGCTTCGTGCTTGAAACGCCCGGCGCATAGCCGGGCGTTTGGCTGCCTGGGTACTGCTGGCAGCTACGTCAGGAGCACACGCACAAAAAAACCCGCCGAAGCGGGTTTTTTTGTAGCCGACAGAATCAATTACTTGATTTTGCCTTCTTTGTAGATCACGTGCTTACGTACAACCGGATCGAATTTTTTGATTTCGATTTTATCCGGGGTAGTACGTTTGTTCTTGTCGGTGGTGTAGAAGTGGCCTGTACCAGCGCTCGACACCAAACGGATCAATTCACGCATGATTCTCTCCCTTAAATTTTGCCGTCGCGACGCAGTTCAGCGAGCACAACTTCGATGCCACGCTTGTCGATGATACGCATGCCCTTAGCAGATACGCGCAGACGAACAAAACGCTTCTCGCCTTCAACCCAGAAGCGGTGATGCTGCAGGTTTGGCAGGAAACGACGACGGGTTTTGTTGTTTGCGTGGGAAATGTTATTCCCAGTCACCGGACCCTTACCGGTAACTTGACATACTCTCGACATGCCTCAGCCCTCTAAAACCACATGCCCAACCCGGCATGGGTTGGCCGCTTAATCTCTCAGTCATTTGGCGCCAGGCGCCGCGTTTCTTTAAGGGTCTTACCGGCTACACCTACAGTGAAGGAACCGGGCCCCTAGAAAAGAGCGCTGCTTTATACCAGAAAGCCTTTGCCGCAACAACAGGCAAAGCACTTCAGGCCGAATGAATCCGCCCTGTGCGGCGCTATGCTCAAGCAATGCGGGGGTACAGGCAAATCGACCGCTCGTCGCACCGTGACGATTGTTCTACGCCAATACATGGTCTAGGGTTAGTCCCTCACCAGACTGCGCCGGCAGATGGGGCCCTTTCTGAACAGGAAATAACGCCATGCGCCTAGCTGCACTCCCTTTTTTGCTTGTTCCGCTGTTGCTTCCGATTGCCGCTCAGGCATCGACCCTTGCTGTCTGCACCGAGGCCAGCCCTGAAGGTTTCGACGTTGTGCAGTACAACTCGCTGACCACCACCAATGCATCAGCCGACGTGCTGATGAACCGCCTCGTGGACTTCGATGCCAAGAGCGGCAAGCTGGTCCCGAGCCTGGCAGAAAGCTGGAGTGTGTCCGAAGACGGACTGACTTACGACTTCAAGCTGCGCTCAGGGGTAAAATTCCATACCACGGACTACTTCAAGCCGACCCGCGATCTGAGCGCCGATGACGTGCTGTTCAGCTTCCAGCGCATGCTCGATCCGCAGAACCCGTGGCACAAGATTGCCCAGAGCGGCTTCCCGCACGCGCAATCCATGCAACTGCCCGCCCTTATCAAAAATATCGAAGCGCCTGACGCGCACTCCGTGCGCTTCACCCTCAATCGAGCGGACTCGACCTTCCTTGCCACACTGAGCATGGGCTTTGCCTCGATCTATTCAGCGGAATATACCGCTCAGCTGTTGAAAGCAGGCACCCCGGAAAAGCTCAACAGTCAGCCGATCGGTACCGGGCCGTTCGTGTTCAAGCGCTTCCAGAAAGATGCCGTGGTGCGTTATGAGTCGTTCAAGGACTATTTTGCCGGCAAGTCCGATGTCGATACGCTGGTATATGCCATCACCCCGGACGCCAATGTGCGCTTGCAGAAGATCCGTCAAGATGAATGCCAGATAGCGCTATCGCCCAAGCCACTGGACATTCAGGCAGCCAGCAAGGACGACTCGCTCAAGGTCGAGAAGACCGAAGCGTTCATGACCGCTTTTGTCGCGATCAACAGCCAGCACCCGCCGTTCGACAAACCGGAAGTTCGTCAGGCCATCAATCTGGCGTTCGACAAGGCCAACTACCTGAAAGCCGTGTTCGAAGGCACCGCCGAGACAGCCAATGGACCTTATCCGCCCAACACCTGGAGCTATGCCAAAGACCTGCCCGGCTATCCGCAGGACATTGCCAAGGCCAAGGCGCTGCTGGCCAAGGCCGGTGTGAAGGAAGGTTTCAAGACCACTATCTGGACGCGACCTTCCGGCAGCCTGCTGAACCCGAACCCGAGTCTGGGCGCTCAGCTGCTGCAGGCTGATTTGAAAAAGATCGGCGTCGACGCCGAGATCAAGATCATTGAATGGGGCGAATTGATTCGGCGCGCCAAGGCCGGTGAGCATGACCTGCTGTTTATGGGCTGGGCGGGTGACAATGGCGATCCGGATAACTTCCTGACTCCGCAGTTCTCATGTGCGGCCGTGCAGTCGGGCACCAACTTCGCCCGCTATTGCGACAAGACGCTGGACAAGCTGATAAACGACGGCAAGTCCATCAGCAATCAGGCTGAACGCAGCAAGCTGTACTACCAGGCTCAGCAGCAGATACAGCAACAGGCGCTGTGGGTTCCTCTTGCTCACCCAACCGCTGCAGCCCTGGTACGCAAGGACGTGACGGGCTATCAGGTCAGCCCGTTCGGGAGGCAGGACTTCTACAAGGTCCAGGTCAAATAAGCCGCCAGACCGCCCTGGGCCTCTTTGCGTCATTGGCGTGGAGCGAACCGGGCATAAACCTGAACGCCCATTTCCGGGCTCTTCAGGACTTGTGTACCACGATGAGCGCGGAGCGTGGGTGCTACATCAACCCGCGCTCCACCATCGACAGCGGTTCGCCGTCGCCCACGATCACGTGGTCCAGCACATGAACATCGACCAGCAACAGCGCTTCCTTGAGGCGCTTGGTCAGGTCGATGTCGGAACGGCTGGGCGTGGTGATGCCGGAGGGGTGGTTATGACAGAGGATAAGGCTGGCAGCGTTGTGAGCCATCGCTCGCTTCACCACCTGGCGCGGATGCACATAGGAGGCGTTGATCGTTCCGCGAAACAGTACCTCGAAGGTCATGACACGGTGCTTGTTGTCCAGAAACAGACAGCCGAACACTTCGTGAGGTTCGTGTCGCAGCAGGGCCTTGAGATAGTTGCGCACCTGGGTCGGGTTTTCCAGTGCCGAGTCGCGGCGCAAAGTCTCGGCCATGTGCCGACGCGCCATCTCCATGACTGCCTGCAACTGAGCGAACTTGGCAGGCCCCAGCCCTAGCTGGGAGGTGAACGAGGACATGTCGGCATCCAGTAACGGTCTGAGCCCGTCAAATTGATTCAGAAGATGACGCGCGAGGTCTACGGCGCTTTTTCCGGCCACCCCGGTACGCAAAAAGATAGCCAGTAACTCGGCATCGGACAGGCTCCCCGCCCCCAGCTCCAACAAGCGTTCCCGCGGGCGTTCGGCCGCGGGCCAACTGCGAATACTCATAGCACCTCCATGTGGTTGGGCACCGCTGTTCCACTGCGGTCGCTGTGCTATCTTAGCCCATCTTTTTTGCGCGACGATCTGGCCTGGGGAGGCGTCATGGCCGTCGCGTATTCACTCGACCAAAAAGGCAGGTCTATGCAGCGGCTGTATCGAAAACGCATCGTTCTTGGCGTCGGCGGCGGCATCGCGGCCTACAAGAGCGCTGAACTGGTCCGCCGCCTGCGCGATCAGGGCGCTGAAGTACGTGTCGTCATGACCAAGGGCGGAGCAGAATTCATAACGCCTCTGACCATGCAGGCCCTTTCCGGGCATCCAGTGCATCTGGATCTTCTCGATCCGGCCGCCGAAGCGGCGATGGGCCATATAGAACTGGCCAAATGGGCCGACCTGATCCTCATGGCACCGGCCACTGCCGACCTGATCGCACGTCTGGCGCAAGGCATCGCCAACGACTTGCTGACCACCATCGTGCTGGCCACCGATGCCACGGTTGCCATCGCACCGGCGATGAATCAGGCGATGTGGCGTGATGCCTCCGTGCAGGCCAACACCCGGCTGCTTGAGGAACGTGGCTTTCGTGTGTTCGGGCCAGCCTCCGGCAGCCAGGCCTGTGGCGATGTCGGCTTCGGACGGATGCTGGAAGCCGACGATCTGGCCCAGTGCGCAGCCGACTGTTTTCAGCGTCTGAGCCTGACGGGCAAGCATGTGCTGATCACCGCAGGCCCGACCCAGGAAAACATCGATCCAGTGCGCTACATCACCAACCACAGCTCGGGAAAAATGGGCTTTGCGCTGGCCGAAGCGGCTGTTGAAGCGGGGGCGCGCGTCACGCTGATCACCGGCCCGGTCAACCTGCCGACACCGGATCGCGTCTCGCGCATCGATGTCGTCAGTGCCCGCGACATGCTGGCAGCCTGTGAAGCAGCCATCCCCTGCGACCTGTTCATAGCCTCGGCAGCGGTGGCGGACTACCGCCCGGAAGTTGTTGCCCCGCACAAATTGAAGAAAGATCCTTCAAACGGTGATGGCTTGCTGCTGCAGATGGTCCGTAATCCGGATATTCTGGCGACCATCGCAACCCGCCCGGACCGCCCCTTCAGTGTCGGCTTCGCCGCCGAGACCGAGCACCTGCTCGACTATGCCGCGCGCAAACTGAAGGACAAGAACCTCGACCTGATTGTCGCCAACGATGTCGCTAATCCCAGCATCGGTTTCAACAGTGAAGAGAACGCTTGCAGCGTGATTGACCGGGCGTTGCACGCAACGCTTTTCGCTCAGACCAGCAAGGCCAAGATTGCTCGCCAGCTGATCACTTTTATCGCCGAACGCATGAATCAGGTTTAACTACGAATGCACGCTCTACAAGCCAAGATCCTCGACCCTCGCATTGGCAACGAATTCCCGCTCCCGGCCTACGCCACTGTCGGCTCGGCGGGCCTGGACCTGCGTGCCATGCTCAAGGAGGACACGGTCCTCGAGCCCGGCCAGACCCTGCTGATCCCTACCGGACTGTCGATTTACATCGGCGATCCGGGCCTTGCCGCGCTGATCCTGCCGCGCTCCGGCCTGGGTCACAAACATGGCATCGTCCTGGGTAATCTGGTGGGCCTGATCGACTCCGATTATCAAGGCGAGCTGATGGTGTCCTGCTGGAACCGTGGCCAGACCGCCTTCAACATTGCGGTGGGCGAGCGCATTGCACAACTGGTGCTGGTGCCTGTGGTACAGGCGCACTTCGAACTGGTTGAAGCGTTTGACGAAAGTCAGCGTGGCGCAGGCGGCTTCGGTCACTCCGGCAGCCATTGATCGTCATTCGGCAAACAATCCGGGTTCGCAGCAAGGCTCAGGGAGAGGTCGGTGAAAGGCAGTCAGCACAGCGCTTCAAAGCACGCCGTACAGGCCGACAACTCACCTCCGGTGGCAAGCCTCGGCGGGCTTGCGTCCGGCCTCGTGCCAGCGGCTATCGGCCTGATAATCGCTGCGGCGCTGGTTTGGGTCGCACTGATGACCAGCCCGCAGCAGCAGGATCAGCTTGTCCAGGCATGGGGCGGCAGTCAGGCGGCAGCGGTGAACCTGGCGCTGCGCCAGATCAATGCCGACACTCAGTCGGCTGCCTCCGGTGCAGCGCTTGCCCAGACGCTTCAGAGCAATGATGCCTCTGCCTTGCTGGCAGCGCAGGATCGATTCACCCGCTGGGACGGCCTGGCAGGCGCGCGGCTTTACCCCAAGGGGCTGGCCGACGTCGATACGCAAGGCACGCTGCCGGTCAGTTTTGCCACGCTGGATATGCTCAACAAGGCCGCACAGGGTGAAATCGTCGCCCCGGAGGCTCGCAAGGTCGGCGAACGCTGGCTGATCTATAGTGCGGCGCCTGTGCGTGCCGCTGCCACTCAACCGGTCGCGGGCACGTTGCTGCTGGCCTTTGATCTGCAGCGCCTGCTCAACGCCTTGCCCGCACTCCCTGCCGAGGTCGGACAAGTGGTCCTCAGCCAGCAGTTCGGCAGCGGACCGGCACAGGTTTTCCTCCAGCGCGGTCAGGCAGAGGGTGGCAGACCTCAGGTGTTCGATACCGGCTATTCAGGCTGGAAATTTGAATTCACGCCCGGTCCCGGCCTGAAAACTTCACCTTCCGTCTTGCTTTTGCTGCTGGCGCTGGTTATCGCTGGAGCGGGCATGTTGCTTGGTCTGCATCGTAACGAGCGGGCCCTGCAAAAGCGTATTTGTGCAGATGCACGGCAACTGGATCAACTGCTCCAAGAACTCTCACGCGGAAAAGCCGTCAAACCCTTCGGTTTGAGCCTCCCCGCCCTTAGCGGTCTGGCTCAGGCCCTCGCTCGTGTCTCGCTTCGCAGTCAGCCTCAGGCAGCGCCTGCCCTGGTTGCGGATGAGCAGCGCGATGCAGATATTGCCAAAGGCAGTGCTTCGTCCACAGTGGCTGCGTCACGCACCGACTGGACCGATCCACTGTTTCAAGATACCGATATCCTTGATATCGACCTTCTCGACGAAAACCAGGACTTCCTGAGATCGGAGCACCCCCTCGCTATGAACAGCCCAGCATCCGTTGCACCCAACCTTCCCGAGAATATTTTCCGCGCCTACGACATCCGTGGCGTGGTCGGAGACACCCTGCACGCTGAAACCGCCTACTGGATCGGCCGCGCCATCGGCTCCGAAAGCCTGGCGCAGAACGAACCCAACGTCAGCGTTGGTCGCGATGGCCGTCTTTCCGGCCCGGAGCTGGTGCAGCAACTGATTCAGGGCCTGCATGACAGCGGCTGCCATGTCAGCGATGTGGGCCTGGTCCCGACGCCTGCGCTGTATTACGCAGCCAACGTGCTGGCCGGCAAGACCGGCGTGATGCTGACCGGCAGTCACAACCCCAAGGACTACAACGGCTTCAAGATCGTCATCGCGGGCGATACCCTCGCCAACGAGCAGATCCAGGCGCTTCACGAGCGCATCAAGACCAACAACCTGACGTCGCAGAAAGGCAGCATCACCAAAGTCGACATCCTCGATCGCTACTTCAAGCAGATCAAGGACGACATCGTCATGGCCCGCAAGCTGAAGGTCGTGGTCGACTGCGGCAACGGCGCAGCTGGCGTGATTGCCCCGCAGTTGATCGAAGCACTGGGTTGTGAAGTGATCTCCCTGTTCGCGGAAGTGGACGGCAACTTCCCTAACCACCACCCGGATCCGGGCAAGCTGGAAAACCTCCAGGACCTGATCGCCAAGGTCAAGGAAACCGGTGCCGATCTGGGTCTGGCGTTCGACGGTGACGGTGACCGTGTCGGCGTGGTTACCAACGCGGGCAATGTGGTGTACCCGGATCGCCTGTTGATGCTGTTCGCGCTGGACGTGCTCAAGCGCAATCCGGGTGCCGACATCATTTTCGACGTCAAATGCACCCGTCGCCTGACTCCGCTGATCAGCGAGCATGGCGGCCGTCCGGTCATGTGGAAGACCGGTCACTCGCTGATCAAGAAAGAGATGAAGAAAAGCGGTGCCCTGCTCGCAGGTGAAATGAGCGGCCACATCTTCTTCAAAGAGCGCTGGTTCGGTTTTGACGACGGCATCTACAGCGCGGCACGCCTGCTGGAGATCCTCAGCCAGGAGTCGGCCAACGCCGAAGACCTGTTCGAAACCTTCCCGAACGATATTTCGACGCCTGAAATCAACATCAAGGTGACGGACGTCACCAAGTTCAGCATCATCGAAGCCCTTGAAACCGACGCGCAATGGGGCGACGCCAAACTGACCACTATCGACGGTGTCCGTGTGGACTATCCGAAAGGCTGGGGTCTGGTTCGCGCTTCCAATACCACGCCGGTACTGGTGCTACGCTTTGAAGCCGAGACCGAGGATGAACTGCAGCGTATCAAGGACGTGTTCCACGCAGAGCTCAAGAAAGTTGCGCCGGATCTCGACCTGCCATTTTGATTGTTTTTCCTTTTGACTGGAGCCCTGAATGACCCTCGAACGCGATGCCGCCTCTAATGTAGCCAAGGTCCTTTCCGAAGCGCTGCCTTACATTCGCCGCTTTGTCGGCAAGACGCTGGTTATCAAGTACGGCGGCAACGCCATGGAGAGCGAAGAGCTGAAAACAGGCTTTGCGCGCGACATCGTGTTGATGAAAGCGGTAGGGATCAACCCGGTGGTGGTTCACGGTGGCGGACCGCAGATCGGTGATCTG
The DNA here is from genome assembly GCF_001400735.1 of Pseudomonas caricapapayae. Taxonomy (GTDB): domain Bacteria; phylum Pseudomonadota; class Gammaproteobacteria; order Pseudomonadales; family Pseudomonadaceae; genus Aquipseudomonas; species Aquipseudomonas caricapapayae. Next base: position 78,268 of record NZ_LJPW01000104.1, read on the forward strand.
CTCAAGCGCCTGTCCATCGAGAGCCACTTTATCGATGGCATGCGCGTTACCGATGCGCAGACCATGGATGTGGTGGAGATGGTGCTCGGTGGTCAGGTCAACAAGGACATCGTCAACCTGATCAACCGTCATGGCGGCAGTGCAATCGGCCTGACCGGCAAGGACGCCGAGCTGATTCGTGCGAAGAAGCTCACCGTCACGCGCCAGACGCCGGAAATGACCAAGCCTGAAATCATCGACATCGGTCAGGTGGGCGAAGTGGTCGGGGTCAATACCGGGCTGCTCAACATGCTGGTCAAAGGGGATTTCATTCCGGTCATCGCGCCTATCGGCGTGGGTCCGGAAGGTGAGTCTTACAACATCAACGCCGACCTGGTAGCAGGCAAGGTTGCCGAAGCCCTCAAGGCCGAGAAGCTGATCCTGCTGACCAACATCGCCGGCCTGATGAACAAGCAGGGCGAGGTCCTGACCGGCCTGACCACTGAACAGGTCGACGGCCTGATTGCCGACGGCACCATCTACGGCGGCATGCTGCCCAAGATTCGTTGTGCGCTGGAAGCGGTTCAGGGCGGGGTCAACAGCTCGCACATCATCGATGGTCGAGTGCCCAATGCGGTCTTGCTGGAAATCTTCACCGACAGCGGTGTCGGTACCCAGATTACCAACCGTAAGCGGCATTGATTCAGACGCAACACCCAAAGGCCCCGTGAGCTGACACTCACGGGGCTTTTTTGTGGGCGGATGACCGAGATCGCTATAGTGCTCGCGTTCAGCGCGGGCGGGCAGTTCTGGACGCTCTGCGTCCGATTATTGAGTCAGTCGCTGGACGCGTGCACGGTCCACGGCGAAATCCGCTTCGGCCTTTACCCGTGCGGCCTGATAGCCGGCGATATCGGCTTGCAGCTTCTGCTGCTGATCGCGCAAGTCATTCAACTGATCGACAAGCGCCTGCTGAACCGGACGCCCTGCGCGCTCCAGGTCGGCAGCCTGACCTTGCAGACTGCGCTGCTGGGCCGCCAGCCCCTGAATATTGCCCTGAGCAACACCAACCAGTGCGTCCAGTTCTGCCAGCTTGCGCGCCTTGACGCGATCTACCTCTTCCACGCTGCTGTAGAGGCTCAGCAGTTGGGCATCGGCAGTGGCCTGGCGCTTGTCTGCTTCGGACTGACGAATCTGCTCGGCCGTAGGTGCAGGCGGCACGACCTGTATCACCCGGCCACGACCATTGAGCACTTCGTAGCCTTTGGCAACATAGTCAGGCGGCACCCCTTGCGTATCGATCACAGTCACACCGCGGCTGTCGACGTAGCGATAAAGACGGGCCTCGGGCGCATCTTCAGCCTGAGCCGGCACTGACACAAGCATGCCCGACGCCAGCCAGAGCCCCAAAACGCCTAGCGTAACCAATACCGAAGCCCGCTCCCTGCCGCTGACCGCCATGGCCTCGCCCTCAGATTCCGTATTGCGCGCGATAGGCTTCGACAGCAGGCAGATGCTGCTTGAGCTGCGGATCGTCGGCCAGGAACTCCAGCACCTGGTTCAGCGACACGATACTCACCACCGGGATAGCGAAATCACGCTCGACTTCCTGAATCGCCGACAGCTCGCCATTGCCGCGCTCCTGACGATTGAGGGCGATCAAAACGCCCGCCGCAGTCGCGTTCTGGTCCTTGATGATCTGCATGACCTCGCGGATTGCAGTGCCCGCCGTGATCACGTCGTCGATAATCAGCACATTGCCCACCAGCGGAGAGCCCACCAGGCTGCCGCCTTCACCGTGAGCCTTGGCTTCCTTGCGGTTGAAACACCACGGAAGATCCCGGTCATGATGCTCGGCCAGCGCCACGGCAGTCGCCGATGCGAGCGGAATGCCCTTGTACGCCGGGCCGAACAGAACGTCGAAGGCAATACCGCTTTCAACCACCGCCGCTGCGTAGAAACGCCCCAGCTGTGCCAGTGCCGAACCGCTGTTGAACAGGCCCGCATTGAAGAAGTACGGGCTGGTGCGCCCGGACTTGAGAGTGAACTCACCGAAGCGCAGAACACCGCGATCGATGGCAAAACGAATGAAATCGCGTTGATACGCTTGCATGAAAAAAGCTCCGGATACCACGGATTTAGCTAATTAGGTAGAGCTCGGGTATCATACACGCACGTGATTTTTGGGGCCATTTATGCGGATCATCAGTGTGAACGTAAATGGCATTCAAGCTGCGGTCGAGCGTGGTTTGCTCAGCTGGCTGCAAGCTCAGAATGCCGACGTCATCTGCTTACAGGACACCCGCGCCTCCACCTTTGAACTGGATGATCCAGCCTTTCAGCTGGATGGTTACTTCCTCTATGCCTGCGAAGCCGAGGTTCCCGCTCAGGGTGGTGTGGCGCTTTATTCGCGGTTGCAGCCGAAGGCGGTAATCAGCGGCCTCGGCTTCGAGACAGCCGACCGCTACGGGCGCTACCTGCAAGCAGATTTCGACAAGGTCAGTATTGCTACCCTGCTCTTTCCGTCAGGGATGAATGGTGATGAAGACCTGAATCAGAAATTCAAGCTCATGGACGATTTCGGCAAGTACATGGACAAGCAGCGCCGCAAGCGTCGCGAATACATCTACTGCGGATCGCTCTATGTGGCGCAGCAGAAGCTCGACATCAAGAACTGGCGCGACAGCCAGCAGTCGCCTGGCTTCCTCGCGCCCGAGCGTGCCTGGATGGACGAGATTGTCGGCACCATGGGCTATGTCGATGCCCTGCGTGAAGTCAGCCGCGAAGGTGATCAGTACAGCTGGTGGCCGGATAATGAACAGGCCGAGATGCTGAATCTGGGCTGGCGCTTCGATTATCAGATCCTCACCCCGGGTCTGCGCCGCTTCGTACGCAGCGCCCGACTGCCTCGCCAGCCGCGCTTTTCGCAGCACGCGCCGCTGATCGTGGATTACGACTGGACCCTGACGATCTGACAGCCAGACAGGCCGCGAACACGAAAAAGCCGACTTGACGTCGGCTTTTTGCGTTGCCTGAAGTGATGCTACTTGATCAGGCGCAAGGTGAACGGATAGCGATAATCGACGCCGTCATTGGCTTTTATCCCGGCAATGATCGCAAGCACTGCGGCTCCGATTCCCACCAGCGTCAGTAACGCAAAGCCGATGACCAACAGCACCAGCAGCATGCTGACGGTGGCCGCAATGGCGACTGTGATCTGAAAGTTCAGCGCTTCCTTGCCTTGCGCGTCGATAAATGGATCGGCGTCTTTCTTCAACTGCCAGATAATCAGTGGGCCGAGCAGGTTACCGAACGGAAACATCAGTCCGGCAAATGCCGACAAGTGACAGAACATCGCCCACTGGCGAGCGCTTTGAGGCGGTTTGCTGAACGGTTGCAAGCTGTCACTCATTATCGGACCCCTTCTGGATATCAGTCGGCCAACGCGGCGCGCTGCAATTCAAACAGCTCGGTCATGCCTTTCTGCGCCAGCGCAAGCATCGCGTTCAACTCTTCCGGCTGGAACGGCGCGCCCTCGGCGGTACCCTGAACCTCAATGAAGCCGCCTGCGCTGGTCATGACCACGTTCAGATCGGTTTCGGCAGCAGAGTCTTCCAGATAATCCAGGTCGAGCACCGGCTCGCCCTGATACATGCCAACCGACACTGCCGCAATCATCTGCTTGAGCGGATCACCGCCTTTCAGGCCGCCACGCTTCTTGATCACTTTCAACGCATCGGCCAATGCAACCATGGCACCGGTGATCGATGCGGTGCGAGTGCCGCCGTCCGCCTGAATGACGTCGCAATCGACGTACAGGGTGACATCGCCCAGCCTGGACATGTCCAGCGCAGCGCGCAGCGAACGACCGATCAGGCGCTGGATCTCAAGGGTACGGCCGCCCTGCTTGCCACGGCTGGCTTCGCGCTGGTTACGCTCGCCAGTGGCGCGAGGCAGCATGCCATATTCGGCGGTCAGCCAACCCTGGCCCTGGCCTTTGAGAAAGCGTGGTACGCCGTTTTCGACGCTGACGGTGCAGATCACCTTGGTATCACCAAACTCGACCAGTACAGAACCCTCGGCGTGTTTGGTGTAGTTGCGGGTGATGCGGATCGAGCGGAGCTGATCGGCGGCGCGACCACTTGGACGTTTCATCTGGGATACCTGTACTGAGACGGAAAACTGCCGGGCATTATAGAGGCCACAACCGCCGCTGGGCATCTCTAAAAGCCGCCAATGCCGATTTGCGGCGAACAGAATGCTCTGGATCAAGGCTTTCAACGCGTTGGCAACGTTGCAAACAGCGCCTTGCGTCACTTGTCACACTGCCGGATTGGGAGCCTGCCTCGCACTGCGCTACAATCCTGCGCCTCTGCAGCCAGTCGGCTTTCACGACACCCATGACCGCCGACTGCGCGCGCTCATGAACCGAATCACGCTTTTGAAACCGAACCAAGAGGTATTTCCCATGGTGCACAGCATGACTGCCTTTGCCCGAGTAGAGCGGGCCGGTGCCCAGGGCACACTGAGCTGGGAACTGCGCTCGGTCAATCACCGCTACCTGGAGCCTCACCTGCGCCTGCCGGAGTCGTTCCGCGATCTGGAGGGCGCGATTCGTGAAGCGCTGCGTCAGGGCCTGTCACGAGGCAAGGTCGAATGCACCTTACGCTTTATCGAGGAAACCGCTGGCAAGCCGCTGCAGGTGGATCTGGAGCGCGCGGGCCAATTGATCGCCGCAGCAGAATCGGTTGCCGGCTTGATCAAACAGCCTGCGGCACTGAATCCGCTTGAGGTACTGGCATGGCCGGGCGTGCTGGTCGCCGATGCCAGCGATCCGCAGGTGTTGAACACCGAGGCACTGAAGCTGTTCAATGATGCGTTGACCGAATTGAAAAGCGGACGTGGTCGCGAAGGCGCAGACCTTGCCAGACTGCTCGATGACCGGCTGTCTGCCATCGTCGAAGAGGTCGCCACTCTGCGCACCCTGGTGCCACAGATGCTGGCCGCTCAACGCCAGAAAGTGCTGGATCGCTTTGCCGATATGAAAGCCGAGCTGGACCCTCAGCGCCTTGAACAGGAAATGGTCCTGTTGGCGCAGAAAAGCGATGTCGCCGAAGAGCTGGACCGCCTCAGCACACACGTTACCGAAGTGCGCCGTGTGCTCAAGGCTGGCGGCCAGGCGGGTCGCCGTCTTGATTTCCTGATGCAAGAGCTTAACCGCGAAGCGAATACACTGGGCTCCAAGGCCTTTGACCCACGCAGCACGCAGGCTGCCGTCAACCTCAAAGTGTTGATCGAGCAAATGCGTGAGCAAGTGCAGAATATTGAGTAAGGCTGAACCTGACATGACCCATATCACCGGCACCCTGTACATCATTTCCGCCCCCTCGGGCGCGGGCAAGACCAGCCTGGTCAAGGCCCTGATGGACGCCCAGCAAGAGCCTCAGCATGGCGCTCAGGCGAAGATTCGCGTCTCGGTTTCGCACACTACTCGCGCCATGCGCCCCGGCGAAGTGAACGGTGTGAACTACAACTTCGTCGATCGTGCCGAGTTCCAGCGCATGATCGAGCACGGCGATTTTCTGGAGCAGGCCGAGGTCTTCGGCAATCTGTACGGCACCTCGCAGAGCCACCTGCAGCAAACCCTGGACGAAGGCCATGACCTGATTCTGGAAATCGACTGGCAGGGTGCCCGGCAGGTTCGGGCGCAAATGCCGCACGCCCGGTCGATTTTCATTCTGCCGCCGACCCAGCAGGCATTGCGCCAGCGCCTGACCAATCGCGGCCAGGACAGTGACGAGATCATCGAAGCCAGAATGCGTGAAGCGGTCAGCGAAATGAGCCATTACAACGAGTACGAGTACGTAGTGGTCAATGACGATTTCGCCGGTGCGCTGGAGGACCTCAAGGCGATATTCCGCGCCAATCGCCTGACTCAACAGCACCAGCAGGAGCAATACAGCGAGCTGTTTCAGGAGTTGCTGGCCTGATCGAGCCGTTTCAGACACCCGGCAACAGGTTAAAACAGGCCGTTGGTGGCGTGCCGCTTGATGACTGGTGCTGTCCGCTTGTAAACTATCGAGTCCGCTCGCCCATCCGGGCATCGCGCATCCGCATTTGCTACGAGGAATACCCATGGCCCGCGTAACCGTTGAAGACTGCCTAGAACACGTGGATAACCGCTTTGAGCTGGTCATGCTCTCTACAAAGCGTGCCCGTCAACTGGCAACCGGCGGCAAAGAACCAAAGCTGGCCTGGGAAAACGACAAGCCTACCGTTATGGCACTGCGTGAAATCGCGGCTGGCATGATGGATTACGCTGTAATCGCAGAAGCCGAAATCGTTGAAGATGAGCCATTGTTCGCAGCGTTCGAGGACGAGTCCAACGAGGCCGTCTAAGCCTATGCCAGGTCGACGTAGTACGGCGCAGGGTAAAAGCCATCGACAAGGGGTAGCGCCTTGCCGAGCATAGACGCCCTCGCCGACAGACTGTCGACCTACCTTGGCAAGGACCAGGTCAATCTGGTCCGCCGAGCGTATTTCTACGCCGAACAGGCCCACGACGGCCAACGCCGTCGTAGCGGCGAAGCCTACGTCACGCATCCTCTTGCAGTGGCGAACATCCTTGCAGACATGCACATGGACCATCAGAGCCTGATGGCTGCGATGCTGCATGACGTTATCGAAGACACCGGGATTGCCAAGGAAGCGCTCAGCGCACAGTTTGGCGAAACCGTCGCGGAACTGGTCGACGGGGTCAGCAAACTGACCCAGATGAATTTCGAGACCAAGGCCGAAGCCCAGGCGGAAAACTTCCAGAAAATGGCCATGGCCATGGCCCGCGACATCCGCGTGATCCTGGTCAAGCTCGCCGATCGCCTGCACAACATGCGCACGCTGGAAGTACTGTCGGGCGAAAAGCGTCGGCGTATCGCCAAGGAAACCCTCGAAATCTATGCGCCTATCGCCAATCGACTGGGCATGCACAGTGTGCGCATCGAGTTCGAGGACCTGGGTTTCAAGGCGATGTACCCAATGCGCTCCTCGCGAATCAACCAGGCGGTCAAACGCGCCAGGGGCAATCGCAAGGAACTGGTCAACAAGATCGAAGAATCCCTGAGTCATTGCCTGGCCGTTGACGGTATCGAAGGCGACGTCAGCGGACGGCAGAAGCATCTGTATGGCATCTACAAGAAGATGCGCGGCAAGCGTCGCGCCTTCAACGAGATCATGGACGTCTACGCTTTCCGGATCATTGTCGACAAGGTCGATACCTGCTATCGCGTACTCGGTGCTGTACATAATCTGTACAAACCGCTGCCTGGCCGTTTCAAGGATTACATCGCAATCCCCAAGGCCAACGGCTATCAGTCCTTGCATACCACCTTGTTCGGTATGCATGGCGTGCCAATCGAAATCCAGATTCGCACCCGCGAAATGGAAGAGATGGCCAATAACGGGATCGCTGCGCACTGGCTGTACAAATCCAGTGACGATGAGCAGCCCAAGGGCACTCACGCCCGTGCGCGGCAGTGGGTCAAAGGCGTGCTCGAGATGCAGCAGCGTGCCGGCAACTCGCTGGAATTCATTGAAAGCGTCAAGATCGACCTGTTCCCGGACGAGGTTTACGTCTTCACCCCGAAAGGGCGAATCATGGAGCTGCCCAAAGGCTCAACGGCGGTGGATTTTGCTTACGCGGTACACACCGACGTTGGCAACAGCTGCATCGCCTGCCGTATCAACCGTCGCCTGGCACCATTGTCCGAACCATTGCAAAGCGGCTCGACCGTCGAGATTGTCAGCGCTCCCGGCGCACGTCCGAACCCGGCCTGGCTGAACTTTGTCGTCACCGGCAAGGCACGCACGCATATTCGTCACGCCCTCAAGCTGCAACGCCGTTCCGAATCGATCAATCTGGGCGAGCGCCTGCTGAACAAGGTGCTCAACGGCTTCGAATGCAGCCTCGACAAGATCACTCAGGAACGCATCCAGCTGGTACTGAACGAGTACCGGGTCGATGTGCTCGAAGACTTGCTTGAGGACATCGGGCTGGGTAATCGCATGGCCTATGTCGTGGCCCGCCGCCTGCTTGGCGAAGGCGATCAGTTACCGAGCCCTGAAGGTCCGCTGGCGATTCGTGGTACAGAAGGCCTGGTCCTCAGCTATGCCAAATGCTGTACGCCGATCCCGGGCGACCCGATTGTCGGCCACTTGTCAGCGGGCAAGGGCATGGTTGTGCACCTGGATAACTGCCGCAATATCAGCGAAATTCGTCATAACCCGGAAAAATGCATCCAGCTGTCCTGGGCCAAGGATGTGACTGGCGAATTCAATGTCGAATTGCGTGTCGAACTCGAGCATCAGCGCGGCCTGATCGCGCTGCTGGCCAGCAGCGTCAACGCGGCCGACGGCAATATCGAAAAAATCAGCATGGACGAACGCGATGGTCGCATCAGCGTGGTCCAACTGGTGGTCAGCGTGCACGACCGTGTGCACCTGGCTCGCGTGATCAAGAAACTGCGCGCCCTGACCGGTGTCACACGCATCACCCGGATGCGCGCGTAGGCCATCCAATCATCAGGAGTTCTTCATGACCAAGACTGTCATCACCAGCGATAAAGTCCCTGCGGCCATTGGCCCCTATTCCCAGGCCATCAAAGCTGGCAATACCGTCTACATGTCCGGACAGATCCCGCTGGACCCCGGCACCATGGAGCTGGTCGAAGGCATCGAAGCCCAGATCACTCAGGTCTTCGAAAACCTGAAGTCGGTTGCCGAAGCGGCTGGAGGATCCTTCAAGGACATCGTCAAACTGAACATTTTTCTGACCGATCTGGGCCACTTCGCCAAGGTCAACGAGATCATGGGTACCTATTTCACCCAGCCGTATCCAGCTCGCGCGGCCATCGGCGTTGCGGCATTGCCGCGTGGCGCCCAGGTAGAAATGGACGCGATTCTCGTCATCTAATAAATCCCCCGACGGAGCGTGCCTTGCGCTCCGTTCTCCCTGAAGGAAGGAATCCGTTATGCGCTCCGCGCTCGCCATCTCGCTGCTCGCCGTCATTCTGGGCGGCTGCGCCAGCCACGCCGACCGCAATCCGGACGGCACCTGGATCAATCAGACCGCCATTGATGCGGCCGTCAAACAAGGCAACCTGCGTCAGGCTTTGCTCGCCAATGGCCCTAACCTGGAATGGAAAATCAACTCCAAAGCCAACCAGGCCATTTACTCCAATGGTTTCGAGCTCGGCGAAGGCAAGATTGTCAGTGCCGCCGAAGGCAAGTTGCACATCGATTTCTACGGCAACTTCTTCGAAGACCTGAGCGTCAAGGGTGATGAACTGGTTCAAGCGGCCAGCGAGTCAGGTCCTGAACAGCACTTCCAGAAGCCCGAAAATCCGGCACCGGAAGGCGCTCAGCCAGGCACCAGTTTCGAGAAGGCCTTGTATGGCGCCTATATGGGCGGCAAATGGACGGTCGTGGAAGGCGACGGCCAGGGCAGCACCGTGCAGTTCATGCCTGATGGCAGCGTGCAAGGGCTCCCGGAAAACGATCGCTACGCACTGTGCCTGGCAGGTGACTGTGCAGCCATGAGCGGCGAGTACGACAGTATGTGGCTGGAGAAAGCCGAGAAGGGCAACCCGTGGATCTTTGCTCGCAAAGGCAAGCAGCTGGAGATATTTCAGGCTGTGAACAATGCCGGTGCGGACCAGATGCCCGAACTGCGTCCAGGCCCACGCCGCTGGTTGCTTGAGCAGCAGTAGGCAATGCCCGCGTCAGGAGCGTTCTTGCAACGCTCCTGACGGCAAACGCTCTACCCCAGCAATGCCGCATAGCCGGCCCGGTAATCCGGGTACACAGGCTCCCATCCCAAGGCCCGCGCTCTGGCGTTGCTGCAACGCTTGCTGCCCACGCGCTGTACGCTGACATCCTCCGACCATTCGGTCACCCCCAGATATTCGCGTATCCAGGTCACCACATCGGCCAGCGCGGCCGGATCGTCATCGACGCCCAGATAGCAACTCTCCAGCGCCACGCCGCGCTGATCCGCCTGCAGCAGATGCTCCAGCAAGCTGGCGGCATCGTCGGCATGGATGCGATTGGCGTAGACCGGCGGATCAATCCTGACACTGTGCCCCTGACGTACGCGGTTCGACAGGTCACTGCGTCCGGGTCCGTAAATGCCGGTCAGCCTCACGGCTGTGGCAGGCAGTCCGCTGTTCAGGGCGACCTGCTCGGCTTCCAGCATCACCGTACCGGTGTAGTTGGTGGGCTCGGTGACAGAGTGTTCATCGACCCATTCCCCGCTCTGTTGACCGTAAACACCGCTGCTTGAAACGAAGATCAACCGCTTCGGACGCTGTCCGGTCTGCTCCAGCCAGCTCAACACATTACGCAGCCCCTCGACATAGGCCATCCGGTAGCCCGCTTCGTCACGCTGCGAGGGGGTTGCGCAATACACCACGTAGTCCAGTGCCGCGGCAGGCCATTGGGCGGGCTTTTGGGCCTCGAACAGATCGCCCTGCACACCGCGAACTCCGGCAGGAAGTTCGGAAACAGTGCGCCGCAGCCCGTGAACCACCCAACCATGAGGCAGCAGCCGGGTAGCGAGTCGAGCACCGATATCGCCACAACCGGCAATCAGAAGGGAAGGAGCAGTCATTCGATATCTCCAAAGAAGGGGGGTGTCAGTATCGTAAAAAACGCTCATCAAGACGCGACACTCGAAACAAAGCTGTAAACAGATGTAAGCGTCCAGCGCCGTGCCCCTATGCGATCACGCTGGTGACTCGTCGTTCCCAAACCTTGGGTTTGAGCATTTTCGGGCACCCCCGTGTTAAGCGCAAATCACGCGGCTACAATGCGCGCCTTCAACGGGATTGGCGAAGATTCACATGCGATGGAAAGACATAAAAATAGGAGATCGGACATTCTCCATGGCGCACCTTCAACCTTTTGATCTGGCGTTTGACATTGCGCAGGAGCAGGTCACCGTCAAGTTCGAGTTCGGGTTGCACTGCTTTACAGATGACAAGGGCAATGGCCACCTCATCCATTACAGAGGGGAGCGCCGTTACTTTTGCAGCGAGCGCTACGATTGCAGCACCCAGTTGGTGGAGTACATCCAGAAACGCTTTTTTCAGGGACTGGCCGTTCCGTTTTATACGGAAAACAGCCAACGGTATTTTTGCCTCGACCTGCATGACTATGCGATTTTTTCTCCATCAGCAAGCCACTCGGCACCACGAACCTTCTGAAGCTTCGCGTTATCTCAGCGTATGAAGTCGCTACGTGGGGTCGGCCTACCCTGCCGAAAGGGAAGCCTCATAACGTTCGCTACATCCTTGAGATGCGGAACGCCGGAAGGCACATATGACGGATAGCAAAAAGCCCCGTTGCCGAAGCAACGAGGCTTTTTGTAAATCTCAATATCGGCCTGTCCTTTTGCAGTTACCTGCTTATCCCGCTCACTGGCTGGGAGTGACGTGAGTCACCGAAATCGACACCCCTTGCTGCCAAGGTTCCGGTCTGTGTCGACAGCGCAATGTTAACGCTCGCATCGAATTTGATCAACCGATGCTTTGCAGCTTCCCCTGGCCTCTCCTCGTAGCCGAAGGCCATTCGTGAGCGCAGCGTGCTTTATCCCCAGAGAGGGCAGCTCCAGCAGCGTAAAAACACTCATCGACAGGCAAGCATTCGGCCGAATATGTAAAAAAGATACTGTATTACTTTTGTTAACAAGAACGATTTGCAATAATGGCAGCCCATTTGTTCCCTGTGAGCGTCGAAAGCACATCACGACGCACTGGAACCCTCCCTATTTTCCTCTCAGGTCCGGCCAGCATGACACGCATTCAATCAATCGCTTCGCCTACCAAGATGCCTCGCCTGCCTCGTGCATGGCGCGGTATCGCAGCCCTTGTCTTGAGCCTGATGTTCGTTCCCATGGCGCTTGCAGATCAAGCGGCTCCGACCGCTGCACCTGCAACGTCCACTGCGCCTGTTGCGCCTGACGCAGCAGCACCGGTGCAGGCACTCGAACCCGTAGCCGAAGACAACAGCCTGGGCATGTCTCACGACCTGTCGCCATGGGGCATGTATCAGAACGCCGACGTCGTCGTCAAAGCGGTCATGATCGGTCTGGCCATCGCTTCGATCATTACGTGGACCATCTGGATCTCCAAGGGTTTCGAACTGCTCGGTGCCAAGCGCCGGTTGCGCGGTGAAATCGTCAATCTGAAGAAAGCCCGCTCCCTCACCGAAGCCAGCGCGACTGCCAGCAAGGAAGGCACACTTGCCCACCTGCTGGTACATGATGCTCTCGAAGAGATGCGCCTCTCGGCCAACAGCCGTGAACGTGAAGGGATCAAGGAGCGCGTCAGCTTCCGCCTCGAGCGTCTGGTCGCCGCCTGTGGCCGCAACATGAGCATGGGCACCGGCGTGCTGGCGACCATCGGGTCCACCGCGCCGTTCGTGGGCCTGTTCGGCACTGTGTGGGGCATCATGAACAGCTTCATCGGCATCGCCAAGACTCAGACCACCAACCTCGCTGTCGTGGCACCCGGTATTGCCGAAGCGTTGCTGGCAACGGCACTGGGTCTGGTCGCCGCGATTCCTGCGGTCGTGATCTACAACGTGTTCGCCCGCTCCATCGCCGGTTACAAGGCTCAGGTTTCCGATGCCTCTGCACATGTTCTGCTGCTGGTCAGCCGTGATCTGGATCACCTGCCAGAGCCGACCGAGCGCAATCAACAACAACCGCACATGGTCAAGGTGGGCTAACACGTGGGCCTGCATCTTAACGAAGGCGGCGACGATCTCGCCGAGAATCATGAAATCAACGTGACGCCGTTCATCGACGTCATGCTGGTGCTGCTGATCATCTTCATGGTCGCGGCACCGCTGGCAACTGTGGACATCAAGGTCGACCTGCCAGCGTCCACGGCAACGCCACAGCCCAGGCCCGAGAAGCCGATCTTCCTCAGCGTCAAGACCGACAAGAGCCTGTATCTGGGCGAAGAGAAGGTTGCTCGCGAGCAGATCGGCCAGGTGCTGGACGCGCGGACCAAAGGCAAAAAAGACACCACGATCTTCTTCCAGGCCGACAAAGGCGTGGATTACGGCGATCTGATGGACGTCATGAACACGCTTCGGGGCGCGGGTTACCTGAAGGTCGGTCTGGTAGGTCTTGAGACGGCTGGTAAGAAATGATCAGTACGCGCCAAAAACTGACGCGCTATAGCGGTAGTCTGTTGTTGGTGCTGGCCGTGCACGCTATCGCAATCATCGTCGCCGTTCGCTGGCCCGCCTCCCAGGCGATCGAGCTGCCACCGGCAGCCATGATGGTCGAACTTGCGCCGCTGCCCGAGCCTGCACCGCCACCGCCGCCCAAGGTCGTTCAGCCGCCTCCACCGCCCGCCCCTGAAGAGCAGGTGCCCGTACCGGAAGTCGCGCAAGCGCCGAAGCCGGAAATCGTGGTGCCCAAAAAGGTTGAAAAGCCCAAGCCAAAACCGCAGCCGCCAAAGCTGCAGAAGAAGCCTGAGCCGCCGCAGGAAAAGCCGGTTGACGAAAAACCGGTCGATACGCCGCCGACAACGGCACCACCGGAAAAAGCGGCCGCTCCGAAACCTGCTCCGGCACCTTCGCCGCCCAGTAATGCATTGCCAAGCTGGCAGGGTGATCTGTTGAGCCACCTGGGCAAGTACAAGAAGTATCCCGAGGATGCGCGTCGTCGCGGTATGCAGGGTGTTGCGCGGCTGCGCTTCGTTGTGGACGCTGACGGCAATGTGCTTTCCTACTCGATTGCCAACACGTCGGGTAGCCCTTCGCTGGATAGAGCGACCATGGAAATGATCCGTCGCGCTCAACCGCTGCCCAAACCGCCCAAGGAAATTCTCAATAACGGCACCATTGAAATCCTTGCACCGTTCGTTTATTCGCTGGATAAACGCTGAATTGTACTTTTGTTACTTGTGAGTGCTTCTGATAACGTGCGTCTATCGATCGCACCCGCTATGCTGGGGTCGCAACTTCATGGACGCACGTTATGACTCTTACAGAATTGCGCTACATCGTTACGCTCGCCCAGGAGCAGCACTTTGGCCACGCAGCCGAACGCTGCCATGTCAGCCAGCCAACGCTGTCGGTGGGTGTCAAAAAACTCGAAGACGAACTCGGTGTGCTCATTTTCGAGCGCAGCAAGAGCGCCGTGCGCCTTACACCGGTTGGTGAAGGCATCGTTGCTCAGGCGCAGAAAGTGCTGGAACAGGCTCAGGGGATTCGTGAGCTGGCCCAGGCCGGCAAGAATCAGCTGACCGCTCCGCTGAAAGTCGGTGCTATTTATACCGTCGGTCCTTACCTGTTCCCTCATCTGATTCCGCAACTGCACCGGGTCGCTCCGCAGATGCCGTTGTATATCGAAGAAAACTTCACCCATGTGCTGCGCGACAAGCTGCGTAACGGTGAGCTGGATGCCGTTATCATTGCCTTGCCGTTCAACGAGGCCGACGTGCTGACCCTGCCGCTTTATGACGAGCCGTTCTCTGTCCTGATGCCGGCCGACCATCCCTGGACTCAAAAAGAGACCATCGATGCCTCGGCGCTCAACGACAAGAGCCTGCTGTTACTGGGCGAAGGCCATTGCTTCCGCGATCAGGTCCTGGAAGCCTGCCCGACACTGGGCAAAGGTAACGAAGGTTCCAAGCACACAACGGTAGAATCCAGTTCACTGGAAACCATTCGACACATGGTCGCCTCCGGGCTGGGCATTTCGATCCTGCCGCTGTCGGCCGTCGACAGCCACCATTACGCGCCCGGAGTGATCGAAGTCCGCCCGCTGACGCCGCCCGTGCCCTTCCGCACGGTCGCCATCGCCTGGCGAGCAAGCTTCCCGAGGCCGAAAGCCATCGAGATTCTCGCTGACTCTGCACGCCTGTGCTCGGTGGCACGCCCGAAAACAGTCGCGAGCTAGGCAGAAAAGAAATGAGCGAGCTTTCCAGGGTCTCGGTCACGGCGCTCAAGGGTGTCGGTGAGGCGATGGCAGAAAAGCTGGCCAGGGTCGGTCTGGAAACCCTGCAGGACGTGCTGTTTCATCTGCCGTTGCGCTATCAGGACCGGACCCGCGTCGTACCGATTGGGGCCTTGCGCCCTGGCCAGGATGCCGTCATCGAAGGCATGGTCAGCGGCGCCGACGTGGTAATGGGCAAACGTCGCAGCTTGCTGGTCAGGCTTGGCGATGGCACAGGTGTCGTCAGCCTGCGCTTTTACCACTTCAGCAATGCCCAGAAAGAAAGCATGAAGCGTGGCACGCATCTGCGCTGCTTCGGTGAAGCACGTCCCGGCGCTTCCGGCCTGGAAATCTATCATCCGGAATACCGGGCGATCACCGGTGATGAGCCCGCGCCCGTCGAACAGACCCTCACACCGATCTACCCCACGACCGAAGGCCTGACCCAGCAACGTCTTCGCCAGCTGTGTCAGCAAAGCCTGGCGATGCTTGGCCCCAAGAGCCTGCCGGACTGGCTGCCTGACGAGCTCGCCCGTGATTATCAACTGGCTCCGCTGGATGATGCGATCCGCTATCTGCATCACCCGCCCGCCGATGCCGATGTGGAGGAACTGGCCCTCGGTCATCACTGGGCGCAGCATCGACTGGCCTTCGAGGAACTGCTGACCCACCAGCTTTCCCAGCAGCGTCTGCGTGAAAGCCTGCGCTCACAGCGTGCACCGGCGTTACCGGTGGCGAAAAAACTGCCGAAACAATTTCTTGCCAACCTCGGCTTCACGCCTACTGGGGCACAGCAGCGTGTCGGCAAGGAAGTGGCCTATGACCTGAGCCAGCCTGAACCGATGCTGCGGCTGATCCAGGGCGACGTGGGCTCGGGCAAGACCGTGGTTGCGGCGCTGGCTGCCTTGCAAGCACTGGAAGCCGGCTACCAGGTGGCGCTGATGGCTCCTACCGAGATTCTCGCCGAGCAGCATTACATCAATTTCCAGCGCTGGCTTGAGCCTCTGGACGTGGGTGTAGCGTGGCTGGCAGGCAAGCTCAAAGGCAAGGCGCGCGCGACGTCTCTGGAACAGATCGCCAGTGGCACCCCGATGGTGGTGGGCACCCATGCGCTGTTTCAGGACGAAGTGCAGTTCAGGAATCTGGCGCTGGTCATCATCGACGAGCAGCACCGGTTCGGCGTTCAGCAGCGCCTGGCGCTGCGCAAGAAGGGTGTCGGTGGCCTGATGTGTCCGCATCAATTGATCATGACCGCCACACCGATCCCACGCACGCTGGCAATGAGCGCCTACGCCGACCTGGACACGTCGATCCTCGACGAACTGCCGCCCGGACGTACGCCGGTCAATACCGTACTGGTGGCCGACAGCCGCCGCCTGGAAGTCGTCGAGCGCGTGCGTGCCGCCTGCGCCGAGGGTCGTCAGGCGTACTGGGTGTGCACACTGATCGAAGAATCCGAAGAGCTGACCTGCAAAGCCGCTGAAACCACCTACGAAGAACTGAGCAGTGCCTTGGGTGACGTTCGCGTCGGGCTGATACACGGGCGCATGAAACCTGCAGAAAAAGCCGCGATCATGGCCGAATTCAAACAGGGCGCGCTGCAACTGCTGGTGGCCACCACGGTGATCGAGGTCGGTGTCGACGTACCTAACTCGAGCCTGATGATCATCGAAAACCCCGAGCGCCTTGGCCTGGCCCAGTTGCATCAATTGCGCGGACGTGTCGGGCGCGGCAGCGCGGTCAGTCACTGTGTGCTGCTCTATCACCCGCCTCTTTCACAGATCGGACGCCAGCGGCTGGGCATCATGCGCGAAACCAACGACGGCTTCGTCATCGCCGAAAAGGATCTCGAACTGCGTGGCCCCGGCGAAATGCTGGGAACCCGACAAACGGGCCTGCTGCAATTCAAGGTCGCCGACCTGATGCGTGACGCGGATCTGCTACCCGCCGTACGCGGCGCGGCGCAGGCCCTGCTGGAGCGCTGGCCGCAACATGTCAGCCCGCTGCTCGACAGATGGCTGCGTCATGGCCAGCAGTATGGCCAGGTGTGATGCAGGCTACGCTTTGGACACCGCGTGCGACCGAAAACGAATAACGTGGTTATACTTCAAAAAATGTAGGAATTTGGACATAGCTCATGACAGAAGTTGCCCACGTCAATGATCCGCACCATGCGCCGTCGGTAATCCGGCAGCTGCTTGAAAAATTGGCTATCAGCTACAACGAAGTCATGGACGACAAAAGCCTCCAGCCAGCGCGCAAGGTTCAGGCGGTGCTGGTCGAGGACGCTGTCGGTGCGCTGCTTATCCTTTTCCCGCAGAGCCAGTTGCTTGACCTCAGCCGAATCACCGAGCTGACCGGACGCCAACTGACCGCTGTGCCGCATGACCGTTTGCAGCGCATGCTCACCAAGCACAATCTGCGCGAGCTGCCGGGGCTTCCGGCGCTAACCAGCTCACCGTGTCTTTACGACGAACGCCTGCTTCAGGAGCCGACGCTGCTGGTAGGGTCGGGCGAGACCGGGGTGTTGCTGGAAATCAGCAGCGACGATTTCAAGGGCATGCTGAGCAAGGCCAGCGCGGCGCACTTCGGGCAGTCGGTGGCGGCAATCCGTCCAAACCTCGATCGTCCTGATGACGATCCGGCGGAAATCACCCAGGCCATGCATGCCTTTACAGCGCGTCGTATCCAGCAGCGCCTGGAAGCGACCCTTGAGATACCGCCTCTGGCTGGCACCGCACAGAAAATCATCAAGCTGCGGGTCGACCCCGATGCGACCATCGATGACATTACCGGGGTCGTCGAAACCGACCCTGCACTGGCGGCACAGGTCGTCAGTTGGGCGGCTTCGCCCTATTACGCGTCGACCGGCAAAATCCGCTCGGTCGAAGACGCAATCGTTCGGGTACTGGGTTTTGATCTGGTGATCAATCTGGCCTTGGGCCTCGCGTTGGGCAAAACCCTGAGTCTGCCCAAGGATCAGCCGCAAAAGACCACACCCTACTGGCAGCAGTCGATCTACACAGCCGCCGTTATCGAAGGCCTTACCCGCGCCATCCCGCGTGCCAGCCGGCCAGAAGCTGGCCTGAGCTACCTTGCCGGTCTACTGCACAACTTCGGCTATCTGCTGCTGGCGCATGTATTTCCGCCGCACTTCACCCTGATTTGCCGCCAGTTGGAGGTCAATCCGCACCTGCACCACAGCTTTATCGAACAGCACCTGCTGGGCATCAGCCGCGAACAGATCGGCGCCTGGCTGATGCGCTATTGGGACATGCCCGACGAACTCGCCACTGCGCTGCGTTTTCAGCACGACCCGCACTACAAGGGCGAGCATCACGTCTACGCCAACCTGGTCTATCTGGCAGTACGCCTGTTGCGGGTCAACGGTATCGGTGCCGGACCTGAACAGGAGATCCCGGACGAACTGTTCGAACGCCTGGGCCTGAGCCGCGAAAAAGCCAACGAATCGGTGAAAAAAGTGCTGGAAGCCGAAGTGCTGCTGCGCGAACTGGCTTCGCAGTTCAGCAAGTAATCTGCGGCGAGCGCCGACGGCTCTTACGTCGGCGCTGACACCTCACTCAGGCTCGCCCTCGTCCCCCGGCAGATGCTCATCCAGATGCAACCAGGGAAGCCGGTTTTCTATCCAGATATGTCTGGATGGGGTGGCCAACCCGGGTTGATCGAGCGTTGCAATGGTGACATCCATCTCTTCAGGGCTGTTTCGGGTGAATAACGCCATGTGAGCACCGCAATTGCCGCAGAAATAGCGAACGCAGGTTGATGCGGAATCGTAGGCAGAGAGGTCGCCTGAAAGCCATTTGAACGAGCCCAGCGGCACACTTATCCAGGTTACGACCGTTGCGCCCGACGTGCGTCGACAGATGGAACAGTGACAGTGAGCGATGCCCTTCAGCGGAGCATCGAACTGATAACGAACCGCGCCGCAATGGCAGCCGCCTGTGTGTATCTCGCTCATCGGTGCCTCTCCCGTTCATGCGCCACAACCCTTGTGACAATAAAAATTCCACAACGGCCGATTGAAAGGTCGGTGAAAGCTTGGGCCATTAGCATCGCCTCACTTCCGGCAAAAAGACCGGCTAGCCAGGAACGGACTCCAACGTGTTTCAGGCCCAATTAACAACAATAATGGTGATTCCGATGCTTGCTGACTTCTCGTTCCATACCCTCCTTGCGCCTCCACTCCACGTACCGATCTGCTGAGCTGACTCGTTCATTTCACGTTCTGTAGCCGTATTACGTCTGGAGTATTCCCATGCTGACTTTCCTTGGCTTTGCCATGGTTATTGCGTTCATGTACCTGATCATGAGCAAGCGCCTGACTGCGCTGATCGCCTTGATCCTGGTCCCGATCATCTTCGCCCTGTTCGGTGGCTTCGCGTCGCAGATCGGCCCGATGATGCTGGCGGGTATCACCAAGCTGGCGCCGACCGGCGTCATGCTGATGTTTGCCATTCTGTATTTTGCGCTGATGATCGACTCCGGCCTGTTCGACCCGGCCGTGCGCAAGATCCTGAAAATGGTCAAGGGCGACCCGATGCGCATTTCGGTCGGCACCGCCGTGCTGGCGCTGGTAGTGTCCCTCGACGGTGACGGCGCGACCACTTACATGATCTGCGTTGCCGCCATGCTGCCGCTGTACAGCCGCGTCGGCATGAGCCCGCGCATCATGGCCGGCCTGATCATTCTGGCCGGTGGTGTGATGAACATGACCCCGTGGGGTGGCCCGACCGCTCGTGCGGCCAGCGCCCTGCATGTCGATGCATCGGATATCTTCGTACCGATGATCCCGGCAATGCTGGCCGGTGTGGTTGCGATCCTGGCAATTGCCTACTTCTACGGCAAACGCGAACGCGCTCGCCTGGGTGAACTGCACCTCAAGGGTGATGAAGTCGATCACAGCGAAATCAGCGTCTCGCAATTCCCTGACGCACGTCGTCCAAAGCTGATCTGGTTCAACGGCGCGCTGACCTTCGCACTGATGGTTGCCCTGATCATGGGCCTGCTGCCGCTGCCGGTACTGTTCATGATCGCGTTCAGTATCGCGATGATCATCAACTACCCGAACCTGCAGGACCAGAAGGACCGAGTATCGGCGCACGCCGGGAGCGTTCTGGCGGTGGTCGGCCTGATCTTCGCCGCAGGTATCTTCACTGGCATCCTGTCCGGCACCGGCATGGTCGACGCGATGTCGAAAAGCCTGCTGGCAGTGATCCCTGATGCGCTCGGCCCGTACCTCGCGGTGATCACCGCGCTGGTAAGCATGCCGTTCACCTTCTTCATGTCCAACGACGCGTTCTATTACGGCGTACTGCCGGTGCTGTCCGAAGCCGCTGCCCACTACGGCATCAGCCCGGTGGAAATGGCCCGTGCCTCTATCGTCGGTCAGCCGGTCCACCTGCTCAGCCCGCTGGTGCCATCGACTTACCTGCTGGTTGCCCTGGCCGGTATCGAGTTCGGCGACCACCAGCGCTTCACCCTGAAATGGGCGATTCTGGTGTGCATGTGCATTCTGGTTGCCGCGCTGCTGATGGGGATCTTCCCGTTCTATAGCAGCATGTAAACCTCGCAACGACATGCAAAAGCTCGCCGTCGACTTGATCGTTGACGGCGAGTTTTTGCGTTTGAGGTGTTCCATTACACGGAGGCCGATACGGCAATGCCTCGGTCAGATGGCCAGGGGGAGATCGCGTTCGCTTGCTCCGGATCCGCCAGGCTGCACATTACTTTCAGCGGCCTGTATCGCCGATGTCAGCTCACTGGTAGTTGATGCCCTTGGCGTTCTTTTCAGTG
This sequence comes from Pseudomonas caricapapayae, assembly GCF_001400735.1. Classification (GTDB taxonomy): domain Bacteria; phylum Pseudomonadota; class Gammaproteobacteria; order Pseudomonadales; family Pseudomonadaceae; genus Aquipseudomonas; species Aquipseudomonas caricapapayae. The sequence goes on from NZ_LJPW01000104.1 coordinate 99,068, forward strand.
GCGCTGATCTTCTTGTCGATGGAGTCCTCACGGCCAGACTGGATAGCTTCGAGCACGTCCAGGAGCTGTTTGCGTGCGGCCTCCCGTGCTTGCAGAGCGGCTCTGGTCTTGAGAAGCGCTTCGGCGCGTTGCATTCCTTTTTGCTGCTCTCGCATCCTGTTTATGCTTTCGGCAACGCGTTGAGCCGTCTCTTTTTGCCTGGTCGAATCAGGATTGGGTGTCTGATGCTCGCCATAGGCTTTAGCCGCTGTTGGCTTTGTTTGCTTTGCATTGATCCTTGCCCTGTTCCTGTCTTCCCGGCCAGGGCGTCTCGGAATAGATTTGTCCACACGAGGGCTATGGCGTTGTGCTTGATTCAGCTCGATACCCAACAGACTCAGCACCGAGCCTGCGGGTGGCCGCTGAGGCAATGATGACGAAGCAGAACCGGCTTGCGCGTCTGGCTCAGAGGGGCGCGAAGTGGTCGCGACCGCGTCAGGTGTCGGCTCCCAAGGATTGAGCTTGCCGGTGCTGTCCTGCATATGGACCCTGACAAGGTTCAGATCGTGATTATGGTCAGGCTCAAACCCCAACACAGGATGAAGCGTCGAGCGGCGGTCTGAGAGGGCTGGGACACCGAACACGTTGCTGCCCAAGGAAGCCAGCTCGAACAGTTTCCCTTTCTCGATACTGGCACTGATGTGGTCGCTGATGGCGCTACGCACTTTACTCAACCACTTGATTGAAGCGGCATTGATCATGCGCGTGGAGTTGGGAATGGAAATTTTGTCTGTGGCCGCGGCAGCCGATCCCTTGCCCGCAGTTGATGTGAGCGGCGTGATGTTCATTGAGTAATCTCCCTTTATCGCTGCTGAGTGGCGATTCGCGGTATTGAGTTCCTCACCCTGGTTACCCTTCTGCCACGGACATGACGCTCGACGGTGAGCGCATTTGGCATGAGGTCGAGTTTCTCGCTGATATAAGGCTCGCCGTCGCCTTGATCGTTTTACATCTGAAGGGTGTTCAGTTAGTCGAAGGCCGATACTGCAGAGCCTCAGCCAGATGACTGCGGCTTATCGCATCCACCTGTTCCAGATCCGCCAGCGTCCGTGCCACTTTCAGCAGTCGATGCGCCGAACGTAACGAGAGGGTCAGACGCTCGCAGGCCGTCTCCAGCCAGCGCTCATCGATACTGGACAGCGCGCAGTGTTCGCGCAGCGCCGGCAGGTCGAGAAAGGCATTGGCGCAGCCCTGACGGCGTTGCTGACGCTCTCTGGCCTGCGCAACCACCGCTGCCGCGCTTGCGGTGTTTTCACTGGTGGTCGGATCGGGGTTGAGGGCAGTGGCTTCGCGGGCGACGGTCAGGTGTAGATCAATCCGGTCCAGCAGCGGACCGGACAGCTTGTTGCGATAGCGCTGCACCTGCTCGGTGGAACAACGGCAGCGCCCGGTAGGCTCACCGAGATATCCACAGGGGCAAGGGTTCATCGCCGCCACCAACTGGAAGCGTGCCGGAAAACGCACGCGATCCCGCGCCCGGGAAATCACGATATGCCCCGACTCCAGCGGTTCACGTAGAACCTCCAGCACGCGACGATCAAACTCCGGCAGCTCATCAAGGAATAGAACACCATGATGTGCCAAGGTAATTTCGCCGGGTTGCGGACGACTGCCACCGCCCACCAATGCAGGCCCGGACGCCGAGTGATGCGGTTGTCGAAACGGTCTCTGCGGCCAACTGGTCAGCGGCACCTGACTGGCGACCGACTGAATCGCCGCGACCTCCAGCGCTTCGTGCTCGTCCAGCGGCGGCAACAAACCCGGCAGGCGGCTGGCGAGCAGCGTCTTGCCGGTGCCGGGCGGCCCGCTGAACAGCAGGTTATGCGCCCCGGCGGCAGCAATCACCAACGCTCGCTTCGCGGCGGTCTGGCCCTGCACTTCGCTTAAATCCGGATACGGCTTGGGCTGATGCAGTAGACCGCTGGACTGATAAGGCGCAATCACCGTGCGCCCGTTGAAATGCGCGACCAGCTCCAGCAGGTGATTCACCGCGATCACCCGCAGCCCCGATGCCAAACAAGCTTCCTCCGCGTTCACCGCCGGAATGATCAACGTGCGCTCCGCCGCACGCGCCGCCAGCGCAGCGGGCAGCACACCCTGAATCGGCCGAATCGCTCCCGACAACGCCAGCTCGCCGAGGCATTCAACATCCTGCAACGCAACCAGCGGCACCTGCCCACTGGCGGCCAGCAAACCCAGCGCAATCGCCAGATCGAACCGCCCGCCATCCTTGGGCAAATCAGCCGGGGCAAGATTGAGCGTGATCCGCCGCGCCGGAAAATCCAGCCCGGAATTGAGAATGGCACTGCGCACCCGGTCCTTGCTCTCCTTGACCGCCCCCTCCGGCAACCCCACCAGCGTCAGGGCCGGCAGGCCGTTGGCCAGATGCGCTTCAACAGTAACCGCCGGGGCTTCCACCCCGACCTGGGCACGACTATGGACGATAGCCAGCGACATGGATCATTCCTTGATATGAGCGATGGGCGGGTATCGTGCTTTATTTGCGGGGTGGGTGGTGAGGGGGGAATGGATACAGGGTGTGAGTGGCCAACGGGCCTTAATTGCACTCCGTCATTGCCAACATGCAAATTGGTGGATGTGCACACTCTTGCGCACAGAGCGCCTGCATCAAGCGGGCGATGGCTTCACTTCAACGGTTGTAGCCCGTATGAACGAGTTCGCACGTATGAGCAAAGAACTGCGCACTATTTCGCATGTTTTGCCTGAAAATCGAGCCATCCTTCGATTTTAAATCTCTATCTATTTGTTTTTATTAGATAAAAATATTATCGGCATACATCTTGGAATGCACTTCTGCATACCGCGGGCGAGATGGCCCGCTTTTGCGCAGAGAACGCCCCGCATGACCGATAAACACGGCACACACCGGCAACGACGTGCTGCACTGATCCCCAAGACACCCGCCACGGCCACCAG
>NZ_LJPW01000098.1 GCF_001400735.1 Pseudomonas caricapapayae
AGGTTACTAAGTTAAAGCTTTCCATTGAATTCGTCATCTACATTATACTGCAGGGTTGAAACAATGATTTTCTTTGTACTGTCTGAATCATCAAATTCTATGTCACCGCTATCGATATGTTCTTGTGTGTATATAACCTTCACACCTTCATATGTTTCTTTTATCTTTTTCGTGGACTTAGGATAATGATTCTCCGGTATCTTTATTATCGAAGAACTAATTTTTTGCTTTTTAAGCTCTTTTGCGAAGCTGGCTAATATTTTTTCGTCTGAATGAAGTTCTCCAAACATGGCAGATAATAGGTTCTCTGGATGCTCGGGGTTGAATACCTTTATCGAGGATATGGCTTCTTTAGCTG
>NZ_LJPW01000180.1 GCF_001400735.1 Pseudomonas caricapapayae
GGGGCGCTGGACGCCAAGGTCCGCAAGGAATTGCGTCGCTGGCTGGCGCGCCTGCACGAAGACATCAACCTGACCTCGGTATTCGTGACTCACGATCAGGAAGAAGCCATGGAAGTGGCCGACCGCATCGTGGTGATGAACAAAGGCGTGATCGAACAGATCGGCTCGCCGGGGGAGGTCTACGAGAACCCGTCCAACGACTTCGTCTACCACTTTC
>NZ_LJPW01000042.1 GCF_001400735.1 Pseudomonas caricapapayae
CGTTGAGGGTTTTTGTTTTTTAGCGTGTCAGATCCGGATCTTTATGCCGTGCAGATGCAAAAAAACCACCGTCGAGGTGGTTTTTGATTTTTAAAGAGACTCAATCTCCGCGATATTCACACCCGCTGGTGCATGTCTCGTGAATACGAACGGCTGATAGCTCGGGCAGCAAAGGCTTCAGTTCATTCCAGATCCATTTTGCCAGGTTCTCACTGGTTGGATTTTCAAGTCCTGGAATGTCATTCAGGTAATTATGATCAAGGCGCTCGTACAGCGGTTTGAAGATAGCCTTGATTTCCGAAAAGTCCCTGATCCAGCCTGTATGGGGATCAACCTTGCCGGCCAGGTGAATGCCGACACGAAACGAATGCCCATGCAGACGCCCGCACTTGTGCCCTTCTGGAACGTGAGGGAGACGGTGTGCAGACTCGAAGGTAAACTCTTTGAAAATTTCCACTGTGTATTGGCCCCGGAAAAATGGCGATCGCTGACGCGATAAATGCAATCGACGAGTTTAACAGCAATGCTCCGAAACTCCATGCAGGGCTTGGTATGAAGCTCTTTTCAGACCCGAATTCGGATGATGGCATTCGGCCAGAACTATTCAGTTTGAGTTAAGTTGCACCGCGTAAGGTAAGCACCATAGAAGCATCGATCGCTATGGATACCTTCGATAATGAAAACGCGGACAACCCTGCTGGCGGCAATGACATGTGTTTTGGCAGCCACTGGCATTCAGGCACGCGGAGTCGATCCGCAGGAGGTATTGCGCCTCAGTGATGCCGGAACGCTTCAGTCGGCTGAAAAGCTCGAGGCCAAGGCGCTGAGCAAGCACCCCGGCGCCCGTATCATTGGTACGCAGTTCAAGAATAGATATGGCAGGTACGTTTATAATGTCGAGCTGCGCGACAAGCAGGATATTGAGTGGGTCCTAGAAATAGATGCCGCCACGGGCCAGGTCTACAGGAATCATCAGGATAACTAATGAATGTCGACAAGCGTCTCTGTGTCATCCTTGGTTTGAGTCTGACCTGCTCTTTTGTCTATGCCAGAGATCTTAATCAGGATGAAGCGCTCAGTTTGCGTCAGCGCGGTGTCATCCTGCCTCTCGAACAGTTTATCGAACGCGCATTGAGGCTTCACCCAGGGGCTCGTCTGCTGGAGGCTGAGCTTGAGGAAAAAAATAATATGTATGTGTATGAATTTGAGTTGCTGACCCCGCAGGGAGTTGTTCGTGAGCTCAAGTTCGATGCACGCGACAGCCGATTGCTGAAAGACGAGGATGATGACTGATGCGCCTGCTACTGGTTGAGGACCATGTGCCACTCGCAGATGAGCTGCTTGCGGCGCTAGGGCGGCAAGGCTATGCAGTAGACTGGTTGGCTGACGGTCGTGATGCGGTTTATCAAGGTGCAACCGAGCCTTATGACCTCATTGTTCTGGATCTGGGTTTACCTGGCATGCCCGGGCTCGAGGTCCTCCAGCAATGGCGTGGCAAAGGTCTGGCTACACCCGTACTCATTTTGACCGCGCGGGGATCGTGGTCAGAACGTATAGAAGGCTTGAAGGCAGGTGCTGACGATTACCTGACCAAGCCTTTTCATCCTGAAGAGCTGCAATTGCGCATTCAGGCGCTGTTGCGGCGTTCGCATGGGCTGGCTAACCAGCCTACGCTGGAGTCTGCGGGCCTTAATCTGGACGAAGGTCGTCAGTGCGTCAGTCGGGATGGCGTCGATATTCAGCTCACCTCTGCAGAGTTTCGCCTGCTGCGCTATTTCATGCTCCACCCTGGACAGATTCTCTCCAAAAGCCATCTATCAGAGCATTTGTACGATGGCGAAAACGAACGTGATTCCAATGTCATCGAGGTTCATGTCAATCACCTGAGGCGCAAGCTCGGTCGCGCAGTGGTCGAGACACGTCGTGGCCAAGGCTATCTGTACGGTGGGGCAGGAGGGTGAAATCCATCCAGCGGCGTCTGAGCCTGGGACTGATCGCAGTCATGGTGGTTGTCGGTCTGGTGATGGCGCAAACCGGCCTGTGGTTGTTCGAAATGGGCTTGCAGCGTTATCTGGAATCGGGTTTACGCAATGAGAGTGAGAACCTCCTCGTTGCGTTGGTACGAGGCCCTGCCGGGTTGCAACTGGATGACCATCGACTGTCGGGTGCATACCAGCGTCCGTTGTCCGGCCACTATTTCCGCATGGACTTGCCCCAGGGCCACTGGCGCTCCCGCTCCCTGTGGGATTTTGAGCTGCCGCAACCTGGCGCTGGTTTGCACGCCAACCTTGAACTCGGCAAGACAGGCCAGTCGCTGTTGATGCTGACAAGCGAATACCGAAAGTTCGGCAAGCAGGTTTCAATAACCGTCGCACAGGATTACACGCCGGTCAGGGCAAGCTTTCGTCTCATGCAGCAGATCGGTCTAGGGCTGGGGCTTGCAGCACTGATACTGGTGCTGGTTTTGCAACGCATCACCGTGCGAAGGGCGCTGCGTCCTCTGGAAACCGTTCGCGAGCAGATTTTCCAGTTGCAACAGGGGCAGCGTTCACAACTGGACAATCAGGTTCCCCTTGAGCTCGAGCCGCTGGTTGCGCAGATCAACCACCTGCTCGCGCATACCGAAGACAGTTTGAAACGATCACGCAATGCCCTGGGCAATCTGGGGCACGCCTTGAAGACTCCACTTGCCGTTTTGCTCAGCCTGGCGCTTAGCGGGCAATTGGACGCCAACCCGGCATTGCGCAAGACGCTGCAGGAACAACTCGAGAATATTCGTCTGCGTCTGGAGCGTGAGCTCAACCGTGCACGCCTTTCCGGGGATGCGCTGCCGGGAGCCCGCTTTGATTGTGATGCAGAACTTCCTGGGCTGTTTTCCACACTGGGCATGATTCATGGTGCTCATCTTCAGTTGGTCAACGACGTCGAGGCGGGCATGTATCTGCCGTGGGATCGGGAGGACATTCTCGAGTTGCTGGGCAACCTGCTGGACAATGCCTGCAAATGGGCCGACAGCGAAGTGCGTCTGAGCATTCTGAATCATGCTCAGGGCTTCAGCCTGCTGGTGGACGACGACGGGCCTGGTATCCCCGAGGCGCAGCGTGCCGAGGTATTCAGCCGTGGCGCTCGACTTGACGAGCAGATTACCGGTCATGGTCTTGGCTTGGGTATCGTGCGCGACATTGTCGAAGCCTGGGGCGGTCAACTGCAATTGCAGGAGAGTCCTGCCGGGGGGCTTCGCGTACGCATTGATCTCCCTGAACGCTCCGCTCCATGAGTTGCCGGACCGCAACACTTCAGAGTCTTCATACAAAAAAATACGCAAGGTCTTAATGTCGGCCGGATGAGGCCGATAGCCTGATGGGCACCTCTGACTTATAAAAATAACCATAAGGCCACTCCTATGCGTCTCAGTCTGAAAGCCAAGGTTCTGTCGCTGGCAGTCTTGCCGGTTCTGATATTTGCGCTGGTGATCAGCGCCACAACGGTATTCATGTTGCACCGGCAGGCTGAGCGTGAGGTCAGCGATACGCGAGAGCGTCTGCTCTCCGAGGCCAAGGCAACCTTGCAGAACTACGTTGCGATCGCCATGACGGCCATCAAGCCGCTGTACGACGCTGCGCCACCAGGCGATGAAACTGCGCGTGCTACTGCGATAAAGCTGCTTTCCTCAGTCAGTTACGGTAAGGATGGTTACATCTTTGGCTATGACTCTCAGGTCATCCGGATTTTCAGAAGCAACAGCGCGGATGGCGTGGGCAAGAGCTTCAATGACGCCCGAGATGCGAACGGTGTTTACATCAACCGGGAACTGGTAGCGGTCGGCAAGGCAGGCACTCATTATGTAATGTACTCGTCGGCCCTGCCTGGCAAGACCGAGCCTGTTCCCAAGATCGGTTACACGGATTATCTGCCTAAATGGGATCTGGTCATCGGCTCTGCCGTCAATATCGATGGCATCGATGCTCAGGTTGCCGAAGTGAGGCAAAACGTCGAGGCGCGTTTGAGGGAGATGCTTTACAGCATTCTGGGTATTACCGTTCTGGTGCTGGTCATCATCGGGGTTATCGGAATATTGATGGCTGGTACTCTGCTGCGTCCGCTGGGTTTGATGAAAAATAACCTGGATGATATCGCCGCAGGCGAAGGCGATCTGACTCGGCGTCTGGCCATTACCAGTAATGACGAGCTTGGCGATCTGGCAGGCTCTTTCAACCGGTTTGTCGACAAGATTCACGGCATGGTTCGTCAGGTTAGTGAAATGACCGGGCAACTCAATGGTCTGGTCGGAGAAGTTTCATCCCAGGCACAGCGGTCAGAAACCGCTATGGATCGCCAGCGTCACGAAACCGATCAGGTAGCAACGGCAATCAATCAGATGTCGGCTGCCGCCCAAGAGGTTGCCAAGAGCGCACAAGGTGCTTCCGTGGCTGCCCAGCAGACCGATGAACAAGGGCGCGCCGCCAAGCGCGTCGTGGATGGCAGCATCAGACAAATCCATGCGCTGGTAGACGACATCCGCAAAAGCGGTTCTTCACTGGACGTTCTGCAGAAGGATGTTTCTTCGATAGTCAGTGTGCTGGGCGTCATCCGCTCGATCGCCGAGCAGACCAACCTGCTTGCACTTAATGCCGCCATCGAGGCCGCAAGGGCAGGAGAGGCGGGGCGCGGTTTTGCTGTGGTGGCCGACGAGGTTCGTGCGCTGGCCAGTCGTACGCAGCAAAGCACACAGGAAATCCAGAGCATGATTGACCGTCTGCAGCAGGGTACTCAGGAAGCGGTAACGGCAATGCGCCACTCCAGCGAAGCGGGTGACGGGACCTCGGCGCAAGCCAACGAGGCCGGTACGTCTCTGGTGACCATTGGTGAGTTGATCGCCACTATCAATTCGATGAACGCACAAATCGCCAGTGCAGCCGAAGAGCAGACGGCGGTTGCGGAAGAAATAAATCGCAGTGTCCATCAGATCGCAGGCGCAGTCGAAAGCGTGGCCGATGAAACCAGGCAAAGCGCACAGACGTCACGCAGCCTGGCTGAGCTGGGCTCGCGCCTTGGCAGCCTGGTAGGTCAGTTCCGGGTCTGATGTCTCGCTGGCAGGGGCGCAATCCCCTGCCACCGCGTGTGCCTGTCGCCGTCATATTGCCTTCATATAATATGGCACTCGTACGTTCGAGTGCTGACTAAGCTCTAGGCCGGGCGCGAGGCGCGGTCTATTGACATGGACAGGACATGAACGAAACCACGTTGCAATACAAAACCCTCATTCTGCTACTGGTGCTGGTCACCATCGCTTTCATATGGATTCTGCTGCCGTTCTACGGCGCGGTCTTCTGGGCGGTGATCCTCGGGATCATCTTTGCACCCGTGCAGCGCAGGTTGCAGATCAAGTTCAACTGGTCACGCAACCTCACCTCCCTGTGCACTCTGACGATCTGCCTGGTCATTGCGATTTTGCCGGTGATCGTCATCAGCGCCTTGCTGGTTCAGGAGGGCACCACGCTGTACAAGAACGTCGAGACCGGGCAACTGGATATTGCCGGTTATCTGGCCGAGTTCAAGGACCTGCTGCCACACTCGGTCCAGGCACTGCTCGACCGGCTGGGCATGGGCGATCTTGAAGGGTTGCGTGACAAGATCACCAAAGGCGCCATGCAGGGCAGTCAGTACCTTGCCACCCAGGCGTTCAGCTTTGGGCAGGGCACATTCGACTTCGTGGTGAGCGTGTTCATCATGCTCTACCTGCTGTACTTTTTCCTGCGCGACGGCCAGGAACTGGTCCGCAAGATCCGTACGGCTTTCCCGTTGGGCGAGCAGCAGAAGCGCCGTCTGCAACTCAAGTTCACCCGAGTGGTACGTGCCACGGTCAAGGGCAATGTGGTGGTCGCGGTGACACAAGGCGCGCTGGGCGGCTTTATCTTCTGGGCGCTGGACATCCCGAGTGCGCTGCTCTGGGCGGTGATCATGGCTTTTCTTTCGCTGTTGCCTGCGGTCGGGGCTGGCATTGTCTGGGCCCCCGTAGCGATTTACTTCCTGCTCAGCGGTATGATTTGGCAAGGTGTGGTACTGGGGCTGTTCGGGGTCTTCGTGATCGGCCTGGTGGATAACGTGCTGCGTCCTATCCTGGTTGGCAAGGACACTAAAATGCCTGACTACCTGATCCTTATCTCTACGCTCGGCGGCATGTCGGTGTTTGGCTTGAACGGTTTTGTGATTGGTCCTCTGGTGGCTGCGCTGTTTATCTCCAGCTGGGGGTTGTTCAGCGGGGCCAAGAAGCCGGTCAAGTTACCGGGCTAGTTGTGCACGAACGCATGGACGTTGCATACCCGCGCATGTGCCGAGCTGCTTTATTGGGCAGGCCGCATACGCGGGATTTTCAGCAAGCTGGCGACAACTGTCAGCCAGAACGCTTGTCTGCCAAAACTGCCGGGTTGATAGAGGTTGTCGGGTCATGATCGAAGCGCTATGCCTCTTCCGGGATTGGCGCATGATCTGACTCTTCGTGCGTTCCACGTGTTGCCGAACAGCCCGTTTCAAGCGTTTTCAAGAACAAAAAAAACCCTGCGCCATGGCAGGGTTTTTTTGTTCCGGATGATCAGCCTGCTACGTGCAGGCCGGCATTGACCACCAGATCCAGCAGCGGTTGCGGGTAGACACCCAGCACGAAAGTCAGAATCGCAACGGCCAGCAGCATTACGCCGCCAGTACGTTGCGCCCAGTTGATTGCAGCATCGTGGCGAGGAAGCTTGTTGTCGACCAGATACATGGTGACCATCACCCGCAGGTAGTAGAAAACGCCGATGGCGCTGCCTATGACCAGGGCTCCGATCAGCCACCACAGTTGCGACTCGACACCGGTAGCAATGATGTAGAACTTGCCGATGAAGCCTGCAGTAAGCGGGATACCTGCCAACGACAGCATCATCAGGGTCATGACTGCCGTCAGGTATGGACGACGCCAGAACAGCCCGCGGTATTCGAACATCGCGTCGGCGTCACGTCCGCTATAAGGCGAAGACATCATGGTGATCACGCCGAAGCTGCCCAGCGAGGTCAGAACGTAAGTCGCCAGATAGACGCCAATGGCCTCGACCGCCATGCCTTTGCTGGCCACCAGTGCAATCATCAGGTAACCGAAGTGTGCGATGGAGGAGTAACCCAGCAGGCGCTTGAGGTTGGTTTGAGTCAATGCCAGCAGGTTGCCAACCAGTATCGACGCGACGGCGATCACCGCCAGTACGTCGTGCAGTACGCCGCTGCTGGCTGCCGGAGAAATCTGGAACAGACGCACCAGCACGGCGAAAACTGCCACTTTGCTGGCCGTGGCCAGAAAAGCTGCGACCGGTGCAGGAGCGCCTTCGTAAACGTCCGGGGTCCACAGGTGGAAAGGCACCAGTGACAGCTTGAACGCCAGACCGACGACCATCATGCCCAGACCCAGGCTTGCAATCGGGCTTGGCATGCCGGTCGCGGCAATGGCTTTGCCGATCCCATCGAAGCTCAGCGAGCCTGCTTCGGCATACAGAAGCGCCATGCCGAAGAGCAGGAAAGCCGAACCTGCGGCCGACAGCACCATGTACTTGATGCCGCCTTCCAGCGAACGCTTGTTGAAGAAGGCATACGCCACCAGACCGTAGACCGGCACCGAGAGCAACTCCAGGCCAATGAACAGCCCCGCCAGGTGTTGAGCACTGACCAGTACCAGACCGCCGGCAGCTGCCAGCAGGATCAGCAGGTAAAGCTCTTCACGATTGCCTGGATAGCCGGCCTTGCCATCACCCAGATAGGCGTGGGCCATGGTCACACAGGCCAGGGTAGAGGCGAGGATGATCGCCATGTACAGGCAGGCAAAGTTGTCGATATGCAGCAGTGGCGTCACGACCAGTGGGGCAACTTTCAGTGCCGGATAGATCGACAGCAGGGCCAGGTTAAGACCTGCCACCGAAAGCAGGAACGTTTGCGAGTGATTGCGGCGCCAGGCAATCGCCAGCATCACCACGACGATGGTGAGGCTGGTGATCAGCAGTGGCGCAAGCGCAATAAAGTGTTGAATCGTCAGGTCCATAGCGCTCTTACCGGGCCGAAGCGAGTTGAGTGAAGGCAGTGCCTAGCCATTGCTGCACGCCGTGCATGGTCGCTGCCGATGTGTCGAGGAACGGCTGCGGGAAAACCCCGAGCACAACCAGCAACACGGCGAGGCCCAGCACCATGATCATTTCCCGTGCGTCCATACCCTTCAGAACCTCGTCGGACTTCGACGGGCCGAAGTAGGCGCGATGGATCATGATCAACGAGTAGACAGAACCGAACACCAGGCCGGACGTGGCAATTGCCGTGATCCAGGGCGAGCTGGCGAAGCTGCCCAGCAGAATCAGGAACTCGCCCACAAAGTTGCCGGTGCCCGGCAGCCCCAGAGAAGCGGCGGCAAAGAACAGGCTGATGGCCGGGATGTAAGCGATGCGCGACCACAGACCGCCCATTTCACGCATGTCGCGGGTGTGCAAACGCTCGTACAACTGGCCACTGAGAATAAACAGCGCCGCAGCCGACAGGCCGTGGGCAATCATCTGAATCAGTACCCCTTGCAACGCTTGCTGGCTACCGGAATAGATACCGATCAGTACGAAGCCCATGTGCGAGACGCTAGAGAACGCGATCAGGCGTTTGATATCGGTCTGGGCAAATGCCAGGAACGCGCCGTAGAAGATACCGACCAAGCCCAGCGTCATTGCGATCGGTGCAAACTCGGCCGATGCGTTGGGGAACAGCGGCAGGGCGAAGCGCAACAGACCGTAGGCAGCTGTTTTGAGCAGGATACCTGCCAGGTCGACCGAACCGGCCGTTGGTGCCTGGGCATGCGCATCCGGCAGCCAGGAATGCAGTGGCACCACCGGGAGCTTGACGGCGAAAGCAATGAAGAAGCCCAGCATCAGGATGTATTCGGTACCCGGTGCCAGCTTGGTCTTCAGCAGGTCAGCGTAGGCAAAGGTGATCACGCCTGTCTGATTAAAGTGCACCAATACCAGACCGAGGATCGCCACCAGCATGATCAGGCCGCTGGCCTGAGTGAAGATGAAGAACTTGGTTGCCGCGTAGATACGGGTCTTCTTGCCGTCCGAAGAGCTATGACCCCAGAGCGCGATGAGGAAATACATCGGCACCAGCATCATTTCCCAGAAGAAGAAGAACATGAACAGGTCGATGGCCAGGAATACGCCGACGACACCGCCCAGGATCCACATCAGGTTCAGATGGAAGAAACCGACCTTGCGCTGGATTTCCTTCCACGAACACAACACCGACAGCACGCCAAGCAGGCCGGTCAGCAGGATCATGAGTAGAGAAAGGCCATCGAGTGCCAGGTGCACGTCGATGCCGAAGCGGGTGATCCACGGGTGGTGGAATTCCAGGGTCCAGGATGGATCGGCACCGGGAACCGGCGCATAGCCGAAGTTGCCGGTAGCCCACAGCCAAAGGCCGAGAACCAGTTCCAGGGTCATTGTCAGCAGCGCGATCCAGCGCGGCAGGGTGGAGCCGAAGCGCTCACCCAGCCAGCATAACAGGCCGCCGATAAAGGGGATCAGGATTAGCCAGGGCAGAATCATGACGGGCTCAATTCCTTTCGCAAATTCGCAAGGTTCATATCAGATCGCAACCAGAACGACGGCACCGAGTACCAGAACGGCACCCACGGCGATCGAGGCAGCATACCAACGCAGCTGGCCGGTCTCGGTGCGACTCATGGTGTCATGACCGCCTTTGACCAGACGTGGGATCAAGCCGATGGTGCGGTCGAACGGATCACTACGCAGCACATGGCTTATCGCCAGGTAAGGTTTGACGAACAGCTTGTCGTAGATCCAGTCGAAGCCCCAGGCGGCAAACCACCAGGCTGAGAGGAAACGGCCCGGGCCACTGTTGGCGATCGCCGTCGCCAGACGGCGCTTGCCAAGAAACAGCAGCGCTGCCAGCAGGATACCGGCCAGCGCGATGGCGCCGGAAGCGATCTCCAGACTGTGCTTGGCTTCTCCACCGGCGTGGCCCACGCTCTGCGGCAGGACGCCGGCCAGTGGCGGGGTGATCAGCGCGCCGATGAACGTCGACAGCACGATCAGCACCGACAGCGGCAACCAGTGAGCAATGCCATGACCTGCGTGTGCTTCGGTCTTGGCTTCACCGTGGAACGCGATGAAGATCAGGCGGAAGGTGTATAGCGACGTCATGAACGCGCCCACCAGACCGGCATATAGCAAGCCGTTGTTACCGCTGGCAAATGCTTCCCAGAGAATTTCGTCCTTGGAGTAGAAGCCTGCTGTCAACAGCGGCAGTGCGGCCAGGGCTGCACCGCCGACGATGAAGCTGGCATAGGCCAATGGCAGTTTCTTCCACAGGCCGCCCATCTTGAAGATGTTCTGCTCATGGTGGCAGGCAACGATCACCGCACCTGACGCAAGGAACAGCAGCGCCTTGAAGAATGCGTGCGTCATCAGGTGGAAGATCGCGCCTTCCCAGGCCCCGACACCCAACGCCAGGAACATGTAGCCGATCTGGCTCATGGTCGAGTAGGCGAGGATACGCTTGATGTCGGTCTGTACCAGCGCCGCAAAGCCCGCCAGAACCAGCGTCACGCCGCCGACGATGCCCACCAGGTGCAGGATGTCAGGTGCCAGTGCGAACAGGCCATGAGTACGCGCGATCAGGTAAACGCCGGCCGTTACCATGGTCGCTGCGTGGATCAGAGCCGAAACCGGGGTAGGACCGGCCATCGCATCTGCCAGCCAGGTTTGCAGCGGCAACTGCGCGGATTTACCCACAGCCCCGCCCAGCAGCATCAATGTCGCCAGCACGATCCAGAAATCGCCAACCTTGAAGTGCTCCGGTGCCTTGACCAGCAGCTCCTGAACATTGAGTGTGCCCAATTGCTGGAACAGGATGAACAGACCGATGGCCATGAACACATCGCCGATACGCGTAACGATAAACGCTTTCAGCGCTGCATTACCGTTGTTGCGGTTGCTGTAATAGAAACCGATCAACAGGTAGCTGCACAGGCCCACGCCTTCCCAACCAAAGTAGAGGAACAGCAAGTTGTCACCCAGGATCAGGAACAGCATGCTGGCAATGAACAGGTTGGTATAGGAGAAAAAGCGCGAGTAGCCCGCTTCACCACGCATGTACCAGGACGCGAAGAGGTGGATCAGGAAACCGACGCCAACCACTACGCCCAGCATCGTGACGGACAGCCCGTCCAGATACAGCGCGAAGTTGGGCTGGAAACCGTCGACGTCCATCCAGCGCCACAGCACCTGAGTGTAGTGGCCCCCTTCAGGCGGTGCGACGTTGAACTGCCAGATGACCCAGGCCGTGACGATGGCTGACAGACCGATGGAACCGACGCCAATCAGCGCGGCGAGGTTTTCCGAGATACGTCCACGCGAGAACGACAGCAGCAGAAAACCGATGAGGGGGAATACGAAAGTCAGAAAGAGAAGATTCATCCGCGCATCTCGCTGGCAGCATCGATATCGAGAGTGTGGAAGCGGCGATACAGTTGCATCAGGATCGCCAGGCCAATACTGGCCTCGGCCGCCGCAAGGCTGATCACCAGAATGAACATGACCTGCCCATCCGGTTGCGCCCAGCGACTGCCGGCAACGACGAACGCCAATGCAGCAGCATTCATCATGATTTCCAGGCTCATCAACACGAAGAGAATGTTGCGGCGCACCATCAGGCCGACCAGACCCAGGCAGAACAGCACCCCGGCGACTGCCAGACCGTGTTCAAGAGGGATAGCATTCATTGGCTTGGCTCCTTGGCCTCGTTGCGGCCCAGATGGAACGCCGTGATGGCTGCAGCAAGCAGCAGCATCGAGGCGAGTTCCACCACCAGCAGATAAGGCCCGAACAGGCTGATGCCGACCGCCTTGGCGTCGACCGTGGTGTGACCGACGCCAGCGCCGGTAGGGTTGGCGAACAGCACATACAGCAATTCAGCCAGCAACAATACGCCGAGAATGACCGGGCCGATCCAGATGCCGGGCTTGAGCCAGGCACGCTCCTGTTGAACCGAGGCCGGACCGAGGTTCAGCATCATCACCACAAACACGAACAGAACCATGATCGCGCCAGCGTAGGCGATCACTTCCAGTACACCGGCAAATGGCGCACCGAGGCTGAAGAAGGTCATGGCAACGGCGATCAACGAAATGATCAGGTAGAGCAGGGCATGCACCGGATTCGTGTTGGTGATCACCCGCAGGGTGGACACAACAGCGATACCGGATGCGAAGTAGAAAGCGAATTCCATCTTTACTTCCTTAAGGCAGCAAGCTCTTGACGTTGATCGGCTCGGCTTCGTTCTGTGCGGAGCCCTTGGGCTTGCCGCCGATGGCCATACCGGCAACGCGATAGAAGTTGTAGTCAGGGTTCTTGCCGGGACCGGAGATCAGCAGATCTTCCTTCTCGTACACCAGATCCTGACGCTTGAAGTCGGCCATCTCGAAGTCCGGTGTCAGCTGGATTGCAGTCGTCGGACACGCCTCTTCGCACAGTCCGCAGAAAATGCAGCGCGAAAAGTTAATGCGGAAAAAGTCCGGGTACCAGCGTCCGTCTTCTGTTTCGGCCTTCTGCAGCGAAATGCAGCCGACAGGGCAGGCCACTGCACACAGATTGCACGCCACACAGCGCTCTTCGCCATCGGGGTCGCGGGTCAGAACGATACGGCCACGGTAGCGGGGCGGCAGATAAACCTGCTCTTCGGGATATTGCAGGGTGTCGCGTTTGCGGAAGCCGTGGCCGAAGACCATGACCAGGCTGCGCAATTGGGTACCTGTACCCTTAACGATGTCACCAATATATTTGAACATGGGTCAAATCCTCACTGAACCGAGCCTGCCGGCGTGTTCAACAACACAATCGCAGCAGTCACCAGCAAATTGATCAGGGTCAGCGGCAGACAGAACTTCCAGCTGAAATCCATGACCTGGTCATAACGCGGGCGCGGAATGGAAGCGCGCAGCAGAATGAACAGCATGATGAAGAACGCGGTTTTCAAGGCGAACCAGAAAAATGCCAGCGATGGCAGAATGTCGAACGGGCCATGCCAGCCACCGAAGAACAGCGTCACCAGCAGCGCGGAGATCAAAATGATCCCGATGTACTCACCCACGAAAAACATGCCCCATTTCATGCCGGCATATTCAATGTGATAGCCGTCAGCCAGTTCCTGCTCGGCTTCGGGTTGGTCGAAAGGGTGACGGTGAGTCACCGCAACGCCCGCGATGAAGAACGTACAGAAGCCGAAGAACTGCGGAATGATGAACCACAGGTTCTGAGCCTGATATTCAACGATGTCGCGCATGTTGAACGAGCCAACCTGAACCACGATACCCATCAGCGCCAAGCCCATGAATACTTCGTAGGAAACGGTTTGCGCCGAGGCACGCAGGCTGCCGAGCAAAGCGAACTTGTTGTTGCTCGACCAGCCGGCGAACAGCACTGCATACACTGACAGACCGGCCATGGCGAAGAAGAACAGCAGACCGATATTCAGGTCCGCCACGCCCCAGGTCGGGGTAATCGGGATGACTGCAAAGGCGATCAACAAGGCGCTCATGGCAACGACCGGAGCCAGGGTGAAAATCACCTTGTCGGCGAACGGTGGTGTCCAGTCTTCCTTGAAGAACATTTTCAACATGTCTGCTGCGATCTGGAACATGCCGAACGGACCGACACGGTTCGGACCGTAACGATCCTGCCACCAGCCCAGCAGACGACGTTCGATGAAACTCAGCAGTGCACCGCAGACAACGACAGCCAGCAGCACGACAATGGCCTTGACCACCGCAATGATTGCGTCGATCACATCAGGAGTGAACCAGGTCATTGCGCTGCCTCCTGCAGACCGTCGATGGATTTGCCGAAGATTGCCGGCGGAATGCCCGGCAGCCCGGCTGGCAATGCCACAAGACCTGCGCCGAGTTGCTCATTGATGCGCAGCGGCAAGGTCAGCGATTCACCGTCAACGCTCAAGGAGAGCAGGGCACCGTCGTTGACGCCGAGACGATCGGCTTCGGATTTTGCCAGCGCTACATAAGGCTGCGGAATGCGTTCCTGAACCGGAGCGGCCAGAGAAGAGGTCTCGTCGCTGCCGAACAGGTGGAAGAACGGCACGACCTGCCAGGTGCCGCGCTCCGGAGAGAACGCGCGTGGTACGTCGGAGAACCATGACAGACCATCGCCCTGGCTCTCGATCAGACGAGCACCCGGATCGCCCGCACGCAAGTGGCCACCGACTTCGTCCTGGAACTTGTTCCAGGCCTGCGGCGAATTCCAGCCCGGAGACCAGGCGAAAGGCACTTGCTGACGAGGTTCGGCAGAACCCGAATATCCTTCCATAGAGAAGGAAAAAGCGGTATCGATGTCTTGCGAGGTGCGAGGCTCATGCACGCTGATGTTGGCACGCATCGCTGTGCGACCGCTGTAACGCAACGGTTCACGAGCCAGTTTCAGGCCTTTGATGCGGAATGAAGCAGACGGAGCCGCGTTGACGATGCCAGCCAGTTGAGCCGTGCTGCCGGCACAGGCTTCGGTGACGTGATCGAGTTGCGTCCAGTCTACCGGCTTGTTCAGCAGTGTGGCACGCAGGGCATGCAGCCAGCGCCAGCCTTCATGAACCAGAATGCTGGCATCCAGATAGGTCGGATCGAACACCTGGAAGAAACGCTGGGCGCGACCTTCCTGGCTGACCAGCGTACCGTCGCCTTCAGCGAAGCTGGCAGCGGGCAGGACCAGATGTGCACGATCACTGGTCGGTGTTTTCTGATGGTCGGCGACGATGACCACTTTTGCAACGCTCAGTGCAGCGTCGACGATTTTAGCGTCAACGCGACGATACAAGTCGTTTTCCAGCACCACAATGGCGTCTGCCTGCCCGGAAATGACTGCCTGCAGGGCGGCATCCACAGAACCGCCGCCGAACATCGCCAGACCCATGCTGTTGGCTTCCGGAACGATCAGGCTGATGGAGCCCTGCTTGTCGCGCAGTTTCAGTGCCTTGGCAATGTTTGCAGCAGCCTCGATCAAGGCTGTCGAACCCAGCGAGCTACCGGAAATGATCAACGGCCGTTTGGCAGCCAGAAGTGCGTCGGCAATACGTTGCGCCAGTTCCAGCGCTTCGCTGTCCAGACCGTCGACGGCCGGAGCACTGGCGTCCAGAGCATGAGCCACTGCAAAACCGATACGAGCAAGGTCGTCAGGTGCAGCGTGTACGCACTCTTCTGCGATGTCGTCGAGGCGGGTTTCGGCAAGGCTGGCGATGAACAGAGGGTTCAGTTCGTGTTGGCCGATGTTCTTCACGGCGGCGTCCAGCCACGGCTGGACTTTCATCGCTGCAGCCATGTCTTCAGCCTTGCCTTTGACCGCCTGACGCAGGCCGAGGGCCATACGAGCAGCGGTCTGGGTCAGATCTTCGCCGAGGACGAAAATGGCATCGTGATCTTCGATGTCGCGCAGGGTCGGGATCGGCAGAGGGCTGTCGTTCAGCACCTTGAGGATCAGTCGCACCCGCTCGAGTTCGCCGGCTTCGATGCCACTATAGAAATGCTCGGCTCCGACCAGTTCGCGCAGTGCGTAGTTGCTTTCAAGGCTGGCCCGAGGTGAGCCGATGCCCACGATGTTACGACCGCGCAGCAAGTCGGCTGCCTTGTCCAGTGCCTCGTCCAGGCTCAGTTTGACCTGACCGTCAGTCAGCAATGGCTGACGCGGACGATCTGTACGGTTGACGTAGCCATAGCCAAAACGTCCACGGTCGCAGAGAAAATACTGGTTGACCGAGCCGTTGTAGCGGTTTTCGATCCGGCGCAGTTCGCCGTAACGCTCGCCCGGACTGATGTTGCAGCCGCTGGAGCAGCCGTGACAGATACTTGGCGAGAACTGCATGTCCCACTTGCGGTTGTAGCGCTCGGAGTGGGTCTTGTCGGTGAACACGCCAGTCGGGCAGACCTCGGTGAGGTTGCCGGAGAATTCGCTTTCCAGCGTGCCGTCTTCTACGCGACCGAAGTAGACGTTGTCGTGAGCGCCGTAAACGCCCAGATCTGTACCGCCTGCGTAGTCTTTATAGAAGCGTACGCAGCGATAACAGGCGATGCAGCGGTTCATCTCGTGCGCGATGAACGGCCCCAGCTCCTGATTCTGATGGGTGCGCTTGGTGAAGCGATAGCGGCGCTCGTTGTGGCCGGTCATCACCGTCATGTCCTGCAGGTGGCAGTGGCCACCTTCCTCGCAGACCGGACAGTCGTGCGGGTGGTTGGTCATCAGCCATTCGACGACACTGGCCCGGAAGGCTTTGGATTCTTCATCTTCGATGGAGATCCAGGTGTTGTCGGTGGCTGGCGTCATGCAGGACATGACGATACGACCGCGTGTGTCGTTTTCGTCGGTGTACTGCTTGACCGCACACTGGCGACAGGCGCCAACGCTGCCAAGGGCGGGGTGCCAGCAGAAATAAGGGATGTCGAGGCCCAGCGACAGACATGCCTGTAACAGGTTGTCTGCGCCATCGACTTCGAGCGCTTTGCCGTCTACGTGAATAGTAGCCATGGTTCAAAGGTCTTCGTTGGCCCGTTGTCAGCGGGCGTGGCTAATGGAATCTCGGTAGTACCCGTATCGTTCAGCCCGGAGGGCGTCAGCAGGTACGAGGACGGCAGCCCGAACAGCCGCCGACCGTTGTGTCTTGTTATGCGCCGACCACGGTCGGACTCTTGCCCGGAACGAGTGTGGCTGCGCTGGCTGGCGCTATACCGGCTTCGAACTCCGAGCGGAAATACTTGATCGCACTGCCCAATGGTTCAACGGCACCCGGTGCATGGGCGCAGAAGGTCTTGCCAGGGCCGAGGAAATTGACCAGACCCAGCAGGGTTTCGATGTCCCCCGGCTGACCTTGACCTTTCTCGATGGCGCGAAGCATTTTCACGCTCCACGGCAGACCGTCACGACATGGGGTACAGAAGCCGCAGGATTCCTGAGCGAAAAACTCTTCCATGTTGCGCAGCAACGAAACCATGTTGACCGAATCGTCGACAGCCATGGCCAGACCTGTACCCATACGGGTGCCGACCTTGGCGATACCGCCTGCGTACATCTGTGCGTCCAGATGCTCGGGCAGCAGAAAACCTGTACCGGCACCACCGGGCTGCCAGCACTTGAGCTTGAAGCCGTCGCGCATGCCACCGGCGTAATCTTCGAACAGTTCGCGAGCCTGCACGCCGAACGGCAGCTCCCACAGGCCAGGGTTTTTCACCTTGCCGGAGAAGCCCATCAGTTTGGTGCCGTGGTCTTCACTGCCTTCGCGGGCCAGCGATTTGTACCAGTCGTTGCCGTTGTTGACGATAGCGGGCACGTTGCACAGCGTTTCGACGTTGTTTACACAGGTCGGTTTGCCCCAGACCCCTACCGCAGCGGGGAAGGGCGGCTTGGAGCGCGGGTTGGCACGGCGTCCTTCCAGCGAATTGATCAGCGCTGTCTCTTCGCCGCAGATGTAGCGCCCGGCACCCGTGTGGACAAACAGTTCGAAGTCGAAGCCGGTGCCAAGAATATTCTTGCCCAGCAGACCGGCTGCCTTGGCTTCTGCCACCGCACGATTGAGGTGTTTGGCGGCGGTCACATATTCGCCACGCAGGAAGATATAACCGCGGTAGGCTTTCAGCGCACGCGCACTGATCAGCATGCCCTCGACCAGCAGATGGGGCAGTTGCTCCATCAGCATCCGGTCTTTCCAGGTGTTGGGCTCCATCTCGTCCGCATTGCATAGCAGGTAGCGGATGTTCATGGATTCGTCTTTGGGCATCAGGCCCCACTTCACACCGGTGGGAAAGCCCGCACCACCGCGGCCCTTGAGGCCTGAATCCTTGACCGACTGGACGATGTCGTCGGGCGACTGCTGCGTCAGCGCCTTGCGCGCCGCAGCGTAGCCGTCCTTTGCCTGGTACTCTTCAAGCCAGACCGGCTCGCCGTCGTCACGCAGACGCCAGGTCAGCGGATGGGTTTCTGCCGTGCGCGCAATGCGGTTGGCAGGGCCGAAGGAAGTGATGGTCATAGGTAACCCTCCAGCATTTTGGCAACGCCAGCAGGCTGTACATCGCCGAAAGTGTCATCGTCGACCATCACGGCCGGCGCCTTGTCACAGTTGCCGAGGCAGCAGACCGGCAGCAAGGTGAAGCGCCCGTCAGCGGTGGTCTGACCCAGGCCGATGCCCAGTGAACTCCTGATCTCGTCCACCACGTTTTCGTGGCCGCCGATGAAGCACACCATACTGTTGCAGACACGAATGATGTGACGTCCGACAGGCTGGCGGAAGATTTGACTGTAAAAGGTGGCAACACCCTCGACGTCGCTGGCGGGGATGCCCAGCAAGTCGCCGATCGCGTAGATGGCACCGTCGGGCACCCAGCCACGTTCCTTTTGAACAATCTTCAGGGCTTCGATGGACGCCGCGCGCGGGTCCTCGTAGTGATGCATCTCGTGCTCGATGGCCGAGCGCTCGGTTTCGCTCAATGCGAAACGGTCAGTCTGGATTAGCGGGCTATTCATGCTTAGCGGTCCACGTCGGCCATAACGAAGTCGATACTACCCAGGTACGCAATCAAGTCCGCGACCATGCTGCCTTTGATCACCGAGGGGATCTGCTGCAGGTGCGGGTAACTCGGGGTGCGGATCCGGGTACGGTAGCTCATGGTGCCGCCGTCGCTCGTCAGGTAGTAGCTGTTGATACCCTTGGTCGCTTCGATCATCTGGAAGGATTCGTTGGCCGGCATCACCGGGCCCCACGAAACCTGCAGGAAGTGCGTGATCAGGGTCTCGATGTGCTGCAGGGTGCGCTCTTTCGGCGGTGGCGTAGTCAGCGGGTGATCCGCCTTGTACGGGCCTTCCGGCATGTTGCGCATGCACTGGTCGATGATCTTGATGCTTTGGCGCATCTCTTCGACGCGGACCATGCAGCGGTCATAGGCATCGCCGTTGGCGGCCAGCGGCACTTCGAATTCGAAGTTCTCGTAACCCGAGTAAGGACGGGCCTTGCGCAGGTCGAAATCGCAACCGGTGGAGCGCAGGCCTGCACCCGTGACGCCCCATTCAAGGGCCTCCTTGGTGTTGTAGGCGGCAACGCCGACGGTACGACCCTTGAGGATGCTGTTCTGCAGGGCCGCCTTGGTGTATTCGTCGAGGCGCTTGGGCAGCCAGTCGACGAAGTCCTTGACCAGTTTTTCCCAGCCACGCGGCAGGTCGTGAGCAACCCCGCCGATGCGGTACCAGGCCGGATGCAGGCGGAAGCCGGTAATGGCTTCGATCACGGTATAGGCTTTCTGCCGGTCGGTGAACGTGAAGAATACCGGTGTCATGGCGCCCACGTCCTGGATATAGGTACCCAGGAACAGCAGGTGGCTGGTGATGCGGAAGAACTCGGCCATCATGATACGGATGACATCGACTTTTTCCGGCACCTTGATGCCTGCCAGCTTCTCGACCGAGAGGACATAGGGCAGGTTGTTCATGACCCCGCCGAGGTAATCGATACGATCGGTGTAGGGAATGAAGCTATGCCATGACTGGCGCTCAGCCATCTTTTCGGCACCACGGTGGTGGTAGCCAATGTCCGGGACGCAGTCGACGATCTCTTCGCCATCGAGCTGCAGAATGATACGGAACGCACCGTGAGCAGACGGGTGGTTCGGTCCCAGGTTGAGGAACATGTAGTCCTCATTCGCGCCGGAGCGTTTCATGCCCCAGTCTTCCGGGCGGAAGCGTGCGGCTTCCTCTTCAAGTTGCTGTTTGGCGAGGGTCAGGCTGTAAGGGTCAAACTCCGTGGCTCGGGCAGGGAAGTCCTTGCGCAGCGGGTGACCTTCCCAGGTCGGCGGCATCATGATGCGGCTCAGGTGCGGGTGGCCCGGAAAGTCGATTCCGAACATGTCCCACACTTCGCGCTCGTACCAGTTGGCGTTCGGCCAGATACTGGTGATCGTCGGCACGCTAAGGTCGCTTTCGGACAGCGCTACCTTGATCATCACGTCGCTGTTTCGCTCGATCGACAGCAGGTGATAGAAAACAGTGAAGTCCGCACCTGGCAGGCCGCGGCGGTGGGTGCGCAGGCGCTCGTCCACACCATGCAGGTCATAAAGCATGGAGTAGGGTTTGGGCACGTTGCGCAGGAACGTCAGAATTTCAAACAGTCGGGCGCGCTCGACCCACAGCACAGGCATGCCGGTGCGAGTCGGCTGGGCGGTGAAGGCCTCGGCACCAAAACGGTTGTTCAGTTCAACGACGACATCTTGGTCGTCAGCCTTGTAAGGCGGGATGTACAGAGCGTTGTCTGCAGTCATAGGTCTCAATCACTTCGGTCAACGTACAGAATCAACCCCGGTTCTTGTCTTTTTTATAAGAAGAACGGGCTGGATCAGACTTCGTCGGGGCTGCGCAGGTTGGTTACCTGAATACGCTGTTCGCGGCGCTGTTCCTTTTGCGAAGGCATCTCGGCGCGGTAAACGCCTTGATCGCCAACGACCCAGGAAAGAGGGCGACGCTCCTTGCCGATGGATTCCTGCAGCAGCATCAAGCCTTGCAAAAACGCTTCGGGGCGGGGCGGGCAGCCGGGCACGTAGACATCCACGGGAAGGAATTTGTCCACCCCCTGGACCACTGAGTAGATGTCGTACATGCCACCGGAGTTGGCACATGAACCCATGGAAATGACCCATTTGGGTTCGAGCATTTGCTCGTAGAGACGCTGGATGATCGGCGCCATCTTGATGAAGCAAGTCCCGGCAATAACCATGAAATCCGCCTGCCGTGGCGATGCCCGGATGACTTCCGCGCCAAAGCGCGCAATGTCGTGGGGAGCCGTGAAGGCGGTGGTCATTTCCACATAGCAGCACGACAAGCCGAAATTGTAGGGCCATAGGGAGTTTTTACGCCCCCAGTTGACCGCACCGTTCAGCACGTCTTCCAGCTTGCCCATGTAGATGTTTTTGTGGACTTGATCTTCTAACGGATCGGAAACGGTTTCCCGTTTGCCGATGGGGTACTGCTCGTTAGGAGCGTCCGGGTCGATCCTGGTGAGATTATATTGCATCGCCAAAGCCTCATTGTTTCAGCTTCGCTTGCCGGTTACGGCGACCTTCAGGAGCCCAGTCAAGTGCTCCAACCCGCCATAGGTAGACAAGACCTGCCAACAGAATTGCTATGAAAACGAGAGCTTCGACGAATCCGGTCCAGCCGCTTTCGCGGACGGACACAGACCAGGCAAAGAGAAAAAGGGCTTCAATGTCAAAGATCACGAAGAGCATCGCGACCAGATAGAATTTTGCGGAGAGCCGCAGACGCGCGCTGCCGGTGGGCAGCATGCCGGATTCGAAAGGTTCGTTCTTGCTGCGGCCCCATGCCTTGTTTCCGAGCAGGCTGGACAGACCGAGCATGAAGGCGCAAAGGCCGACAACACCCAAAAGGAAAATGGCGAAGCCCCAGTTGTGGGCAATCAGACCTGTCGATTCGGGCATGCTGGCAGTCCTTGTTAGAGAGCAAAGGTCTCTGTGCTTGATAAAGAGTCGAGGCAGTGACGAAATGTCGCAGCGCGGTCAACGGATTGATTTTATGTGCAAACAGTTGGCAAGTAAATTTTCTACATCAAATTTATTTACGGAATTAATCGCATTGTGCCCTTGGGGAAGGCTGCAAGGCCTGCCAGGCGGGCGTCAGCAGGCTTTTCGCTAATTATGTTTCTTGGTGACGAAAAGGAATAAAAGGCAATTTGAATGATAATTGATATCATTTAAAAGGGTTTGGGTAGTTCATTGCCGGATCCTCAGACCCTAGTTGTGAAGAAGGCCGCTTATAAACTGCGTCTTTTGTAGCATCCGGTGTGGAACTGCGCATTGTCCGAAATCAATACCGGCGATATCTGACACAAAAAACAGACCGCCCTTACGGACGGTCTGTTTTTTCAACGCCTTGCGCGGTGGATCAGTGGAATTGCTCCTCTTCGGTCGAGCCAGTCAGCGCGGTTACCGAGGACACGCCGCCCTGGATCACTGTGGTCATGTCATCGAAATAGCCGGTGCCCACTTCCTGCTGGTGAGCGACAAAGGTGTAGCCCTTGGCAGCGTCGGCGAACTCCTGTTCCTGCAGTTTCACGTAGGCAGTCATGTCATTGCGGGCATAGTCGTGGGCCAGATTGAACATGCTGTGCCACATGTTATGGATGCCTGCCAGAGTGATGAACTGATGCTTGTAGCCCATGGCCGAAAGCTCGCGCTGAAACCTGGCGATGGTCGCGTCGTCGAGGTTTTTCTTCCAGTTGAAGGAAGGCGAGCAGTTGTAGGAAAGCAGCTGGTCCGGGTATTCCTTCTTGATGGCCTCGGCAAAGCGCCGTGCTTCATCCAGGTCCGGTTTGGCGGTTTCACACCAGATCAGATCCGCATAGGGCGCGTAAGCCAGGCCGCGTGAGATGGCCTGATCAAGACCTGCACGGACCTTGTAGAACCCTTCATGAGTCCGCTCGCCTGTCACGAATGGCTTATCGTACGGGTCGCAATCGGAGGTCAGCAGATCTGCAGCGTTGGCGTCTGTTCTTGCCAGAATAATCGTCGGCACACCGGCCACGTCAGCGGCAAGCCGGGCGGCGACCAGCTTCTGGACCGCTTCCTGAGTCGGAACCAGAACTTTGCCGCCCATGTGCCCGCATTTCTTCACTGATGCCAACTGATCTTCGAAATGCACCCCGGCAGCACCCGCTTCGATCATGCTCTTCATCAGTTCGTAAGCATTGAGCACACCGCCGAATCCGGCCTCGGCGTCTGCCACGATCGGTGCGAAATAGTCGATATAGCCTTCGTCACCCGGGGCTTTGCCGGCTTTCCACTGGATCTGGTCAGCACGGCGGAACGAGTTGTTGATACGCTTGACCACGGTTGGCACTGAGTCGACCGGGTACAGCGACTGATCCGGGTACATTGATTCGGCAGAGTTGTTGTCGGCAGCGACCTGCCAGCCAGACAGGTAGATGGCCTGAATGCCGGCCTTGACCTGCTGAACGGCCTGACCGCCTGTAAGAGCGCCCATGCAATTGACGAAATCCTTGTCCGGTCGGAAGGATGGCTTCGCACCCTGGGTCACCAGATTCCAGAGTTTGTCTGCACCCAGTCTCGCGAAGGTATGTTCGGGTTGGACCGAGCCGCGCAGGCGGACCACATCTGCTGCGGAATAAGTACGGGTCACGTCTTTCCAGCGCGGATTTTCAGCCCAGTCTTTCTCGAGAGCCGCTATTTGTTGTTCGCGTGTCAGTGCCATGGTGATAAACCTCTAGAAGTAGGTCTCGTTGGAAAGTCCTGCTCCGCCAATACGCCCTGTTTATCGAAGGCACTGTAGATGGCTGCTCGCTGTTTCGAGGTCTTGCGTGAGGCCGCACTTGATGTGGGTCGCGACGGATGAACGATGTGCTCAAGGGGGGAGCGGGTGTCCGGACACGATGCTGTCAGGTGGACAGTCGGGCCTGCAGTAGCGTTGTTCACCACCGTCAGCCTTGCCAGGTTACCGTTTACGCTTCCGTCCCTCGGGACAACTTCGTTCCAGTCGCAACCTCGTCAAACTGCCTTGTGGGCGGTACGGACACGAACCGGCTCTGGTGGGTGGGTGAGAGCGGCGATTCGAAGGCTCTTTGCAAAGCCTCTGATTAGCGGGAGCGAGGCAATCATGCCTCGCACATTGAGGGTCGTCAAACGTTTTGTAGTGATTTTTTCAAGTCACTACATATTCGCGTAAAGCCGACTGGTCAGTCACCAAAAGGCCCGCAGGTGCTGGGTTTCAGGTCAGCGCAGGCTAATCAAGGGTTTCGACCTTCACACGTAAAATCATGTCGTCCCTGCCCTGTGTGGAATAGCGTTGCGCCAGCCCTCTCTGATCGGCAACGGATTGATCGCTGTTGCTCGCCAGTGTGATCCATTCTCCGAGTCGTCCGCTGACCTGGCTGTCGGTGCTTTGCACCTTGATAGCGTCAGGCCGTTCCTGGCTCATACGGTCATGATTGGTGCTGATATTCAGGTGGACGGTATCGCCGGTCACACTGGCGGTCACGTAAAACCCCTGGGTCACATTGCGATATTCAGTGTTGTTCTGCGAGTAGCCGTAGGAGTCCGTGGAAGAAGACGTCAGCGGAACGCTTTGGCCGATCTGGATAAGCGCAGGCGTGCCTTCACTCGTCTGCACCTGTTGCACGCCGCCTTCACGGCTGGCCGTGCCGTATTCTATGACGCGTGATCCGCCGCTATTGCGCGTTGCGTTATCGCTGGTATCGACACTGATCAACAGGCGTTTTGGCGCGATGTCCAGCTGTGAAATCAGGGCGCGAAGCTCTTCGATCTTGCGTGACTCTGCGTTGACGATCAGTTGATTGCCATAAGCGCTGACCGAGCCTTCGGTACCCAGAAAAGATTTGGCGACCGGTAGCAGATCGGCACTGGTGCGGTAGTTGAGCGGGACGACTTCGGTCGCCGCGAGGCTATGAGCGCTGAATACGATCAGCATTGAGGTGAGCGCTGCATTGAGCAAGTTACGTACTGACATGTTCATTCTCCGCGGTAGGCGCGTAAAGCATGAGTTTGCCACTGTGTCGGCTGCATGCAATCAAGCTGGATGGTGAGGCATAAAAATGCCCTGCCGTTTTTCGCTCCGACCTCGGTAGTGGCGAGTGAAAAAGGGCAGGGCGATCATTATGTAGTGCCTCGATAAGCGCCTACACAAACACACCGATCACGCTTCGCGAAGCATATCGACATGCGGTAGACCGGCTTCGAGGAATTCGTCGCTGATAACCGAAAAACCGAAGCGCTGATAAAACTCTACCGCCTGTACTTGCGCGCTGAGCTTGAGCGGTTTGAGCCCGCGCTGTTCGGCCTCGTGAATCACCGCGCGAAGCAGGGCTTCACCGACCTTCAGGCCGCGCCAGTCCTTGAGGACTGACAGTCGCCCGATTTCACCGTCCGGTAGCAGGCGGGCAGTACCGACTGCGTACTCGCCTTCATAAGCGAGAAAGTGCACCGCACCTGCGTCTTCGGCATCCCATTCGAGCTCCGGCGGCACCGATTGCTCGGCGATAAATACCGAGTCGCGTATGCGCCGGATGTCGGCATTGTTCTTCTGCCATTGTGCGACAGCTACAGTGACTTTATTCATCGGCAAATCCCAGGCTTCCTTGTTTTACGAGTTCGCAAAGCAGACTGCGTCCATCGTCGTCAGCCAACCATTGGCTGAGATTTTCACTGTGCAGGGCGTCGGCGGCACAGATGAGTTTGAGCAGTTCGCGCAGGCTGCCCGGTAGCAGGCGACTCTGGCCACTGGCAAACAGTAGCAGATCGTCGTCAACTTCAGACCAGGCCAGCCTTGCGCTCGGGTTACGAATCAGCACTGCACCCTGTTCGAGACTTTCGAGGAGGTCGTCTTCTTCCAGTTCCGGTCCGGTGACCAGCTCCGGGTAGCGCGGTTCGGTCATGAACTGGCCAAACCAGGTCAGCAGCAGACGCTCGTCACTCATATGTTCTGTCAGCAGCGCCTTGAGGCGGTCGAGCGCGTCGTGCTGGATCTGATGGGGATCACTGACCGGCTGGGCGTCGGCGTCGGTGTAACGCTCCTCATCCGGGATGAACTGGCTGAGAAAATCGGTGAAATGAGTCAGGACCTCGGCAGCGCTTGGCGCGCGGAAACCGACCGAGTAGGTCAGGCAGTCGTCGACGGCAATGCCGCAGTGAGCCAGTCGGGGAGGCAGGTAAAGCATGTCGCCCGGTTCCAGTGTCCACTCTTCGGTTTTTTCGAATTCGGCAAGGATGCGCAGGTCGGCATGCTGGAGCAGCGGGCTTTCTGCATCGCACATCTGGCCGATCTGCCAGTGACGCTTGCCATGCCCTTGAAGCAGGAAGACGTCATAGTTGTCGAAATGCGGGCCTACGCTGCCGCCAGGCGCGGCGTAGCTGATCATCACATCGTCAATGCGCCAGCTTGGCAGAAAGCGAAAGTTTTCCAGCAGTTCACTGACTTCCGGAACGAACTGATCCACAGCCTGAACCAGAAGGGTCCAGTCGCGCTCGGGCAGTTTGCTGAATTCATCCTCGGCGAAAGGGCCTCGGCGCAGCTCCCAGGGACGTTCACCGTTTTCGAGAACCAGGCGTGATTCGACTTCCTCCTCCAGAGCAAGGCCGGCAAGCTCGTCCGCATCGATCGGGCTTTGAAAGTCCGGCAGAGCCTGGCGGATCAGCAGCGGTTTTTTCTGCCAGTAGTCACGCAGAAAAACGCGTGCGCTGATGCCGCCCAGAAGTTGCAGAGGAATATCAGGATTCATGTGTAAGCCCTTGAAATGAAAACGCCCGGCACAGCCGGGCGTGTGCAATTTTTTTGCGTGTCAGATGCGCTTGGCCTGAGCCGCTGCGTTACCGATGTAATTGGCTGGCGTGAGCTTCTTCAGCTCTGCCTTGGCTTCGGCAGGCATGGCCAGACCGTCGATGAAAGTCTGCAACGCTTCAGGGCTGATGCCCTTGCCGCGGGTCAGCTCTTTCAGTTTTTCATACGGGTTTTCGATGTTGTAACGACGCATCACGGTCTGAATCGGCTCTGCCAGAACTTCCCAGCACGCGTCCAGGTCGGCAGCAATGCGTTGTTCGTTCAGCTCCAGCTTGCTGATGCCCTTGAGGCTGGCTTCGTAAGCAATCACGCTGTGGGCAAAACCGACACCCAGGTTGCGCAGCACGGTGGAGTCGGTGAGGTCGCGCTGCCAGCGAGAGACAGGCAGTTTGCTCGCCAGATGCTGGAACAGTGCATTGGCGATGCCCAGATTGCCTTCCGAGTTTTCGAAGTCGATCGGATTGACCTTGTGTGGCATGGTCGAAGAGCCGATTTCGCCGGCAATTGTGCGCTGCTTGAAGTAACCCAGCGAGATATAGCCCCAGATATCGCGATCGAAATCGATCAGGATTGTGTTGAAGCGTGCAATGGCATCAAACAGCTCGGCAATGTAGTCGTGCGGCTCGATCTGCGTGGTGTAGGGGTTGAAGCCCAGACCTAGTTCGTCTTCGATGAACGCACGCGCGTTGGCTTCCCAGTCGATGTCCGCATAAGCGGAAAGGTGCGCGTTGTAGTTGCCGACTGCGCCATTGATCTTGCCCAGCAGGGGAACTGCGGCGATCTGGCCAATCTGGCGCTCCAGGCGGTATACAACGTTGGCCAGTTCCTTGCCCAGCGTGGTCGGGGAGGCTGGCTGGCCATGAGTGCGCGAGAGCATCGGAACGTCGGCGAAGCGGATCGCCAGCTCGCGGATGGCATCGGCAATCTGGCGCATCAACGGCAGCACTACCGTGTCGCGGCCCTCGCGCAGCATCAACGCATGGGACAGGTTATTGATGTCTTCGCTGGTGCAGGCGAAGTGGATGAACTCACTGACCTTTTCCAGCTCGGGCAACTTGGCAGCCTGCTCCTTGAGCAGATACTCCACGGCTTTGACGTCGTGGTTGGTGGTGCGCTCGATCTCTTTGACGCGTTCGGCGTGCTCCACAGAGAAGTCTTCAGCCAAGGTGTCGAGGATGGCGTTGGCTTGTGCGGAGAAGGCCGGGACCTCGGTAATCTGCGGGTGGGCCGCCAGACGCTGGAGCCAGCGAACCTCAACCATCACGCGAAAACGGATCAGGCCGTATTCGCTGAAAATAGGGCGCAAGGCCTGGGTTTTGCCGGCGTAGCGGCCATCAACAGGGGAAACCGCAGTGAGCGAAGAAAGCTGCATGGGATGCTCTCGGACAGTCGGGCAACGAAAAGGGCGCATATCATACATGAAAAGTCAGTCGGACCGGAGCCCGCTGACCAGCGTAGACGGCGTCGTGCCTGAGGTGGTGAAGGTCATTGGTACGCGGCGGTTCAGCCGTGAAGCAATGGATAGAGTTCTTTCAACAGCTTGCGACGGCTGAACACCAATTGCCAGCGATGACCGCCAACTTGTCGCCACAGGCGAGCGGAGCGAATACCTGCCAGAAGGATGGCGCGAATCTTCGAAGCGTTGTTCGGTTGCTGAAGATTGCGCATGTCACCCTGGACCTGAATGCGCTGGCGTAATGTGCTCAAGGTGTCCTGATACAGCGCGCCTGTCGCGGCAATCACGTTCTCGTGTGCCACGCCGAAATGCTCGACCTGGGACTGAATGACCGGGATGCGTTTGCCGATCACTTCGAGCAGGTCATCGCGCTTGGCCAATTGGCGTTCGAGCCCGAGCATCGACAGGGCGTAACGCAACGGTTCACGCTGCAGTGTGGCCGGGTCGCGTTCGAGGGCGCTGGCCATCGCTCGATAGCCTTCGTGCAGGTTAAGGTCATCGCCGCCATAGACATCCAGCGTATCTTTCGGGTCAACCACCAGCAGGCTGCCGAGCATGCAGCTCAGCGCCGCTTCGCTGACCTGACCGGTCTTGGCGATCCGGTCGACCAGCACGGCGGCCTGGAATACGCCGCCCAACGCGATCAATTGTTCCTGAATCGGGGTCATCAACGCTTGTCCTTGCTGGTCCAGGGCTCGGCAATTTCGATCACGCCGCCGCCCAGACAGATTTCGCCATCGTAGAACACCACTGACTGGCCGGGTGTTACAGCGCGTTGCGGGTCATCGAACGTGGCTCGGTAGCCGTCAGCAGTCTTTTCCAGCGTGCATGGCTGGTCGCCCTGACGATAGCGGACTTTTGCCGTGAGCCTGCGCGGGCTGCTCAGATCAACCGGGTTGACCCAGTAGATCTCCGAAGAAACCAGAGCGCGGGAAAACAGCCACGGATGGTCGTTGCCCTGGCCAACGATCAATTCATTGTCGTCCAGGTCCTTGACCAGTACGTACCACGGGTCATCGCCGGCATCCTTGAGGCCGCCAATGCCCAGACCCTGGCGCTGACCGATGGTGTGATACATCAGGCCGCTGTGACGGCCGATGACTTCGCCTTCTGTGGTCTTGATTTCGCCGGGCTGGGCGGGCAGGTACTGGCGCAGGAAATCCGTGAAACGGCGCTCGCCAATGAAGCAGATCCCGGTGGAATCCTTCTTTTTGGCAGTAGCCAGGCCGTGTTTTTCAGCGATGGCACGTACTTCCGGTTTTTCCAGCTCGCCAACCGGGAACAGCGTCCTGGCAATCTGTTCGCCGCCGACGGCGTGCAGGAAGTAACTCTGGTCCTTGTTCGGGTCCAGGCCCTTGAGCAGTTCCGTGCGGCCATCGATATCGCGGCGGCGCACATAGTGGCCGGTGGCGATCAAATCGGCACCCAGCATCAATGCATAGTCAAGAAATGCCTTGAACTTGATTTCACGGTTGCAGAGGATGTCCGGGTTGGGCGTTCGTCCGGCCTTGTACTCTTCCAGGAAATGCTCGAAGACATTGTCCCAGTACTCGGCAGCGAAGTTGGCTGTGTGCAGCTTGATGCCGATCTTGTCGCAAACGGCCTGGGCATCGGCCAGGTCTTCGCGGGCGGTGCAATATTCCGTTCCGTCGTCTTCTTCCCAGTTCTTCATGAACAAGCCTTCCACCTGATAACCCTGCTCCATGAGCAGTACGGCGGAAACGGAAGAGTCCACGCCGCCGGACATGCCGACTATGACGCGCTTCATTTCTGAGTTCGAGGGGGCTGGATCACGCATGGGGATTCAACGGCTGACCTGTAAAAGGACGCGATTCTATCAGGCTGAGGGCGTCGAGTCTCACGCCTTGTCGCGCAGCAGGTCGAGACTGAAATGTTCGGCATTGAGGTAATCGTCCAGGCAGCGCAGCACCAGTTCGCTGCGCCAGCGCTCCTGTTGGGCCAGCAGCTCGTCGCGAGTCAGCCAGACCGCGCCAACGATGCCCTCGTCCAGCTGATATTCGGGATTGTGTCGCAAGGCCTTCGCGGCGAAGCAGATACGCTGGTAGGTCACGCCATTGCTCGGCGCGGTGTAAAGGTAGATGCCCACCACGCCGCTCAATTCGACGTCCCAGCCTGTTTCCTCAAGGGTTTCACGTATTGCCGCGCGTTGCAGGCTTTCGTTCGGATCGAGGTGCCCGGCGGGTTGGTTGAGTACCGCGCGTCCACCTTTGATTTCCTCGACGAAAAGAAAGCGGCCTTGATCTTCGACGATGGTTGCGACGGTAACGTGGGCTTGCCAGGTCATGAAGTAGTCTCTCTGTCAGTTGATTTTGGCTGATTTCAGGCGTGCCATGCGGCATTACCTTGATTTGCCGTGCCATCAATGCAAAAGCCCCGGCGCGCAGGCCGGGGCTTTTGGCTGGGCGACGCCGTATCGCGCCGCACCGCTCATGCCGTTTACGCTTTCAGCGCATCGATAGCGGCGTTGAGAGTCGCGCTCGGGCGCATGGCCTTGCTGGTAACTTCCGGGTTAGGGAAGTAGTAGCCGCCAATTTCCACCGGCTTGCCCTGAACAGCGTTCAGCTCGGCAACGATTTTTTCTTCGTTGTCGGTCAGGGTCTTGGCCAAAGGAGCAAATTGCGCCTTGAGGTCTGCATCGTCGTTCTGAGCAGCCAGTGCCTGAGCCCAGAACAGGGTCAGGTAAAAGTGACTGCCGCGGTTGTCGATGCCGCCGACCTTGCGCGAAGGCGACTTGTTGCGGTCCAGGAACTCGCCAGTGGCCTGGTCGAGGGTCTTGGACAGCACCAGCGCTTTCGGATTGCTATAGGCATGGCCCAGATGCTCGAGAGACGCTGCCAGAGCCAGGAATTCGCCCAGCGAATCCCAGCGCAGGAAGTTTTCCTCGACGAACTGCTGGACGTGCTTCGGAGCCGAGCCACCAGCGCCGGTTTCGAACAGACCGCCGCCGTTCATCAGCGGAACGATCGACAGCATCTTCGCGCTGGTGCCCAGTTCCATGATCGGGAACAGGTCGGTCAGATAGTCGCGCAATACGTTGCCGGTCACCGAAATGGTGTCCTTGCCAGCGCGAGTACGCTCCAGGGTCAGCTTCATTGCATCGACCGGCGACAGGATCTGGATATCCAGGCCCGACGTGTCGTGATCGCCCAGGTACTTACGCACTTTTTCGATCATCACGCCGTCGTGCGCGCGCGACGAATCCAGCCAGAAGATAGCCGGGGTGTCGCTGGCGCGAGCGCGGTTGACGGCCAGTTTTACCCAGTCCTGAATCGGTGCATCCTTGGCCTGGCACATGCGCCAGATATCGCCGGCTTCGACGTTCTGTTCCATCAGCAGGTTGCCCTGGCTGTCGGTAACACGAACCACGCCGTTGGTCTGGATGTGGAAGGTCTTGTCGTGCGAGCCATATTCTTCGGCTTTCTGGGCCATCAGACCCACGTTCGGTACGCTGCCCATGGTAGTCGGGTCAAACGCGCCGTTTTTCTTGCAGTCTTCGATGATCGCCTGATAGATGGTGGCGTAGCAGCGATCCGGGATAACTGCCTTGGCATCGTGCAACTGGCCGTCTGTGCCCCACATCTTGCCGGAGTCACGGATCATCGCAGGCATCGATGCGTCGACAATTACGTCGCTTGGCACGTGCAGGTTGGTGATGCCCTTGTCGGAATTGACCATCGCCAACTGAGGGCGAACGGCGTAGACCGCTTCGATGTCAGCCTTGATTTCTGCCTGCTTGTCGGCGGGCAGGGTAGTGATGCGGTCGTACAGGTCGCCGATGCCGTTGTTGAGGCTGAAGCCGATCTGCTTGAGGGTATCGGCGTGCTTGGTCAGCGCATCCTTGTAGAACTCGTCGACGATCTGGCCGAACATGATCGGGTCGGAGATCTTCATCATGGTGGCTTTCAAGTGCACCGAAAACAGTACGCCCTGCTTGCGGGCGTCTTCGATTTCGGCAGCAATGAAGCTGCGCAGTGCCTTGGCGCTCATTACAGAGCAGTCGACGACTTCGCCAGCCTTGACGGCGGTTTTTTCCTTCAGAACGGTGGTGCTGCCGTCCTGAGCGATCAGTTCGATCTTGACGGTGTCGTCAGCTGCGATCTCGGCGGCTTTTTCACTGCCGTAGAAGTCGCCGTTGCTCATGTGGGCAACGTGAGCCTTGGAATCGGCAGACCAGGCGCCCATCTTGTGCGGGTGCTTGCGAGCGTAATTCTTGACCGAGAGGGGCGCGCGACGGTCGGAGTTGCCTTCACGCAGGACCGGGTTCACGGCACTGCCTTTGGTCTTGTCATAGCGCGCGCGGGTTTCTTTTTCCGCGTCAGTGTCAGGGTTTTCAGGGTAGTCAGGAATGTTGTAGCCCTGATTCTGGAGTTCCTTGATGGTCGCCTTCAATTGCGGGACCGAGGCGCTGATGTTAGGCAGCTTGATGATGTTGGCCTCTGGCGTGGTGGCCAGTTTGCCCAGCTCGGCGAGATGATCCGGCACTTTTTTGTCGGCAAGCAATTCAGGGAAGCTGGAAAGAACACGGCCCGCCAGAGAAATGTCGCGTGTCTCCACGTCGATATCGGAGGTTGCCGTGAACGCTTCGATAATAGGCAGCAGGGAGTAGGTGGCGAGGGCCGGAGCTTCGTCGGTGAAGGTGTAGATGATCTTCGAGCGGTTGGACATTCGTATTAACTCTCTTTTGCTGAGCATGCACAAAATCTCGATACGCGCATTCTAGGCGCGCTTGCCCACGGTTCGGCCATGAGCCAGGTCGAGGTTTATTCGCGGTGATGTTGGGTGCATCAGTCGAGCGTCAAGCTGTCAGGTCAGGTAGCGACCCGACGCATAAGAAGGTTGAGGGTCTGATTTCAGACGGGTCAGCCTTTATGACTCTTCGGTCACGGCGCGAGTATATCAAACCATTGGCGCGAGGCATTAATGCTACGCGTGCTATCGAATAATGAATATCCGCCGTTGGTCGAACGACGAGCTATCAGGGGGGGCGGCGGGTGCAGCAGGAGGGGGGCAGAATTTCTGGCGCTGTCAGGGTCCGGCTTGCGTTACCAGCCAGGTGTTGCGGTAGGGGCATCCGCGGTGCAATAACCGCTAATTCGATACCCTGTGGAGTCGCGGCGATTTGAAAGACCAAAGCTGCGGTCTTTCGAGGTCTGGCGCAGGCTCATTGCATGTTTCTGACTATTCAATCAGCTGGCTCGAAAGCTCCTGGGTCAGCTGTCGATTGTTTTCATGATCGATTTCAAGCGTGTGCATGTGCGTGCTCATGTTGAGGCGCGGCATGCGTATCGGTTACCGGCTCGCCTGTCCTGGCCAGCAGTGATGTGATATTCACTGCATGCAACCCTTTTGGTCCCTGAATAATCTCGAAATTGACCTGCTGGCCCGCTTTGAGGGTCTTGTAACCGTCCATATGGATGGCTGAATAGTGAGCGAACAGGTCCTCCGTCTTGCCGTCTTCGATTATGAACCCATAGCCTTTTGCGTTATTGAACCACTTGACTTTTCCGCTGAGCATCGCCATATCCCTCTGCAAAGGACTCCGTCAGGAGTATCATCCACTTCAATCCGCCTCGCCCCAAAAATTTTGGTTGACTGCGCGGACCCTTTTTACCCAATGTGGGCTCTATTGTTTGTAACACCGTTTAGCTGATAGTCAAGGTCATGTGGCAGTCCGTTTGAAAACCGTCCAGACTGCGACTGACTGTTCAATCCGCCCCCAAACGAACATTTCTTTCCATGCATGCATTCAGCAAGATTCGACTAACATTCAATCAGGATGGTCCGCAGTCGCATGAGGACGACTCGGCGGGTATCGCGGTGCAGGACGCCAAACCGACCCTGCAGGCCCCACCGATGTACAAGGTGGTTTTATTCAACGATGACTACACCCCGATGGATTTCGTTGTAGAAGTGCTCGAGGTGTTCTTTAACCTGAATCGTGAGCTGGCCACCAAAGTCATGCTGGCCGTCCATACAGAGGGACGGGCAGTCTGCGGATTGTTTACCCGTGACATCGCCGAGACCAAGGCGATGCAGGTCAATCAATACGCCAGGGAGAGCCAGCATCCGCTACTCTGTGAGATCGAGAAGGACGGTTAAACGCCGACCACTTGGGTATGAGGTGAAGCTATGTTAAACCGTGAGCTCGAAGTCACCCTCAATCTTGCCTTCAAGGAGGCACGTTCGAAGCGTCATGAGTTCATGACGGTCGAACACCTTCTGCTGGCTCTATTGGATAACGAGGCTGCAGCCACTGTCCTGCGTGCCTGCGGCGCAAACCTCGATAAACTCAAGCATGATCTGCAGGAGTTCATCGACTCCACCACCCCGCTGATCCCTGTACATGACGAGGATCGCGAGACACAACCGACGCTCGGGTTCCAGCGCGTGCTGCAACGGGCAGTCTTCCACGTGCAGAGCTCCGGCAAGCGCGAAGTGACCGGCGCCAACGTACTGGTTGCAATTTTCAGTGAGCAGGAAAGCCAGGCCGTATTTCTGCTCAAGCAGCAGAGCGTGGCCCGGATTGATGTCGTCAACTATATCGCCCATGGTATTTCCAAGGTTCCTGGGCATGGCGAACACTCTTCTGAAGGTGAACAGGATATGCAGGACGACGAGGGCGGTGAAGCATCTTCCTCAGGCAATCCTCTGGATGCCTATGCCAGCAATCTGAACGAGTTGGCGCGCCAGGGGCGCATCGATCCGCTGGTCGGTCGCGAAAGCGAAGTCGAGCGTGTGGCTCAGATTCTCGCTCGTCGTCGCAAGAACAATCCGTTGCTGGTCGGTGAAGCGGGGGTCGGCAAGACGGCTATTGCCGAAGGTCTGGCCAAGCGCATCGTGGATAACCAGGTCCCTGATCTGCTTGCCAACAGTGTTGTCTACTCGCTTGACCTGGGTGCCTTGCTGGCCGGGACCAAATACCGTGGCGATTTCGAGAAGCGTTTCAAGGCGCTGCTCAATGAGTTGCGCAAGCGTCCTCAGGCGATCCTGTTTATCGATGAGATCCACACAATCATCGGCGCTGGCGCAGCTTCCGGCGGGGTGATGGATGCGTCCAATCTGCTCAAGCCATTGCTGTCGTCTGGCGAGATCCGCTGCATTGGCTCTACGACCTTTCAGGAATTTCGCGGAATTTTCGAAAAAGACCGCGCCTTGGCGCGTCGTTTCCAGAAAGTCGATGTGTCCGAGCCTTCGGTCGAGGACACCATCGGGATCCTGCGAGGCCTGAAAAGCCGTTTCGAGCAGCATCACAGTATCGAATACAGTGACGAGGCCCTGCGCGCCGCCGCCGAGCTCGCATCGCGCTATATCAACGACCGGCATATGCCGGACAAGGCTATCGATGTAATCGATGAAGCGGGGGCCTATCAGCGTCTGCAGCCTGTCGAGCAACGCGTCAAGCGTATCGACGTGCCTCAGGTCGAAGACATCGTTGCCAAGATTGCGCGTATTCCGCCAAAACACGTCAATAGCTCCGACAAGGAACTGCTGCGTAACCTGGAGCGCGATCTGAAGCTCACCGTGTTTGGTCAGGATGCGGCCATCGACTCGTTGTCCACGGCTATCAAGCTTTCGCGTGCAGGCCTCAAGTCGCCTGACAAGCCGGTAGGTTCATTCCTGTTCGCGGGTCCTACCGGTGTCGGCAAGACCGAGGCGGCTCGCCAGCTGGCCAAGGCGCTGGGCGTCGAGCTGATTCGTTTCGACATGTCCGAATACATGGAGCGGCATACTGTTTCCCGTCTGATCGGCGCGCCTCCAGGCTACGTCGGTTTCGACCAGGGCGGTTTGTTGACTGAAGCAATCACTCGCCAGCCACATTGTGTGTTGCTGCTCGATGAAATCGAAAAGGCCCACCCGGAAGTCTTCAACCTGCTTCTGCAGGTAATGGATCACGGTACGCTGACCGATAACAACGGGCGCAAGGCTGATTTCCGCAATGTGATCGTGATCATGACTACCAACGCCGGGGCTGAGTCCGCTGCACGGGCTTCGATCGGATTCACGCATCAGGACCACTCGTCTGACGCGATGGAAGTGATCAAGAAGAGCTTCACGCCAGAGTTCCGCAACCGTCTGGACACCATCATTCAGTTTGGTCGCCTCAGTCACGAAGTCATCAAGAGCGTGGTCGACAAGTTCCTTACCGAGCTTCAGGCCCAGCTGGAAGACAAGCGTGTATTGCTCGAAGTGTCCGA
Source organism: Pseudomonas caricapapayae (assembly GCF_001400735.1). Lineage (GTDB taxonomy): Bacteria > Pseudomonadota > Gammaproteobacteria > Pseudomonadales > Pseudomonadaceae > Aquipseudomonas > Aquipseudomonas caricapapayae. The sequence continues at coordinate 36,105 of NZ_LJPW01000042.1, forward strand.
GGCGGCGAGAAGCTGGCTGGCGCAGGGCGGTTATGACGCGGCAATGGGTGCCAGGCCGATGGCTCGCCTGATTCAGGACAAGATCAAGCGGCCACTTGCCGAAGAGATTCTGTTCGGCGAATTGTCAGAGCATGGCGGCGTGGTTCACATCGACATCAAGGATGGCGAGATCACCTTCGATTTCGAAACCACGGCAGAAATGGCCTGACGTCCGGAGCTTATCCCCGCATGGGTGGTAGATGCGGGGACAGGCCCGGGAAGCCAGCGGTATGCAACAGGCAAACAAAAACGCCCGGCTTATGCCGGGCGTTTTCGTCAATGCCTGTTTAACGAGCGCGGTAGGTGATGCGCCCTTTGCTCAGGTCATAGGGCGTCAGTTCTACACGCACTTTGTCACCGGTCAGAATACGGATGTAATTCTTGCGCATCTTGCCGGAGATATGCGCGGTTACGACGTGCCCGTTTTCCAACTCCACGCGAAACATGGTGTTGGGCAGGGTGTCGACGACAGTGCCTTCCATTTCGAAGCTGTCTTCTTTCGACATGCAGTAAAGCCCTCGGTATACAAATGAGTGGCCCGGTGCAAGTGGCGCCAGGCAAAAGCGGCGTGCATTGTGCCCGAAAAAACCAGTTTAAGCCAAGGGGTTCAATACAGAGTGACCCATCTTTGATTGGTCAGTAGCTCAATGGGGCGATATTGGGTCTTGTAATTCATCTTTTTGCAGTTCTTGATCCAGTAACCCAGGTACACCGCCTGCAGTTGGAGCCTGGCGGCTTCGGCGATCTGCCACAAAATCGCGTAGCGGCCCAGGCTGCGGCGTTCTTCATCGGGTTCATAGAACGTGTAGACCGCAGAAAGGCCATTGGGTAGCAGGTCGGTGACGGCCACGGCCAACAGGCGCTGATCGACACGAAACTCGTAAAACCGCGAAAAAGGCAGGTCACGAACCAGAAATGTCGAAAACTGCTCTCGGCTGGGTGGAAACATGTCGCCATCAGCGTGTCGTTGTTCTATGTAGCGCTGATAAAGATCGAAATACTCCTCGGTGAAAGCCGGTCTGGCGCTGTGTACCTGAATATCGGTATTCCGTTTCAAGATGCGTTTTTGCTGTCTGTCGGGTACGAAAAGGTTCACGGGAATGCGCGCGGGTACGCAAGCGCTGCAGTTTTGACAGTGGGGGCGGTAAAGGTGGTCGCCGCTACGGCGAAAGCCCATGTCCGACAGATCGGCGTAGACCTGCACATCCATCGGCTGGCTGGGGTCCAGGAACAGGGTGGTCGCCTGCTCCTCGGGCAAGTAACTGCAGGTGTGCGGTTGAGTGGCATAAAACTTCAGCCTCGCCAGCTCTGTCATGGTTTTCGCCTAATCGTAAATCCCTGACCATGAGTGTATGCCAGCCTGTCAAACTCGCCTAGATGACCAGTCGGCATCGGTCGGCTGATCCAGATGGCGGCGCAGATAATCGGCAAAAGCCTGTCGAGAAATGGAGCGCGCGCCGAAGCTGCTGAGGTGTTGGGTCGGCATCTGGCAATCGATCAGCACAAAGCCCCATTCGGTCAGGTAATTTACCAGTGTGGCGAATCCGACTTTGGATGCGTTGTCCGCATGACTGAACATCGATTCTCCGAAGAATAGCCGTCCCATCGCCAGACCATACAGTCCGCCGACCAGCTCATCCTGATCCCATACCTCGACACTGTGCGCGTGGCCGCGCCGGTGCAGCTCAAGGTAGGCATCCTGCATCGAACCGGTAATCCAGGTTTCATTGGCGTAGCTGCGAGGCGCGGCGCAGGCCTTGATCACGCTGGCGAAATCCTCGTCGAAGGTCACGCGATAGCGAGACTGACGCAGCATTTTGCCGAGGCTGCGCGATACATGCAGCTCTTCGGGAAAGAGCACCGTACGTGGATCGGGAGACCACCAGAGAATCGGCTGACCTTCCTGAAACCATGGAAAGCAGCCGTGCCGGTAGGCGTTTATCAGGCGATCCGCCGACAGGTCTCCGCCCGCGGCAAGTAAGCCGTTGGGCTCACGAAGAGCTTTTTCCAGTGGCGGGAAATCTAGGCTGTTGCGGTTCAACCAGGTCAGCATGGCATCACAACTTTGCAGAAGGGGAGGGCGCACCTGCCTGTGAGTGCAACTCTGTGCAGCAGGCGTGGTCACAAGCGGTTGTCATTATGGCGCGTACCTGGCACATGCGGTAGGGCACGGATGCAGGAGTGAGGAGGGAGCCGTTATGAGGCTATGGGCGGTTGATAGAAACACATCATAAGCCTTTGTCACAAAACGGAATGCGTGCTCAAATTGGACATCGTCAGCGAACATTAAAGCCTGTGTCGGGCTGCAGAACTGTCTGAAGTCGGTCTGACGCGTTTTCGTACAGACCCAGGTGCCTGTAAAGCCGTACAATGCCTGCTTTGGGCGTTATCATTCAAGCGTCTGCCGAACGGGCTTTGCGGTGTCTGCCACCCCTGTCCATACGGGAGCAGTCAGCGCCGTCCGACAGCCGTTTCTGGTCAATCAACGAGATGTTCGCGCTACAGCGCAGGAAATAAAGCGTTTTGAAGAAATCCACCCCAGCACCCAGCGCTGTTCCGCTTTGGCGGCAGCAATTGCACTACCGGCTCAAGGAAGGGGCCCTGATCGCCTTTGGCGCCCTGTGCCTGTACCTGATGATGGCATTGTTGACCTACGATCAGAGCGATCCCGGCTGGAGCCACACCAGCAGCAATGCCGCGCAAGTGCAGAACGCGGCAGGCCGTGCCGGTGCATTCTGCGCCGATATCCTGTTCATGATTCTGGGTTATTTTGCCTATATCTTCCCGTTGTTGCTGGCGATCAAGGCCTGGCAGGTCTTTCGTCATCGTCATGAACCGTGGCAGTGGAGCGGCTGGCTTTTCTCCTGGCGTCTGATCGGTCTTGTGTTCCTGATACTGGCAGGTGCAGCGCTGGCGCATATTCATTTTCATTTTTCGGCCGGCTTCCCGGGTTCCGCGGGCGGTGTGCTTGGCGAAGTGCTGGGTGATCTGGCCAAAAAGGCCCTGAATATCCAGGGCAGCACGTTGCTGTTCATAGCCTTGTTTCTGTTCGGCCTGACCGTGTTTACGGATCTGTCGTGGTTCAAGGTGATGGACGTCACCGGCAAGATCACTCTGGATCTGTTCGAACTGTTTCAGGGGGCGGCGAACCGCTGGTGGACCGCCCGTGCCGAGCGCAAGCAGATGGTTGCGCAACTGCGCGAAGTCGACATGCGCGTCAATGATGTGGTCGCGCCTGTTGCTCCCGACCGTCGCGAACAGGCCAAGGCCAGAGAGCGTCTGATGGAGCGTGAAGCGTCGCTCGGCAAGCACATGGCCGAGCGCGAAAAACACGTACCGGCCGTAATCGCACCAGCCCCGTCAAAGCCAGCGGAGCCGAGCAAGCGTGTCCTGAAAGAAAAACAGGCTCCGCTGTTCGTCGACAGCGCAGTGGAGGGCACCTTGCCACCGATCTCCATTCTCGACCCGGCAGAAAAGAAGCAGCTCAATTACTCGCCTGAGTCCTTGGCGGCGGTCGGTCATCTGCTGGAAATCAAGCTCAAGGAGTTTGGTGTCGAGGTCTCGGTAGACTCGATTCATCCCGGTCCGGTCATTACCCGTTACGAGATTCAGCCGGCGGCTGGCGTCAAGGTCAGTCGCATTGCCAACCTCGCCAAGGACCTTGCGCGTTCACTTGCGGTCACCAGCGTGCGCGTGGTCGAGGTCATCCCGGGCAAGACCACGGTCGGTATCGAGATCCCCAACGAAGACCGCCAGATCGTGCGCTTCTCCGAAGTGCTGTCGACCCCCGAGTACGATAACGCCAAGTCGCCTGTCACGTTGGCGCTGGGGCATGACATCGGTGGCAAGCCGGTGATTACCGATCTGGCCAAGATGCCGCACTTGCTGGTGGCCGGTACGACCGGTTCCGGTAAGTCGGTGGGTGTGAACGCCATGATCCTGTCGATCCTGTTCAAGTCCGGCCCGGAAGACGCCAAGCTGATCATGATCGACCCGAAAATGCTTGAGCTGTCCATCTATGAAGGCATTCCGCACTTGCTGTGTCCGGTTGTAACCGACATGAAGGACGCTGCCAACGCCTTGCGCTGGAGCGTTGCCGAGATGGAGCGCCGTTACAAACTGATGGCGAAGATGGGCGTGCGTAACCTGTCCGGCTTCAACCAGAAGGTCAAGGAAGCCCAGGATGCCGGTGAGCCGCTGGCCGATCCGCTGTACAAGCGTGAAAGCATCCACGACGAAGCGCCGCTGCTGAGCAAGCTGCCAACCATCGTGGTGGTGGTGGACGAATTCGCCGACATGATGATGATCGTCGGCAAGAAGGTCGAAGAGCTGATCGCCCGTATCGCCCAGAAGGCTCGTGCTGCCGGGATCCACCTGATCCTCGCGACCCAGCGTCCTTCGGTGGATGTGATTACCGGTCTGATCAAGGCCAACATCCCCACGCGCATGGCGTTTCAGGTGTCGAGCAAGATCGATTCCCGGACCATCATCGATCAGGGCGGTGCCGAACAACTGCTGGGCCATGGTGACATGCTGTACATGCCGCCGGGCACCAGCCTGCTGATTCGCGTGCACGGCGCGTTCGTTTCCGACGAAGAGGTGCATCGTGTAGTCGAAGCCTGGAAACTGCGCGGCTCTCCTGACTACAACGACGACATTCTCGCCGGTGTGGAAGAGCCCGGTAGCGGTTTCGACGGCGGTGGCGGTGAAGGCAGTGAAGACAGCGAAAGCGACGCGCTTTACGATGAGGCCGTCAAGTTCGTACTCGAAAGCCGTCGTGCATCGATCTCTGCGGTGCAGCGCAAGCTGAAGATCGGCTACAACCGCGCAGCGCGCATGATCGAAGCGATGGAAATGGCCGGTGTCGTAACCTCCATGAATACCAACGGATCGCGTGAAGTCCTGGCTCCAGGGCCGGTGCGCGACTGATTTTTATCACCCCGAACTGCGGCGGCAGCGTGCCAGGTACGCTGTCGCATCATCATCGACTTCAAAGAGGAATCCCATGCGTCTTATCCGCATGCTGTTGGCCACCGCACTGACCTTCTCCGTGATGTCCGCCCATGCCGACAGCAAGGACGTGGCACGTCTGACCCAGTTGCTGGAGAAATCCCAGACTCTGACCGCACGTTTCTCGCAACTGACACTGGACGGTGGCGGTACCCAACTGCAGGAGACTACAGGCGAAATGGCCTTGCAGCGCCCAGGCCTGTTCAACTGGCACACTGATGCGCCTCAGGAGCAGTTGATGGTCTCCGACGGCAAGAAAGTGTCGTTGTGGGACCCTGATCTTGAGCAGGTCACGATCAAAAAGCTCGATCAGCGCCTGACCCAGACCCCGGCCTTGCTGCTGTCCGGTGATGTGTCGAAAATCAGCGAAAGCTTCGATATCACCGCGAAGGAAGCAGGCGGCGTGATCGACTTCGTGCTCAAACCCAAGACCAGAGACACGCTGTTCGACAGCCTGCGTCTGTCGTTTCGCAACGGCATCATCAATGACATGCAACTAATCGACAGCGTGGGTCAGCGCACCAATATTCTGTTCACCGGCGTCAAGGCCAACGAGCCGATTGCGGCCAGCAAGTTTCAGTTCCAGATTCCCAAGGGCGCTGATGTCATTCAAGAGTAAGAGGGCCAATTCCTGATCATGGATCTGTTCAGCCGCGAACCGATAGCTCAGCCTCTGGCTGCACGTTTGCGTGCTACCAATCTGGACGAGTACGTCGGTCAGGAGCACGTGCTAGCGCACGGTAAGCCACTGCGTGAGGCGCTGGAGCAAGGCGCGCTGCACTCGATGATTTTCTGGGGGCCGCCGGGTGTGGGGAAAACCACGCTGGCAAGGCTCCTCGCCAAGGTGTCGGATGCGCATTTCGAGACTGTTTCCGCCGTTCTGGCGGGGGTCAAGGAAATCCGTCAGGCAGTGGAAGTCGCCAAACAGCAGGCCGGGCAATATGGCAAACGCACGATTCTGTTCGTCGACGAAGTGCACCGTTTCAACAAGTCGCAACAGGATGCGTTCCTGCCTTACGTCGAAGATGGCACGCTGATTTTTATCGGCGCTACTACCGAAAACCCTTCGTTCGAACTCAATAATGCCTTGTTGTCCCGGGCCCGCGTCTATGTGCTGAAAAGCCTCGACGAAGCGGCGCTGCGCAAGCTGGTCAATCGTGCTCTTACCGAAGAGCGTGGGTTAGGCAGACGGCAGCTGACCCTGAGCGACGAGGGTTTTACGATTCTCATGGCCGCTGCCGATGGGGATGGCCGGCGCATGCTCAATCTGCTGGAGAATGCTTCCGATCTGGCCGAAGATGGCAGCGAGATCGATGTCGAGCTTCTGCAGAGCCTGCTTGGCGACAGTCGACGCCGCTTCGACAAGGGCGGCGAGGCTTTTTACGACCAGATATCGGCTTTGCACAAATCAATTCGCGGGTCTGACCCGAATGCAGCGCTGTACTGGTTTGCGCGCATGATCGACGGTGGCTGCGACCCGCTGTATCTGGCGCGGCGCGTAGTGCGTATGGCCAGCGAAGATATCGGCAACGCCGATCCTCGTGCGCTGCCATTGTGCATGTCAGCCTGGGACGTGCAGGAGCGGCTTGGTAGTCCTGAGGGCGAACTGGCGGTGGCACAGGCCATCGTTTATCTGGCCTGTGCCCCGAAAAGCAACGCGGTCTACATGGCGTTCAAGGCGGCGATGCGTGAAGCCGGTGAGCATGGTTCGCTTGAGGTTCCGCTGCACTTGCGCAATGCGCCCACCAAGTTGATGAAACAGCTCGGTTACGGTGAAGAATACCGCTACGCCCATGATGAGCCAGAAGCTTATGCGGCTGGCGAAGACTACTTTCCGGACGAGCTGGAACCGCGGCAGTATTATCAGCCTGTGCCGCGCGGTCTGGAGCTTAAGATCGGCGAGAAGCTCAGGCACCTGGGTGCATTGGACGACGCCAGCCCTCGCAAGCGGAGAAAGTGATGATTCAGACCATTCTTGCGGTGTCGATCGCCGGGATCGCTGGTACATTATTGCGCTTTGCGGCGGGGACCTGGGTAAGCGCCAACTGGCCACGCCATTTTTATGCGGCGACACTCGCGGTGAACATCGTCGGATGCCTGATCATCGGAGTGCTATACGGGTTGTTTCTGCTGCGCCCTGAAGTGCCCATCGAAATTCGTGCCGGCTTGATTGTCGGCTTTGTAGGCGGTCTGACGACCTTTTCATCCTTTTCACTGGATACGCTGCGCTTGCTGGAAAGCGGGCAAGTACCGCTGGCCCTTGGTTATGCCGGTATCAGCGTATTCGGCGGGCTGCTCGCAACCTGGGTTGGCCTGTCCCTGACCAGACTTTGATAGACGAGAGAACGATATGCTCGATTCCAAACTGTTACGTACTCAACTTCAGGACGTAGCGGATCGCCTGGCTTCCCGTGGTTTTACACTGGATGTGGCGCGCATCGAAGCGCTGGAAGCTCAGCGCAAAGTGGTGCAGACCCGCACCGAACAACTGCAGGCCGAGCGCAATGCACGTTCCAAATCCATTGGACAGGCCAAACAGCGCGGCGAAGACATTGCGCCGTTGATGGCTGATGTCGAGCGTATGGGCAACGAGTTGAGCGAAGGCAAGGTCGAGCTGGACGGCATTCAGGCCGAACTGGATGCACTGGCGTTGCGCATTCCGAACCTGCCTCACGAATCCGTTCCGGTGGGTGCCGATGAAGAAGGCAACGTCGAAGTGCGTCGCTGGGGTACGCCGACTGCCTTCGATTTCGAGGTCAAGGATCACGTTGCGCTGGGCGAGAAGTTCGGCTGGCTTGATTTCGAGACCGCTGCCAAGCTGTCCGGTGCGCGTTTTGCGCTGTTGCGTGGCCCCATCGCGCGCCTGCATCGTGCGCTGGCACAGTTCATGATCAATCTGCACATCAACGAGCACGGTTACGAAGAGGCCTACACGCCTTATCTGGTGCAGGCACCCGCGTTGCAGGGTACAGGCCAGTTGCCCAAGTTCGAAGAAGACCTGTTCAGGATTTCCCGCGAAGGCGAAGCCGATCTGTACCTGATCCCGACCGCTGAAGTGTCGCTGACCAATATCGTGTCGGGTGAAATTCTCGATGCGAAACAGCTGCCCCTCAAGTTTGTTGCCCACACTCCTTGCTTCCGCAGCGAAGCGGGCGCGTCCGGTCGTGATACGCGCGGCATGATTCGCCAGCACCAGTTCGACAAGGTAGAGATGGTCCAGATCGTCGCGCCCGAGGACTCCATGGCCGCGCTCGAATCGCTGACCGGCAACGCCGAGCGCGTTCTGCAATTGCTGGAACTGCCATACCGTACGCTGGCGCTGTGCACTGGCGACATGGGATTCAGCGCTGTGAAGACCTACGACCTGGAAGTGTGGATTCCGAGCCAGGACAAGTACCGCGAAATCTCTTCGTGCTCCAACTGCGGTGATTTTCAGGCACGTCGCATGCAGGCTCGCTGGCGCAACCCGGAAACCGGCAAGCCGGAGCTGGTCCACACCCTTAACGGGTCGGGGCTGGCGGTGGGGCGCACACTGGTTGCGGTGCTGGAAAACTACCAGCAGGCGGATGGGTCGATTCGCGTGCCCGAGGTTCTCAAGCCTTACATGGGCGGCCTTGAGGTCATCGGTTAAATGGAATTTCTGCCGCTGTTCCATAACCTGCGTGGCAGCCGGGTGCTGGTGGTCGGCGGTGGTGAAATTGCCCTGCGCAAATCACGCCTGATTGCCGATGCCGGCGCAGTGTTGCGCGTGGTTGCACCGGAAATAGAAACTCAGTTGCGTGAGCTGGTCGTACACAGCGGCGGAGAGTTGATTCTGCGCGGCTACAATGAAAGCGATCTTGACGGTTGCGTGCTGATTATCGCTGCAACGGATGACGAGCCGCTCAATGCTCAGGTTTCCCATGACGCCCGGTTGCGTTGCGTTCCGGTCAATGTCGTGGACGCCCCGGCGTTGTGTACGGTTATCTTCCCGGCCATCGTCGACCGCTCGCCACTGGTGATTGCCGTGTCCAGTGGCGGGGATGCGCCAGTGCTGGCGCGTTTGATCCGCGCCAAGCTCGAGACCTGGATCCCCTCCACCTACGGGCAGCTCGCCGGGCTGGCCGCGCGGTTTCGCAATCAGGTCAAGGGTCTGTTTCCGAATGTGCAGCAACGCCGGGCATTCTGGGAGGATGTTTTTCAGGGTGCCATTGCCGACCGCCAACTGGCCGGGCAGGGGGCCGAGGCCGAGCGTCTGCTGATCGCCAAGATCGCCGGCGAGCCGCCACCGGAGACCGGTGAGGTGTATCTGGTCGGTGCCGGCCCGGGTGATCCTGATCTGCTGACCTTCCGAGCCTTGCGTCTGATGCAGCAAGCGGATGTGGTGCTGTATGACCGCCTTGTCGCGCCGACGATTCTTGACCTGTGCCGTCGTGATGCCGAGCGTGTCTACGTTGGCAAGCGCCGTGCCGAGCACGCGGTTCCGCAGGAGCAGATCAACCAGCAACTGGTTGCACTGGCCAGACAAGGCAAGCGGGTGGTGCGCCTCAAAGGCGGCGATCCGTTTATCTTCGGCCGTGGCGGCGAGGAAATCGAAGAGCTGGCGGCGCACGGTATTCCGTTTCAAGTGGTCCCTGGCATTACCGCCGCCAGCGGTTGTGCAGCGTATGCGGGTATACCGCTGACGCATCGTGATCATGCGCAATCCGTGCGTTTTATCACCGGTCACTTGAAAGATGGCACCACAGACTTGCCGTGGTCCGATCTGGTAGCACCCGCCCAGACGCTGGTGTTCTACATGGGGCTGATCGGTTTGCCGGTCATCTGTGAAGAGTTGATCAGGCATGGTCGCTCTGCTGATACGCCGGCCGCACTGGTCCAGCAGGGCACCACGGTCAATCAGCGTGTGTTCACGGGCACCCTGGCCAATCTGCCGCAACTGGTCGCCGAGCATGAGGTGCACGCGCCGACGCTGGTGATCATTGGCGAAGTGGTCAAATTGCGTGAGAAGCTGGCGTGGTTCGAAGGAGCTCAGGCGACTGTCTGAAGCCTGTGACGGATAGCCCGCTCGGGCCATCCGTCCTTCTTTCAATGCATCAATGTCTCCAGACACCCTCACCGGACAGCCGCTCACGGTCGTGGTCCGCCTGCAGATCAAGCGCTGGTCCCTTCGGTATGATGCCAGTCGGGTTGATGGTGCGATGGCTTGCGTAGTAATGACCCTTGATGTGCTCGAAGTTCACGGTTTCTGCGAGGCTTGGCCATTGGTACAGCTCGCGTAGCCAGTTGCTGAGGTTCGGGTAGTCGGCAATGCGCCGCAGGTTGCATTTGAAGTGGCTGTAATACACCGCATCGAAGCGCACGATGGTAGTGAACAGACGTATGTCGGCTTCGGTCAGATATTTGCCCGTCAGGTAGCGCTTTTCGCCCAGCAGGTTTTCCAGCAGGTCCAGTTCGGCGAACACATCATTGAACGCTTCTTCGTACGCCCCCTGCGAGGTGGCGAAACCGGCCCTGTACACACCGTTGTTGACGTTCGGGTAGATCTGCTCGTTCAGCTCGTCAATGCTCGCTTGCAGCGCTTGCGGATAAAAGTCCAGCGTGTTCCCGTTCAGCTCGTCGAATGCGGAATTGAACATGCGGATGATGTCCGCAGACTCGTTGCTGACGATGCATTGCTGCTGTTTGTCCCACAGCACCGGAACGGTGACACGGCCAGTGTATTGGGGATCATCCGCCGTGTAGCGCTGGTGGAAGAACTGGAAGTCATCCAGCGCATCACCACTGGAGCCTTTCTGCTGATCGAACGTCCAGCCATTTTCCAGCATCAGCCAACTGACCACCGAAACATCGATCAAGCCTTCCAGCCCTTTGAGCTTGCGCATAATGAGGGTGCGATGCGCCCACGGGCATGCCAGAGAGACATACAGGTGGTAGCGCCCCGCCTGAGCAGCAAAGCCGCCTTTACCGGACGGTCCCGGTTGCCCATCGACCGTTACCCAGTTGCGTCGCTGGGCCTGCTCGCGCTGAAAGGCACCGTCTTTGCTGCTTTCGTACCACTGGTCTTGCCAGTGTCCTTCGACCAGAAGGCCCATGTCTGACTCCAATATCCAGGTTATAGGGTTTGGAGGTCAGTCCGGGCGCATCGGTTCGACCGAAAAAGCACAAGAATGTGGTTGCTGGTCATCGCCACAGCCGATAGATCAGACGCTTTTGTCGCGGCGATCCCAGAACACTCGGGCTTGCTCAAAAGCCTCCTCGCGAGCGACACCCAGACCGCGCAGGGCAAGCGCTATCGTCGATATCAATGCCAGTTGCGGGTAACTGTCTTCGATTTCTCCACGCCACAAGGCCAGTAGTTGCTGCGGGTCGAGCGTCGCTGGTTTTACATGACGGCGCGGCGAAAGCGCTGGCCATTCCTCGTCCCAGGGCTGGCCGCCAGTGGTGCCGTACAAATGGCTGATGGTGTCGGGGTTGATCTCGATTTCGCCGCCATCACCCTTGACCACAATGGCAGTGTCGCCCAGCAGGCTGCTGGCATCGCGATGCACGCTCTGGTAGCCCGGATGAAAGATGCTTTGCAGGCCGCAGCGGGCCTGCAGCGGGTTGAGGATGCGTGCCAGTGAATGAATGGGCGAGCGCAGGCCCAGCGTATTGCGCAGATCGATCATGCGTTGCAGCTGCGGGGCCCAGTCGGCCAGCGGAATAAACGCCAGATTGTCTTGCTCGAGCGAGGTGGCCACGGCTGACCAGTTGCGGCACAGAGGAATCTTCAGCAGGCCGAGCAGTTGTTCGGTGTACAGGCGTCCTGCCGTATGAGCGCCGCCGCCATGCAGAAGGACCTTCACGCCGTTTTGCGCAAGACACCTGGCCGCCAGCAAGTACCACGGCAGGTGACGCTTTTTGCCAGCATAGGTTGGCCAGTCGATATCGACCTGCATGGCGGGAGCGCTCAGGCGTTCGCGTACCGCTTCGGTAAACCCCGCCAGTTCCTCCGGGCTTTCTTCCTTGTGGCGCAAAAGCATCAGAAAAGCCCCGAGCTGAGTGTCCTCGACTTTTTCATCGAGCAACATGCCCATGGCTTCTCGCGCTTCTTCGCGAGTCAGGTTGCGCGCACCGCGTTTGCCTTTGCCCAGAATGCGCACAAACGTCGCAAAGGGATGCTCTTCAGGTGTCTCGGTAACAAGCTCAGCGTAATCATTCATATGCAATTGGTCGGCTTTGGCAGGCCCGCCAGTCTGGCGGCGAGTTTGGCGGGAGTACCGTTGAACAGGCGGTTGAGGTGCAGGCTGTTGCCCTTTTCCGTGCCCAGCTTCAGCGCGGTGTATTTGATCAGTGGCCGCGTGGCTGGCGAGAGCTGGAATTCGGCGTAGAACTCCCTCAGCAACTGAAGGATTTCAATGTGCTCGGCACCCAGGGCGATACCTTCCTCGGCGGACAGAGCGCGAGCGACGTCCAGCGACCAGTCTTCCAGGTCTTTCAGAAAGCCATCCTTGTCCAGTTCGATGCTGCGCCCGTCAATCGTCAACTGTTTCATAGCCAGGTATTGACCTTGTCAAAGCGCAACGACAGTGCCACGAAGGCAGGGTAGTCGATGCCGTTTGCTCCGGCAGGGAGCGGCAGATTGCGCGCCTTGATGTCCTCGTCAAGCACAAACAGCTGCGATGAGCCGAACAGGTGCTGTACGGCCAGGAACGGTGCGCTGGACGGCATCAGCGCATAGGTGGCGTCGCCGCAGAGCAGAACGCCGTCATCATTGCCCAGCAAGCGCAGGCAGCTGGCCAGTCGGGTGTCGGCAAACGGTGAGTGAGAGAGAACGTGCAAGGTAGCCATCAGATCGTAATGACCTCGTCGTAACGGTCAAAAAGTGCCGACAAACCGGCGCGGGTGGACAGCGGGCTGATTTCTTCACTCAAAGCGTCGAGTGGGATGCTGCGCTCGGCCAGGCTATGTCCGCAGGCATAGAGCTCTTCAACGCCAAACATCGACAACGCCTTCAGGTTCGCGGTCAGGTCTTTCTGTTGCAGGGCACCTGGAAACTGCTGTGGCGACAACTGGAAAACGCCGTCATCCAGAAACAGCAGGCCGATCGACAGATCGAATGCACCGCCCGCCAGGACGATGTCCAGTGCTTCACGGGCTCCGGGGCCGGACCACGGCGACTGGCGGCTGATAACCAACAGTGATCTGGACATCTCACGGCCCTCCGAAACAGATCAAACGGTCGGCCGATTGCACGGCATCGTGCAACTGACCCAGCCCGGACAACTCCCAAGGCTGGTGCAGGTTGGCCGCTGGTCGTTGATAGCGCTCGGCCTCTTGCGTGTCGAGCACGCCACGTCGCAGTGCTGCAGCAATGCACACCACACCGTCCAGGCTGTGCTCGGCGATCAAGTCACGCCACTGCGACGCCACGTCCTGTTCGTCCTGAGGCGTCACGATATTGGCCGACGCGCTGTGTACGCCGTCCTGATAGAAGAACAGCCGGACAATTTCATGCCCACCGGCCAGCGCCGCTCTGGCAAACAGCAAGGCACGCCGCGAGGAGGGTGCATGGGCGGCTGAAAAAAGGGAGATGGCGAATTTCATGATCGGCTCTGCCAACAAAACATGCGCAATGATAAAGAATTCATGGGCCGGCGTGTGAGTTTGGCGCGGGTTGACCTGCAAGTGCCGGGGCAGGGCGCAACCGTCTGAGTTTCCATTGATGTTCATAGAGCATCAATCGATGAAAACATAGCACTTATCGTTTCAAAGTGTGTCCGGCAGACTCTTCCCTCATAAGCGCTTACAACACTCTAATAAGATCGCTGGAGAACACTGATGCACGGCTCATCCCCATTACGAAAAGAATCCTCCCGGTCGAAGGCAGGCGCGGTATTTCGGGTCACCTCCGGTAATTTCCTCGAGCAATTCGATTTCTTCCTGTTCGGCTTTTATGCCACCCAGATCGCCTCCGCCTTTTTCCCGGCCAGCAGTGAGTTTGCTTCGCTGATGATGACCTTTGCGGTCTTCGGAGCGGGCTTCCTGATGCGCCCGTTGGGTGCCGTGATTCTGGGCGCTTACATCGATGACGTGGGCCGGCGCAAAGGTTTGATCGTGACACTGTCGATCATGGCCAGTGGCACGCTGCTGATTGTCCTGGTGCCCGGCTACGCGAGCATCGGCTTGTGGGCACCAGCTTTGGTATTGGTCGGCCGCTTGCTGCAAGGCTTTTCCGCAGGCGCGGAATTGGGTGGCGTGTCGGTATATCTGGCAGAGATGGCGACGCCTGGTCGCAAGGGGTTCTACACCAGTTGGCAGTCAGGCAGTCAGCAGGTGGCAATCGTTGTCGCTGCCGCGCTGGGTTATGCCTTGAACCAATGGATGTCGCCTGCGGCCGTTGCCGACTGGGGCTGGAGGATTCCGTTCGCCATCGGCTGCCTGATCATCCCGTTCATTTTCCTGTTACGCCGCAGCCTGCAGGAAACCGAGGAATTCGCCACTCGCGCTCAGCGTCCGACCATGCGACAAGTGTTTGCCACGCTGCTGCAAAACTGGCGTGTGGTCATTGCTGGAATGCTGATGGTTGCGATGACTACCACGACGTTCTATCTGATTACTATCTATGCACCGACCTTCGGCAAGACGGTGCTTAGCCTGACTACTGCTGATGCTCTTCTGGTCACCTTGCTGGTCGGTGTCTCCAATTTTCTCTGGTTGCCTGTCGGTGGCATGTTGAGCGACCGTTTCGGACGCAAGCCGCTGCTGGTAGCGATGACACTGCTGACCATTATCAGCGCTTACCCGGCGTTGTCCTTTCTCGCCCAGGCACCAAGCTTTGCTCATATGCTGGAAGTGCTGTTGTGGTTCTCGTTTCTCTACGGCCTGTATAACGGCGCGATGATTCCGGCGCTGACTGAAATCATGCCGGTAGAGGTGCGGGTGGCCGGGTTCTCTCTGGCCTACAGCCTGGCGACCGCGGTTTTCGGCGGTTTTACCCCGGCGATTTCGACCTGGCTGATCCATCTGACCGGTGACAAGGCCGCGCCTGCTTACTGGATGACGTTCGCTGCAGCCTGCGCGCTGGGCGCGACGCTGGTGCTCTATCGGCACCTTTCGGTTCGCCCGCAACTGGCTGTGTAATCAAGGAAAACAACGATGAAAACTTTGCATAAACATCCATTGGCGTTACTTTTTCTGGGCTGCATGGCCATCAGCGCTGCTGCTCAGGCTGAAGAGCTCAAGGTCATGACATCGGGCGGCTTCACCGCTGCTTACAAATTGCTCGGGCCACACTATGCGGCGTCCAGCGGGGACACGCTGGACACTATTCTTGGGCCGTCTATGGGCAAGGCACCCGAGGCTATTCCCAATCGTCTGGCCCGTGGCGAGCATGCCGATGCAGTGATCATGGTCGGCTATGCGCTGGATGATCTGATCAGGCAAGGCAAGGTAGACCCTGCATCACGTGTCGAGCTGGCGGATTCGCGAATCGGGATGGTGGTGAAGGAGGGGGCGGCCAAGCCTGCAATCGGCACCGACAGTGAACTCAAGGCCACCTTGCTCAAGGCGAAATCGGTCGCGTACTCCGACAGCGCCAGTGGCGTGTACATCGAAAAAGAGCTTTTCAAAAAGCTTGGTATCGAGAAGGAGCTCACGCCCAAAGGCAAGATGATCGAGCGTATCCCGGTTGCATCCGTCGTTGCCAAGGGCGACTACGAAGTGGGCTTTCAGCAGGTTGCCGAGCTGCTGCCGATTCCCGGCGTGACGTTTGTGGCGAAGATCCCGGAAGATGTTCAGTCGGTTACCCGGTATGCCGCTGGCATCCCGGTCAATGCCGAGCACCCGAAAGAAGCGAAGGCCTTGCTGGATTACCTCGCCTCCCCGGAAGCCCAGGACACGGTGCAGTCTACGGGGCTGGATTCAGTTCCCCGCTGAGCGTGATGGCATTTTCCTGACCAGCTGTTCCAGCTCGAGGGCTGCCGGTGTCAAGGTCCTGCCACGGCGCTTGATCAGCCCTACGTTGCGAATCACCTCGGGCGCAACCAATGGCACGCTCACCAGAAACGGGTGAGCGGTCATCGGCATGGCGATCGACGGTACTGCCGCCACGCCAAGCCCGGCTTCCACCAGTCCGATCATGGTGGTGACATGGCGTGTTTCGCAGATGCTCTCGTTATGCGGGCGCGAAGGTGCCAGCGCCTGATCCAGCACCAGGCGGTTGCCGGATGTGATGTCCAGCGCGATGTAGTCGTGGCGGTACATCTCTTCCCAACTGACGCTGTCGCACGTTGCAAGCGGATGATCCCGCCTGCAGGCCATCACATAGCGTTCCTGCAAAAGCAGTTCGAAATCCACTTCCGGTGCCAGATTGCCGCTGAAACTCACCCCGAAATCTGCTTCGCCCAAGGCAACTGCGCTGTTGACTTCATTGGCGCTGGCGTCCATGACCCGGATTCTGATTTTCGGAAACAGGCGGTGGAAGGCGCTGATAACCTGAGGCATGAAGTAATAGGCGGCTGAAGGCACACAGGCAATCGTTACGCTGCCCATTCGCGTGGAGCCGACACCGTCGATGGTCATCAATGCGCTGTCCAGATCATCCAGGATCCGCTCGACCTGGGGCAGAAATGCACGGCCGACCGTGGTCAGGCTGACCCTGCGGGTCGTACGCTCGAACAGCTTCACGTTCAGCGCAGACTCGAGCTTTTCTATGCGGCGACTAAGGGCAGGCTGGGTGATCTGTACGGCGTCTGCTGCCTTGCGGAAGCTGCCGTTCTCGACCACGGCACGAAATGCCTGGAGGTCGTTGAGGTCGAAATTGATGGGCATTGCATGAACCAGAAGGATTGATACGGAACGGGCATCAATATATCAGGTTGCGCGTATAGGCTTGCAAGAGGAGGAGGAGGCTGCATTTCACGAAAGGCAGAAACGACAAAGCCCTGAATAATCAGGGCTTTGCGCTGCCAAATATGGCGGAGGCATAGAGATTCGAACTCTAGGACCTGTTACAGTCGGCAGTTTTCAAGACTGCTGCCTTAAACCACTCGGCCATACCTCCACTTCGTTGCGGGCGCCATAATACCGGAATGAAACAAGCTGTCAAACTCTGTGACTAGCCAGTTGCAGCGCCTCTGTTATGATCTTTGCAACTCAACATTTCAACAGCAAGGAGTTTCGCCATGCGCGAACAGGATTACAGCCTTAAAACCGGCATGCAGGCCGACCAGCTAGAGGTTAGTCGTGTCCTGCGCAACACTTACGGTCTTCTCGCCCTGACGCTGGCTTTCAGCGGTGTCATGGCATTCGTCGCTCAGCAGATGCGCGTCGGCTACCCGAACATTTTCGTGGTGCTGATCGGCTTCTATGGCCTGTTCTTCCTGACCAACAAATTGCGTGATTCGGTATGGGGTCTGGTTTCTACTTTTGCCCTGACAGGTTTCATGGGTATTCTGCTTGGCCCGATCCTCAATCGCTATCTGGGCATGGCCGGTGGTGCCGAAGTCGTCAGTTCTGCCTTCGCGATGACTGCACTGGTTTTCGGCGGTCTGTCGGCTTATGTACTGATTACCCGCAAGGACATGAGCTTCCTGGGTGGTTTCATCACCGCAGGTTTCTTCGTGCTACTGGGTGCGGTGCTGGCGAGCATGTTCTTCCAGATCAGCGGCCTGCAGCTGGCGATCAGCGCCGGTTTCGTGCTGTTCTCTTCGGTCTGCATCCTGTTCCAGACCAGCGCGATCATTCAGGGCGGTGAGCGCAACTACATCATGGCGACGGTCAGCCTGTATGTGTCCATTTACAATCTGTTCGTCAGCCTGCTGCAGATTTTCGGCATCATGAGCCGCGACGATTGATGACGACCGGCCTGAATCTTCAGGCCGTTCCGCTACACACAAAAGCCCCGACCTGTCGGGGCTTTTGCATTTCTACGGCTTGGGAACCATCAGAACGTTCGGGTAAGCCGGGTTGGCTGAAATCGGTCCGTCAGGTGAAGTCCGAATCATAAGACGTCTGACCGATCAGTCATCTTTATCAAGAATGCTCTCGTCGATTCAGGTAGTTATCGGCTTTCGTTCATCACGAAAAATAATATCGGGCGATTCCCCCAAGGCCTGTAGGCACTTTCCGGTTTTGGGCCACTTGACATCATCGAACAGCGCTGGACACAAGATTTCAAGATGTGTCAGTTTTGTTACGCAACACGATTTTACGCTTCGCAAAGCGAGTGACTGGACTCTCTCGCTACAGGGGAGAGTCCTGTCGTACCTAACCTGTTCAATCAGCAAACAAGGAAGTGTCATGACGAAAGTCAAAGAAAATGCTGCAATTCAACTTTCTGCGGCTACCAGTACCGCATACGATCAGATCAACACCTTCGCTCACCAGTATGACCGTGGCGGCAACCTCACGATCAATGGCAAGCCTTCGTATTCGGTCGACCAGGCCGCCGATTACATCCTTCGCGATGACGCCGCGTGGACTGATCGCGATGGCAACGGCACCATCAACCTCACTTATACCTTCCTGACTGCCAAGCCTGCCGGGTTCGACAATTCGCTGGGTACTTTCAGTGCGTTCAACGCGCAGCAGAAAGCGCAGGCCGTATTGTCGATGCAGTCCTGGGCGGACGTTGCCAAGGTCAGCTTCACTCAGGCGGCCTCTGGCGGCGACGGGCACATGACCTTCGGCAATTACAGCAACGGCAGTGCTGGCGGAGCGGCGTTTGCCTACCTGCCCAGCGGCAACAGCCGTACTGACGGTCAGTCCTGGTACCTTGTCGATAACAGCTACAAGGTCAACACCACGCCGGACAATGGCAATTATGGTCGCCAGACCCTGACCCATGAAATCGGCCATACACTGGGCCTGTCCCACCCTGGCGACTATAACGCCGGAGAAGGCAACCCGACCTATAAGGACGCTAGCTACGCAGAAGACACGCGTGGTTACAGCGTCATGAGTTACTGGAGTGAGTCCAATACCGACCAGAACTTCGTCAAGGGCGGCGCTGCGGCGTATTCCTCGGCGCCGTTGCTGGACGATATTGCGGCGGTTCAGCAGCTCTACGGTGCGAATATGAGCACCCGTGCAGGTGATACGGTCTACGGTTTCAACTCCACTGCCGGGCGCGATTTCTACAGCGCCACTTCTGCCTCTTCCAAGGTGGTGTTTTCGGTATGGGACGGCGGGGGCAAGGATACTCTCGACTTCTCGGGCTTCACCCAGAACCAGAAGATCAACCTCAATGCGGCCTCGTTCTCGGACGTGGGTGGCATGGTGGGCAACGTCTCAATTGCCAAAGGCGTGGTGGTTGAAAACGCGGTGGGCGGTTCGGGCAACGACCTGTTGATCGGCAATGCCGCTGCCAACGACCTCAAAGGTGGTGCCGGCAACGACATCATCTACGGCGGCGGTGGTGCGGACAGCCTGACCGGTGGTGCCGGTGCGGACATTTTCGTGTTTGGTGCCAGTTCCGATTCCAATCGTGCTGCCCAGGACACGATTCGCGATTTCGTCAGCGGTCAGGACAAAATCGATGTATCGGCCATATCCACACTGAGCGCGCTGCAGTTCGTCAATGCGTTCAGCGGCCATGCCGGCGAGGCGATTCTGAACTACAACCAGAGCAGCAATCTGGGCAGCCTGGCGATCGACTTCACCGGTCAGGGTGTGGGGGACTTCCTCGTGGGGACTGTTGGTCAAGCGTTGGCTACTGATATCGTGGTTTAATCTGTAACAATCATGGACGACCCTGCTGTCGTCCATGATCTGGAAAGTACCCCATCATGAAGATCAATCACGTTGTTCGAATCGTGCCAGTGGCTTTTGCGCTGCTGGTGGGTATTTCTGGAGCAAGCATGGCCATGAGTTTGAAACTGCCCGACCCAGCTGAACTCAGCGGCAAGTGGCGACTTTCGCTTCAGGGAAACACGGACGAAGTCTGTGAGCTGCACCTCAACACTGATGTGCCGAAACTGACGGGCGATCTCGCCTGTGCAGTAAAGTGGTTGCACGAAGCCCCCACTGGCTGGTTTCCGACTCCGGATGGCCTGGCATTCACCGACAAGGAAGGCAATCGCCTGATTCACCTCAATAACATGGGGGAGCAGATCTATCAGGCGCGTCTGCCCGGCGGTGAAGTGCTGGTACTTGGACGGCTCGCCGATTAAGCGTTTCATGGACCTGCGCGAGTTGTTTGTTAAAACCCAGGGATGTCACTCCGTCACCAGCAAGACCATCAAGGAACAATCATGAGTGCGTTGCCCCAAAGCGCCCGGCCGCCGCTTTATAAAGCGCTGGCTGACTATAAGAGCGCGTTGACTGGTGTCGGTTGTTTTACCGCGCTGATCAACGTGTTGATGCTCGCTCCATCGATTTACATGTTGCAAGTCTATGACCGTGTACTGACGTCGCAGAACCAGACTACTCTGGCCATGCTGACGCTGATGGTGGTCGGGTTCTTTGCGTTTATCGGCCTGCTGGAGATGGTCCGCAGCTTTGTGGTGATCCGCATCGGCAGCGAGCTGGAGAGGCGTTTCAATCTGCGCGTATATCAGGCTGCGTTCGAGAGCAACCTGCACGCCGGACAGCGTCAGGCTGGACAGGCGCTGGGTGACCTGACCTTTATCCGCCAGTTTCTCACCGGGCCGGCGTTGTTCGCGTTCTTCGACGCCCCGTGGTTTCCTATCTACCTGGCGGTGATCTTTCTTTTCGACCCTTGGCTTGGAGTGCTGGCCAGCGTGGGGACGGTGTTGCTGGTTGGGCTGGCCTGCCTCAACGAATGGTTGACCCGCAAACCGCTGGCCGAAGCCAGCGGTTACTCGCAGCAGTCTGCGCAATTGGCGACCCGGCACCTGCAACAGGCCGAGGCGATCCAGGCGATGGGCATGCTCGAAGTGTTGCGGCGTCGCTGGTTTCATGTGCATGGACGCTTTCTGGCCTTGCAAAACCGTGCCAGTGACACTGGAGCGGTGATCAGTTCGATCAGCAAGGCCCTGCGTCTGTGCCTGCAGTCGCTGGTGCTGGGCTTGGGCGCACTGCTGGTGATAAACGGAGACATGACCGCAGGTATGATGATCGCTGGTTCGATCCTTATGGGGCGTGTACTCAGCCCCATCGACCAACTAATCGCAGTCTGGAAACAATGGAGTTCTGCACGCCTTGCTTACGGGCGTCTGGACCAATTACTCAATACCTACGCCGAGCCTGCGCCGCGCATGCCACTGCCGGCACCGCTTGGTCAGATCAGCGCAGAACAGGTTAGTGCTGCGCCTCCGGGCAAAACGTCGCCGACGATTCAGCAAGTGAGCTTTCAGTTGCAAGCCGGTGAAGTGCTCGGCGTGCTGGGAGCATCCGGTTCCGGCAAGTCTACCCTGGCACGCGTGCTGGTCGGCGTCTGGCCAGTGCTGGGCGGAACGGTACGTCTGGACGGGGCCGACATGCATCGCTGGGACCGCGAGGCGCTGGGCCCCTATATTGGTTATCTGCCGCAGGATATCGAGCTGTTCGGTGGCACCGTGGCAGAAAACATCGCTCGTTTTAGCGAGGGCGACGCAAGCGCTGTGGTTGCTGCCGCGCAACTGGCGGGCGTACACGAATTGATTCTGCGCCTGCCGCAGGGCTACGACACGCGGCTGGGCGACGATGGTGCCGGCTTGTCCGGTGGTCAGAAACAGCGCGTCGCGTTGGCCCGAGCGCTGTATGGCAATCCGCGACTGGTAGTGCTTGATGAGCCCAATTCCAATCTGGACGCCGCGGGCGAAGCGGCCCTGACTCAGGCGATCGCTAAGCTCAAGACCCGCGGCTGTACCGTCGTGCTCGTCACTCACCGCACTCAGTCGTTGAACCAGACCGATCGTCTGCTGGTGCTGAGCGAAGGTCGCATGCAGGCATTCGGCGCCACGGCTCAGGTGTTGCAAGCCTTGTCGGGACAGGCATCGTCCGCGCAAGCACCGCAAGCACCGCAAGCACCGCAAGCACCGCAAGCACCGCAAGCGCACCCTCAATCGCAATCTCGCCCCGCACCTGCCGGGCTTTCCATGAGCCGTCAGTACGGCACGCAAAACAGGCAGTCCGACGTATGAGTACTTCCCTCGACAAGCATTACGCCGTGCCGGGCAAAGAGCGCGGTGTGCAGTTCTTCGTCCGCGCTGGCTGGATTCTCATGCTGGCCGGAGCGGGCAGCTTCTTTTTATGGGCCAGCCTGGCCCCTCTGGACCAGGGCATTGCGGTACAGGGCACGGTCGTGGTTTCGGGCAAGCGCAAGGCCGTGCAGTCGCTGGATGGCGGCGTTGTGAGCAAAATTCTCGTCAGTGAAGGCCAGTGGGTAAAGGAGGGTGAGCCACTGTTTCGTCTTGATCAGACTCAGGTCGAAGCCGATGTGCAATCGCTGCGTGCCCAGTATCGAATGGCCTGGGCCAGCCTGGCACGCTGGCAGAGTGAGCGTGACAACTTGGATGAGGTGCGCTTTCCGGCAGAACTGATTGCGGCCGGGCAGGGGCAGGATCCCGACCCACGGCTGGCGCTGGTGCTTGAAGGGCAACGCCAGTTGTTCAGCAGCCGACGCCAGGCTCTGGCGCGTGAGCAGTCCGGCTTGCAAGCGAGCATCGAGGGTGCGGGACTGCAGCTGGCCGGCATGCGCCGCGCTCGTTCGGACTTACTCGCCCAGGCCGACTCGTTGCGTCAACAACTGAGTAATCTGCAGCCTCTGGCGCAGAACGGTTTCATTCCGGGCAATCGCCTGCTGGAGTTTCAACGCCAGCTTTCTCAGGTGCAGCAAAGCCTGGCGCAGAACGCAGGCGAAACCGGACGGATAGAGCAGGGTATCGTCGAATCGCGGTTGCGCCTTCAGCAGCAGCGCGAGGAATATCAGAAAGAAGTGCGCAGCCAATGGGCCGATGCTCAGGTCAAGACGCTTACCCTTGAACAGCAGCTGGCCTCGGCCGGTTTCAGCCTGCAACACAGCGCAATCCTTGCGCCTGCCGATGGCATCGCCGTCAACCTGGGTGTGCACACCGAAGGCGCAGTAGTGCGGGCCGGTGAAACCCTGCTTGAAATCGTACCGCAAGGCACGCGGCTGGAAGTCGAGGGCCGGCTGCCCGTGCAACTGATCGACAAGGTCGCCAGCCACCTGCCGGTGGACATCCTCTTTACCGCGTTCAATCAGAGCCGCACGCCACGGGTTTCCGGTGAAGTGAGCCTGGTTTCTGCTGATCAGATGCAGGATGAGAAAACCGGTCAGCCGTATTACGTGCTACGCACTTCAGTGGGCGATGCGGCGCTGGAAAAACTCCAGGGTCTGGTCATCAAGCCGGGCATGCCCGCTGAAATGTTTGTGCGCACCGGCGAACGCTCACTGCTCAATTATCTGTTCAAACCTTTGCTGGACCGTGCCGGCTCCGCGTTGACGGAGGAATAGGATGTCTCGTCATCCCCTGAAAGCCGCGTTGCTGACGGCCATCCTGCTGGGCACTGCTTCATTGACTCATGCCATGGGCCCGTTTCAGGTCTATGAGCTGGCGCTTCGCAACGACCCAACTTACCTGGGCGCGCTCAAGGAGCGCGATGCGGGTCTGGAAAACCGGGTCATTGGTCGTGCAGGCTTGTTGCCGCGTGTTTCATACAGCTACAACAAAGGGCGCAACGACTCCAAGGCCACCCTCAAAGGCGGCCGTGAAGACACCACGGACCATCGCCACTACAACAGCTTTGGTTCAAGCCTGACGATTCAGCAGCCGCTGATCGATTACGAGGCCTACGCCAACTACCGCAAGGGCCTGGCTCAGGCGCTGTTTGCCGACGAGACCTTTCGTAGCAAGAGTCAGGAATTGCTGGTGCGGGTTCTGACTCTTTACACCCAGGCACTGTTCGCACAGGACCAGATCAATATCGCCCGCGCCAAACAGCAGGCGTTCGAACGTCAGTTTGCGCAGAACCGGCAGATGTTCCAGCAGGGCGAAGGTACGCGTACCGACATTCTCGAAGCAGAGTCGCGCAACGAGCTGGCGATTGCCGAGCAGATTGAAGCCAGCGATGAGCAGGACGCCGCCTTGCGTGAGCTGGCGGCGTTGCTGGGGGAACCGGGCATCGATGTTGCGCAGTTGGAGCCGTTGAGGGACAGCTTTCAGGCGCTGGTGCTGGCACCTTCCAGTTTCACCGAATGGCATGCGCTGGCTATGGCCAATAGTCCGATCCTCGCGTCGCAGCGTCAGGCACTGGAAGTGGCACGGTATGAAGTGGAACGCAACCGCGCCGGGCATCTGCCGACAGTGAATGCCTACGCGAGCATTCGCCAGAATGAGTCGGACAGCGGCAATACCTACAACCAGCGTTACGACACCAATACGGTGGGCATCGAGCTCAGTCTTCCCCTGTACGCCGGGGGCGGCACCAGCGCCTCGGTGCGCCAGGCCAACAGCAAGCGGGAGCAGGCGGAATACGAGCTGGAGGGCAAGACCCGTGAGACCCTGATCGAGCTGCGTCGCCAGTTCAATGCCTGTGCTTCCGGGGTGAGCAAATTGCGTGCTTACCAGAAAGCACTGGTCTCGGCGCAGGCACTGGTCGAGTCGACGCGCCAGAGCATTCTCGGTGGCGAGCGTATCAATCTGGATGCCCTCAACGCCGAACAGCAGCTTTACAGCACTCGCCGCGATCTGGCGAAAGCCCGCTATGACTATTTGATGGCCTGGATAAAGCTGCATTACTACGCCGGTACGTTGCGCGACACCGACCTGGCGCGCATCGACGAAGCTTTCGTGCTGGCGCACTGACGGCGGCGATCAGGTCTGCGTAATCAGGAAGCAGCGTTGAAGCGTGCCAGTGAGAAGGCTGAAAGGTCTGCATCGCTCGTGCCGTGAATACAGCGTTGCGCCAGGGCCAGCCCGATCCCTGCCGAGTGCTTGAAGCCGTGGCCGGAGCACGCCGACACGACGGTCACGTTTTTCAACTGCGGGTGTTCATCGATGATGAAGTGGTAATCCGGCGTGACGGTGTAAGCGCAGACCGAAGACTTGACCACGTTCGGCGTAAGTCCGGCAATCTTGCCTTGCACCTGGGTTCTGAACATGTCCTGTTCTTCCCTTGCAGTAATGACACGGTTCAGTGTGTCGGGCATCGACGCCTCGATGTACTGCTCGGTCGCCACTTTCATGCTGTTTTCGCCGGGCAGGGGCGGAAAACCGTAGTTTACGTCGGCATCACCCGGTCCATGACTCATGATGAAGCTGGGTGAGCCTGGAGCAAACACTGCGCCTTGCTGCAGCTCGAACCAGAACAGCTTTTGCCGACAGACTCTCAACAGGTCACTGAACGGTGCACCCAATAGCTCGGCCGACCACATACCAGCGCTGACCACTACCTTGTCGGCGACGATCGTGCCTTTGTCGGTGGTGATGCGTACCCGATCGCCGTCCGACTGTAATTGCACGACAGTCTCATGGCTCAGCAGCTTTGCGCCATGTTGCTTTGCAAGTCGCAGTTGCACTGCGATGCAGCGTTCAGGCCGAACAAAACCGCCTTCTGGCTCAAAGTAGCCAATGGCGGTGTCCAGAACCGGGGCGAATTGGGGAAAACGCTCGCGAATGGCTTCAGCCGCCAAGACTTCATGTTTCACACCATAGGCGCGGGCCAGCGCGATGGTTTTGTGGGTGAAATCTTCAACGTCCGCAGCGTCATGACTCGGGCTGGAGGTCATCACCAGTACACCGCACTGCTCGAACAGCGATTCGCCGCTCAGCGCCTCGAGTTCACGCCAGATGCGGTGCGAGCTGCGCACCAGCGGCAGGTATTGAGGGCCTTCTCCTACGGACAGACGAGTGATGCGCGTGTCGCCATGACTGGAGCCGAACGTGTGTGGCGGGTCGTGGCGGTCGATACCGATCACGTCTACGCCTGATCTGGCCAGTTGATAGACAGTGGCAGCGCCCATCGCACCCAGGCCAAGCACGGCCACTTCACAACGTTGTTCCATTTGCGCCTTGCCTCGAAAAATCGGTTATTTGACGCTCGACAGCCGGTCGAAACAACGACCAATGCTGCATAAGGTTATACCGGGCTGCGGTTGTGGCCACTACAAGTGCCATCAAGTGCGAAGGTGAGTGTATCCGTCAAAAATTTACGCTTGCACTGCTCCGGGTTTTTAAGGTTCGAAATTGATGAAAAGTTGTCCACGGAAATCGTGGGTATGTCTGTGGGTAACTTTTTGAAACCCTTGTTACACGTGGCTTACAGCTGTGTGGTTATTTTATGAACAGCCCGGGTTTTGCACTTCTATGGTGCTGTCACCTGGACGTAAATCAGGTCCGCAGTAAGCGATTTCAGGCACAAAAGAGAAAAATTTTTTCAAAAAAAAGCGCGACCCTTAAGAGGTCGCGCTGCTTTGTTTTTGAGTCGACCGGTTGTCGTTACACGAGAGGCTGATCGCTCCATTCACCGTTGACCAGACGACGCAGGCCCAGCGGGTTGGCATTCTGCAGGGCAGGCGGCAACTGGCTATCGGCAAGGTTCTGATAGCAGACAGGGCGCAGGAAGCGATCAATGGCCAAGGTGCCCACCGACGTGCCACGTGCATCCGAGGTTGCCGGGTATGGGCCGCCATGGACCATGGCTTCACAGACCTCGACGCCGGTCGGGTAGCCATTGAACAGAATACGGCCGACTTTCTCTTCCAGTATCGGTTGCAGCCAGCTGTACTGGCTCAGGTCTGCAGGTTCGCCGATCACGGTCGCGGTCAACTGACCACGCAAGGCTTGCAGCGCGTCTTTCAACTGAGCATCGTCAGCGACCTCAATGACCAGGGTGGTCGGACCGAAGACTTCTTCCTGCAATAACTGGTCGCCATTCAACAGCAGGCTGACGTCAGCCTTGAACAACTGCGCCTGAGCCTGCTTGCCTTCTTGCGGCTTACCGGCCAGGTGCGTTACGCCCGAATGCGAGAGCAAATGCTCGACGCCTTTGCTGTAGCTGCGCAGGCCACCGGCATTCAGCATGGTTTGTGGTGCCTGGCTGCCCATTTGTTCGGTCAGTTGCTCGACAAACGTCGAGAACGCCGGAGAGCGCAGGCCAATGACCACACCTGGGTTGGTGCAGAACTGACCGGCACCCATCACCACCGAACCGGCGAGCTCTTTGGCCACGGTTTCGCTGCGTGCCTGCAAGGCGCCGGGCAGTATCACCACCGGGTTGATGCTGGACATCTCGGCAAACACTGGAATGGGCTGCGCACGCTCGGCGGCCATTTTGCACAGGGCATTGCCGCCGTTCAGTGAGCCGGTGAAACCGACGGCCTGGATAGCCGGGTGCTTGACCAGACCTTCGCCAACGCCGTTGCCGAAAATCATGTTGAATACGCCTTTCGGCATCTGAGTACGTTCGGCGGCGCGGATGATTGCGCTGGCGACCAGATCGGCAGTTGCCATGTGGCCACTGTGCGCCTTGAACACCACCGGGCAACCGGCAGCCAGTGCCGCTGCGGTATCACCGCCGGCGGTAGAGAATGCCAACGGGAAGTTGCTCGCGCCGAACACGGCTACCGGGCCCACTCCGATGCGGTACTGGCGCAGGTCGACGCGTGGCAACGGCTTGCGGTCCGGCAGGGCCAGGTCAATGCGGGCACCGACGAAATCACCGCGACGCAGTACCTTGGAAAACAGACGCATCTGGCCGCTGGTGCGCCCGCGTTCACCTTGAATACGCGCTTGAGGCAAAGCGGTTTCCTGGCAGACGATGGCGACGAAATCATCACCCAGTTGATCCAGCTCATCGGCAATGGCGTCGAGGAAGTCAGCGCGGCGGGCCGGGCTCAGTTGACGGAATTCAGGAAAGGCGGCCTTGGCGGCCAGTGCGGCAGCGTCGATTTCGCCGTCGGTGGCCTGATGGAAGCTGTAAGGCAATTCTTCGCCCGTCGTGGCATCCAGACTTTTTTGCAGGCTTTGGCCCAGAGCGCTGCGGCCGCCAGCGATGAAGTTCTGGCCGAGAATGTTAGGCATCGGTATCTCCTGTTGTTGTGAGGTTGGAGGTCGGCATGGAAGGTATCCGGACCGGCGCTCCTTATGGGTTGCCGAGTTGCTTTACAGATTGTCAGTGATGTGGCGTGTAAAAGCAGGCCAGCAATCGTTTTTTCAATAACCAGTGGGCAGTCATCGTACAACTTGACTCGCTGCTGATGCAACTGTCGACCTGATTTGCCAGCCCGGGCAGCGCTGCTCTTTATAGCGCATGAGCGCCATCAGGCCTCCATCGTGGCGTGCCTTTATGACCCTTTGAGGTGGTGCAGCGCGTCCAGCACCTGACGCAACGCCTTGCTGACCGGTTTGTCCTGGCGCACCGCAATTCCCAGTGTGCGGCTCAGCCCCGGGTTCAGGGACAGCACTTGCAAGCCGCGGCGATGATGAGCAGCAGCAACCGCCATGCGCGGCACAATGCTGTAGCCCAGGCCCGCAGCGACCATTTCCTTGATGGCCTCGATGCTGCCCAGCTCCATGACCGGTTTCATGCGGATTCCGGCCTGCAAGAACCATTCATTGATCAACAGGCGTGTACTGCTGCCGGCTTCGAACACTACCAGAGGCTGATCGCTGAGGTGCTCCGGCGTCATTTCACCAGGGGTCGGCTGCTGGCTGCTGGCAAAGATCGCCACGAACTCATCCTCCAGCAGCGGCGTGATGTGCAGGCTGCGACCCGAGGCAGGCAGGGTAACCAGCGCGAGGTCCAGGCGGTTTTCCTCTACGGCCTTCAGAATGCCATCGGTGTTGCCGGTGCTGACTCGCACATCCAGCTGCACAAAGCGACGACGCAACGCCTGCAGCATGGGCGGCAGCAGATGAATGCAGGCGGTCGCGCCGGTGCCGATGGCAACCTGTCCGGCAACGCCACTGGCGTGACTGGACAAGGCCAGCAGGGCGTCCTCGACCACTGCATCGATGCGCACAATATGCTCCAGCAGCGCAGTGCCTGCCGAGGTGGGTTTGAGGCGCTTGCCCACACGCTCTATCAGCTTCAGGTTCAACTGATCCTCCAGCTGCCGAACCTGCAGGCTTACTGCAGGCTGCGTCAGATGCAGTCGCTCGGCCGCTGCGGAAAAGCTGCCATGTGCGATGACCAGTGAAAACGTGTGCAGGTGATTGAGGTTAAGACGGCGCATGACAAAGTATTTCTTATGCTGGGAATGATAAATCATAGCTTTTTTAATGCTATGGCGGGCGGCATGATTGCAGTTATTCAACGACATTCGTGCAGAGCCCGACATGACCCAGACCCTCATCCTGCGTGACGCTTGTGACCACGACATGCCTGCTGTACAGGCGATTTATGCCGATCATGTGCTGCATGGCATTTCCAGTTTCGAACTTGAGCCGCCGAGCCTTGCCGAGCTGCTGCAACGCCGTGCGCAAGTGCTTGGCAACGGCTTGCCGTATCTGGTGGCCGAACGTGCCGGGGAGGTGGTTGGCTATGGCTACGCGACACTCTATCGCCCGCGTCCTGCCTACCGCTTTACTGTGGAAGATTCGGTTTATATACGCGACGGTATGGGCGGGCAGGGCATCGGTCAGGCGTTGCTCGGCGAACTGCTGCAGCGTTGCGAGCAGGGCGGCTGGCGGCAGATGATCGCGGTGATTGGCAATAGCGAAAATATCGCGTCGCTGCGCCTGCACGAGCGCCTTGGTTTTCGCCGGGTCGGGGTATTCGAGTCGGTTGGTTTCAAGCACGGCCGCTGGGTGGACACCGTGCTGATGCAGCGCAGGCTGGGCGACGGCTCGGGCAGTGCCCCTTGCGACAGTGAATGACATGGACCGCGCTGTTGTATCCAGGTTGACGGTAGTCAGACTGGGTCTTGCGCAGTTGATCAGTTGGGGGGTGACCTTTTACCTGCCGGGTGCTTTCGGCAATGCGATCACCGAGGATCTTGGCTGGAGCAGTCAGCGGGTTTTTTCCGGGCTGTCGGTTGCTCTGTTGGTAATGGGCCTGGTTTCCATCGTCAGTGCGCGCCTGATTCAGCGTCTTGGTGCACGGCAGGTGCTACAGGCCGGTGCCGGGCTCAACGCGCTGGGTTGCTGCATGCTGGCTTTATGCGACACCCCGCAGTCCTGGTTTCAAGGCTGGGCATTGTTGGGCGTCGGCATGCGCCTGTCGCTTTACGATGCGCTGTTTGCTGCATTGGCAGGGCTGTTCGGTGCTCGCTCGCGACCGCTGATGGTGCAGATCACCTTGTTGGGCGGGCTGGCCTCGGCGGTATTCTGGCCGCTGGGTCACGGCTTGTTGAGCGCTTTCGGCTGGCGCAGTGCAGTCGCTATCTACGGCTGCCTGGCATTGTCCAGCGGATTATTGGTCAGCACGCTGCCTGATGCCCGGTTGCCGGCCTTGACCCCCGAGCCTGTCAGGCCTGCGCCGGGCAACAGCGCGCCCTTGATGCGTCAGCTTGGCTACGCGCTGGGCATGTCCCTGATCGCGTTCCTGTCAGCAGGCCTTTCCGCCCATTTACCTGCATTGCTGGCCAGTTTCGGCGTGCCGGTGATGTTGGCGGCGCTGTGGGGTTTCGGTCAGACCTGTGCACGTCTGGCGCAGACCTTGCTGGCGCAGTCGATGCCTGCGCTGCGACTGAACGTCTGGGTGGCTGGCGGAATGGCGTTGTGTTTTACCTTGGGGCTGTTCAGTCAGGGGCGTACCTTGCTGGCGTGCATATTCCTGTTCGGGTACGGCGCAGTGAACGGCCTGGCCACGTTACTGAGGGCGAGTCTGCCATTCGAGCTGTTTGAGCATGCGCACTATGCCCACTTGCAGGGTCGTCTGCTGGCACCCGCGTTTCTGTTGTCAGCCGCCGCTCCGTGGTTTTTTGCATGGGTGCGCGAGGGGCAGGGGGCCAGCGGCTTGATGTGGTTATCGCTGATGGTCAGTCTGGCGGTACTGGTGGTGGCTATTTTGCTGAATCGACAGGGTGGAACGAAATGAAATTGTCCAACAATCCGGCCTGTTGGCGTTGCCAGTCTTTGCGTGAATGGTTAGGGTACGCGGCTGTTCAAGAAGGAGCCTGATATGACTCGGCATGACCCCACGGAAACGGGCACTGCAGTTACCCGACAGAGACGCGCGCCAAAGGGCGAGAAACGCCGTGAAGAGCTGCTCGATGCGGCCTTGCAAGTGTTTTCCCTCGAGGGCTATACCGGCGCTTCGGTAGCCAAGGTAGCAGCTATCGTCGGTATTTCCGTCGCCGGACTGCTGCACCATTTCCCCAGCAAGATTTCCCTGTTGATGGGCGTACTGGAGCGTCGCGATGAGGCCAATGGCCGGATTGCGGCCGAAGTCCGCACCGACAACACCTTGACCGGTCTGCTTGGCGGTCTGCGTGCAATCAATCGTTCCAACGCCACGGCACCCGGTGTGGTGCGTGCCTTTTCGATTCTGAATGCCGAAAGTCTGATCGAAAGTCAGCCCGCATTCGAATGGTTCCAGACGCGTTACGAACGTATTCATGCGCACTTGCTTGGACAGTTTTCAGGCTTGGTAGAGAAGGGAGAGGTGCGTGCGGATGTGGATCTGGACAAGGTGGTCCAGCAGATTCTGGCCATGATGGATGGCTTGCAGATTCAGTGGTTACGCTTCCCCGAACAGCTGGATCTGGTCGAGTGTTTCGATGCCTACATTGCGCAGGTCGATGCTGCGGTAAGGGCTCGTCCCTGAGCCTTTATCGGTCCGTGTTTCAGTCAGTCAGCGCGATGCTTACTCGACGGTCTGCTTGAAGACACCGCCGGTCTTGACCGGTGGCTTCTCGACCAGTACCGAGTTCAGCGCGGAGCGTGGCAGCGGGTTGCTGGTGGTGGTCGACAGTTCCTGACGGAACGAGTTGACCAGCTTGGCGTTCAGGCGGATGTCCTGCGACGACCCACCGAGCGAGAGGTTGAAAGTGTCGGCATCGACTACCCACTGATTGGTTTTCACGTCGAAGTAGGCCAGCGAGCGGTCATTCAGCTCAATGGTCACGCGCTTGCTTTCGCCCGGCTTGAGGAACACCTTCTTGTAGCCCTTGAGCTCCTTGATCGGACGTTCGACTTTCGGGTTCTGCTGGCCCACATACAGCTGAGCGACTTCAGAACCGCCAACCTTGCCGGTGTTGGTCAGGTCGAAGGACACCTTGATCGGCGTATTGCCTACCGCAACGCCCGGCGTCACTTTGATGTTGCTGTAACCGAATGTGGTGTACGACAGGCCGTAACCGAACGGGTAGAGCGGCTTGATGCCTTTCTTCTCGTAACCGCGATAACCCAGCATCAGGTCATCCTTGTAATCCATGTCGGTCAGAGTGTTCTGATTGTCGAATTTCGGGAAGGAAGCGTAAGCCGGGTTATCTTCGATGTTGCGTTCGATACTGATCGGCAGCTTGCCCGACGGGTTGACCTTGCCGAACAGGATCTCGGCCAGGGCCTGACCACCGTTCTGACCAGGGTAGAAAGCGTGCAGCGCTACCGGAACCTGTTCGATCCAGTCGCTCATCTTCAGACCCGTACCGCCATACATGGTCACCACGGTGTTCGGGTTGACCTTGGCGATGTTCTGGATCAGCTCGTTCTGGAACTCAGGCAGATCGAAGCTGTGGTCGAAACCTTCACCTTCGTATTCGTTGCTGTTACCCACGGCAACCACAACGGCGTCATAGCCGGACAAGTCCTGAGGTGCGTTCAGCGAAGCCGAGCTCAGTTGCACACCTACCAGGCCGCCCATGGTCGACAGGTAACCGGCGCGACGCGAGTACTCGAGCTTCACATCGTAAGACTGGCCAGCTTCCAGGTTGATCTTGGCGAACTCTGGAATGGTCGGCGGGATGCTGTTGCCCGGCAATGGCTTGCCATCACCGTTGTCGATGATCTTCTTGCCGTTGACCCACAGGCGCACAGCACCGTCGGCACGAACCTTGAACACCTGCTCGCCGCTCTGGGTCGGGGTGACCTTGCCGGTGTAGCGAATCGAAGTCGACGATGTATCGCCATTCAGTTCGCCAGCGGTCGAACCTTTGCTGGTGTACGGATCGGACGTCGAAGTGTTGCTTTCGAACGGCAGGTTCTTGTCGTTGGCCCAGTCCAGGTCAACCTGCTTCTCGGTACGGGTGACCGCTGCATCACCAGACCAGTTGGTGTTGCTGAAGTACTCGACTTTCATGCCCTGGACTTCATTGCCAGTTGCATCGGTGGTGGTCCAGGCACTGGTGCTTGGGTCCAGCGACAGGCCTTCGATGAAGTCGACCTTGGCGTTAGGCGCGATTTGTTGCAGACCGCTCAATTCGCTGACGTAATGGCTGGCCATGACGTTGGCGCTGCCGAAACCGGTCGGTGGCGAGTACTTGGCCAGGGTGCCGACAACGGCGATTTTCTTGACCTTCTGCTTGTCCAGCGGCAACAGATCGCCCTGGTTTTTCAGCAGCACGATGCCTTCACGCGCAGCATTCAGTGCGACCTTGTTGCTGGTCGAGCTGTTCATGTTGTGCGTGGTCAGCGGCGTCTTGCTGTCGAACTTGTACAGGTAGATCTGCTTGAGGATGCGGCGGACCTTGTCGTCGATGGTCGCAGCGCTCAGGTCACCGGCGTCCAGATGAGGCTTCAGCACGGAGCTGTTCATCTGGTAGCCCATCATGTCCAGATCGGCCCCGGCGCGGGCGGCTTCGAAGCCGTGAACCACCGCGTTGTAGTCGCTCTGTACGAAGCCCTTGAAGCCCCATTCCTTTTTCAGGATCTG
The DNA here is from genome assembly GCF_001400735.1 of Pseudomonas caricapapayae. Taxonomy (GTDB): domain Bacteria; phylum Pseudomonadota; class Gammaproteobacteria; order Pseudomonadales; family Pseudomonadaceae; genus Aquipseudomonas; species Aquipseudomonas caricapapayae. Next base: position 69,837 of record NZ_LJPW01000042.1, read on the forward strand.
CGCGATCAGGTGCTCGCTTTCGCAAGCGAAATCACCGTTCACTTTCTGGAAGGCGCACATCATCATCGCAACGTTGCCGTTCTTCGAGGACGACTCGCAGGCAGCGACATTTCACGCAGAACGCGCTCTGGCATCTTCTGGTCCAGGTTGAAGCGGTTGCTTTCCTGGTCGTTGGCCGCGTAGTGCTTGGCGTTGGCCCATACACCACGAGACTGGATACCGTTGATGACGCCCGGTGCCAGGCTGGCACCCAGGAACGGGTCTTCACC
>NZ_LJPW01000080.1 GCF_001400735.1 Pseudomonas caricapapayae
CGAGTCGAACCCCAATCCCCTTGACACCCCAGAACCGCCGTGTGACGCAGAGCGTCACGAACTGCATGCCCACGCGGAGCGTCGGCACGATAATCAAAGTCGGGCCGGAAACGGAGGCGGGACTTTTCTCACTTTGGTCCCTCAAAGTCACTCGCCGAGAGGCGAAAAGCCGACCCGAGTCAAACGCGCATGCATGATCCCGCTCAGGCAAAGAGCCGCGACTCAGTCCACATAAGCCGAGCAACATTTCTTGAATTTCTGCTCGCTGCCACACGGACAGACGTCATTGCGGCCAGCCTTCAACGGCACGGTGGAATCGATGAAATACCAGCGACCCTGATTCTGCACGAACGACGAGCGCTCCTTATGGCTGTGTTCCCCATGACCATCGTGCCAGCGCGCAGTGAAGGTCACAAACGCATGTTCAGGCTTGCCGCCAAACACCTCCGAGCTTTCTACCTCAAGCCCCAACCAGGTGCTCTGCGCACTCCACTGGGCGATGGCCTCGCGGTTCAGCCCGCTCTGCTGCACCGGCAATGTAGTCTGTACCAGATAGTCGGTCAGCCCCAGCACGTAAGCGCTGTAGCGCGAGCGCATCAGCTTTTCCGCGCAGGGCGCAGGCTGACCTGCGTGATAGCGACCGCAGCAGGCCAGCAACAGATCGCCGCTACCGCACGGGCAAATAGCACTACTCATAGGTCACCACCAATACTTTCCAAAATTCTCCGGGTTGGCCCAGTACTTTGCGTTCAGCCAGTCGGGCACCTGCTTATATTCGCGCAGGTCGTAGGTAAACAGATTCAACACCTGCTCGTCGCGCGCGAAGCGTTCGCTGGATTGCAGGGCCAGCGAAAAAAAATCGGTCTCCTGCCAGCCACAAGCCTGCAGGTCGGCCAGCACAGCAATGCGGCTGGCGTTGAGGTTGCGGATGCCGCCCAGCAGTTCCAGGCCGGTACGCTTGGGGATGTGCTCCAGGCAATCGACCACCAGCGCCAGATCGAAACGCTGCGCTGCCAGGTGCGCGGGCAGCGCGCCCGGCTCGGCCAGCGCCACCTCGGTCTGCGGGTGCGCTTTCTGAAAGGCTTGCAACGCAGGGAACGCCTGAGCGCCGATCAACAGCAGGCGCTCTGGAGCGTAGCGGTCGAGCAGGGCAGCCAGCGCCTGCTGGGGCGTGCGGTTTGAATAGCCGACGGTCATCGAAAGTCCTCTGGTTGACTGACAAGACTAGCTTGCCGGACCGGCTCTGAACAGACGCTAGTATCAGGGCGAACGCGCACAGACGGGCGACAACGATCTATGCTTGATCTTTTTCAATACACTGCTGGCATATTCGCTGAACAGCACGTCTACTGTGCGGCAACGAAAAGCGTGCAAAAGACTTCGCGTTCGTAACGGATCATCACAGGGGGCAGATAATGAAGCTTTTTTGGGGGCTGGGAAAAATCTTGATGCTGGGCTTCTGGCTGGTAGTGCTGGCCAATGCGGTCATTGAAGCGCCCAGCCCGTTTGGCGTGATGGTCGACATGGCGGGTGCCGTACTGCTATTGACGCACTTGCTCGAACTGATCCTGTTCAACGGCAGCCTGCGCGGCCGCAGGCATCCCTGGCGCGACCGGGGCAAAATCATTCTGTTCGGCATTTTTCATATTCAATCCATCGGCCGTTCGGCTACGGGGCACTCTCATGCGTAAGCTCGTTCTGCTGGCGGCACTGTTCAGCCCCCTGGCCATGGCCCAGGCAATCATCGTTGCGCCACATTCGCTGATGCGCCTGCCCGGCAGCAGCAGTGTCTTGCAAGTTGAACGCCTTGAAGTATCCGACTACGGCACTTTGCTGATACCGGCCGGTATCGATGACGTGAAGATCGGCGAGCTGGTGCTGGGGCACGAAGCGCGGATTGCCATCGTTCCGGGCGTGCAGGCATTCAATCTGGTTGTGGTGCATGGTGAATTCGGCACCGGCAGCCAGATCACTGCGCGAGGCGCACCGGGCACTTTCGAGAAACCGGCCCTGCCAGGGCGCAACCTCACGCTGCGCTTGCAAAGTCTCAATGCAGAAGAGCTGTCGATTGATGCACGCGGTGGGGCGGGCAGCCCCGGCTATGTCGGACTCGATGGCGGCACGGGCGAAGAGCCGGGCTGCACCTGGGGCCAGGCCGGGCGAGGTTACAATGGCGATAGCGGTGGCAACGGTCACGACGGTGCAGCGGGTGCGCAGGTGCGTCTGGAACTGCCACAAAGCTTTCCGGCCGAACGTATCAAGGTGAATGTCGCAGGTGGCGCGGCAGGCAAGGGGGGCGAAGGCGGAAAGGCCGGGAAAGGCGGCGCTTCAAAGGGTTGCATCGTCTACCGTGCGGATGGTGGCAAGGCCGGCAGACCGGGCGAACCCGGACTGCCGGGTGTTGCAGGGCCTGCGGGCAGTCTGATTTTGCAGCGTCTGTAACTCGACAGTTTTACCCCTTGAGAGGCTGTCCGGATCAGGCGCAACGCTATGATCCGGACAGGCATCACCGCGACGCGTTTACTGCGGCACGCCTTTTTCCCAGGTTTTCCAGTCGCCTACAATCGCCTGCACCAGCGGGTTACCGGTGCGGTAAAGGTTTTCCAGTGCCGGTACAAATGCACCCTGATCTGCATATTTGAGCAGGTTGTCCACCTCGCTGTAACCCGGATACGGACGGTCGAAATCGGAACCTGCGCGCACCACGGCCAGCCGGTTGACATCGACCTTGCCCGCCTTGCTGGCGCGCAACAGGGCTTCGTAAGTGGAGTTGTCCTCCTGTTGAGTGGTGCAATACACGCCTTTGCCGTCGGTCAGCAGTCTGGTCCAGACTTCGGCCCGTTCACTCAGGCGCGTTCCCGAAAACCAGGTGTTGCCAGCCAGCGTGTCGCACTGCGTGACCTGCGGTGGCTGGTTGGCGGGGGCGTAAGGGTATTTGACGCGCCAGGCGGCGGATTCCTTGCTCTCGCTGAGCTTCACTTTTTGAGACAGGGCAAATGCCTTGGCCTGAAGTCTTGGGTTGAGTTCGAAGACTTCGGTCTTGTAATCCAGCGGCGGCTTCTCGTTCGGACCTTTGGTGTTGATGCCCAGATAACCGGTCGGCCAGTCCTTGGGCACGTCGCGGGAATCGATTTCCCACTGCGTACCGAATTCCACCAGATAATGCGCCCACGCGGTGGTGCCGAGCGTACCGTGGTGCGGGTTGATACCAGCAATACCCGCGACAATGAAATAGGTCTTGCGCAGGTCGAATTGCGGCGACAGCGCCAGTGCCAGGGTCGAGGCGGCAGCATTGGTCTGGCCCATACCCGTGACCATCAGACAAACGTCCTGCTCGTTACAGCGGATCGCCGGGTATTCAGCAGCCAGGCCTGGCACCTGAATCTCTTTGGTCAGGTGCAGCCGGTCAATCCAGTTCTGTGCTTCGGGCGCAAACATGGCGACCAGCATGACCTTGGGGGTGACTGGCGTAACCGGCGCGTTGGCCGCCCAGATGCCGGGGCTGAGCAATGCCAACGTGGCGCACAAAGTGTTGCGAGTGATGTGTTTCATGAAAACTCCTGTCGTCATAATCAGGTTCAGAACTGATAGCCCACGCCTGCGTAATAGCCCCAGCCGTCAGAGCGCGCGCGGAAATTGCCGTCGCCGAAGTTAAGCTCGCTGCCGTCCTGCCAGTTACCGCCATTGTGGAAGTAGCGACCCACCAGGGTGAAACGCAGATGCGTGAAAGCGTAGAGCAGCACGTTGGTGGCGACTGTGGAGTTGCCGGTGCGTGCCGGATCGTTCTTGAGGTCTGATCCGAAATCGAAGTTGGTGAATCCGATGTAGGTCAGCGAGGCGCCGTTGTCGAACGTGCTGATCGGTACGATGTATTTGAGCTGGGCGCGGTAGCCATCCCACGAGTATTCGTTGCTGGCCCCGTAGTTTTCCCATTGATAGCGGCCATAGAAGTTGGCCGACAGATTGACCCGCGAGTGGGTATCGATGTCAGTGCCAAGGCCGCTGTAAAGCGTGTTGGCCCGGTTGGCCGAGTTGCTGCCGTGGTCGTAGATCCAGTCGAAGGCGACATACCATTCCTTGAACGGACCCACGGCCAGACTGCGCCCGGCCAGATAGTCGATGGAAATGCGCGGCTCGTGCTCCATGAACAGTGGTGAGCCGTGGTCCCAGACGCCCTTGTCGTTGTCATTGCCGATGCCGAGAATCTTCGGCACGTCGACATAGCCATAGAGTTCGAACGGCCCCTTGCGGCCGAAGTATTCATACTCCAGATAGATGTCGTCGTTGGGTTTTGGGCCGAAGCTGATGTCCTTGCTGCCGATCAGCGTCAGGTCCTGATTGAACCAGTCTGAAAAATACGCGCCTTTACCTTCCTTGGGCGAGGCGGGCGGGCTGAGTGCTTCGCCCTGCGCCGAGTCTTCGGCAGCGGCGGGCTGCGCCAGCACGCCGGTACATGGCAACGCCGCAGCGGCGGCGAACAGCAGAGGCATGAGAAATCTTGAGGGCGTTGCGGGTCGAGTGAACGGCGGCTGTGGCATTGAAGCTCCTTTTCGTGGGCGCGTACTGCTGATCGCAAACGTTTGCACAGCCCATGCCAAAGTGTTTCAAGGTGTTGAATGCGTTGGATATCGGATAAAGAAGATGACCGATCGGGCAGGAAACTGCCCGCAAGCTGTGCGCGGTGTCACCGCCAGTGCCCTGCGATGTTCCGTTTTGCCTCAAATGCCAGGGCGAGCCGCTGCCAGTATGACCACGGCCAGGCCAATGATCAGGTTGATGCCGACCAGACGGCGGATATGGCCCAATGCCGCTGCGCCCTCGGCCCACTGTTCGGTCTCCACGGCACGACGCAACTCCGGCAACTGCAATGAATGGATACGCAAAAACAGCGCAACCATGACTACGTAGAGTCCCATCATGATCTGCACATAGCGCGGCGCGGTTTCAAAGCCGCTGAAGTTCAGCTGGACCATGCCGATGCCGGTGATCGGCAGCACCACCACCGCTGCCCAGACCCAGACGAAGAAGCGCGGAAACACCTGGACCCACACTTTCAGGCGAGAAGGGCCTTCAAGTGCTGCAATGAGTGCCGGGCGCAACACCATCCAGGCGAAGAACATCCCGCCAACCCATACCAGGGCAGCCAGCAGATGCAATGTATAGACAGTAGAAAAAGCGATCATCGGACACTCCGTTCTGCGCGGAAGGATTTAGCGCGCTATGATAGCGCCCACTCAGAACTACTGAAAATTTATCCAGCCTTTTTAGCCGTGCCCCGAACCGAAGCCAATGATCAGTACCGAACTCAAAACCCAGATTCAGGGCGCTTACTCGCGTTTCCTCGAAGCCAAGAGCCTCAAGCCACGCTATGGCCAGCGATTGATGATCGCGGAAGTCGCCAAGGTGCTGGGCGACATTGACACCGATGAAGAGGGCCGTCGTTCGGGCGATCCTGCGGTAGTGGCCGTCGAAGCCGGGACGGGCACCGGCAAGACCGTGGCCTACGCCATCGCGTCGATCCCCACCGCCAAGGCAGCAGGCAAGCGATTGGTGATCGCCACCGCGACCGTCGCGTTGCAGGAGCAGATCGTCTACAAGGATCTGCCGGATCTGATGCGCAACAGCGGTCTGAATTTTACTTTTGCCCTGGCCAAGGGGCGCGGGCGTTACATGTGTCTGTCGAAACTCGACATGCTGCTGCAGGAAAGTGACGCGACCAACGCAACCGCGCAGCTGTTCGAGGAAGAAGGTTTCAAGATCGAAGTCGACGAAGCCAGTCAGAAGCTTTTCACCAGCATGTTGCAGAAGCTGGCAGGCAACAAGTGGGACGGTGATCGCGACAGCTGGCCCCAGGAGCTTGCCGATCAGGACTGGGCGCGACTGACCACCGATCACAGTCAGTGCACCAACCGGCATTGCCCCAACTTTCAGCAGTGCGCCTTCTATAAGGCGCGTGAAGGCATGGGCAAGGTCGATGTGATCGTCACCAACCACGATATGGTGCTGGCCGACCTGGCACTGGGCGGCGGTGCGGTGCTGCCGGATCCGCGTGACACACTGTACGTATTCGACGAAGGGCACCACCTGCCGGACAAGGCCATCGGCCACTTTGCCCACTACACCCGACTGCGGTCTACTGCCGACTGGCTGGAGCAGACCGCCAAGAACCTCGCCAAGCTGCTGGCCCAGCATCCACTGCCTGGCGATCTGGGCAAGCTGATCGAGCAGGTGCCGGAACTGGCCCGCGAGATCAAGGGCCATCAGCAATTCATGTTTGGTGCCTGTGAGCAACTGGCGGATTTCCGCGCCGGTGAAGACATGCAGGGCCGCGAGCGGCCACGTCACCGCTTTGTCGGCGGCGTGATTCCCGAGCATATCCGCGAGATGGGCATCGAGCTCAAGAAGGGTTTTGCGCGTCTGGACGACCTGTTCACCCGTCTCACCGAGCTGCTCAAGGAAGGCATGGACGGCGAAGTCAACATCGGCATCGCGAGCCATCAGGCCGAGGAGTGGTATCCGCTGTTCGGCAGCCTGCTGGCCCGTGCTCATGGCAACTGGGAATTATGGACCGCCTTCACCGCCGAGGACCCGGAAGACAGCCCGCCGATGGCACGCTGGCTGACCCTGGCCGACAGTGGTGCGTTGTTCGATATCGAGGTCAACGCCAGCCCGATTCTGGCGGCGGAGATGTTGCGTCGTAATCTGTGGAACATCGCCTATGGCGCGCTGGTGACCTCCGCCACGCTGACCGCGCTGGGCAAGTTCGATCGCTACCGCATGCGTGCCGGTCTGCCGAAAGGGGCGGTTACCGCTGTGGTGCCAAGCCCGTTCCATCACGCCGATGCCGGTGTGCTGCGCGTGCCGGACCTCAAGGCCGATCCGCGTGACTCGGTGGCCCACACCGCAGCGATAATTCGTGACCTGCCTGGTCTGGTGGAAGGGTCGCGAGGCACGCTGGTGCTGTATTCGTCGCGCAAGCAGATGCAGGATGTCTTCGACGGCCTGGATCGCGAATGGCGCAAGCAGGTGTTCATTCAGGGCAACCTGTCCAAACAGGAAACCCTCAACAAGCACAAGGCTCGGGTCGACAGCGGCGAGTCCAGCGTGTTGTTCGGGCTGGCCAGCTTTGCCGAGGGTGTGGATTTGCCCGGTGCCTACTGCGAACACGTGGTTATCGCCAAGATCCCGTTCGCGGTACCGGATGACCCGGTCGAGGCGGCTCTGGCCGAGTGGATCGAGGCGCGGGGTGGCAACCCGTTCATGGAAATCGCGGTGCCCGATGCTTCGTTGCGTCTGGTACAGGCCTGTGGCCGGTTGCTGCGTACCGAAGAGGACCGCGGCACCATTACGCTGCTGGATCGTCGCGTCGTCACTCAGCGCTATGGCAAGGCAATTCTCAATGCGCTGCCACCGTTCCGCCGCGAGATTTCCTGAATCTACGCTGTCGGTTGATTCACGTCTGTTCCCAAAGCGCCCGATCGCTGGAACAATACGCGCCCATTCAGCCTGTGATCAGGCTTGGTACAGTCAGTCAGGAGTCAGCCGTTGCAGATCCAGGGTCATTACGAACTTCAGTTCGAAGCGGTACGTGAAGCCTTTGCGGCGCTTTTTGACGACCCTCAGGAACGTGGTGCCGCGTTATGTATCCAGGTGGGTGGCCAGACCGTGGTTGACCTGTGGGCGGGTACTGCCGACAAGGACGGTGCCGAGGCCTGGCATACCGATACCATCGCCAACCTGTTTTCCTGCACCAAGACCTTCACCAGCGTAGCGGTATTGCAACTGGTCGAAGAAGGCAAGTTGACGCTGGACGAACCGGTTGCCCGGCTCTGGCCTGAATTCGCCGCAGCGGGCAAAGCCTCGATCACTCTGCGCCAATTGCTCTGCCATCAGGCGGGTTTGCCCGCACTGCGCGAACAATTGCCTGCCGAAGCGCTTTACCAATGGGACACGATGACCGCCGCCCTGGCAACTGAAGAGCCTTGGTGGACTCCGGGGCAGGGGCACGGGTATGCGGCAATCACCTATGGCTGGCTGGTGGGCGAGGTATTGCGTCGTGCCGATGGCCGAGACCCTGGAGACTCGATTGCCGCGCGGATTTCACGTCCGCTTGGGCTGGATTTTCACGTTGGCCTGGCGGATGACCAGTTTCATCGCGTCGCTCATATCGCCCGCGGCAAGGGTAATGCCGGCGACGCTGCTGCTCAGCGTGTGCTGCAGGCGACGATGCGCGAGCCAGCCTCCATCACCGCCAGGGCATTCACCAATCCGCCATCGATCATGACCAGTACCAATAAGCCGGAATGGCGACGCATGCAGCAACCGGCGGCCAACGGCCACGGCAATGCGCGCAGTCTTGCCGGTTTCTATAACGGTTTGCTCGATGGCAGCCTGCTTGAAGCAGACATGCTCAACGAGCTGACCCGTGAACACAGCCTCGGTCAGGACAAGACGCTGCTGACTTCAACGCGTCTTGGATTAGGCTGCATGCTCGATCAGCCGGGCGTCGCCAACGCGACTTACGGACTGGGGGCCAAGGCCTTTGGCCATCCGGGGGCGGGCGGTTCGGTAGGTTTCGCCGATCCGGATCACGAGGTTGCCTTTGGCTTCGTCACCAACACCCTGGGGCCCTACATTCTGATGGATCCACGCGCTCAGAAACTGGCCGGGATCCTGCGTGAGTGTTTGCAGTAAGTATCGGCCATAAGTGCTTGTTTCATACCGACTGTCAGTTAAATGGCTGTAACAGGAACCGTACGACGGTTTCTTTTTCCAACTGCATCTTTATGCATGTTATACCGGCGTAGTCACGTCCTTCTGTCTGATCAAAACCGTTGCGGGTTATCCATGTCGTCTAATAAAAGCCTCGTTCTCGCTCTGTGCATCGCCGTCACCGGCTGTGCTCAAACCCCTCAATCCGACTCTGCTGCAACCGGAGGCCATTGGTGGCAGTTCGGTTCTGGCAGCGAGTCTGCTGACGCAGGCGCTGCCGAAAAGGCTCCTGCGCCGAGCCCCGCAGCGGCTCCGGTGGCCAAGGCCGCTGCAGCACCGACCCCTGCGGCGGACGCTGAAGGCGGCACTCGCTGGTACTGGCCGTTTGGTTCCAGCGACAATGCTCAGGCAAAGCCTGATGCTGTGGCCAGCAAGCCTGCGGACAAGCCAGCCGCGCCTGCCCTGTTAGCCAAGTCGGAAACCGACAGCAAATGGTGGTGGCCGTTCGGCAACAGCGAAGGCAAGAAGGACGAGCCTAAAGCGCTGCCGATGCCCGATCCGAAAGTAACTCAGGCCTGGCTGGACGAGTATGAGCCGCGCCTGCGCGCCGCAATCAAGGACAGCCCGTTCCAGCTGGAGCGTCGCGAAGACCTGCTGGCGATTACCGCACCGGTCGACAGCTCGTTCAATCCTGACCGTCCGGCCATGCTGCTGCCCAATACGCTCGGCCCGATCACCCGTCTGGCCAAGGCGGTTGAAGGCGATCAGAAGACAGCAGTGCTGATCCTCGGTCATGCCGATACGTCGGGTCCTACCGAAGCCAACCAGAAGATCAGCCAGGAGCGGGCGCAGTCCGTTGCTGCGATCTTCCGTCTCAGTGGTCTGGAGCGTAATCGCCTGAGCCAGCGTGGGATGGGTGCCGTGATGCCGCGCGCCGCCAACGACAGCCTGCAAGGCCGTGCGCTCAATCGCCGTGTCGAAATCCTCATGACGCCGCAGGACACCATGCGCGCGCTGATGAGCCGATACGCGCTGCCGCCAGTGGCACCGACCATGGTGGCTACTCAGGACGTCAAGCCGGTCGCGCCAGCACCTGCTGCCGCACCTGCCAAGAAAGCCGCGGCTGCGAAGAAAGACACGGCCAAGAAGGCTGCACCGGCCAAGGCCAGCACCGCCAAAAAGGCCGCACCCGCCAAGACCACTGCAGCGGCTAAAAAGCCGGCAGCGGCCAAGGCTCCGGCCAAGGCACCTGCCAAGAAAGATGACAGCCAGGCCAGTAACTGAGGCCTGTGTACTTCAACGACTTTCGTCTCCACGCTCTGCGTTGTGCACAGGTCCTGAATAGCCCGAGAAACAAGGCTTTCAGGCTTCTGCCCGGAGGGTGTGGGAGCGAACTTGTTCGTGAAGAGGGCCTTACATTCACCAATGATTTATCGCCCACAACATAGCCTTCGCGAACAAGTTCGCTCCCACGGCCTTCGGCCAGAATCAAAAAAACGAATGTGTGATAACGACGAGCGCCGAGCCTCGTAACGAGAGTTAGCTAACGTTCATGATATCTGCGCAGGAATGAAACCATGACCCAGACCCTGGCTGACATGCGCCGTGACTACACTCGCGACGGATTGACCGAAGCGCAATCACCGGACGAACCGTTTGCACTCTTCCACACCTGGTTCGAAGACGCAGTAAAGACCGAGCAGCCGCCTGTCGAGGCCAATGCCATGACCCTGGCGACGGTCGATGAGCAAGGCCGTCCTCATTGCCGCGTTTTATTGCTCAAAGGGCTGGACACTCAGGGGTTCACGTTCTTCACCAACTACGACAGCGCCAAGGGCCAGCAACTGGCTGCACGCCCATTCGCTGCCATGACGTTCTTCTGGCCGACGCTGGAGCGGCAGGTACGTGTCGAAGGCCGGGTCGAGAAGGTCAGCGCGCAGGAGTCGGATGCTTATTACCAGGTGCGTCCATTGGGCAGTCGACTTGGCGCATGGGCCTCGCCACAAAGTCGCGTGATCGCCGATCGTGACGAACTGGAAGGTCTGATCAGACAGACGCAACAACGCTTCGCAGACACCCAGCCACATTGCCCCGAGCACTGGGGGGGCTACCGCCTTTTACCCGATCGGATCGAGTTTTGGCAGGGTCGCTCCAGTCGACTTCATGACCGTTTGAACTATCGTTCAGTAAACGGCACATGGACACGCGAGCGCCTGGCACCCTGATTGAATTATTCGTCTGGCCGGTCGTCTGAGCGTTATACAGAGCGTCGCTGTATGACGCCTGAATGAACTTAAATTGCAGGATCGGGGCCGTGACAGCACCTTTGTCGGGTAGTCTAATGGCCACTGATTCCTCTGGAGATTCCCTTTATGCGCAAGTCTGCTCTTCTGGTTGCTTCGTTCACTGCCATGGCATTGACGTTGGGCGGCTGTACCTCGAATCTGACCGGTGATTCCTATTCCCGCGATGAGGCCAGGACCGTACAGACCGTCCGCATGGGCACTATCGAATCCTTGCGTCCGGTTAAAATCGAAGGCACCAAGACCCCGATTGGCGGCGCTGCGGGTGCAGTCGTCGGCGGCGTGGGTGGCAGCGCCATCGGTGGCGGTCGCGGTAGCATCGTGGCGGCGGTAATCGGCGCGGTGGCCGGTGGTCTGCTGGGTTCAGCGACCGAAGAAGGCCTGACCCGTACGCAGGGTGTCGAAATTACCGTGCGCGAAGACGATGGCAGCATGCGCGCCTACGTGCAGCAGGTTCAGGAAAACGAGATTTTCCGGGTCGGCGAGCGCGTGCGCATCATGAGCGTCAACGGTACCAGCCGCGTTACCCACTGATCGGCAGCAGCGCACAGCAAAACCCCGAGCCGAAATGCTCGGGGTTTTTTATTGCGGTATGTTTCCAGTCCTGTGCTGGAAATCAAACCGACGTCAACCCTCGATCCCCAGCATGTCCCGCACCAGTGCTTCAGCCACCCGAATGCCGTCCACGCCGGCGGAAAGAATCCCGCCCGCATAACCAGCGCCTTCACCGGCGGGGTACAGGCCTTTGGTATTCAGGCTTTGCAGGGTCGGCCCGCGAGTAATGCGCAGCGGTGCCGAGGTGCGGGTTTCGATGCCGGTCAGCACGGCATCATGCAGCGAGAAGCCTTTGATCTGCTTGTCGAACGCCGGCAAGGCTTCACGAATGGCTTCGATGGCAAAAGCGGGCAGGGCTTCGGCAAGGTCCACCAGCTTCACACCCGGCTTGTAGGACGGTTCAACGCTGCCCAGAGCGGTCGAGGCCCTGCCCGCAATGAAGTCGCCGACCAGTTGCGCCGGCGCTTCGTAGCTGCTGCCGCCGAGCAGATACGCGTGAGATTCAAGGCGCTCCTGCAGCTCGATACCGGCCAGCGGGCTGCCGGGGAAATCCTGCTCCGGCGAGATACCGACCACAATGCCCGAGTTGGCATTACGCTCGTTGCGCGAATACTGGCTCATGCCGTTGGTGACCACGCGCCCTGGCTCTGAAGTGGCTGCCACGACAGTACCGCCAGGGCACATGCAGAAACTGTAGACCGAGCGACCGTTGCTGGCGTGGTGCACCAGTTTATAGTCGGCTGCGCCCAGTTTCGGGTGCCCGGCGTATTTGCCCAGCCGCGCCCGGTCGATCAGCGATTGCGGGTGTTCAATACGGAAACCGACCGAGAAAGGTTTGGCCTCCATGAACACGCCACGACCGTGCAGCATGCGGAACGTATCACGGGCACTGTGGCCCAGTGCCAGAATCACGTGTCGGGATTCGATCTGTTCGCCGCTGTCGAGCTGCACGCCCAGCAATTGGCCGTCCTCGATCAGCAGATCGGTCACGCGCTGCTGAAAGCGCACTTCGCCGCCCAGCGCCTCGATCTGATGGCGCATGTTTTCAACCACACCCGTCAGGCGGAACGTGCCGATATGCGGTTTGCTGACGTAGAGGATTTCTTCCGGCGCACCGGCCTTCACGAACTCGTGCAGCACCTTGCGGCCGATAAATTTCGGGTCCTTGATCTGACTGTAAAGCTTGCCATCGGAAAACGTCCCGGCGCCGCCTTCGCCAAACTGCACGTTGGACTCGGGATTGAGTACGTTTTTGCGCCACAGACCCCAGGTATCCTTGGTGCGCTGGCGCACTTCGGTACCGCGCTCAAGGATGATCGGCCTGAAGCCCATCTGCGCCAGCAGCAGCCCGGCAAAGATGCCGCACGGCCCGAACCCCACGACTATCGGGCGCTCTGCCAGACCTTCGGGAGCGTGACCGACCACTTTATAACTGACATCAGGTGCCGGCCCCACATGACGGTCGTTGACCAGCTTGCGCAGCAGCGCCTCTTCATCCGAGACCTGAAAGTCGATGGTGTAGATGAAGCACAGTTCGGATGACTTTTTGCGCGCGTCGTAGCTGCGTTTGAAGAGGGTAAAGTCCAGCAATTCGCTGCTGTCAATGCCCAGGCGCTGCAGGAGTGCAAGGCGCAGGTCTTCTTCCGGGTGATCGATCGGCAGCTTGAGTTCGGTGATTCGTAACATTAAGGGGTCCAGTTTTCGGGCCGCAGGTTCAGCCCGACAGCACTACAAGAACCGGCGATTATAAGCGCTGAACCCCTTTGGCGGCGAGCGTGGCCGATCAGTCGTCGCGCGAACCACCGTAATAACCGCAGCCACGCTGGGCCTGGCCGTTGATACGCAGCTCGGCCGTCAGGTGTTGCACCGAGCCATCGACGCTGTCAACGCAGCGTTGTGGGGCGACCCAGATCTCGATGCGCTGGTTGTTGGCTTCGCTGCTGACGCTGAAGCTGCCGTCTGGCAGCTTCTCTTCCACATAAGGCACCGCCAGTGGTGCGGCACCTTCGCGCTCGATCACCATGCCCTTGCCGCTGACGTTGACGTTCCAGGCGGGCTTGTTGCCATTGACGTGCAGGGTCAGGCGCTTGAAATTGGGATCTTCACAGGCCTGGCCTGGACGTTCGACGCGGTACAGTTGGTGCAGATCCAGCTGACCATCGCTGCTGGCCGCTTTGCTCGCAGCAAAATTACCGCGCAGATCGGCGAATACCGTGCCCTTGCTGTCTGCCAGTGAGGCCGCTTCCTGAAGAATACCAGTGTTGCCGCGATCCTTGACTACATAGCGGCGCTGCTCGTTGCACGGCTTGAACAGCAACTGGCCGTTTTCGCCTGTCAGATCGCCCTGCATACGGAGCATGCCCGCCGTGGAGACCTTGGGTTCCTCGGCCTGCCTGCCGAGCAACTGGCACCCGGCAAACAGCGGTAGAAGAGCAAATACGAGGACGGAACGGGCAGCGAACATGGTGTGGTCTCCAGACAAGTGCCGCCACGTTACTCAGACTGGAGGTGCATCACAAGGGTTGGAATGTCTATCGCGTGCAGGAGCGGACCGAGCGTCGCTTCGCCCGGCCTCTGTGGGAGCGGAATTATCCGCGATCTGCCGGGAACCGGCAGCAAAACCGGTGTATGCGGTAGATCAGGTGCAACCGTACGCGCCGGTTTCAGTGCCGCTTCGCCGCCCATCGCAGCCGTCGTAACCTCCTGAAGCTCCTACGCCCTCCGGGCAGAACCGGGGGGGTGGATGACGGGTGTCCCGGGCAATCTCAACCGCCCAGATACGCATCCCGCACTTTCGGGTCGACCAGCAGTTCTTCACCGGTGCCTTGCATGACCACGCGGCCGTTTTCCAGTACGTAGGCACGATCGGCAACTTTCAGGGCCTGGTTGGCGTTCTGCTCGACCAGAAACACCGTCACACCGTCACGACGCAGCTGTTCGACGATTTCGAAAATCTGCTGGATGATGATCGGGGCCAGTCCCAACGATGGCTCGTCCAGCAACAGCAGCTTGGGTTTGCTCATCAGCGCACGACCGATGGCCAGCATCTGCTGTTCGCCACCTGACATGGTGCCGCCACGCTGATTAAAGCGTTCCTTGAGACGCGGAAAGAGCTGCAGGACCTTGTCCATCTGCTCCTGATAATCGGCTTTTTCCGTGAAGAAACCGCCCATCGCCAGGTTCTCTTCAACGGTCAGGCGCGCAAATACCCGACGGCCTTCCGGCACTACGGCGATGCTCTTGCGCATGATGATCGACGATTCCAGCCCGACCAGCTCCTCGCCCATGTAGCGAATACTGCCGCTCTGGGCACGAGGTGAGCCGCACAGGGTCATCAGCAGCGTGGATTTGCCTGCGCCGTTGGCACCGATCAGAGTGACGATTTCACCCTGTCGGACTTCCACGTTGACGCTGTGCAGGGCCTGGATCTTGCCGTAGAAAGTGGAAACGTTTTCGAACTGCAGCATTTACGCTTCCCCCAGGTAGGCTTTGATCACATCAGGATTGTCACGAATCTGTTCCGGCGTACCGTCCGCCAGAGGCGTGCCCTGGTTGATCACTACGATGTGGTCGGAAATGCTCATTACCAGTTTCATGTCGTGCTCGATCAACAGGACCGTGGCGTTGTGTTCGTTGCGCAATACGCCGATCAGCGCTTTCAGGTCGTCGGTTTCTCTGGGGTTCAGACCTGCTGCCGGCTCATCGAGCATGAGGATGCGCGGGCGGGTCATCATGCAGCGGGCGATTTCCAGGCGGCGTTGCTGACCGTAGGCCAGGGTTCCGGCAGGGCGGTTGGCGAACTCCTTGAGGTTGACGGCCTCCAGCCAGTGCTCGGCGTAGTCCATGGCTTCGCGTTCGCTGCGGCGAAACGCGGGCGTCTTGAACAGGCCGGACAGAAAGTTGGTGTTCAAATGCCGGTGCTGGGCAACCAGCAGGTTTTCCACGGCAGTCATTTCCTTGAACAGGCGCACGTTCTGGAACGTACGCACCACGCCCTTGCGCGCAATCTGATGGCCAGCCAGGCCCTGTATCGGCTCACCGTCCAGCAGAATTGTGCCCGCGCTCGGCCGGTAGAAACCGGTCAGGCAGTTGAAGACTGTCGTCTTGCCGGCACCATTGGGGCCGATCATCGATACGACCTGCCCCTGATTGACGGTCAGGGCAACGCCATTGACCGCCAGCAGACCGCCAAAACGCATGCTCAAGCCAGTGGCTTGTAGTAATGGGCGGCTCATTTTGGCAGCTCCGCTTTCAATTTCATTTGGGGGCGCTGCATCGGCAGGAAGCCCTGTGGACGCCAGATCATCATCAGCACCATCAACGCGCCGAACATCAGCATGCGGTAGTCACTGAACTCGCGCATCAGCTCAGGCAGCAGAATCATCACGATGGCAGCCAGAATCACGCCCAGTTGCGAGCCCATACCGCCTAGCACGACGATGGCCAGGATGATTGCCGACTCGATGAAGGTGAACGACTCAGGGGTAATCAGACCCTGGCGTGCTGCAAAGAAGCTGCCTGCGAAACCGGCGAACGCTGCGCCCAGAGTGAAGGCTGACAGTTTGATCACGGTTGGATTCAACCCTAGCGCGCGGCAAGCGATTTCGTCTTCGCGTAATGCTTCCCAGGCCCGGCCGATCGGCATGCGCAGCAGGCGGTTGATGACGAACAATGCTGCCAGCGCCAGCAGCAGGGCGATCAGGTAGAGGAAGATGACCTTGTTGATCGAGTTGTACGGCAGGCCGAAGAACTCGTGGAAGGTCTGCATGCCCTCGGCAGCCTTGCGCTCGAACGTCAGGCCGAAGAAGGTCGGCTTTTCGATATTGCTGATGCCGTTCGGACCACCTGTCAGTTCAGTCAGGTTGCGCAGAAAGATGCGGATGATTTCCCCGAACCCCAGCGTCACGATGGCCAGATAGTCTCCGCGCAGACGCAGTACCGGGAATCCCAGCAGGAATCCGAACAGCGCCGCCATCAACCCCGCAATCGGCAGGCAGATCCAGAATCCGAGCCCGTAGTAATGCGACAGCAATGCGTAGCTGTAAGCGCCGACTGCATAGAATCCGACATAGCCCAGGTCAAGCAGGCCAGCCAGGCCGACCACGATGTTCAGGCCGAGGCCGAGCATGACGTAGATCAGGATCAGTGTGGCGATGTCCACGGCACCGCGCGAACCGAAGAACGGCCAGATGAAGGCCAGCACGATGAGCGCCGCAAGGCCCCAGCGCTGGGTTTTCGGCTGGGTCAGGAAGTCGCTGGTCTTTTGCGGGATCAGCGGTTTCCCTGACCCGCGGCGCAGGCTGCCGATCTGTTCCGCGAACAGGACACGCAGAAACAGCAGCACCGAGCACACGGCAATGATGGTCAGGGTCAGTGGGCTGGCGTTCTGTACTTGCAGGGTGACGCCGGAAAAGGCCAGTTTCAGGCCGAAGACCGGGTAGGCTACGGCCCAGACCAATGCAGCGCTGAACAGCGCCTGTTTGAAAGACTTGCTCATACTTTCTCAACCTCCGGACGACCCAGAATGCCGGTCGGTCGGAACAGCAGCACCAGGACCAGCAGGCCGAAAGCCACTACGTCCTTGTACTGATCACCAAAAATGTCGGCACCGAAGGCTTCGGCGACGCCCAGCACAAGGCCACCGAGCACAGCGCCCGGGATCGAGCCGATACCGCCCAGTACCGCAGCAGTGAAGGCTTTCAGACCCACCAGAAAGCCTGCGTTGGGATTGATGACGCCGTATTGCATGCTCAGCAGCATCGCAGCAACGGCCGCCAGTGCTGCACCGACCACAAAGGTCAGGGCGATGATGTTGTTGGTGTTGATCCCCAGCAGGTTGGCCATTTTCATGTCCTCGGCGCAGGCGCGGCAGGCACGACCCATTCGCGAGCGGGAGATGAACAGGGTCAGGCCGGTCATGGCCAGCAGGGTGACGACGAACACCACGATCTGCATGTAGGAAATCAGCACTTCCTGCGCGCCGCCCGGACCGAACGACAGGCTGCCGGGCAGCAGGTTGGGGATGGCAAAGTTGCCGGACCCCTGAGACAACTGAACCGAGTTCTGCAGGAATATCGACATGCCGATTGCAGAGATCAGTGGAATCAGACGGTTGCTGTTGCGCAACGGGCGGTAGGCCACACGCTCGATGCTGTATCCATAGGCACTGGTCACGATGATCGCTGCGGCAAAACCGGCAATCATCAGCAGCGGCAGGCTGTGAATACCCAGCATCGCCAGACCGGCGAGTGCCATGAAAGCAACATAGGAACCGATCATGTACACCTCGCCGTGGGCGAAGTTGATCATTCCGATGATGCCGTACACCATCGTGTAACCGATGGCGATCAATGCATACGTACTGCCAATGGTCAGGCCATTGACCAGTTGCTGCATGTAGTGGAATAACTCGGGCATTTACCGCGCTCCTAAAAACCTGATCTGCATTTCTCTGACCTGCGCCGGGGTGGCATTCTGTCGATGCGTAGCCTGTTGCGCTGTCAGGGAACCGCTGTTGACGGTTTTAAGATTTTCAGGGGGCCTCGTGTGCGCAGTTCGCTCTGCGAAGTCGGCGCACGGGGCTGGATTCGTAAAACAAAGCCCACTGCGCAGGCAGTGGGCTTTATGGGTAACGCAAGCAGCTTATTTGGCAGCTTCGGTCTTCGGTTTGCCGAAGTGCCACTCGTAGACCACGAACTGGAAGTTTTTCAGGTCGCCCTTGGCGTCGTAGCTCAGGTCGCCCATCGGGGTCTTGAAGGTACCGGCATGGATGGCGGCTGCCACTTTGTCGGTGTCTTCAGACTTGGCGGCAGCGATGCCGTCAGCTACGACCTGAACGGCGGAGTAGGAGGGGTATACGAACGGGCCGCTCGGGTCCTGTTTCTTGGCTTTGAAGGCTTCGGTCAACGCCTGGTTGGCCGGGTCCTGATCGAAGGATTTCGGCAGGGTGACAAGCAGGCCTTCTGAAGCTTCACCGGCGATCTGCGAGATGGAATCGTTGCCGACGCCTTCAGGGCCCATGAATTTGGCGTTCAGGCCTTTTTCCTTGGACTGACGCAGGATCTGGCCCAGCTCCGGGTGGTAGCCGCCGTAATAGACGAAATCGACGTTGGCTTGCTTGAGCTTGGCGATCAGCGACGAGAAGTCCTTGTCGCCAGCGTTGATACCTTCAAACAGCGCAACCTTCACGCCTTTTGCTTCCAGGGTCTGCTTGACTGCCGTCGCGATACCTTCACCGTACTGCTGCTTGTCGTGAATGACGGCAACGATTTTCGGCTTCGCGACATCGGCGATGTAGTTGCCTGCAGCCGGGCCCTGCGCACTGTCGAGACCAATGGTGCGAAACACCAGTTTGTAACCGCGTGCGGTGATTTCCGGGCTGGTGGCAGCCGGGGTCACCATGATGATGCCTTCGTCTTCGTAAACGTCGGACGCTGGCTGGGCGGAGCTGGAGCAGAGGTGACCGATAACGTATTTGACGCCTTCGTTGACCACCTTGTTGGCCACTGCAACGGCCTGTTTCGGATCGCAGGCGTCATCGTATTCAACGGCTTCAAGCTTTTTGCCATCCACGCCGCCCTTGGCGTTGATCTGGTCGATGGCCATTTTTGCGCCGTTGAATTGCATGGTGCCGTATTCGGCCACAGGGCCGGTTTTAGGGCCGGCGATGCCGATCTTGATGGTGTCGGCTGCGAACGAATGGCTGGCGACCCCTGCCATAACCAGTGCGGCAAACAGCCTTGAAAGCTTATTGGTACCCTTAGTCATGATGCTCCACTCTTGCGTTGTAGTTTTTATAATCCTGATGGCCAAGGCTCCAGGACCGGATTCGATCACTGGTTTTTCCCGCCGCCAACTGTACCGGAACAGTTTAGAGCGCCGCTCGTTGGCTTGGAAAGCCGGGCGTTTGGGGACAAACCAGTGTGTGTCGCTTAATCGAAAGAAAGTTACAGAATCAAACCGCCTGAGTGCCTGAAATCGCTTCAGATCCATGAGGTTATCTGCACTTCCCTGCGATAAATCACCTGCTTCTGGGCTTGCCGACGGGAAAGTGGGCGCTATCATTGCGCCGATTTTCTTTCTGGTGAAACCCATGACGCAAGAACCTAGCACCCTCTATGCCAAACTGCTTGGCGAAACGGCCTCAATCACCTGGACTGAATTGCAACCATTCTTTGCCAAAGGTGCCCTGTTGTGGGTCGAACTGCCGCTGGATTTGATCGAAGTCGCCGAGGCAGTGGCTGAAAATGATGCAGCCAGGGTCGCTGCGTGGCTGACTGACGGGCAGGTCGGCAAGGTGTCGGAAAACAAGGCGCTTGAGCTGGTAGAGACCGATCCTGCATTGTGGGCTGTAGTGGTGGCACCTTGGGTGCTGATTCAAAACAGGGCGCGCGATTGATTTTTGCGCCATCTTGGGGCGTGGCGATTCGCAGGATTGAGTGGGAAGGTAACCCTTACGGTTCCCGCGTAGCGTAAAACCACACCGGTGAGCGTTGTTCGACCGGCCTTGCGTGGCCATTCAACGGACGCTGTCGGCACGCTGCTCAGGTACGCACGGGTCTGTGGCTGGCGAAGTCATCGCTGTCGGACAAATCGGAAAAAATGTCCAGCGCTTCTGATACTTCGATGTCAGGTCCGAGCGTGGGCGACGGTGGCAAGGCTGCCCACTGTGTGCTCGGTGCGCGCTCGTTCATCTGCCTGGCAAGCGGCAGAATTCGCTCCAGCGGTTGTGGTTTGCTGAACAGATAACCCTGGACGTAATCACTGCCAAACTGCCTGAGAAACTCCAGTTGACCCTGGGTTTCGACGCCCTCGGTGACAACTTTCAGGCGCAGTGTGTGAGCCATGACGATAATTGCCTGTACGATTTCCATGTCCTGCGGGGACTGTGGAATATCAATAATGAATGACCGGTCGATCTTCAGTGTGTCCAGAGGCAACCGTTTGAGATAGGCGAGCGATGAATAACCCGTGCCGAAATCGTCAATCGACAGGGAGACCCCGAGGCTGCGGATCTGCTTGAGCATCAGGATGGTATTGCTGATATTGCCCATCAGGGCATTTTCGGTGACCTCCAGTTCCAGCCGTCCGGGCGCTGCGCCAGCATCGACCAGCGCCTGTTCGACCTCTTCGACCAGTTCGTCGCGGCCCAGCGTCAGCGCTGAGCAGTTGACGCTGATGATCAGTTGTTCAAGTCCCTCCTGGCGCAGTGCGTGCAGATCACGGCAGGCTCTGCGTAATACCCAGTTGTCCAGTTCGGCGATCAGACCATTGGCCTCGGCAATGCCGATGAACCGTCCGGGTGCAAGCAGGCCGTGTTGCGGATGATTCCAGCGTACCAGCGCCTCGAGTTTGGCAACATGGCCGGTGCGCATGTCGACGATAGGCTGGTAGTAAACCTGCAGGCCCGTCTCCTCGCGCAGTGCATTGCGCAATTCCTCTTCCAGATGCAGCTCCAGGCTGGCTTTGGTCCTGAGTGCGGGGCTGAAGAAATTGACCCTGTTGCGCCCGTTGCCCTTGGACTGGTAGAGCGCAAGGTCCGCATGCTTGAGCAGCTCATCGCACGTCGAGCCGTCACGCGGGAAGACGGCAATACCGATGCTGGTCGTCATGACCATGCGCCTTCCTGCCAGCGCGATGGTCTCCTTCATTTTGTGCATGACCCGATGCGCCAGATGCCGTGCTTCTTCATAATCTGGAATGCTTAGCAGGATGCAGAACTCATCGCCGCCGAAACGGGCAACCACGTCCTGGACGCGGGTAGCGCTGCGGATACGTTCGGCAATCACTTTGAGCAGTTCGTCGCCAGCGTCGTGACCCAGGCTGTCATTGATGCGCTTGAAGTGGTCGATGTCCAGGAACATCACTGCAAGCATGCCCTTGCCCACGGTGTGTTCAAGCAGTTTTTCGGCGAATATCTGATTGAAGCCCCGGCGGTTGATCAGATTGGTCAGCGGATCGTAGTGAGCCACCTGCTGAAGCGATACGCGTGCCTGATCCAGCTGGCTGAGCAGGGCGTTGACCCGCTGCAGATCGTGCTCCTTGCCTTGCAGTTTCTTGTCGGCCATCGCTGCACTGATGCTCCCGGCGATGGTCAGCAGGGTGATCGCGGCGATTGTCAGACCCAACTGCTGACCGTTTTCGGGGCCGGGGATGTGCAGTGCAGAGCCTTCCGGGATGACCAGCCGTAGCGCCCTCATGCCCATCAGGTGCATGGTCAGCAAACCTGCGCCCAGCAGAAGACTCACCCCGTAGCGGAACATCTGGTGAAACATGCCGTTGTATTGACGCAAGTGTCGGGACAAGGTCAGCAACGCAATACTGGACAGGACAGCGACCAGAATCGACAACGCAAACATCCGCGGCTCGTAATACTGCGTAGCAGCGGAGCGCATAGCCGACATGCCCAGATAGTGCATGGCGCTGATGCCCACTCCCATGACCAGCGAACTGATCAGGCAGCGCCGCATGCTCAGCTCTGGAATGGTCAGGGCCCTCATGGCCACCAGCGCGGTGATCAGCACGATCAGCAGGGAAAACAGCGTGACGGTCAGGTCGTAAGAGATTTTCAACGGTGCCTGGAACGCCAGCATGCTGATGAAGTGCATCGCCCACACGCCACCTGCCAGGCATAAAGCGCCCAGTGCTTTCCAGAGACGACGGCTTTTCAGGGCGTCTACCTGAATGACACGGTCGGCAATATCCAGCGTGGCAAAACATGCGGCGCAGGCCACACCGTAAGCCAGCGCTACCAGAAACAGGTTATGACTGCAGTCGATCAATAATTGCCCGTCCGCTGGCAGGCCAGCGAATACGTTCAAACCCAGCCACTCCATAGCGTGCCCTATTCTCACTACAAGGGCGCCAAGGCTCGAAGAAGCCTGGCGATTCGAGCTGAGTATAGAGGCTGTTTACAAACTGCCACCACAATGAGCTGCCATTTTGATATTGGCTCAATAACGAATAGTTATAAAACGCCATCATCTACTTGACCTGTTTACGAATGTTTACAGACAGATAGCTTTTCTCCTTCTAGATTGAGGTGACTGAGAGTCAAGGGACGGATGCCTTCATGAACACACTCCAGGCAGAAAACGCTACTCAGGCTGCCAATGCCTGGCGCGTGCTGTTCCTGCTCTTTCTGGCCAATCTGTTCAATTTCTTCGATCGCACCATCCCCGCCATCATCGTCGAGCCCATTCGCCTGGAATGGCATTTGAGTGACTTTCAGCTGGGGTTGCTGGGGACTGCATTCACGCTGGTCTACGCGGTCGCCGGTCTGCCATTGGGGCGCATGGCTGACAATGGGTCGCGCAAGAAGCTCATGGGATGCGGGCTGGCGGTATGGAGCGGGTTGACTGCGGTGAACGGCATGGTGGGCAGTTTCTGGACGTTCCTGCTGGTGCGTATGGGCGTCGGCATTGGAGAGGCCAGCTACGCGCCTGCTGCCAACTCGTTGATCGGTGACCTGTTTCCGGCCCATCGGCGCGCACGGGCCATGGGGCTTTTCATGCTGGGTTTGCCGTTGGGCCTGCTGTTGGCGTTCTTTACCATTGGCGCGATGGTCAAGGCGTTCGACAGCTGGCGCGCCCCGTTCTTTATCGCGGCGGTTCCTGGTCTGCTGCTGGCCGTGTTGATCTTTTTCATCCGCGAGCCCAAGCGCGGTGCGGCTGAAAGCGTGCGCATGTCAGAGGCTAAGATTGAAAAGCCGATTCGTCGTGTGCTGTCGATTCCGACCTTTCGCTGGCTGGTATTGGGCGGTCTGACCTTCAACTTTGCGACCTACGCCTGTAATTCATTCATGGTGCCGATGCTGCAGCGCTATTTCCTGCTGCCCTTGCAGGAAGCGGCAGTGGCGACCGGGATCATAGTCGGCGTTACCGGGCTGATAGGTCTGACGCTTGGCGGCTGGATAGCCGACAAACTGCATCAGCGTTTTTCCAATGGACGGCTGTTGTTTGCGACCATCAGTATGCTGATCGCTTCGTTGGCCACAGGTTACGCATTGCATGCGGGGCAAATCGGGATCGGTGTGTTCGTAGGGGTGTTCAGTCTGGGCTGGCTGTTTGCATACAACTTCTACACCTGCGTCTACACCGCGATTCAGGACGTGATCGAACCGCGTCTGCGAGCCACGGCCATGGCGCTTTTCTTCGCCGGCCTTTATTTATTGGGTGGAGGCCTGGGGCCGGTGGTGGTCGGTTTGCTGTCTGATCACTTTGCCCATGCGGCGATGGCCGTTGCGGGTGTCGAGGCGATGAGCGAGCCCTTCAAGGCTATCGGCTTGCATGACGCCATGTACCTGATTCCGGTTGCGTTGTTTCTGACCTTGCTGTTCCTGTACCAGGCTTCACGTTGCTTCAGTCAGGATGCTTGCAGGATGAAGGAGAGAATGGCGGCTGAAGAGCCTTTGGCGGGGCTGGCGGAGGGGATTGTGGTGGCAAGGCGGTAATCATACGGATCGTGAGCCGCGATGATTCTTGTCCCCACGCATGTGGGGACAAGAATCGTGCAGGTCTTAGCCCGCGACCAGCACCCGTATCGCTTCCAGACGCAGCGCTGCTTTTTCAAGCATGGCCAGGCCCTGTTCGCGCTGGGTGCGCAGGGCGACCAGCTCGCTGTCGCGCACGGTCGGGTTGACTGCTTGCAATGCCGTCAGACGGGCCAGTTCCTCTTCGGTATCGGCTGCCAGGCGACGCTGTGCTTCTGCTACGCGTTCTGCGTGTTTCGGTGTGATTTTCTCTTCGCCCGCGTTGATCCTCGGGGTCAACTGATCACGTTGTGCCTGGATGAACTTGTTGGCGCTCGCCCGAGGCACGCTTTCGAGCTGATCGTTGAGGGTGTTGAACGACACTCGGCTCGCCAGATCATTGCCATTCGCGTCCAGCAGGCAACGCAGCGCGGCCGGAGGCAGATAACGCCCAAGCTGCAATGAGCGCGGAGCAACCACTTCGCTGACGTAGATCAGTTCGAGCAGGACGGTACCTGGCTTGAGCGCCTTGTTCTTGATCAGCGCCACGGCGGTGTTGCCCATCGAACCCGACAGCACCAGATCCATGCCGCCCTGAACCATCGGGTGCTCCCAGGTAATGAACTGCATGTCTTCGCGAGACAGCGCCTGATTGCGGTCGTAGGTGATGGTCACGCCTTCGTCGTCGCCCAGCGGGAAGCTGGCGTCGAGCATTTTTTCGCTCGGCTTGAGGATCAGGGCGTTTTCCGAATGGTCTTCGCTGTCGATGCCAAAGGCGTCGAAGAGGGTTTCCATGTAGATCGGCAGGCTGAACTGATCGTCCTGTTCGAGGATGGCTTCAACCAGTGCTTCACCTTCGCCAGCGCCACCGGAATTGAGTTCCAGCAGGCGGTCGCGTCCGGTGTGCAGCTCGCTTTCCAGGCGCTCGCGCTCGTTACGGGCTTCGTCGATCAGGGCTTGCCACTCATCATCGTCACCGCTTTCCAGCAGTGGCAGCAGGCGCGGGCCGAACTGGTGTTGCAGGGCGTTGCCGGTCGGGCAGGTATTGAGGAACGCGTTGAGCGCCTCGTGATACCACTGGAACAGGCGTGCCTGCGGGCTGGTTTCCAGGAACGGTACGTGCAGCTCGATGGTGTGCTTCTGACCGATACGGTCCAGACGTCCGATGCGTTGCTCCAGCAAGTCCGGGTGCGACGGCAGATCGAACAGGACCAGATGGTGGGAAAACTGGAAGTTGCGGCCTTCACTGCCGATTTCCGAGCAGATCAGTACCTGAGCGCCGAACTCTTCGTCTGCAAAATAAGCCGCTGCCCGGTCGCGCTCGAGGATGTTCATGCCCTCGTGGAACACTGTGGCTGGGATGCCGGAGCGTACGCGCAGCGCGTCCTCCAGGTCCATCGCGGTTTCGGCGTGGGCACAGATGACCAGTACCTTGACGCGTTTGAGCATCTTGAGTGTATCGATCAGCCAGTCGACGCGCGGGTCGAAGCGCCACCAGCGCTCTTCTTCGCTGACTTCCGACTGCGACTGGAAGCTGACCTCCGGGTACAGATCGGCGTGCTCGCCGACCGGCAATTCCAGGTATTCGACAGGGCAGGGCAGCGGGTATTGATGCAGCTTGCGCTCCGGGAAACCCTGCACGGCGGCGCGGGTGTTGCGGAACAGCACGCGCCCGGTGCCGTGACGGTCCAGCAGTTCGCGAATCAGGCGTGCCTTGGCTTCGTCGTCGCCGGTATTCACAGCCGCCAGCAGCGAATCGCCTTCGGCACCCAGGAAGCCGTGGATGGTTTCCTGCGCCGCAGCGGACAGCTTGCCCTTGTCGAGCAGCTCCTGAACGGCCTGAGCCACCGGACGGTAGTTCTCGCTCTCGGCGCGGAACGCCTTGAGGTCGTGAAAGCGGTTCGGGTCCAGCAGGCGCAGGCGGGCGAAGTGGCTGTCCTGGCCCAGTTGTTCCGGGGTGGCGGTCAGCAGCAGTACGCCGGCAATGACTTCCGCCAGTTGCTCGACCAGCGCGTATTCACGGCTGACCTTGTCTTCGTGCCAGACCAGATGGTGCGCCTCATCGACCACCATCAGGTCCCAGCCTGCCGCAAACAGGGCATCCTGGGCTTTTTCGTCTTCGACCAGCCATTCCAGCGCAACCAGCGCCAACTGGGTGTCTTCGAACGGGTTGCCGGCATCGCTTTCGATGAAACGCTCGGCGTCGAACAGCGCAACCTGCAGGTTGAAACGGCGGCGCATTTCCACCAGCCACTGGTGCTGAAGGTTTTCCGGGACCAGGATCAACACGCGGCTTGCGCGACCCGACAGCAGTTGACGGTGGATCACCAAGCCGGCTTCGATGGTCTTGCCCAGACCCACTTCGTCAGCCAGCAGAACGCGGGGCGCGATGCGGTCTGCAACTTCACGAGCGATATGCAACTGATGTGCAATGGGTTGCGCCCGGACGCCGCCCAGGCCCCAAAGCGAGGACTGCAACTGGCGGCTGGTGTGCTCAAGCGTGTTGTAGCGCAACGAGAACCAGGACAACTGGTCGATCTGGCCCGCGAACAGGCGGTCGGTTGCCAGGCGGAACTGAATGAAGTTCGACAGCTGGGTTTCCGGCAGCGTAACCACTTCGTTCTGCGCGTTCAGGCCGTGGTAGACCAGCAGGCCGTCAACGTCGTCGACTTCGCGGACGGTCATTTTCCAGTTTTCGAAGTGGGTGATCACATCGCCCGGAGAGAAGCGCACGCGGGTCAGTGGCGCGTTGCGCAGTGCGTACTGACGTGTTTCGCCAGTGGCCGGATAGAGCACGGTCAACAAGCGGCCGTCCTGTGCCAGAACTGTGCCCAAACCCAGCTCGGCTTCGCTGTCACTAATCCAGCGTTGCCCCGGTTGATACTGCTGCGCCATGCTGCCTGTCTCCCGCTTGAAAAAGCTGAGTATGTTAACGGAACGCGCACCGAAGGCCAAAGGCGGCGTGAAAAAACTCATCGTCAGCGGCTCTGATCGATCAGATTTTCAGTTCCATGACACTAATTTCACTGTAAGCGGTCAAAAAAGATCTTATAAATATTTGCTGACTATTTCAGCCCGGTTCAAGTTGCCTCGTGCACGGCCGACACCCCGGTAATGAGGAGATAAAACCATGCTGCAACCTATGCTTCCGCTAAGTGTTGTGCCAGTGACATCACAGTTGGATCCGGCCAAGCGCATGCCGGACATCCCGCCTGTCGCGCCTGTGCAGCAAAGCTCCAACGAAACCGCGATCGACCTGCGCAATGAAGATACTGAACGCAGCGCGTTGCTGTTGCGTGAAGAGCAGCAGCGTCAGCAACAGCAGCAGGGTCGTACCTCTGAAGAGGCCGAGGAGTATCAGGGGCTGGTCGTTCCGGGAGACTCGCTGAATGCCGACAACACCGTTCCGGTTGTACCGCTCATCGACGACGAGCCGCGTCAGGGGCTGTGGGTTGATATTCAGATCTGATCGCGGCAACGCCCGGTTCTTCGCTGGTCATCGCCGCTGCGTTTAAGCATTATTGGCACTGATTTCCAGTGTGCGAGAGCGGCAAGCCATGAGCGACGATGAAAAATTGATCGACCTGGGCGCAGAGCGCGCCAGGCGCGTTCACGATTTGAACGACAAACGCCTCAACGAAGTGCGCAATGCCTTCGAACAAGCGATGCCGTTGAGCAGTAAAAAACCGAAGAAAAAGCCTAAGAAACGCTGATACCCCTCCCGACATCATTGATCCTGATCAGTGACCCCGTGCGCACGAACGACGAGCGAGCGGATAACTGATCTGGATCAACATGCCCTGGTGCAACTGCGCTTAACCTGAGCCTATCGAATACGGCAGAGGAATATGACGACACGAAAGTCGTTACCTGTGCCGGGAAAGGACAATACAAGAGGAAAGGCTGGCGCAGGCCGCAGTCATTCCGGGCAATGAGCACGCAAGGCACTTCGGGCGACTCGGGTCGCCCTTTTTTTCGTCTGCGTTTCAGGCTGCGCCCTCATTTCACGCTCTTCGCACCCGCATTGGCCAGGTCGTAGGCTCTGGCTGCTTCGGCTGTTTTCACGTCACGGTCGTAGCTCGGTGTCCAGGCGGTTACCGGTGACTTCTGAGTGAAACTGACGTTACTGCCGATGTCTTTGAAGTGAGCGTCGCCATAGTCATCCAGCACGCCGGAGTTACTGGCCTTGTTGGAAACATCCACGCCTTTTGCGAAATAGTTGGCCTGCGACAGGATGGTTGCATCCCCTGTGGCGGTGAAGCCGAGGTGGAAGTCGTCAATGGCGTTGTTGAATACATCGAATTGCCCATGACGCATCAGGCCGGGTGCCCTTACATCAAGATTGCTGAACACGTTGTTGGCGATGGTCATTCGCGGGTAGCCCTTGTATTCGGCCTTTGCAGCTGCCGAATCGTCAGGCTGACCGAGGATCACACCATATTCGTTGTTCTGGAATTTCGAATTGGTCAGGGTGACCAGATCGGCCTTGCCGCCGACGTAAAGCAGTTTATCCAGCCCTTTGGGGTTCTGGTCCTTGGTGCCGGTGTAAGTGTTGCTGTCTATCCAGTACTTTTGGCCACTGCTGATGAACATCTGCATGTCGCCGTTATTGCGATAGCGCGCATCGTGGCTGAAGTTCAGGTTCTGGAAAATGTCATTGCTCGCGGTTTTGCCACTGGCCAGGTAGATATTATGCAGGGTGTTGCCTTTGTCGGTGCCCAGCAGGGTTTTGTTGGCTCCAAAATTGATGGTCACCTTGCTGTCGGCAGACAGGTTGGCTCCGAGACGCACCGTGCGGGCTGTGTCGTCTTCCATCTTTTCCTTGAGCTCCGCCACGCTATTGACGGTGACCACTTCACCTTTATTGCCACCGGTTGTATCGGCTTCCTTGGCAAAACCCAGGATGCCAGACATATCTGCGCCCTGGCCATGCGCGGCGTGGGATACCGGGGCGGTCAGTTTCTCCGTTGCATCGGGTGTGTCGAGGGTCGTTGGTGGTGTTTTCGGTAATACCGGCTCGCTCGCTACCGCGTGCGTCCCCGGTTCGGCTTTGACAGGCGTCTTTTCCACCGTCGAAGTGCCCCGCCCGGCAACCCCGGCCGTGGTTGGTGACGTGGCAGAAGGCGCTGTGTCTGTGGTTTTCTGCAGCGCCACCGGTTTGTCTGCCGGGTGATCGCTTTGCACCACAAAAGGCTTTTCTGCCTTGCCCGAGGGGATGGATGGTTGTGAGGGTGAGGCTGTCGAAGGCGCAGATGACGATTGCGGGGACGTTGGAGGCTGTTCGCGTTGGGTCTGCGCGGGTGGAGATGCTTCGCGCTGCGGTTGATTACCCAACAGGCCGGAAAGCAGCTTTTTGATAGCGTCGCGAATGGCTTCCACCAGTTTGTTCAAAAGCAACTCGCTGGTAGCGCCAGGCGTGCTTGACGCTGTGTGGGTGGTGGGCGATTGCGCTGTTGAACTCAGGATATTGAGTGGTGATTGCAGGCCGGTAGCCTGATGTGGCGGGCTGAAATCGACCGTGGTGCTGTTGTGGCCCGACCTGACGTCTGACGGCTGGATTCCATCGGGGGCTTTGGTGCTGCCCAGAGCCGGTTGCCCGGAGACGGGGTAATAGTTTCTGTTGATCATATTCATGGCTGATTTCCCCGCCTGTGGGAATGAACAATTCGTGATCCCGGATAGAAAGAGCTGCTGTGTCCCTGAGTGGAAGGCGCAGGGAAACAGTTCCGGGGTGCATCATGAATTTTTTGCTCAGGCCACTGGCGAGTCTGACGTGCGCGCTGCGTGGCGCACGCCCGTCTTTGGTATCAGCCGAAAGTGATCTCGGGCAGTACGGTCAGGTCGACGGTCTGCTGCTTGCGCGGCGCGAGGATTTCAGCCTCGCCATCTACAACCAGTTCATCGTTCTGATTGAACACGCGGGTTGCAATGCGTACACGGAACTTCGGCAGTTTTTCCAGGATTTCCAGGCGCACTGTCAGGGTGTCGCCCAGTTTTACCGGTTTCTGAAACGTCATCTGCTGACCAATGTAAATGGTGCCCGGCCCAGGCAATTCGCATGCGACGGCAGCGCTGATCAGCGCGCCACTGAACATACCGTGGGCGATGCGTTCCTTGAACATGGTCTTGGCAGCGTATTCGGCATCAAGGTGGACCGGGTTGTGGTCGCCGGACATGGCGGCGAACAGTTGAATGTCACGCTCTTCCACTGTTTTGCTGTAGCTGGCGGTCTGACCGACTTCAAGGGCTTCGTAAGGCGTGTTGGTGACTTGAGTCATGTGGCTGTCCTGACAATAAAAAATGGATTGAAGCGGGCCGGTTCATGCAGTCCGACTTGGCCTTGATTTGTAACACTTGATGACCTGTCGCCGCCAATGCGCGGACAAGATCATTCAGACGCTTGCTGGCGCTTCCCGGATCACATTCAAGGCAAATAATAAACAAACGGCTTGAGAATACCGATGTTGCGCTGTCGCAGGCCTGTTGGTTACCTGCTCGTCGACACAGGACAGTGTATCGCTGGCGACCAATTTCAGTCTGAACAGAGACAAGATTCATGCAGTTGATGACGCACTCTCGATTATTTGCCTGAGGCGCTTTAACTGCTAACGTCGGGCCAGGCCTACGCAGGGAAGAGGATAAAAATAATGCAAGCTGATTTCTGGGATGACAAGCGTCCGGCCGGTGTCGACTCCGAGGTGGATCTGCAGACTTATCAGTCGGTCATCGAAGTGTTTGAACGCAGTTGCCGGAAATTCGCGGATCGGCCCGCGTTCAGCAATATGGGCGTTACGCTGACCTACGCTGAACTTGAACGCCACTCTGCGGCCTTTGCAGCTTATCTGCAGCAACACACGCAACTGCGGCCGGGTGACCGCATTGCCGTACAGATGCCCAATATCCTGCAATACCCGATTGCCGTATTTGGCGCGATGCGTGCCGGTCTGATCGTGGTCAACACCAATCCGCTGTACACCGCGCGCGAGATGCGCCATCAGTTCAAGGACTCGGGTGCCAAGGCGCTGGTTTACCTGAACCTGTTCGGCAAGCTGGTGCAGGAAGTGCTCCCGGACACTGCAATCGAACACCTGATCGAAGTGAAAATGGGCGATATGCAGTCGACGGCCAAGGGGTGGCTGGTCAATACCATCGTCGACAAGGTCAAGAAGCTGGTCCCGGCATTCCATCTGCCTCAGGCCGTCGGCTTCAAGCGTGCACTTCGCCTGGGTCGTGACAGCCGGATGGAGGCCGTACCCCGAGGCCTGGACGACGTTGCCGTGCTGCAATACACCGGCGGCACCACGGGGCTGGCCAAGGGCGCGATGCTGACTCATGGCAACCTGGTTGCCAACATGCAGCAAGTCTACGCCTGCATGCGTCAGCAAATGCCTGAAGGCGGCGCTCTTTTTGAGGAGGCTGCCGAGGTGATGATTGCGCCGTTGCCGCTTTATCACATCTATGCATTCACGGCGAACTGCATGTGCATGATGATCAGCGGCAATCACAACATCCTGATTACCAACCCCCGCGATATCGGCGGCTTTATCAAGGAGCTTGCCAAGTGGAAATTCACCGCCATGATCGGCCTCAATACCCTGTTCGTGGCACTCATGAACCATCCTCAGTTCAGGAGTCTGGACTTCTCGACGCTGAAAAGCACCAACTCCGGCGGCACGGCGCTGGTCAAGACCACAGCCGAGCGCTGGGCGCAGATCACCGGCTGCACGATCGTCGAAGGCTATGGCCTGACCGAAACTTCGCCTGTCGCCAGTGCCAATCCTTACGGCGCTCTGGCTCGTCTGGGGACGGTCGGCATTCCGGTGCCCGGCACGGGCATGAAAGTCATCGATGACCACGGGGCCGAATTGCCTTTTGGCGAGCGTGGCGAACTGTGCATCAAGGGACCGCAGGTCATGAAAGGCTACTGGAACCAGCCGGCTGCCACCGCCGAGTCGCTTGATGCCGATGGCTGGTTCAAGACCGGCGATATTGCGGTGATTGGTGCCGATGGTTTCGTCAGCATCGTCGACCGCAAGAAAGACCTGATCATCGTGTCCGGCTTCAACGTTTACCCCAATGAAATCGAAGACGTGGTCATGGCTCATCCGAAAGTCGCCAATTGCGCCTGTATAGGCGTCCCGGACGAACGCTCGGGGGAGGCCGTGAAGCTGTTTGTGGTGGCGCGAGAGCCAGGGTTGAGCGTTGAAGAGCTCAAGGCGTTCTGCAAGGAGAACTTCACGGCTTATAAAGTACCC
Source organism: Pseudomonas caricapapayae (assembly GCF_001400735.1). GTDB lineage: Bacteria > Pseudomonadota > Gammaproteobacteria > Pseudomonadales > Pseudomonadaceae > Aquipseudomonas > Aquipseudomonas caricapapayae. The sequence continues at coordinate 32,295 of NZ_LJPW01000080.1, forward strand.
AGGCACATTGTTCTGCAGGAGTCATTGCCGATGACGCCGGTGGGCAAGATTCTGCGTCGGGAGCTACGAGACATCGCCTGAGCCTTTTAAACGTCTCCAGCTGTGTCCTTGACCCCGGTTGCAGTCCGCTGCACCGGGGTCTGATTTTTTCAGAATCAGTAATATTGACGCCCGGCCGCTCTGTTCCGGTGCTTTCGGGTGGATGGCTAATATTGTTTTAATGTATTAAAAGTGACTTGTGTGTAGATTATGGTCACTTTTGTGACTGTGCGGCCTTCTTATGCCTCTAGTCGAGGTTTGGCAAAGCTGCTACTCTCGGCGCGCTTTTTGATCAGTCATAAAGCGAAAAAAGCGTCTACTGCATAATTCCAAGCACAAGAAAATCATCGCTTCAGGCGATGTGAAGAATTCGCTATCGCTACGGAGCCGACTGAATGATTGATAACTTCTGGAAGGACAAGTACCCGTCCGGTATCCCCGCCGATATCAACCCTGACGAGTATCCCAATGTCCAGGCGGTCCTGAAGCTGTCCTGCCAGCGCTTCGCCGACAAACCGGCGTTCAGCAATCTGGGCAAGACCATCACTTACGGCGAGTTGTATGAGCTGTCCGGCGCGTTTGCGGCCTGGATACAGCAATATACCGATCTGCAGCCGGGTGATCGCATCGCTGTACAGTTACCTAACGTCTTGCAGTACCCGATTGCCGTCTTTGGTGCCATTCGCGCCGGGCTGATCGTGGTCAACACCAACCCGCTGTACACCGCGCGGGAAATGGAGCACCAGTTCAACGACTCCGGCGCCAAGGCGCTGATATGCCTGGCGAACATGGCGCATCTGGCCGAGAAGGTCGTGCCGAAAACGCAGATCAGGCATGTCATCGTCACCGAAGTGGCCGACATGCTGTCGCCGCTCAAGCGGCTGCTGATCAACAGCGTCATCAGATACGTGAAGAAAATGGTCCCGGCCTATCACCTGCCGAAGGCCGTCAAATTCAACGATGTACTCGGCAAGGGCCGTGGCCAGCCGGTGACCGAGGTGTCGCCTGGCGGCGTCGATGTTGCCGTGCTGCAATACACCGGCGGCACCACCGGTGTGGCCAAGGGCGCAATGCTGACTCATCGCAACCTGATCGCCAACATGCTGCAATGCAGGGCGCTGATGGCTTCGAACCTTGGCGAGGGGTGTGAAGTCATCATCACGCCGCTGCCGCTGTATCACATCTATGCCTTTACCTTTCATTGCATGGCGATGATGCTGCTCGGCAATCACAACATCCTGATCAGCAACCCGCGTGACCTGCCTGCGATGGTCAAGGAGCTTTCGAAATGGAAGTTCAGCGGCTTTGTCGGGCTGAACACGCTGTTTGTGGCCCTGTGCAATAACGAGGGCTTCCGCAACCTCGATTTCTCGGCATTGAAAGTGACCCTGTCTGGCGGCATGGCCTTGCAGCAGTCCGCTGCCGAGCGCTGGAAGCAGGTCACTGGTTGCCAGGTCTGTGAAGGCTATGGCATGACCGAGACCAGCCCGGTGGCTACGGTCAATCCCGCTAAAGACGTGCAGATGGGGACCATCGGCATTCCAGTGCCGTCGACGCTGTGCAAGGTCATCGATGATGCTGGCAACGAGCTTGCGTTCGGTGAAACCGGCGAGTTGTGCATCAAGGGCCCTCAGGTCATGAAGGGCTACTGGCAGCGCCAGGAAGCCACGGATGAAATGCTCGACAGTGATGGCTGGCTCAAGACCGGCGACATCGCGATCATCCAGCCGGACGGCTACATCCGGATCGTCGATCGCAAGAAAGACATGATTCTGATTTCCGGTTTCAACGTTTACCCCAACGAACTGGAAGACGTGCTGGCGACACTTCCTGGCGTGCTTCAGTGCGCCGCAATCGGCGTACCGGACGAGAAGTCGGGCGAGACCATCAAGGTTTTCGTCGTGGCCAAACCGGGCGTTACCCTGACCAAGGATCAGGTCATGGAGCACATGCGTGCCAACCTGACTGGCTATAAAGTGCCGCGCAGCGTGGAATTCCGTGATGTTCTGCCCACCACCAATGTGGGCAAGATCCTGCGTCGCGAGCTGCGTGATGAGGAATTGAAGAAGCTGGGCGTGAAGAAGTAGCGCGGAGTATCCATAAAAGCATGCGACGCAGAGCGTCGCACGATAGTTGGGATTATCGTTCCGCACGCTCCAGCGTGGGAATGCGGTTCTTGACGCTCTGCGTCGCAAGAGGACGCGGAGCGTCCAGAACTGCATGCGACGCAGAGCGTCGCACGATAGTTGGGATTATCGTTCCGCACGCTCCAGCGTGGGAATGCAGGTCTCGACGCTCTGCGTCGCAAAAAGGACGTGTAGCGTCCAGAATGGCGTACTTCATACTTTATTGTCATTGAGCTGCTGCCGGCTAACCATGACCGCAATGGATAGCCTGACACTCAGGCCATTCGTCACGGCCCGCCACAATCTGCGACAATCCGCACCTGCCATTTGAAAAAGACCCTGCGCGCCTGATGACCGACGAATCGCCTTCTATCGACCAACTCCTGAAAAACCTCGACCAAGCGATGATCAGCGAACGTCATCGTCTGCGCCGTCAGTTGCATGATCTGCGCAAAAAACCTGACGAGGCGAAGCTGGCGCAGTGGGTTGCACGGGTCCAGGCGTCTTGCGCGCAGGTGACGGCACGTCGTGAGAGCGTGCCGACGATCCGGTATGACGACAACTTGCCCATCGCCGCCAAACGCGATGAGATCAAGGAGGCGTTGCTCAAGCATCAGGTGTTGATCATTGCGGGCGAGACAGGCTCCGGAAAGACCACCCAGTTGCCGAAAATCTGCCTCGAAATCGGTCGCGGCCAGCACGGTCTGATCGGTCATACCCAGCCGCGCAGGATTGCCGCACGCAGTGTGGCCAGCCGGGTGGCCGACGAACTGGGGACACCGCTGGGCGCGCTGGTCGGTTATCAAGTGCGCTTCGAGGATCAGAGCGACAGCAACACCCTGATCAAACTCATGACCGACGGTATTCTGCTGGCCGAAACCCAGCATGACCGCTTTCTCGAGCGCTACGACACGATCATCGTCGACGAAGCCCATGAGCGCAGCCTGAACATCGACTTTCTGCTCGGCTACCTGAAAACCCTGCTGCCACGGCGTCCGGACCTGAAGGTCATCATTACCTCCGCGACCATCGACCTGCAGCGCTTCTCCGAACACTTCAACGGTGCGCCGGTGATTGAAGTGTCCGGGCGTACGTTCCCCGTAGACCTCTGGTATCGCCCGCTGACCAGCGAGCAGGACGAGGAAGGCAACAGCGTCGAAGACGATCTGACGGTCGATCAGGCCATTCTGGCCACGCTGGACGAGCTGGCGGCCTTCGAGCGTACCGAACGCAAGAGCCCGGGCGATGTGCTGGTGTTTCTGCCCGGCGAACGCGAGATTCGCGATGCCGCCGAAGTGCTGCGCAAGGCGCAGCTCAGACACACCGAGATTTTGCCCCTGTATGCACGCCTTTCGCCCGCCGAACAACAGCGCATTTTTCAGTCGCATCCCGGTCGTCGTGTGGTGCTGGCGACCAACGTGGCCGAAACCTCGTTGACGGTGCCGGGCATCCGTTACGTGATCGACACCGGTACTGCGCGCATCAGCCGCTATAGCTATCGCGCCAAGGTCCAGCGCCTGCCGATCGAGGCCGTGTCCCAGGCCAGTGCCAACCAGCGCAAAGGCCGTTGCGGACGTGTCGAACCCGGTCTGTGCGTGCGTCTGTACAGCGAAGAGGATTTCAACGGTCGGCCTGAATTCACTGACCCCGAGATCCTGCGCACCAACCTGGCGGCGGTCATCCTGCAGATGCTGCACTTGCGCTTGGGCGAGATCACCGATTTCCCGTTCATCGAGCCGCCGGATGGCAAGGCGATCAGCGACGGGTTCAACCTGCTGCAGGAGCTTTCTGCCGTCAATCGCGAGAATCAGCTGACACCGCTGGGCCGCCAGCTGGCGCATCTGCCGGTGGACCCGCGCATGGGGCGCATGCTTCTGGAAGCGGCGAAACAGGGCAGCCTGCAAGAAGTGTTGATCGTGGCCAGCGCCATGTCCGTACAGGATGTGCGCGAGCGTCCTCCCGAGCGGCAGCAGGCGGCCGATCAGGCCCATGCGCAATGGAAGGACGCCGATTCGGACTTCGCCGGGCTGGTCAATCTGTGGCGTGGTTTCGAAGAGCGGCGTCAGACGCTGACTGCCAGCCCGCTGCGCAACTGGTGTCGACGCAACTTTCTGAATTATCTGCGCCTGCGTGAGTGGCGCGACTCCCATCGACAACTAAGCCTGATTTGCCGTGATCTGCAACTGACGGTCAACAAAGAGCCAGCCGATTACCCGAAATTCCACAAGGCCATTCTCTCCGGCCTGTTGAGCCAGATCGGGCAAAAGGCCGAAGAGGGCGATTACCTCGGCGCTCGGCAGCGGCGCTTCTGGATTCATCCGTCTTCCGGGCTGGGCAAAAAGCGTCCGCAATGGCTGATGACCGCCGAGCTGGTAGAAACCACCAAGCTGTACGCACGCATGGTCGCCAAGATCGATTCGGACTGGATCGAGCCGCTGGCTGGCCACCTGATCAAGAAAAATCATTTCGAGCCACACTGGGAGAAAAAGCGCGGACAGGTCGTAGCGTTCGAGCAGATCACGCTGTTCGGCCTGATCGTGGTGGGCCGTCGGCCGGTGCATTTTGGCCCTGTCGACCCGGTGGTCTCGCGCGAGTTGTTCATCCGCGAAGGTCTGGTGCGTGGCGATATCCTGTCCCGGGCCAGGTGCCTGAGCGCCAATACCCGCCTGCTGGAGCAGCTCGACGAGCTGGAGGCCAAGGCTCGACGTCGCGATATTCTGGCTGACGAAGACACCTTGTACAGCTTTTATGAAGCGCGAATCCCGGCCGAGATTCACCAGACGGCCACGTTCGACAGTTGGTACAAGACCGAAAGCCAGAAGAATCCGCAACTGCTGATCATGCGTGAAGAGGACGTGCTGGCCCGCGAGGCCAGCGAAGTCACTGCTGCGCAGTATCCGGATACTTTGCGCCTGGGCGACCTCAGCCTGTCGCTGAGTTATCACTTCGAGCCCAACCATCCACGCGATGGCGTGACGTTGCGCGTTCCCGCACCCTTGTTGCTGTCGCTGCCGGCCGAGCGTCTGGAGTGGCTGGTGCCGGGATTGCTGGAGACCAAGAGCATTGCACTGGTCCGCAATCTGCCCAAGGCTGTGCGCAAGAACTTCGTGCCGGTCCCGGACTTCATCAAGGCCGCCTTGCAACGTATTACCTTTAGCGAGGGGTCATTGCCTCAGGCGCTGGGGCGTGAGCTGCTGCGCATGACCGGCGTGCGGGTCAGCGACGAGGCCTGGACCGAGGCGGCACAGCAGCTTGAAGGCCATCTGAAGATGAACCTGGAAATCGTCGATGGCAGTGGCAAGTTCCTCGGTGAGGGGCGTGATCTGGCCGAGCTGACGGCGCGCTTCGCCGAGGCCAGTCAGGCGGCACTGGCTGTGCCGCAGAGCGCAAAGAGTCAGCAGCCGGTGCAGGCCAAGGCTTTTGCTGCAGTGGCGCAGAAGACACAGCAGAACATCGCCGGACTGTCGATGACGGTGTACCCGGCGCTGGTCGAAGAAGGCGGAGCGGTCAAGGAAGGCCGGTTTTCCACGCAGGCCGAGGCCGAGTATCAGCATCGCCGCGCCTTGCAGCGCCTGCTGTTGCAGCAGTTGGCCGAACCGGCAAAATTCCTGCGCAACAAATTACCCGGGCAGACCGAACTGGCCTTGCTGCACCGTGAGCTGGGGCGCATCGATGCATTGATCGAGGACATCCTGCTGGCCAGTCTCGACAGTTGCGTGCTTGAGGGTGAAGCCGAGTTGCCGCGCGACGGTGCCGGTCTGCTGTCACTGGCCGAGCGCAAACGCGCCGACTGGACCGAACATGCCGAACGGCTGGCGAAGCTGACGCTGGAAATCCTCAAACTGTGGCACGGGCTGCAAAAGCGCTTCAAAGGCAAGATCGATCTGTCTCAAGCCGTTGCGCTCAACGATATCAAGGCGCAACTGAGCAGGCTGGTGTACCCCGGGTTCGTGCGTGAAACCCCGGCGGTGTGGTTCAAGGAATTGCCGCGCTACCTGAAAGCCATCGAGATGCGTCTGGAAAAGCTGCCGGGTCAGGTTCAGAAGGACCGGGTGTGGAGCATCGAACTGGCAGGCCTGTGGACGCAGTACCAGACGCGTGCCGACAAACATGCTCAGGAAGGCAAGCGTGATCCGGAACTGGCGCTGTATCGCTGGTGGATGGAGGAATACCGCGTTTCACTGTTCGCCCAGCAACTGGGCACCAAAATGCCGGTGTCGGACAAACGGTTGAGCAAGCAGTGGAGTCAGGTGGAAGCCTGATCCTGCGCCGGAGCCCGGCGCAGTGAATTGCGTCTATCGGGTCGATATTCATTGGCCCGATAGCGCCAAAACCGGGCTCTGTGGCACACTCCGCGCCTGTCTTCACCGTGTCATGAAATGCTGCTCCCTGTTGCGGGCAGATTTTACAGTCGCACTGGTACGTTGGTCCCAAAAAACAGTGGGCCTCCGGACGCCGTGCCTGAGCAGGTCTTTACCTGCAACTCAATAAGAGAGGAACGACCGTGCACAACGTCGTCATCAGCGGCACAGGCCTGTTTACCCCGGCCAACAGCATTTCCAACGAAGAGCTGGTGCAGTCTTTCAATGCCTATGTTGCACAATTCAACAGCGATAATGCGGCGGCTATCGAGCGTGGCGAGTTAGAAGCGCTCAGTGAATCCAGTGCCGCTTTCATCGAGAAGGCTTCGGGCATCAAGAGCCGTTTTGTCATGGACAAGCAGGGCATTCTCGACCCGCAGCGCATGAAGCCCAACCTGCCGGAACGCGGTAATGACGAGTGGTCGATCCTTTGCCAGATGGGTGTAGCAGCGGCCGAACAGGCCTTGCAGCGCGCCGGCAGAACGGCTGCCGACATCGATGGCGTAATCGTTGCCTGCTCCAACCTGCAGCGGGCTTACCCGGCGATTGCCATCGAGATACAGGAAGCGCTGGGGGTTGCAGGCTACGGCTTTGACATGAACGTCGCCTGCTCGTCGGCGACCTTCGGCATTCAGGCGGCCTGTAACAGTGTGCAACTGGGTCAGGCCCGTGCCTTGCTGGTGATCAGCCCGGAGATCTGCACAGCACACCTTAATTTCCGTGACCGTGACAGCCATTTCATTTTTGGCGACGGAGCGACGGCCGTTGTGGTCGAGCGCGCCGACCTTGCCACCTCGCCTTACCAGTTCGATATCGTCAGCACCCGTCTGCTGACTAAATTTTCCAACAACATCCGCAACAATTTCGGTTTCCTCAACCGCACTTCGGATCAAGGGCAAAACGCACCGGACAAGCTGTTCGTGCAGGAAGGTCGCAAGGTGTTCCGTGAGGTCTGCCCGATGGTTGCCGAACTGGTCGCTGCGCATTTGCAGGATAACGGCATCAATATCACCGACGTCAAACGCTTCTGGCTGCATCAGGCCAACCTGAGCATGAACCAGCTGATCGTCAAGAAGCTGCTGGGCCGCGACGCCACGGTCGAAGAGGCTCCGGTGATTCTCGACACGTATGGCAACACCAGTTCGGCTGGCTCGGTCATTGCGTTTCATACTTATCAGGATGATCTGCCGAAGGGCGCGCTGGCTGTACTCAGTTCGTTCGGTGCCGGGTACTCGATCGGCAGCGTGATTCTACGCAAACGCTGATTGCTTTGGACGGGTAGCGCTTGAGCCGCGAGCGTTACCTGTCATATCCCGTTATGTCACTCGCAACCCCTCGGGTCTTTATCGTGTTGGCTTTTAACCAAGCCATCACGGGTATCGACCATGTTCACTGTCAACATCACATCCGAAACGCAGGCGGTGCCAAGCAGCCGGCTTTCCGCGCACCCCTCCGACTCCGTGCCCTTCGAAACAGACCACCCCAATGCACAGTTCATTCGGGGCAATCTGCCTGCCTGGTATCTGAACGCACCGGCAACCTTGCGCCGGGCACTGCAGGCCAGTCAGCAGAAAACCATGCGATCCTGGCATGTGCTGGAGCCCATCCGTAATCGACTGTTATCGGCACAGGAATTTGCTGCACCGCTGCTTTCAAAGGCATTTTTCGAGCGTTTCAAGCACAGGCTGGACGTTGAAGCGTTCCAGCTGATGACCTGGCGCTACGACAAGAGCTGGAAGCCCGATCCCCTTGAACAGACGCTGCTGCAGGCTGCGTTGCAGAACTTCGCGGCCAGCAATCGAAGCCGGTTCGATCCCTATTCGGCCATCCTGCGTACAGGGGGGCTGCGTTACTGGCTGATTGATAGCGCCGAGCGAAGATACCGGGTCGAATACAGGGACCGCATCAATATCAACCTTGAGCAGTTCGCCGATTTCTGCCATGAACTGGATCTCGGGGGCCGTTATCAGACCCACCTGGACAGCGTATTCAAACCCGCTGCCGCAGAGGCTGCGAGCGCGGTTGCTGCCGCGTTCATCGCCAGTGAGCGTGATGCCGTCGAGGTGCTCGCGCACATTGCCATGATGAAGGGCGACCTCACCGATGCCGCTTATCAGATGCTGCTGAGCGTAGTGAAGCCCGCTGACCGTCCACAATGGGATGGCAAGGGTGTGCGCTACTGCCAGTTACACATGCTCGATACCTACGCTTTTTCAGGCTGCCTGTTACACGGTGCCTTGTTGATCCAGCAGGATATACCTGAGCCTGATGGCGGGCCTTGCGTGGTCTATATGCCTTCCGAACCCTCACATCCGATCAAGCAGTTCGCGTCACTTCAGGCGTTCAGCGCCAGCCTTGCAGGAGCGCTCGGCAGTGAGAGTTATCGGCAATATTTCAGCCGTTTCGTCAGTCTGAGCAAAAGCCCGGAGTTCTTTGCCAAACTGAAATCGCGTCTCTATCCCGCTCAAGAATCGACGCTGGACGTCAATGCTGACCTGGTCTTGCAGGCGCAGCCCTTTTCGAAACCTCCATTCGAGTTGCTTTACGACCACTTGCTGGCTAAGACCTACGGCGATTCAAGGGCAATCGCAGTGCCTTCGGCCCAGGCGGATCACATTGCCCGCGACGCATTGCTTGCAGCCCTGAAAAGCAACGGCATGGATATGCTCAATGCGGCCGGGCTTTTTGTGCCGGTGCTGGGTGAGGTCATGGCAGTGGTCGCTCTCTATCAGCTTGCTAGTAAAGCGTTCGTTGCCTATCAGGACTGGACGCACGGTGAAGTGGAAGAGGCGATGCAGCATGTTTACGAGATAGGTGAAGACGTGGCCCAGATGCTGGTGACAGGCAGCGTCATCGGTGCGGTGGAGCGTTTTGAGCCGTCGATGTTCATTGAAAGTCTGGTGCAAAAGAGGGTGGATGGATCAATCCGTCTTGGCAAACCGACTATCGATGCCTATGCAGATACCGTCAGTTTGCCGGATGGCCTGACTGCCAATGCTCTGGGGCTCTACGAGCTCGACGGCAAGACCTGGCTGCCTCTGGGACGCAAGCTGTATCGCGTAGAGGCAGATGCGACGCGCGAAAACTGGCGCATCAAACACCCGGTGAATGAGGGCTCGTACTCGCCAAGGCTGAAGCACAACGGCAACGGCATTTGGCACCATGAATGGGAAAACCCCATGGGTTGGGATGAGGTAACGGCTTTCCGGCGTCTGAGCCCGAGCTGCGATGCATTTACCGAGGACGAAATTCAGAAGGTCATGCGCATTACCGGCACCAGCGAGGGTGTGTTGCGCCAGATACATGTCGAAAGCCTGCAGCCTCCGGCCCTGTTGAAAGATGTTATTCAGCGCGTGGCAATCGAACGGGAGTTGCAGAGCTGTATCGAGGCACTGAAGGCCGAAGATTCGTCGCAGGTAACGGTTGCTCGTATCGAGCCATGGATGAAGCTGCTGGCTTCGTCGCCGCGCTGGCCCAGGGAGCGAGGACTTTTACTGCTCGATGCCGACGGGACCATGATCGATGCCTGGAACGCAGGTTCGCAGATGACACTTTCCTCTCATGTCACGAGGCCGACGGAAAACCTGACGCATGTGCTGGGCCAATTGCTGGAGGGGCTTGCACCCGATGAAATAAGCCTTCTGACTGGAAGCGGCAGCACGGACACAGCTGCCCGGGTCAACGGCTTGAAACGCCATCTTGCCGAGTACGCTCAACGTCATGTGGAGCAATTGCTTGATGGACTTCATTCATTGGCAGAGCGCAGCAGCGACCCATTGGTCAAGCTGATCCAGCGCGACTTCGCCAAGTTGCCGGATGGCGTCGCCCTGGAGCTCCTCGACATGGCAAGTGACGCAGATAAAGCCCGGATGACATCAGAGAAACGCGTGCCGCTTTCGCTTGCCGAGCATGCTCGTGAGTATCAGCAGCAGTTGAGACTGAACAGGACCATCGAGGGGTTCTACCGAAGCTTAACCGACAACCCCGATACCCATGCTGCGGGGCTCGGCATATTGCACGATGTGCCGGGCTGGCGCGGAGATCTGTCAATCGATCTACTCAAGGACACGCTGGAGGGGGACGTAATCGCGAGCCTTGAAAGTGGCGAGGCGACCGCCGTGCATCGGACTCTGATCAAGACCAGTGAGGGATTTCAGCCCTTCAACCATCTAGGCAATTCTCTGGGGGAGGTCGACCCGCTTTTTTTCGGCGCTTTGCTCAAGGCGCTTACTGATGAGGCGCGCATCGATATCGCGTTGCCTTTGAATGCCGACGAGCAGCAACTGCGCAGTCTGGCGGGCCGTACCGCAGCGGCTCGTCGCGACCGGGTCGCTGGCATTCTACGTATGCAACCTATCAAGCCCGCAGTCAAATGGCCGCAACGTTTGCCTGATGGTCGTATGGGTTATCCCATGAGTGGACGCTTGCGTAATTTATTTCGTCGGTTGGGCATTGGTGCGTCCAGGCATTCGCCTGAGCTTGCGGTGAAGAGCCTGTACCCGGACTTTACCGACGACGAGGTGTCGAGCTTTCTTGCTGAGTTACGGGCCGAGTATGCCGGTTCAGACCGGCAATTGCAGAGCTTCGTTCGGCAGCGGCTGCGGAACCTGGCCGATGAGTTGCGCACCCTGCAGACCACCCTGGACAAGTGGGTCGAGCAAACGCCTTTTTCCTCCTTGCGCAGATCAAGGGAAATTGCGGCAAGGCGCATTCACGGATGCTGGAAGAGACTCAGCGCTCACTGCAGAAACTACCAGGGTGAGTTCTTGGGCTACGCGCTTGATCTGGATGATCTACGCATAGGACAACTGCCGGATATAGCCGCCAGTTTTGCTCACGTGGCAGTGCTGAAGGTGCGCAACATGCAGCTGACTCAATCGCAAGCGGATGCATTACTGAAAAAATTCAATAACTTGCGATCATTGAGTCTGGACTTCAACGATCTTCAATCCATGCCGGAGTCGATAGGGAGAATGACCCTGCTTGCAGAGTTGTCACTCAGCCACAATCCCTTGCACTGGACCGAGACTTCCAACACCGTTTTACAGAACCTGAACCGTCTGGAGATCCTCGACCTCAACTATTGCGCCCTTGGTGCAGGGGCGGATATTCGGGCGATTAACGCCCTTCGTCTGCTGTTCTTGCGCGGTACAGGTATAGAAAGATTGCCCCGTTGGAATTGGTCGAGGTCGGATCTGATTCGTATTGATGCGCGTGATAATCGCATCTCGGAAATCTCCATCGAGGAGCTCGAGAATATCGACCGCTCCCTCAGTTCATCGCGCCTGCACCTGCATCTGCAGGGCAATCCGTTGAATCAATCCACGCTGGAGCGCATCCGACTGTTTCGCGAGGGCAGGTTGCAAGCGCGATGGGTCGTCAGCCGTAATCCTCCGCCACTTGAGCCCAGACCCGACAGCACGCCCTGGCTTGCAGGTATGAAGCCTGACCAGGCAGGTGTTCGCACCACGCTTTGGCAAGACCTGCAAGCGTGTGCAGGGTCCACGGATTTTTTTCAGATGTTGAACGATCTGGCGCACTCGGCCGACTTTACAAATAACCGTGCAGAGCTCACTGCGCGAGTCTGGAAGATGATCGAGTCGGCCTCGGCAAACTCAGAATTGCGTGCCCAGCTGTTCGATCTTGCCGCGCACCCCCAGACCTGCGGCGATGGCCTGGCCCTGGTCTTTGGCGACATGGAGATACGTGTCCAGTTGTTCTCGATCATGTCATCCACGCCGGAGGCCGCGCAGCCAGAGGCACTGTTCAAGATGGCCAGAGGCCTGGAGCGCCTGGATCAGGTGGAAAAAATTGCGTTACGCGACATTACGCTTCGTCAGGCGATCGGCGAAACGGTGGATGAGGCTGAAGTGCGTCTGGCTTACCGCGTCGGCCTGCAAGCGCGGCTTGAACTGCCGGGTAAGGCGAAAACCATGCTGTTCAGCAATATGGCGAACGTAAGCAAAGCTGATTTGCAGGTGGCGTACAACGAGATAATCGAGCGCGAGGGAACCCGGGCGTTTTTGGAGTCGATGATTGCCAGGGAATTCTGGATGAGTTATCTGGAAGTCCGTTACGCTCCCGTTTTCGAGCCGGTAAAGCGACCGTTCAATGAGCGTCTGGCGGTGCTGGATGAGCTGCCGGCGGATCAGCAATCCGATCAACAATACCTCGACCGGATTGCCCTCATCGCCAGCCAGCGTACGCAGGCGCTCAATCAATTGGCGATCAATCTTTCCACGCAGATTGCGGAGGCAGTAAACACGGCACCTCAATAAGGGATATTCTTCACCCTGTCTGCCTATCGGGGAACCTGCATGCCTGTTCACGTTATCGACAGCCTCGGCACCGTCGCGCCAGCCCAATGGGATGCGCTGGTGCCAGGCAACCAGCCATTTCTGCGGCATGCATTTCTCAGTTCGCTGGAGGACAGCGGCAGTCTCGGGCCTCGTTCTGGCTGGCGTCCCGAGCATGTGCTGCACTATGAGAACGATCAACTGGTGGCGGCGTTGCCGGCCTACCGGAAGTGGCATTCTTATGGCGAGTATGTGTTCGATCACGCCTGGGCAGACGCTTGTCGTCGCGCCGGAATCGCCTATTACCCCAAGCTGTTGGTAGCGGTGCCTTTCAGTCCGGTCGGCGGCTCGCGCATTCTGAGTAAAACGCCACAGGGCGGCATGGAGTTGCTCGGCGAGCTGCCGGCCTATCTGCAGAGTGAGGGGTTGTCGAGCGCGCACGTCAACTTCACCGATCCGGCTGCCGATGCCTTGCTTGCGTCGCAACCGGACTGGCTGCAGCGTTTTGGCTGCCAGTTCCACTGGCATAACCGGGGCTACCGCGACTTTCAGGATTTTCTCGACGCATTGAGTTCGCGCAAGCGCAAGCAGATGCGCAAGGAGCGCGAGCAGGTGGCGGGGCAGGGCATCCAGTTTGAATGGCTCGAAGGCGCGCAGATGACCGAGGTGCTGTGGGACTTCGTCTTTGCCTGTTACTCCAATACCTATGAAGTACGCGGGCAAGCGCCGTATCTGACCCGCGAATTCTTCAGCCTGCTGGCCGAGCGCATGCCGGAGGCGATCCGCGTGGTCATCGCCTTGCAAGGCTCACGCCCTGTGGCGATGGCCTTCAGTCTGATCGGCGACGACAGCTTTTATGGTCGTTACTGGGGTTGCCTGGCGGAGTTTGACCGCCTGCACTTCGAGACCTGTTTCTATCAGGGCATGGACTACGCAATCGCCCACGGCCTGCAACGATTCGATGCGGGTGCGCAGGGAGAGCACAAATTGATCCGCGGCTTCGAACCGCAGATTACCCGTTCGTGGCATTACCTGATGCATCCTGGATTGAAAGAGGCTGTCAGCGAGTTTCTGGAGCAGGAGCGAGTCGGCGTAATGGCCTATGCAGAGGATGCGCGCAGTGCGTTGCCGTATCGGCAGGCGGACTGATCTACCAGCAGACATTCAGCGGCCGCACTGACCTCTTCGCTTGCTCGGGAAGAGGCCAGCAACCTCTCTGCGCTCAATCCACCCCCACAAACCCCCCGGTCTGGTGCTGCCACAACCTCGCGTACAACCCGCCACGTGCCAGCAGTTCGCTGTGCGTGCCGGTTTCGGCTATCTGGCCTTTCTCCAGAACCACAAGGCGATCCATGCGCGCGATCGTCGACAAGCGGTGCGCGATGGCGATCACGGTCTTGCCCTGCATCAACGTTTCCAGGCTCTCCTGAATCGCTGCTTCGACTTCCGAGTCGAGTGCCGAGGTGGCTTCGTCCATGATCAGGATCGGCGCGTCCTTGAGCAACACACGGGTGATCGCGATACGCTGGCGCTGACCACCGGACAGCTTGACGCCGCGCTCTCCCACATGGGCGTCGAAGCCGGTGCGACCTTCGGAGTCCGACAGCAACGGGATGAACTCTTCGGCGCGGGCCTTGCGAATCGCTTCCCAGAGCTGCTCGTCAGTTGCGTCAGGGTTGCCATACAGCAGGTTCTCGCGAATCGAACGGTGCAGCAGCGACGTGTCCTGCGTAATCATGCCGATCTGCGCACGCAGGCTTTCCTGAGTGATTTCCGAGATGTCCTGGCCGTCGATCAGAATCCTGCCGCCCTGCACGTCATACATGCGCAGCAACAGGTTCACCAGCGTTGATTTGCCTGCGCCTGAAGGGCCGATCAGACCGATTTTCTCGCCCGGCTTGATGTCCAGGTTGAGGTTGTGAATGATCCCGTTGCCATTGCCGTAATGGAAATCGACGCCGTCGAACCGGACGCCGCCGTTTTCTATCTTCAGCGGCAATGCACCGGGTCTGTCATTGACCGTGACAGGCTGCGAGATACTCTGCAGACCGTCCTGTACGGTGCCGATGTTTTCGAAAATGCCATTGACTACCCACATGATCCAGCCGGACATGTTGACGATGCGGATCACCAGTCCTGTGGCCAGTGCGATCGCACCCACCGAGATCATGGACTGAGTCCACAGCCAGAGCGCCAGACCGGTGGTGGTGACAATCAGCACGCCGTTCATGGTGGTGATGGTGGTGTCCATCGACGTGACGACGCGGCCAGCCAGCTGGCTTTTTTCGGTTTGATCGCGCATCGCTTCGCGAGCGTACTGCTGCTCGTGGTTGGTATGGGCGAACAGCTTGAGGGTGGTGATGTTGGTGTAGCCGTCGACGATTCGGCCCATGAGCCGGGAGCGGGCATCCGAAGAGTCCACCGAGCGCTGCTTGACCCTGGGCACGAAATACATCAGCGAGAGTATGAACGCCACGATCCAGGTGCCCAGCGGGATCATCAGGCGCCAGTCTGCTTCGGCGAACAGCACCATGGCGCTGATCGCGTAGATCAGCACATGCCACAGCGCATCCACCGACTGCACTGCCGAATCGCGCAACGAGTTGCCGGTCTGCATGATGCGCTGCGCGATACGCCCGGCGAAGTCGTTCTGGAAGAAATTGACGCTCTGTTTGAGCACGTAGCTATGGTTCTGCCAGCGAATCAGGTTGGTCATGCCGGGGCTGATGGTCTGATGCACCAGCAGGTCATGCAGGCCGACAAAGATCGGCCGCAGCAGCAGGGCCACCACCACCATCCAGATCAATTCCGGGCCGTGGGTGCTGAAAAAACTCTCCGGCGGCGTGGTCTGTGCCAGGTCAATGATGCGGCTCAGGTAATTGAACAGCGACACCTCGATCAGTGCTCCGACCAGCCCGACCACCAGCAGCGCGGTGAACGTCGGCCATACCTGACGCAGGTAATAGAGGTAGAACGCGAAGACGGTATTGGGCGGGGCAGGGGTAGGAGCGTCTTTGAAGATATCGATCAGTTTTTCAAAACGACGATAAAGCATTGGCTATCACACCCACGCGACGTGGGTTCTCCTTGATAAGTGGAGGCTCTCCCGTCCGGATCGCATGAAGCCTGCGGCTTCATGCGATGCAGGTTCCTGCTCAGTCGACGCGTTTGGCGGACTTGATCAGGATCGGGTCGATTGGCACGTTTTGCATGCCTTTCTGAGTGCTGGTCTGGGCGTTGACGATGTTGTCGACAACGTCCATGCCTTTGACGACTTTCCCGAACACCGCATAACCGAAGTCACGCGTGCCGTTGTCGAGCATGGCATTGTCATTGGTGTTGATGAAGAATTGACTGGTGGCCGAGTTCACGTCGGAAGTACGGGCCATGGCGATGGTGCCACGGACGTTGTGCAAGCCGTTCTGTGCTTCGTTCTTGATCGGATCCTTGGTCGGCTTCTGAACCAGTTGCTGGGTGAACCCGCCGCCCTGCACCATGAAGCCTGGAATCACGCGGTGAAAGATGGTGTTGGTGTAGAAGCCGCTGTCGACATAACCCAGAAAGTTCTGGGTGCTGACCGGCGCCTTGGTGTCCGCGAGCTCGATTTCAATCTGGCCGAAGCTGGTGTCGAGCACCACATGTGTGGCCTTGTCTTGAGCGGCCATCAGGTTGGCGGCAAACAGCACGGAGCAGGCGGCGAGAGCGATTTTTTTCAGCATGTGGCAACACGTCCTTCGGTAAGAGATATCGACTGTGACCGGCAAGGTAACCACGTTTGGCGTCCTTTGCCCAGCGCGTTGGAGGGTTTGCAAGGCTTCACGCAAGCGGTCTGCCTGCCAACAGTCCGCACACGTTTTTCAGACTGCGCTGCTCGCGATGAATTCCAGCAGTGTGCGATTGAATTGCTCTGGCTGGTCCAGCGGCGTGGCATGCCGGGAGTCGTTGATGACCTCCAGCCGTGCGTTGGGCAGGCGTTTGACGTAAGCCTCCTTGAGCGCGACCGGTGTGTAATCATGTTCGGCGGCAATGATCAGGGTCGGGCAGGTAATACGCCCCAGCCTGTTCTCCACGCCCCAGCCGACGATGGCATCGAAACTGGCCAGGTAGGCGCGCTTGTCGTTTCTGCCCCAGCGTTCGGCCATCTTGCGCCGCAGGTCGGCCTGTTCCGGGTGTGGAAACAGCAGCTTGCCCAGCGCCTTGCCCAGGGTTTCCATGCTGACGATGCGTGACAGGGTCCAGCGTCTCGCCCACTGCCACAGGTCTGCGGCGCTTCTGACCTTGACCTGCGGCGCGCTGTTGACGATGCACAGGCTCTTGAGCAACTGCGGCTGATCGGTGGCCAGCTGGAAGCCGATCATCCCGCCCATCGACAGGCCGACCAGGTGCACAGGGCCCAGACGAAGGTGTTCGATAAGCGCATCTACGTCATTGCTCATGGCCCGAATACTGTAGCGCCCGTACGGTTTGTCCGAGCGCCCATGGCCGCGCATGTCCATGGCGATGACGCGGTATTGCCTGGCCAGTACCGGAATCTGATATTCCCAGTCCTGACAGCTTGAACCCAGGCCATGCAGCAGCAGGACAGGTTCGCCCTGGCCATACTCTTCATAGTGCAGCGAACAGTCGTCGTGTTCGAAGAACGCCATGTGCCTTCTCCTGTCAGGCGTGTTGGGGAGCGTGGGTGGCTGTGGTGAGCGGCGTTGTGTCGAAGGTGCGGATCAGATCGATCAGAATCTGGGTGGCCGGGCCCAGTGGCCTGTCCTTGCTGGAGTAAAGATAGAATATCGGGTTGCGACTGCCGCCCTTGTCCAGGCGCAGTGGTTTGAGCAGCCCCTCGCGCAGTTCTCGCTCGATCATGTGGCGAGGCAGCCAGGCGAAGCCCAGCCCGTTACTGACGAAGGTCGCGGCTGTGCCCAGGCTGCCGACTGTCCAGCGCTGTTCTGCACCCAGCCAGCCAAAATCCCGCGGTTGCTGCCTGCCGGAATCGCGAATGACCACTTGCAGCTGGCTTTCGAGGTCCTGGAAGGTCAGTTCGCGATTGGTCTGGTGCAGTGCGTGGTCCGGATGAGCCACGGCGACGAACTCGACGGCGCTCATCTCGGTGCCCAGATGGCCAGCAATGCCGTAGCTGCTGATGGCCAGGTCCGCCACACCTTCGAGCAGCACTTCCTCGACACCCGAGAGCACTTCTTCACGCAGCCGCACGCGGCAACCACGGCTCTGCGGCATGAACGCGGTCAACGCCCTGACCAGGCGCGCCGAAGGGTAGGCCGCATCGATCACCAGACGCACTTCCGCTTCCCAGCCTTGCTCCATATGGTGAGCGAGGTCTTCCAGTTGACTGGCCTGCTTGACCAGTTGCCGCGAGCGGCGCAGCAGCACGCCTCCTGCATCGGTCAGCACGGCCTTGCGCCCATCTATGCGCAGTAATGGCACGCCGAGCTGTTCCTGCATGCGTGCCACTGTGTAACTCACCGATGATTGCGAGCGGTGCAGCGCCTCGGCGGCCTGAGCAAAACCACCGTGATCGACCACCGCTTGTAACGTGCGCCACTGGTCGAGAGTCACGCGGGGCGCTTTCATGCTGTAATTCCTCTTAATGTGCTGGCTTATTGTTCTATTCTGACAATCCCGCTTCGGAGATCGCTGAATGAATCGACTGTGCTGTGTACTGCTGGTCATGTTGCCTGTGACAGCTTTCGCGTACCCCATCGAGGTGGAAAAACAGTACCAGGGCGTGAAGATCGATTACGTGACGCACGACGTCTATCACAACATCGGATCGATCACCGTCAACAACTATGGGGATGTAGACGCCAAATGTTCGGCCGTGTTCGTCAACGGGCCAGAGGCACCGCGTACACGGCATGTGCAGGTTGGCGCAGGTCAGAGTGTCGACGTTTCATCCACGTTCAATCGCAGCATCATCAAGTTGCGAATCAGGCTCAACTGCCAGCCAGCCTGAGAGTAGAGCGCTCTTATGGATAAAACAAATTTATGCAGGGGCGCGCAAAGCGCCGGGAAATGCATTCCCACGCGAGCGTGGGAATGATCATTGTCATGCTCTGAGCCCCGTGCTTCGGGCTCGGTCAGGCTTGCATAGAACGCTGAGCGCCGAGCCCATGCAGGGTCAGACGATGATATCGGCGGCCTGCAAGGTCTGTACGCCAGTGAGCTGGATTTCGAAGTCCGCCCCGACGTTGTCATCGGTGTTGCCATACAGCACACCGTCGGCAAAACGAAGCTCACCGCTGTTGTTGGCGCTGAACGCCGCGTTGCCGATGAACACAAACGCATCATGGCTATCGGTCAGCGGCCGGGCATCGAAGCCGGAGAAGTCCAGTTTGTCGCCTTCTGCGGCCTTGAAGCCATTGATGATGTCGCGCAGGCTGCCCAGCCCCGCTTCGTTGCTGTTATTGAACACGTAGTGGTCGGCACCGGTGCCGCCGATCAGGGTGTCGGTGCCGACTCCACCGATCAGTACGTCGTCGCCTGCGCCGCCGGACAACGTGTCATTGCCTTCGCCGCCGCTCAGCGTGTTGGCATTTTTGTTACCGGTCAGTGAGTCGGCAAACTGGCTGCCGGTCAGGTTCTCGATGCCCTTCAGTGTGTCCAGCCCCGAGCCTCCGGTGGCCTGTTGTGCGCTAGTGTTCAGCGCCACGGTGACTCCGGCACCCGCCAACAGATACGACACTGTGTCATTGCCGTCGCGTCCGTCCAGAACATTGTCGCCTGCGCCTGCGTAAATCAGGTTGTCGAGGGCATTGCCCGTTGCGTTGGCGGCCCCCGTGCCGGTAACCACGATGTTTTCCAGGTTGGCCCCCAGCGTATAGCTGGACAACGCGCTGTAAACCGTATCGACGCCGCCCACCTGTTTATCGGCCTTGGTCTCGACCACCCGGTCTGCGGCATCGTCGACGTAATAACTGTCCGATCCATCGCCGCCGGTCAGCAGGTCGGCACCCGCTGCGCCGTCGAGAATGTTGTTGCTGGCATTGCCGGTAATGACGTTCTTCAATGCGTTACCGATGCCATTGGTGGCAGATACACCGGTCAGCAGCAGGTTTTCCACATTCGCCCCCAGCACCCAGCTGACGGAAGACACTACGGTATCGATCTGCGAGGGCGAATCATTGCTTTCGGTGACGGTATCGAGCGCGTTATCGACCACGTAGATGTCGTTGCCGTCACCGCCGGTCATGGCGTCTGCGCCCTGATCGCCATCCAGTACGTCGTTGCCGGCGCTGCCCACCAGGGTGTCGTCATCACTGGTGCCAAAGATGTTGCCACCTTCGTTCTGGCCACTTTCGAAAATGGCCGCCGGGTCATTGTTGTCGCTGGTATTGCCTTGAAAGCCCAGATCATCGGCAATGAAGTCCGCCAGACGCTGGCCGACTATTTCGGCAGACTCTTCATGCAAATGCCAGACGTCATCGGGGTAAACCAATGGGTTGACCTCGTAACGCAAGGGCAGGTCGGTATAGTCAACCGCCAGCTTGACGTCGGCACGCTCGTTGGCGATGGCTTCCTGGGCAGTTCTTACGTACCCGGCACCCTCGACGATGGCGTTGATCTTTTCCTCGGTGTAACCACGCGCCTTGGCCGCTTCGGTCTGGTAATGGCCGGTTTCAGCCATGTACACGGTAAAGTCGCCTATCTGTGCATGCAGGTAATCGAATACCTTCAGGGTCGAGGCTTTGTACAGATCGGCTGCCGCCTGCTTGTCAGTGGCGCGGGCGATTTCCTGTGCGGCTTCTTCGCCCTGGCCCCATATGATCCCGGTCGTCACTTTGTCGATAGACGTCAGCGATGCCAGTTGCGACTTGAGCAGTTCAGCAGCGCGCAGCAGTGCCGGACCAGGCTGATCGGTATCGACCAGCCACCAGGAAACACGCTGTTCTTCCTGGGTGCCGGTCGAGTAGCCGACGACGGTGCTGCCGCCCACGGCAAGGTCAATACCATCACCATTGGCATCGGTGAACTGACTGCGGACGTCGTAATCGGTGTAACGGGCCAGGTCCTTGACCATTTCCGAGGTGCCTGACTGGTTATCGTCCTCGGTCATCCGCAGCAGGCGGGCGTTGGACTGGCCCAGCGTCGGCAGGTAGAGAATTTCCTGGGCCTCACGCTGAGCGAAGACGAAGTCCGCGTCGGTCAGGGTGTCGATCAGATTGCCGCTCAGGGCGATTTCGAAGCGATTGCCGTCGGCATCCGGCGTGGCCGACTTGATGTAGGTTTTGTCGCCTGTCTCGTTGAGGGTCATGTACAGCGTGTGGTCTTCACCGCTGCCCAACCCCAGAAAGCCCAGCGCGGATACGTCTATCCTGTCCTGACCGGGAGTGAAGTCGTAGATCGTGTCGGTGGCGGTCAGCCCGCCAGCGTCGTAATCGCGATAGCTGTCGGTGAGTACGCTGTAAACGAATGTGTCGGCATCGGCTCCACCGTACAAGGCGTCGCGCCCTGCGCCACCGTTGATAATGTCGGCACCGGTATCGCCGCGCAGCGTATCGTCGCCGGCCAGCCCCAGAAGGGTGTCGTTACCTTCGGTGCCGTACAGCGATTCCGCATTCTCGGTGCCGGTCAGAATACCCGGCGTCACGTTGCCCACGGTGATGGCAAAACTGTCAGCCACCGACGCGCCCGTGGCATCGCTGGCGGTCAGCAGCACGGAGTAAAGCCCTGATGCAGTGCCGCCTGGCGTGCCGCTGAACGTCAGGGTCTTGCTGTCGAACTTCAACCACTCGGGCAGGGCGCTGTTATCAGCCAGGGTTGCGCTGTAAGTCAGTGTGTCGCTGTCTGGATCACTGAAACTGCCAGGTTGCACCGCATAGGAGAACGCTTTCAGCTCGGTAACGTTCTGGTCCATCAGCGGCGTATTGAGTACCGGTGCCTGATTGGCGGCCGACGCGGTGGAGAAGATGAAGCTGGACGCACTCAGTTTGTCGAGCAGATTGCCTTGCAGCGCGATCTCGAAGCGATTGCCGGTAGTGTCGACTGCATTGGTCTTGATGTAGGTCTTACTGCCGTCGGCATTGACGGACAGGTAGATGGTATTGGCGCTGCCATCCCCCAGGCCACGCAGGCCGATGCTGGACAGGTCGATTCGGTCCTCGGCAGGGTTGAAGTCGGTGATGGTGTCGCTTTGCTTGGTACTGCTGGCGTTGTAGTTGCGATAGCTGTCCAGCCGCGAGTTATAGACGAACACGTCCGCGCCTGCACCCCCGGTCAGGGTATCGGCATCAGCCCCGCCGTTGATGATGTCTGCACCAGCCCCGCCGTCGATACGGTCAATACCGGCATTGCCATTGATGACATCATTGCCGTCAGTGCCGGTGAGAGTATCGCCACCCGCCGTACCCTCCACGACCCGCTGAAAGATGAAATGGCTGGCATTGAGTGTGTCTTTCAGGTTGCCGCTCAAGCCCAGTTCGAAGCGGTTGCCGCTGGCATCGGCGTCGAGTGACTTGATGTAAGTCCGGTCGAGCGTGGCGCTGTAGCTGATGTTCAGCGTGCCGCCTTTGCCGCTGCCCAGCCCGCTGAACCCCAGGTTTGTCAGGTCGATGCGGTCCTGGCTGATGTCGAAGTCGGTGACCAGGTCGGTGGCGCTGGCGGTCGCCGTGCGGTAGCTGTCGGTCAACTGATCGAAGCGAAAGGTGTCGGCACCCGCGCCGCCAGTGAGTTTGTCGGCACCGGCACCGCCCACCAGAATGTCGTCACCGGCACCGCCGTTGAGTGTGTCCTTGCCGACCAGTCCGAGAATCATCTCGTTTGCTGCACTGCCGGTGATCGCATCGTTGGCCTCTGTCCCTTGCACGGTGACCAGTGGAAACGAATCGCCCGCAAAGCTGCCATCGCCGTAAACCAGGGTCAGCCCTTTGCTGGTGTGACTGATGGTGTTGCCGACGATACTGTTGCGGTCGGTGCCGTCTTCGTTGCGCTCGGCAACGCCGTAGGTGGAGTTGTCACTGCCTGTGATCACATTGCCGCGGATCAGGTTGTCGCTGCCGTTGAAATATTTGCCGGAGACGCCCGAGGTGTCGTCGTAGGATTGAATGATGATCTCTGGCACAGGCGCGCCGAGCGAGTTGTTGCTCAGGGTGTTATCAAAGACATCCACCCCGGAACTGCCGTAGATGCGTACGCCCGCACTGCCGTTGTCGTGAATGTCCAAGCCGCTGACCGAGACCTGGCTGGACAGCTTGATGAGCACGCCTTCGGCACCGTTGCCGTAGACCGCGCCACCGGTGATAGTGATATTGGCGGGCGAGGGGATGTTTTCACTGCCGCGCTGTACCACGATGCCGGTGCTGCCATTGCCGTAGGCGACGTTGTTGCTCAGGGTAAAATCGTGGGTGCTGGTCACCACGTTGAAGCCGTGGCGGTCGTTGTTGTAAGCGATGTTGTTTTCAAACACGCTGTCGCTCAGGTAATCGGCCACGAAGCCGTCGAGGCCGTTGCCATGGGAGACACTGTTCTTGATCACCATATTGACGGTCTGTTCGTGCGGGTCAAAACCGTATCCCGAGCAATCCTTGATCTCGACGCTGTCCAGCGTCACGTTCGAGTCCTTGCCGTCAGAGCCTGGAATGTAACCGTTGAACCAGCCGTCGACCTTGCCTGTGGTCGCGTCCCGGTTACCGTCCAGTGTCAGATTTTTCATGCCGAAGTCGTGAGTCTCTTCGCCGTAGGCCGAGCGCACGATGCCGGTGATTTTGGTATCTGAGCCATCCGCGAGTTTGATGACCGTCTCGCCCATGCCTGCGCCCGACAAGGTGACGTTGCTCTTGAGCATCAGGCAGCCATCCGAAGGCTCCTCGCCGCCGGACACAATGTATGTCCCGGCCCCCATGACCACTTCCCCACCGCCTGCCGCAGCGGCTGCGTCGATTGCGGCCTGAATGGCTGCCGTATCGTCAGTGACGCCGTTGCCCAGTGCTCCAAAATCTTTTGTGTTGAATATCATGATGTTACTCCAGGCGACGCGCATTTCAGGTGAGGAAGTCAATATTGCAGCGGTCCGATCATAAGACCTTTCGTTCAGGAAAAGTTGCTTGATATGGTCTATATTTTCGGCGAAACCGACGACATGTGCGTCAATAATGCAGCTGTCATATTTGTGACGGGTAACGCGGGTCGCGGCGATGGGTTGGCGTCAAAAAGCGGCGGTCTTCGAGTGGACAGTGAATGACGCAACCGCTATGGTCGCGCCCTTCAAAAATGAGGGGCGGGCATGGGATATCTACTTTTCGTCACACTGATTCAGGCGTTTTCGTTCAGCCTGATCGGTGTTTACCTGGCCGGGCACGTCGACAGCTACCTCGCGGTGCTGGTCCGCGTGGTGCTGGCCGGTCTGGTGTTCATTCCGCTGACCCGTTGGCGTCAGGTCGAACCCCGCTTCATGCGCAGCATGCTAATGATTGGCGCGCTGCAGTTCGGCGTCACTTATGTCTGCCTGTACCTGAGTTTCAGGGTGCTGACGGTGCCGGAAGTGCTGCTCTTCACCATCCTCACGCCGCTGCACGTGACGTTGATCGAAGATGCGCTGAACCGAGGCTTCAACCCCTGGGCATTGCTGGCGGCGGTGGTCGCGGTGCTGGGCGCTGGCGTGATTCGTTACGATGGCCTGGACGGCGACTTCCTTGGCGGTTTCCTGTTGCTGCAACTGGCCAACTTCACCTACGCCGCGGGGCAGGTGCTGTACAAGCATCTGGTGGCGCGCCACC
>NZ_LJPW01000031.1 GCF_001400735.1 Pseudomonas caricapapayae
CTGACCAACACCGGCAACGCCAACGCGGGCACAGGTGAACCAGGTCTGATTGCTGCACGGCGCACTTGCGAAAAGCTGGCGCAACTGACCGGCGTCGATGCATCGGCGGTGCTGCCGTACTCGACGGGTGTGATCGGCGAACCGTTGCCTGTGGAAAAGATCGAGGGCGCTCTGCAAGCCGCGCTGGATGACCTCTCTGTGGATAACTGGGCCGCAGCGGCGACCGGGATCATGACTACCGACACCCTGCCCAAGGGTGCCAGCCGTCAATTCACCCATGATGGCGTGACCATCACTGTGACCGGCATCAGCAAGGGTGCTGGAATGATTCGCCCGAACATGGCGACCATGCTTGGCTATATCGCCACCGACGCCAAGGTGTCGCAGAGCGTGCTACAGGACCTGATACGTGACGGCGCCAACAAGTCGTTCAACCGCATTACCATCGACGGCGATACCTCGACCAACGATTGCTGCATGCTGATCGCCACTGGTCAGGCTGATCTGCCCGAGATCACCGAGACCCAAGGCCCATTGTTCGAGGCGTTGAAGAAAGCGGTCTTCGACGTGTGCATGGAAGTCGCTCAGGCCATCGTGCGTGATGGTGAAGGTGCTACCAAATTCGTGACAGTAGAAGTCAACGGTGGCGGCAATCACCAGGAATGTCTGGACGTCGGTTATGCCGTGGCCCACTCGCCACTGATCAAGACTGCGCTGTTTGCGTCCGATCCGAACTGGGGGCGCATTCTGGCTGCTGTCGGCCGTGCGGGCGTTCCGGACCTGGACGTGAGCAAGATCGACGTATTCCTGGGCGGTGTATGCATCGCCAGCCAGGGTTGCCGTGCCACGACCTATACCGAAGAGCAGGGCTCGGCAGTCATGGCCGAAGAAGAGATCACCATTCGTATCGAGCTGGGTCGCGGTGATTGCAGCGAAACAATCTGGACCACTGATCTCTCTCACGAATACGTGAAGATCAACGCGGAATATCGCACCTGATTCAATCCCCGGTGCGGGGTCATCCTGCCCTCGCGCCGGGCTCAATGGAGCTGAACCATGAGCCTGCATCTGATTATCGGCGACAAACGCTATTCCTCCTGGTCGCTGCGCCCTTGGCTGGTGCTGGAAATGACCGGTGCACCGTTCACCGATCAGGTCATTCGTCTGAACCAGCCTGATACCCGCAAGAACATTCTCAAATATTCGCCGACCGGCAAGGTCCCTGCGTTGCAGTGCGAGCACGGTACGATCATCGATTCTCTGGCCATTTGCGAGTATCTGGTCGAACGCTTCCCTGACGTCGAATTGTGGCCACGCGACATCGCTGCTCGCGCCCAGGCGCGTTCTGCGTGTGCGCAGATGCACAGCGGTTTCGTCAGCCTGCGCTCCAACATGCCGATGGACTTGCGCCAGGATCAGGCACTGGAAGTGATTCCGGTCGATACCCAGAACGACATCGACCGTATTGTCGAGCTGTGGGCCGAGTGCCGCGCTCGGGCTGCCGAAAGCGGTCCGTTTCTGTTTGGCAAGCCGAGCATTACTGATGCGTTCTTCGCGCCGGTGGCGATTCGTTTGCGCAGCTATCGCGTTCAGTTGCCGGAAGAGGCGCTGGCCTATATCGAAACCATCTACCAATGGCCTGCCTTCAAGCGCTGGCAGCAGGCCGGTCTGCAGGAGTCCTGATTGTGAAACGAGTTCATGTGGCCGCCGCCGTCATTCGTGGCGCTGACGGCAGCGTATTGATTGCCCGACGTGCCGACACTCAGCACCAAGGCGGCCTCTGGGAGTTTCCTGGCGGCAAGGTCGAAGAGGGTGAGACCGTCCAGGCTGCACTCGCACGTGAACTGCAGGAAGAGCTGGGGATCCTGGTCACGACCGCGCGTCCGTTGATCAAGGTCTGCCACGATTATCCGGACAAGCAGGTGCTGCTGGATGTCTGGGAGGTCTCGGCCTTTACCGGCGAGCCGCACGGCGCAGAAGGGCAGCCGCTGGTCTGGGCGGCTCCGCGTGACCTGGTCAATTATGACTTTCCGGCCGCCAACCAGCCTATCGTCGCGGCCGCCCGTTTGCCTGACGAATACCTGATCACTCCTGAAGGGCTGGACAACATCGAGCTGTTGCGCGGAATGCAGAAGGCCATTGCAGGCGGCATCAAGCTGGTGCAACTGCGAGCGCCGGGTGGTTATGACCCGAAGTATCGCGATCTGGCAGTGGATGCGGCCGGACTGTGTGCGGGCAAGGCGCAGCTTATGCTCAAGGGACCTCTGGAGTGGTTGGGCGACTTCCCGTCCGCTGGCTGGCACCTGACGGCCGAGCAACTGCGCAAGTATGCCAGCCGCGGCCGTCCGTTCCCTGAGAACCGCTGGCTGGCGGCCTCCTGTCATAACGCCGAGGAGCTGGCCCTGGCCGAACAAATGGGCGTGGATTTCGTCACCCTGTCACCCGTTCAAGCAACCTTGACTCATCCCGATGCGCAGCCGCTGGGCTGGAAGCAGGCAACGCAGTTGATCGCAGGCTTCAACAAGCCGGTCTTTCTGTTGGGCGGCGTGGGCCCCACCGAGCGTCGACAAGCCTGGGAAAGCGGTGCACAAGGCGTGGCCGGGATTCGCGCGTTCTGGCCTGACGAGATCGTCTGAGTCGTACAAGCGTCGCACGATAGTCGGGATATCGTTCCTCACGCTTCAGCGCGGGAATGCCCTTCGCGACGCTCCGCGTCATACACCTGTGCAGCGCCGCTGTTTCGCATGCCAATCAAACCGGTTTGGGCGCGGGCTCCCAGAGTATTTCGGCGATGCTCTGCCTTCTGGCGATCAATCTTGCAGCGACGAACAGCAGGTCCGACAGCCTGTTGATGTAAGCCAGCCCTGCGCCTTCAAGCGGCTCGACGGCATTCAGGTGCTGACAGCGGCGTTCTGCACTGCGGGCCAGGCTGCGGCAGATGTGAGCTTGAGCGATCAGCGTCGAGCCACCGGGCAGGATGAAGTTTTCCAGTGGCCCCAACTCTTCGTTCCATACATCAATCGCCGCTTCCAGGCGCTCGACCTCGGTGCTGTTGAGCGCCTTGTAAGTCGGCATTGCCAGCTCACCTCCAAGATCGAACAGTCGATGCTGGCAAGGTGCGAGTACCTTGATCACCTCATCAAGGGCCGGCACGCGTTGAGCCTCATCGATCAGCCCCGCCAGCAACAGCCCGAGCTGGCTGTTGAGCGTATCGACCTCACCGATGGCCTCGACGCGCGGATGGTCCTTGGACACCCGCCTGCCGTCGCCCAGGCCGGTTTCCCCGGCGTCGCCGGTGCGTGTGTAGATCTTCGACAAACGAAAGCCCATTGATATGGTTCCTGATCAAGACTTGGAAATAACCTGCTGCTGAACGCTCACCTGGTTGGCCACCAGTGGCAAACGCAGCGTAAAGCAGGTGCCTGTGCCAAGAGAGGACTGCACCTCCATCTGGCCCTTGTGGTTGTTGGTGACAATGAAGTACGACACCGACAGACCCAGTCCGGTGCCCTGGCCTATTTCCTTGGTAGTAAAGAACGGCTCGAATGTACGCTTGCGAACATTCTCGGACATGCCGATGCCGTTGTCCTCGACCTGAATTTCGGCCCATGGCGGATTGAGGCGGGTACGCAGAACGATACGCCCCGGTTCTTCGCTCTCCGGACGCTGGTGAATGGCCTGAGCGGCATTTTTCAGCAGGTTCAGCAGCACTTGCTCCAGTTCGTTTGCGATGCATGGCACCGGACCCAGCTCCGGGTCGAACTGGCGAATGATGTGCTGGCCCTTGAAGTCGAAACCGACGGTCAGATCGAAATCGTTGCTGGCAATTTCCACTGCCTGATCGATCAAGGCGGGCAAGTCGCAGGGTGACAGTTGACGACTGCTCAAACGGCTGAAATTGAGCATGTGGCTGACAATCTTTGCTGCCCTGGCACCGGCCTGCTGGATGCCGTCCAGCAGTTTCGGCACTTCGCGGCTATCCAGGTAATGATTGACCTGCGCCAGGTCGATACCGTCGGCCTCGGCCTGTTCTACGTTCTTCGGCAGTTCCGGTGACAGGCGCCGACGAATGTTCTGCACGTTATGCAGAATGGCGCCCAGCGGGTTGTTGATCTCGTGGGCCATGCCCGCTGCCAGACCGCCGACAGACAACATTTTTTCCGACTGCACCATCATTTCTTCCAGCGATATGCGCTGGGTGATGTCATCGATGCGGATCACCACGCCGCGCCCGGCATCCCCGGTCAACGGGTAGAACGTTAGCGCATAGTGGCGCGACTCGTCGTTCTTGATCCAGGTCACGCGCTCGATCTTGGTCACACTGTGGCGCTCGACAGTGTGCTTGATCTGCGGCAGAAACGAGCGCATCGGCTCGAAGGCGAGGAAGATCGGCTGGTTCAGCGCTTCGTCCAGCGTCGTTCCGGACAGCGCTGTAGCCTCCTGATTCCACTGCGTGACGTACAGCTGCTCGTCCAGCGCAATCATCGCCGAGGGCATCGAATCAATGATGCTGTTGAGGTAGTTCTGAAAGCCGGTGAGCTTCTTCTCGATCTTGCTGCGCACCTGGACTTCAAGCTCCAGCTTGCGGTTGGTATGGCGGGTTTCCTCGGCCAGCCCCTGCGCCTGATCGTAGGCTTCCTGGGAATCATCCCGGGCGCGCTTGAGTTGCTGCTCACGCGCCTCGATACGCGACAGCATGGTGTTGAAGGCCTCGGCCAGACTGCCGATTTCATCCTCGTTGCCAGGCTCTGCACGCAGGGCGTAGTTTTCTTCGCGGGTCACCTGCCGGGACAGTTCTTCCAACTGGTAGATGGGCTCGGTAATCAAACGCCGGATCTGCCGCGCCACCACCAGCCACAGCAACACGCTGAACACCAGAATGCCCAGGCTGGCAGTCAGCGTACCGGTGTAGAACGCGGGAGGCAGCTCGCTGCTGGCAACCAGCAACAGGTGCCCTGGCGGTTCGTCGCCCTTGGGCACAGTAATGACCTGCGTGCTGCGAAACTCGCTCAGCCGCCAGCTGTCGAGGTCCTTGTAGTGCCTGGGCAACTGGAGGCTCTCGCCCTGTTGCATCTGTTCGAGCCGCTCCCCGTCGTTGTCGTATATGGCTGCTGCACGTAACGGGCCGTAGCTTTTAAGTTCCTTGAGCAACGCGCGGGCGTCGGCCGGCGAGTACAAGGATCGCTCGTTGAGGTTGGCGCTGCTGATCAGGCGGCCGATGGTCTGCAGGGCCTGCGGAGCCATCGCCTCCTGCGAGATGTAATAAGCCGCGCTGATGAAGGTCAGGTTGGCGACCAGCAGCACGGTGGTCATCAGGACCAGTAGGGCGGCCAGCAGTTTTTGACCTACCGGCAGGTTTTCCAGGCGTTGGCGCAAAGGCATTGGGCAAGTCGCAGTGACGTGTGATGCCAGCAGGGTAGCGCGGGCTAGTCCGTACGCAAACCCTTGCGTGCCAAGTGTGCTGTCAGGCGCGACTGCAATTGTTGCAGGTGAGGTGCCGGACAGCGATGACGTGTCGCTGCTGCACACGCGTAACCCAGCAGGTAGCTGATTTCGGTTCGCCTGCCGTGGAGCACATCCTGATACATGGATGAGTAGTTGGCGGCCGTCGCGTGGATGACGCGCAGCACTTCATCATATAGCCCCTGCGCAGCGGCAGGCTGACCGCAGCAGTTCAGAAGGTCGGTCAGCTCGGCGCTAAGCGTGGCGACCTCGCAGACGTGCTCCAGCAGGCCACCGTTACGGCAATCATGCAGTACCGTCAGCGGGTTGATCGCGCAGTTGAGCGCCAGCTTGCGCCACAGGCGCGTCAGGATGTCCGGCGTCCATTCGTGGGGAATGCCGCTGTCGTGCAAGTCTTGCAGCAGCGCGGGGGCTTGCGGGTTCGATACATCACCCAGCCAGGTGAAGCCGTGGCCGGCAAACCTGACACGCCAGTCCGACTCCAGAAATGCGCCCTCGGTGCTGGAGGCAAACAGGCAGCGGGCGAGGGGGACATGTGCTGCCACAGCGTCCTGGCTGCCCAGGCCGTTCTGTAACAGGATGACGTCGGCATGTGCCGCCAGCCGTGCAGACAGTTGCGCAACAGCGTGTTCAGCGTCGTAGGCCTTGCAGGTGACCAGCAGACGCTCGATGGGCTGCCGATGTTCGGCGGTCTGTGCTTCGACTGAGTACATATGGGCCGTATCGTTTTCGACCAGCGTCACGCGACCGCCGCTGCCGTTGTATGCAGCCAGCCGATCGGCGCTGCGAAGAATCAGCCGCACTGGCAGACCCGTGCGTGCCAGCCGCGCCGCCCACAGACAGCCAAGACTGCCCGCACCGAGGACATGCCATATCGCCGTCATCTGTGAGGCACGTTGAGGCGCTGGAGCGGTCTTCTGAAAGTGAAAACAAGGATGTACATGAACGGCTCGCAGTGAACGCAGGAAAAGTCTCGTTATAATGAGCGTTCTTTCACACCGTCAAGTCATGCGTGCCCGAATCGTGCGCACGCCGTTTATCTGGAGAACTTACATGCCCTCGTTCGACGTAGTGTCCGAATTGGATAAACACGAAGTCACGAATGCCGTCGACAACGCCATCAAAGAGCTGGACCGTCGCTATGACCTCAAAGGCAAAGGCACTTTCGAGTTCAAGGAGCTGACCGTCACGCTGACTGCCGAGGCGGACTTCCAGCTGGAAGCCATGATCGAAATCCTCAAGCTGGCGCTGGTCAAACGCAAGATCGACGCGAAATGCCTCGAGATCAAGGACGCCTACGCCTCGGGCAAATTGATGAAGCAGGAAGTCATTCTGCGCGAAGGCATCGACAAGGAGCTGGCGAAGAAAATCGTCGCTCATATCAAGGAAGCCAAACTCAAGGTCCAGGCTGCCATTCAGGGCGAGCAGGTACGGGTAACCGGCAAGAAGCGTGACGATTTGCAGGAAGCCATTGCAGCGCTGCGCGCCTACGATTCGGGCATGCCGCTGCAATTCAACAACTTCCGTGACTGAACATTTGCACTGAAAGCCGGGGAACCCTGCGTCCCCCGGTCAGTCCGAATCGCCTTGAGCATCGAAATGACGGCAGGCCGCCGTGGTTTTGATCGCAGTTCATGGCGGGTAAGGAGAGAACGATGGATTTAAACGCAGAAGTCGGTCACCTGTGGCAAGCGTCGCAGGCGTGGATTCCGATGATCATGGAGTACGGCAGCCGCTTGCTGCTTGCAGTCGTAACGCTGTGTGTAGGCTGGTGGCTGATCAACCGGCTGACCGGCAAGCTGGGTGCCTTGCTGGCGCTGCGACACGCTGATCTGGCCTTGCAGGGCTTTGTCAGCAACCTGGCGAACATCATTCTGAAAATTCTGCTGGTGGTCAGCGTCGCGTCGATGATCGGCGTGGAAACCACCTCGTTCGTTGCGGCGATCGGTGCTGCCGGTCTGGCGATCGGTCTGGCATTGCAGGGTAGCCTGGCGAATTTCGCGGGCGGCGTGCTGATCCTCCTGTTCCGCCCGTTCCGCATCGGTGACTGGATCGAAGCTCAGGGTGTATCGGGAACCGTCGACAACATCCAGATCTTCCACACCGTGTTGCGCACCGGTGACAACCGTACCGTGATCATCCCCAACGGCAACCTGTCCAACGGCATCATCACCAACACCAACCGTCAGCCAACCCGTAAAATCACTTTCGATATCGGCGTGAGCCACGATGCCGATCTCAAGAAAGCCTTGCAGGTCCTGCTGGACATGGCCGACGACCCGCGGGTACTCAAGGACCCGGCCCCGCAGGCCGTGGTAGCCGCACTGGGGGAGAACGCGATTACCTTGTCTCTGCGCGTCTGGACCAGCAGTGGCGATATGGGCGACGTGACCTCGATGTTCAACATCGAAGCACGCGACCGCTTGAAGGACGCGGGTATCGAGATTCCATTGCCGCAGCGGATTGTGCGGGTGGTTCAGGAATAGTGGTCTGTGCGGTATGACAAAGCCCTGGCTCGTGAGAGTCGGGGCTTTTTTGTATGCGTTCGTTACAGGCTGGTCTTTTGTGGCGAATACCGCTTTTATGGCCGACTCATCATCGTCTTCTTGAATATTGCGTCTACATAGATCAGATTTTTTGGGTGTGACTTTGGGACTTATTGCAGCGTGATGCTTAAAAAGCACGCAAAGGCTGAAGTTGCTGTCAGACCTCTCGCACGGCTCGTACTTATGGTGAACCGTAAGTGAATGGATCTGCGCCGCGGTTCTGGCTGTTCTTCGCCTTGCGGGCCTCATCGGGCGGGCGGACCATTTGTACGGTCAGGCTGCCATCGGTGCCGGCGTAGACCACGGCGCTGACGCCGCCATCCTTGTAACTGGCGATGGTCGCCAGATTGATCTCGACCAGCGCACCGCTGACCCCGGTATTGCCCAGACGACGACCGATGTCGTAACCCTCTTCGACATTGCCGAGCTCAAGACCATGGCCGTCCTTGTTCAGGTCGTGCAGGGCGTTGTTCAGAGCAATTTCGGCTTCCGGATTGTTGGTGCTGTCGTAGAACACCCGGACCGGTTTCTGGCCTTCGGGCAAGGTATCCAGCGCCTGAACCCAGGCGGCTTGCAGGGCTTTTGCTTGCAAGGCAGGTTTCAGACGCTTGCCGTTTTCATCCTGCATGGACGCCTTGATCGGGCGATGCAGATAGCCGAGCACCGGCGCAGCGTCGAACTCCTTGACCTGATGCTGAGCCCAGCGGATCGGTAGCCAAGGGGAGGGTTCGAAGTTGCCGGGGCCGCGGTTGCTGATGGTTTTCCACAGGGTGGGGAGTTGGGCTTGCCAGTAGG